>NZ_JAGQCD010000067.1 GCF_024345975.1 Cyanobium sp. Cruz-8D1 | reverse complement strand
GCGCCTCGCCGGATTTCAGTCGATCCGAGCCGGCCTACAGGCGGTGATGCATGACATCACGACGCTGCTGGAGATGGCGATGCGCCAGCCAGAACCGAACCCATGCTGAAACTTTGAATCAGCCCTGAGGGCTGGCGGGTGCTGCAGCCTCAGAAGCCTGGCGCCCCTGGGCAGAAGAGCCGTTGCCGTTGCGGCGAGAGCGCCCCGGGGTGGCTGCTCGTGGTGGGGGCTCAAGGACTGGGGCCTTCAGGCCACCGCCGGGCCCTCGCGCCTTCTCTGCCGCACCCATCGCCACCACCAGGGTTTTGGCTTCCTCCACCTGCGCGTCGTTGAGCGGCTCTCCCACCTCCTGCTCCAGCGCAGCCTTGATCCCGCTGTTGCTGATACGGCTGCCGTCCTCAGGGATCAGGGCGATCAGGGCGTCGGTGAGGTCGGTGCTGAGGGGCATTGGGGCAGGCTTGGGACGCAGGGGTTCAAGGAAGCAGAACCAGGGACTGGCGAGAGGACCTGAACCTGGGTGACCTCACGATGGATTGGCGGGCATAAAACAGGTCAGTCGACGCGCGAAAGAGAAGATCAGGGTCTGTTGATGACCGTCCGGTGACGTCACTTTGCCCCAGCTTGCGCAGTTCTACAGCGTGACAGCAGCAGATGCAGTGCGTTCGCCATGCTCATGACGGCGTAGCGATGCACCAACTGCATAGTTTTTCGATGAGGTCTCTACAGGGCCTCTCTGGCTGGCCTCCCCCGCCTTCTCCACCCGCTGCCGCAATGTGCGGATCAGATGGCGAGCCTCCCGGCTGCTGCCCACCAGCCCCTGCGGCAGCAGTAGCCAGAGCTGTTCGCTCAGCTGGGGCTGCTCGGAATGGGCGACCAGGTTCTGGGTCTGGAACCAGCCTGGATCCACCAGCCCCGGGCAGAGGGGCATCGCCAGCTGGCGATCGTGCATGCGCTTCAGGCAGGAGGGAACGTCCTGGCTGCTGATTGGCTGCTGCTCCACCTGGAAGCCATGCCAAGCCAGCGCCTCATGCAGCAGCGGTGTGACATGGCGGCGGGGCAGCAGCACCTTGCGGGGAGCGGAACCGTCTGGAGCGGCGGGCGGATGGCTCACCAGCTGCAAGGGCAACGTCCCCAGCGGCACCGTGATCACACCGCTCCAGCTGGGTAGCCGCTCGACGGCCAGAACCAGCGGGTGGCACCACGACGACACGATCGCCCCATCGATCAAGGCCTGGCTCAGCAGCTGCGCCCACTCCTGCGAGGGCCGGATGCGCGGCGGCACCGCCTGCACGCTCAACATCCCGGCCAGCAGCGGCTGATGCAAGGGGTCGGTGGCGATCCGCAGCTGGCCGCCCATCAGCCGGTGGGCCCGGTAGGCGAGCCGCAGCTGCCGCAGGCTCTCATTGCTGCCATAGCGGCAGACACTCGCCCCCCGTCCTGGCTGCAGACGGAACTGCTGGCCCATCAGCGCGGCGCTGCGGCAGACCGTGCTCTGGTGCATCGCCAGGGCGCGGGCCGCCTTGGGCTGTGATCCGGTGAGCTCCAGCAGATCGAGCACATGCAGATGCTCAAGAGGAACTGGCGGGGCGTAGCTGGGGCCGTGGCGTCGCCTTGACGGAAGGGCGGCTTGAACGGTGCAGGAGCTGGCCACAGAGCGCTGTCGATTTGCAGGTGCCCAGCGTCACCAAGCCAGGCCCTGGCGTGAACGATTCACCTGCGAAAGACTCGGGTATCCGCCGCGAGATCTCCTTGCCCTCCGTCACCGCGGCGCCGCTGCGCTGCCACCTACTGATCGGCCCGCCCGCCAGCGGTAAGACCACCCTGGCCAAGGCCCTGGCGCCCCTGCTCACCTCCCCCGATGAACCGCCGGCTCTGCTGCTCTCCACCGATGCGATCCGCGCCGAGGTCTTTGGCGATGCGGCCGTGCAGGGCCCCTGGATCGACATTCAACAGCGCCTGCAGCAACGGCTGATCGAGGCGGTGGCGGCGGGCATCCCGGTGATCATCGATGCCACCCATGCCCGCCGGCCCTGGCGCCTGGCCCTTACCCAGGCCCTGCTGCTGCCGGCGCCGGTGGAGTGGATCGGCTGGTGGCTCTACACCCCCCTGCCCACCTGTCTGGAGTGGAACCGCCAGCGCGAGCGCCAGGTGCCCGAGGCGGTGATCCAGGAGATGGCCGCTGCCCTGGCCGATCCCCACTTCGGGCCCAGCCGGGCGGAGGGCTTTGCGGCGATCTGCGCCGTTGTGCCCACCCATCACGACGACCTGGAGCCGTTGCTGGCTGCTGAACTGGCGGCCCTGGACCGCCGTATCCGCAGCGCCCGGGCCCGCGAGACCCATTGGCAGCTCCATGGCTACTCGCGCCTGCTTGATCTGGAGCGGCTGCTGTTCCTGATCCGCCTGCTCAGCCGTTACCCGGAGCTCGACGCCGCTGATCCAATCACCCGCGAGCAGCTGGAGTCGATCGTGTCGCCCTTGCCGTCGGGCGATCTGGCGGAGCGAGCTGCGGCCTTCCTGGGCCGGCTGCATGGGGAGTGCTACGGCGAGGCGGGGGCGATCCGGGCGGATTTGGCCTGGCTTGAGGCCAATGGCTTCTGCTTCTGCGGCGATAGCCTGGCGCCGATCCGGTTGGCGGAACTGCCGGCGGCGCCGCATAGCGGCGGCATTCATGGCGGCCAGCCGCCGATGGGTGATGGGCCAGTGTTCCAGCGGGTGATGACCCTGCTGCGCCACTTGCTGCACAACCCCTTCGATCGCGATCCGGGCAGCACCCTCACCCTCCATGAGCAGCTGATCGCCGCCACCGCCGCCATCCCCGGCGGCTACCTCCCCGGTGAGACCGCCAGCCTGCGCAAGGACCTCGAGAAGCTGCTCACCCCCTATGGCTTTCGCTCCGCCAACGACAACGTGCGCCATGGCTACGCCCTTGGCACCGCCGTGCTGCCGGCGCCGCGGCTACGGGAAATCCAGGCCCTGGTGCAGCAGGCCGCTGGTCGCCTGGCTGATCCCTCCGCTCAGCTCTTGCTGGGAGAACTGGAGCAACGCCTGGCCTGGGCCGGCCTTGATGAGCCCGCCCCGCCCCTGCGGCTCTATGCCCGCCATGGGGTGGTCGACACCGCCCTGGTGCGGCGTGAGTCGCTGGCGGCACCCTGCGGCGCCGAGGCGATCGAGCGGGCCATCGCCCAGCGGCGCCGGGTGCTGCTCAAGCGCTTTTCCAGTGCCGGCAGCCACGGCGGTACCAGCATCGGCGATGGCGCGGGCGAGTGGCGGGTGTGGCCGCTGCAGCTGATCTTTCACCATGTCGGCTGGTATCTCTGCGTCGAGGAAGACGTGATCGGCCAGGAGCACGGCCTGATCCGCTGCGAGCGCCTCGATCGCCTCGCCCTCCAGAGCACCTCGCCCCGCAGCGGAGCGAACGACGGCCTGCGCCGCAGCCCCGAACGGCAGCACGCGGCCCTGCAACGGCTGGAGCGCCTGCTGCACCACAGCGGCGGCATCTTCTTCGGCGACGAAGTCAGCGGCCAGCTGGCTCTGGCCAGTGCCTCTCGCCGCGCCCGCGCCGGCTTGCTGCAGACCCTGCGCTTCTCGGCCACCCCCTGGGCCTTTGCGTTCCTGCGGGAAGGGATGGGCCGCTATCCCCGCGAGCAGGTGCGCTTCTCCAAGCCGTTACCCGGCGATTCCTGGTGGCATCACCCCAATGCGCCCCATGTGCTGGAGCCGAACGCCCCCACCGACAGCCATCCCTACCCGCTGGAGCTGGATCTCCCCTGCTGGACCCTGGCTGCCGACATCGATCTGCGCACCTGGCTGTATGGCTTTGGCGAGGGGATCCGGGTTGAGGCCCCGACAGCACTACGGGAGGAGCTGGTGAGCCGTTGCCGGGCCATGCTCGCCGTCCACGGCGAGGCCGCCCCGGGAGCGACCGACCGGGGTGTTTCAGGCCCTGCGGAGGTAGACCGACAACTCCGGCAGACCAGAGAGGAGGAACCACCGCCGCGGGCGCCCTTCCCCAATCGCCTCCGGCGGGGGTGATGGCGGCTGCCCAGCAGCAGGAATCCATGCGGATCCCGCACCCCCCAGCATCCAGGGTGAGTTTCGGGGGCCGAACTCTGGTAGGTCAGGGAGAGCTCCATCGCATCCATGGCTGTACACCACCAACCACTTCCCTTGCCGCAGCTGCTGCCTGCCGGCGCCAAGGGCTTTGCGGTGCTCGATCTGGAGACCACCGGCACAGGTCAGCTCTGCCGCATCGTGGAGATCGCCCTGCTGCTGCTCTCGCCCGATGGGGAGATCGAGCAGGAGTGGAGCACCGTGATCAATCCCGGCGTGCCGATCCCCAATGCCGCCGTGCATGGCATCGACGAGCGCCTGGCTGCAGCGGCGCCAAGCTTCCCAGCGGTGGCACCGGCCCTGTCCGCGCTGCTGCAGGGCCGGGTGCTGGTGGCCCACAACCTCGATCGCTTCGATGGGCCGATCCTGCGGCACCACTTCTGGGAGGCGAGCGAGGCCCTGCCGGAGCTGGTGCTCGACCTGGGCGACGGCATCGACACCATGCCCAACCCCTTCATCAGCCTGGGCAAGCTCTGCGCCGCCCGCGGCATCAACCTCTCCGGCGACGACGCCCACACGGCGCTCGGCGACACCCGGGCCCTGGCTGCCTTGCTGCGCCACGGCCTGCCCCACCTGCATCCTTCCCTGGCGCCGGTGCGGGTGGCAGGAATCAGCGGCTCAGAGCTGGAGCCCCCGCGGCTGCTGCCGCGGACCAGCACAAGCCGCCAGGGGCTTCTGCGCAGCCACGACTGGCTCGACACCACGGTCACCATCCCCGCCGCCGGCGGCACGATCGCCCTGCACGGCGAGGATGCCCACGGCTGGGACTTCAAGGTGCAGAAAGCCCTGGCGCACGCCACCACCCTTGGCCTGGTCCCCATCCCCTTCCAGCCGGACGTGCCGGCTGATGTGCTGGTGGTCTCCAGCCTGTTCATCGACAGCCCAGTGATGCGCCGGCTCCGCAATGCCGGCCATCCGGTGGTGGCCAGCAAGGTGTTTCAGGAGGCGCGCGCCGGGGCAACAGTTGCCGCCAACCGTTGGGGGGAGCGCTAAGGGCACTGGCCTCTGACGGAGACAGGCCGCGAGACCAGAGCGACGCACCTCCTCCTCATATTCAGCGCCGATCCCCAGCCCGGAGTCCTCATCGGGCCTCAGCCCTTTCATGCCCCCGTGGCTCAGGCAGGCCAGGGCCAGGTCGTTCCAGCTGCCGGGGTGGGACTTGAGGGTGCGGGAGATGCCTGGCTTATTGATCTGCAGCCCGCCCTGGCCCATGGCCGCCACCTCGCTGAGCACCGCCATGAAGCGCGGCTGATCCATCCCCTCAAACAGCTGCAGGGCCAAGAGGCAGTCGCTCACGGCGTCCTGTCGTAGCCCGTCAGGCTGATCGGCACGCAGATCCCTGGCGGCAATGCTGCCCCGCAGCTCCTTGGCCTTGTTGACCAGCTCGCCACAGGGCTGGACCTCGATCACCTGCAGCAGCAGACGGTCGGCATCGTCGCGGTGCTCTTCGGCATCCATCTCCAGCAATGCCCGGGCCAGATTGAAGCTGGCGATCAGATCATTCGGTGCCACCGACAACGCCTGGCGAAAGCGCGCCGCTGCGACTTCCTGCGGCCCAGCGATCAACCCAGGCTGACAAGGCTGTGGATAGCAAAGCTGTTATCCGGCACCAGCTCGATGACCTGCTCCAATGCCCGTCGGGCCTCCGCCCTGTCGCCCTGCTGCAGAGCCACCAGCGCAAGGGCTTCGAGGGCATGGGGCTGGATGCTGACATTCCCCGCGCTGGCGAGGGCCGCCCGGTTCAGCAGCGAGCGGGCCTCCTCCAGATCGCCTTCCTCGCTGGCGAGCAGGCCCAGGTAGTAAAGCGCTGGGGCGTTCTGCAGCATCAGCAACAGCGCTGCTTGCAGCAGGGGGCGGGCTTCATGGAGCTTCCCTTCCTCGATCAGTAACCCGAAAGCATCCATGGCCGGCAGCTCCGGCACGGCCGGATCTCGCTTGATTCCGATGCTGCCGCTGGCAACCACCGCCGGCAAGTGGCCGCCCATGGCGGCATGAGACAGCCCTTCGGCTGGAGGGCTGCATGGAAGGTGGCCTCTTTGATCGAAAACGCCGTGCTTTCCATCAGGGCATCTTCCAGACGTACCAGCGGGAGAGGCCCAGCTTCTCGGCCCAGCCATCGACGATCTCCCGGTCTGGATCCGCCGTGGTGGGCTCGGCGCTGGTGATGGCGATCAGCTCCTTGGCCAGGGGTTCAAAGCCTGCGGCCTGGTACGGGATCGCCAGTGGCGGGAGGCCCAGCAGCCCGGCGCTATGGAAGGCACAGGCCGCATTGATCGCCCGGGTGGCCTGCAAAACGGCGGAGGGTGTCAGCCTCTCAACCTCGCCCTCGAGGCAGATCAGGTTCTCCTGCACCTGGCTTTGCAGCAGCGCTGCCTGTAGACCCCGCAGCTCGGGTGCCTGCTCGAACAGCCAGCGGTCCGCCCAAAGCCCCGGTCCTGTCGAGCGCAACCGCAACAGCACCCCGTCGTAGTACCGGAGCCCAGTGCTCCGCGCCTGAGCCAGGCTGATCTGGCCCTTGAACATCCTCTCCATCTGTGAGACCACTTTCTCCCTGGCTTCGCGTGTCTCGTGGAGGATCACCTGCTGATCGGCTGGCACCTGGACGATGCGCAGCAGCAGGGCGGCCTCAAAAGCCACGTGGTAGCTGCTGGGCTCACCGGCGTCGCGGTAGATGATCCGGTGCGTCTGTTGTTCTCGTGTGGCCAATCGCACCGTGGCCAGATCATCAAGGTCGTCCTGCTGAACGACCAGCACCGGCAGCCCGCCAGCCTCCTCCACCTTCTGGAGCAGACGGTTCACGGCCGGCAGGAGCGCATGGGCAGGCATCGCCGGGCCGTAGGGAGAGCGGGGGACCCCCCACGGTATCGGCGGCAGTGCGCCTCTCCCCTGGACTTCAGCCGAAACCCTTGGCCGCACCTCGGCTGCCAGGCGGCAGCAGCGGGATATCGATCTCCGTCCCCCGCTCGATCGGGTAGCCCTCCATCTCCAGATGGAAGTCGCTGCAGAACACTGACAGGGGCGGTTCCAGATCGATCGCCTCCAGCAGGGCCAGCACGATCTCCCCGGCGCTGTCGCTCGGATGCCGCTTCAGGGTCATGTGGAAGCGGATCGAGGTGAAGCGCTTGAGATCCGGCCGTGCCGAGAGCACGTTGGTGCGCAGGAACCGTCCGATGCCGTACTCGGTCTGGTTGACGAACATCACATAGGGGCGATCGTCACCGGGGCCCGGCAGATCGTCCTGGGTTGTGATCGTCAGGTCGGCCATGGGGGCGCTCAGGTCTCGTTGCTGCTGTTGTTACCGCCCTGCCCGTCGAACAGCGGCCCCAGCGGCACCACTTCCAGCTGGCCCTGCTCCGCCAACTGCAGTCCGGGTGGGGTGGGCTGCTCCGGCCCGTACAGCTCCACCGGCGGGGCATCAGAACCGAGCGGCAGTGGATTTTGGCGATAACGATGGCGCGGCATGAAGAGAACGCGTCGACGTGTCCTCCAGCATGGGGCAGCCAAGCGGCTTCAGGCCTGGGTGTCCGATTGGGTTCGCGCCAGGTATCCCGCCGCCCACGCCGCCGGGGCGACCCCATGGGGCACCAGGCGCCCATAGGCCTCACAGGAGAGGATCTCGTTCACGGCCTCCCCGAGCAGTTCGTTGGAGCGACTGCCGGGCAGCCGCTGATTGAGGCTCTGGTGGATCCGCAGCAGGTACCAGGCGGTGCCATCAAGCCCCGCCTTGAAGCGATCCCAGCTGCCTGGATCGCGGCGGGCATCGAGCACCATGTCGCGGGCGTTGTGGGCCTTGTCAGCTGCTGTCACCAGCAACGAGCCCTCACTCTTGTGATCAAGGGCGGCCACGTAACGGGTCTTGCGCACCAGCCAGGGTTCTTTGCCGGCACCGCTCAGGCCCTCGGCGGTGTCGGTGCAATCGCGCACGATGGCGGCCACCTCCTCGCCAAAACGCTCGGCGATCGAGGTGTGGCTCTGACCCGCATCCTCGATCGCGTCGTGAAGGAGAGCTGCGATCGCTTGATCTTCCGTGCCGCCGTCCTCCCAGACCAGGCCGCTGACGGCGATCAAGTGGGAGATGTAGGGCACCGGCTTGCCGTTGCGGGACTGGCAGCGGTGCAGCTGGGCGGTCCAGAGCAGGGCCTCCTCGTAGCGCTCGCTGTGGGTGGGGGGCTTGTTCGTCATCAACAGATCCTGGATCGCTTCCGGGTTCGGCGTTGGTGTTGGCCTGTGCCTCTCTCTCCTGCAGGGCTTGGTTGCTAGTGCCGAGGCGCTCCAGCTCCACCACTGCAGCAACGGCATCAACCCCTATTGCCCTGGCCGGCAGGCCATCCGATCGTTGCCTGGCTGAATCCCGCCCCCGTTTGGGACCCCGCCGCCGATCGGCCACGATTGAGGTCTGCAGACCTCGTTCGATGGCCGTTCCCGCCAGCCCAGCCGCTCGCCTGGTGGTGCTCGATGGCCACACCACCAACCCCGGCGATCTCTCCTGGGAACCGCTCCAGCGCCTCGGCGCCCTGACGGTGCATGCGCGCACGCCTGCGGAGCTGGTGGCCGGGCGGATCGCCTCCGCGGACCTGGTGATCACCAACAAGACCCGACTCGGTGCCCGGGAGCTGGCGGCGGCGCCTTCCCTGCGGGGGATCTGCATGCTCTCCACGGGCCATGACGCCGTCGATGGCGCTGCCGCTGCGGCCCGCGCCATCCCCCTCTGCAATGTGCCCGACTACGGCACCTCCTCGGTAGCCCAGGCCGTTTTCGCCCTGCTGCTGGAGCTCACCAACCGCACCGGTCACCACAGCTCCCTGGTGCGTCAGGGCGCCTGGAGCGCAGGCTCCGATTTCTGCTTCTGGGAGGGCAGCCTCACCGAGCTGGCCGGCCTCACCCTTGGCGTGGTGGGCCTCGGCAGGATCGGCCAGGCCGTGGCGGCGATCGCTCGTAGCTTCGGCATGGAGGTGGTCGCCCATCGGCGCGGTTCGTCCGGCGGCATGGCCTGCGATGGCTCCGTGCCGGTGGTGCCGCTGACGGAGCTGCTGGAGCGCTCCGATGTGGTGAGCCTGCATTGCCCGCTCACCCCCCAGACCCGCGGCCTGATCGATGCGGCCCGGATCGCGACGATGAAGCCCGGCGCCCTGCTGATCAACACCGGACGCGGCCCGCTGGTGGTGGAGGCCGATCTGGCCGCAGCGCTCACAAGCGGCAGGCTCGGGGGCGCCGGACTGGATGTGCTCAGCCTGGAACCTCCCGATCCCACCAACCCCCTGCTCAGCGCCCCCAACTGCGTGATCACGCCCCACATCGCCTGGGCCACCCGCGCCGCCCGCCAGCGGCTGCTGGACGCCGTGGCCGCCAATGCCGCCGCGATCCTGGCCGGCACCCCCCGCCATGTGGTCAACGGGGTCTGAATGCAGAGTGGAGGCGACTTACCAGGGCAGGAAGTCACGGAACAAAGCGCAGGAAAAGGGGTAAGACTCTGCCCGAGCCCCAATTCACTGGGGCGGCCTCACGCCGGGGCACGGGTTGCCGCCAAACATCCCCGTGAGCTTCTGGAGGCCCATCGCATAGGTCTGCTGCGCAGCCGCCGACCCGCCACTGGTTGACGCCTCCTGGAGCTTGACGGCGAATTGCTGGCAGGCCTGCTGCTGCTGGACGCTCGGCGCTACGGCAGCTGGAGTCACAGGAGAGCTCGTAGAGCGCGGCGTGGCTGTGGCGGGAGTAACGACCGGGTTGGCAGAGGGAGCGGCCATGCCGCTGGCTGTTGGTGCAGGGATGTCGCTGCAGGGGTTCTCCCCAAAGCGGGCCACCAGCTGCAGCACCCCCTGCTGATACACCTGTTGGGCAGCAGCGGTGTTGCCACTGGCCTCTTGCAGCTTGGTAGCGAACGACTGGCAGGCTTTGCGTTCCTGGGTACGGCGTACCAGGGGCCCCGCTGCGGCTGGGCCCTGCAGGGTTGTACTCAGCAGTCCTCCGAGCAATAACAGGACTGGCGCGGAGCGTAAGAAATGGAGCCGCTGGATCACCATAAGCGCAGAAACTGGATGCAACAAAAGATTAGTGTATGAGCTCCTTAGCAACTTAGGGAACCCCTGAAAAACCCGCTAAAATCAATCCAGATCCAAGACTGAGACTGGAGCGGATGGCTTACCCCCTCCAGCTAGGCTTTTCGGACTACGAGCAGATCTTCGCCATAAGGGCACCTCGAATAATCAGCAATTTCCAGGGTCTCTACGGACATGAAAAAGCCGCCGAAGAGGCGGCAGAGCAGGAGAATCTATCTCGACCATCGACGAGATCGCTTGAACCATGGGATCCTCT
>NZ_JAGQCD010000066.1 GCF_024345975.1 Cyanobium sp. Cruz-8D1 | reverse complement strand
TTGAGCTCCAGCGCCGAGAGACGTGCCTGGCTGATGCCGCCGGCCTTCTGAGCCAGCGCCGCCTGACTGAGACCCTGTTGGCGGCGCAGGCCGATCAGCAGCTGGCCCAGCTGGGCTGGCATTCGGACGATCTGCTCCCGAGCCGCCATGCCCTCGGGAGCCCCGCCCTCTGGAGCTGTGTCTTCGGTGGCACGGTCCCTTGAGGGCATGGGGTCACTTGGATTCCGCGTAAAGCCAGGTTACTTGAAAACCACGTAACCGTGATTGAGTTGGTAACCGAGTGACTTGGTTCAATTTCAGACCAGTTCATCGCTCCATCAGCTTCCAGAACCCCCACTTCGCTCCATAGATGTCGTACAGGCGTTCTACGTAGGCCGAGTGATCGGGATGCCCCTGCCAGTCATCGATGCGGCCAGCCAGCTGTTCGCAGGTGCGGAGATCCTCGGCGGCGTAGCGGTAGCGATTGGCGCGGCCCATCCATAACGCAAAGAACACCATTGGCCGTAGCAGCAGCGTGGCCGCCAGGGGATGGGCGGCACTGAGGCGCTCGGCGGCGGCGCTGTGAATCGTGTAGGCATCTCCCTCCCACTCGTCCTGATGGGCCAGCACATGGCGTGCGGCGCGGGCGAGTGCCGGCCATTCCACCAGGAAGTGCAGGCCCAGCAGGCTGATCGGGTGCTGCTCGGCCACCTGCAGGGCCCGCTCTTCCGCTTCCACATCCTCAAAGTCTTCAAGGCGTTTGAGGTAGTCGCGCAGGTGCGGGATCGAGAGGGTCCTGCTGAACCACTGCCAGCGCATCTCCTGGGCTTCCGCCTGCCGGTTCAGGGCCTCAAGCACGGCGATGCGGCTGTCGTGCCACTGCCCATCCTCAAAACCTGCGGCATCTTCCGTAGCTCCATCGAGGATCTCTAGGGCCTGTTCCGCCCGCCCGGACGCCAGCAGGTGTTGGGCCACGCTGGCGGCGATGTCACGCCAGAGCAGATCCTCAGCATCGAACTGCGCCAGGTAGCCCTCCACATCTCCCCGGGCCACAGCGATCTGGAGAAGGTGCGTGCTGCCGTCGAGGGCGCCACGCTGGCGGCAATAACTCCCCAGCAGCTTCAGGCCCCAGTCGCCCAGGGCGTCTTTTAGCGCTGGCACCAACGCATCGAACTGCTCAAAGGTGTTCTCCGCCAGTAGCTCAGCGGCATGCTGCGCCAGGGTTTCAGGCTCCAGCTGGGCGGCCTGGCCCAGCGGTCCCAGCTGCTTGGCTGCACGTTCGAACACACCGATCACTACTCCGGTGCTGTCTGTGCAGCGCTCCAGCACTCCCTCGGAGAGTTCAAGGAAACGCCTCAGGAGATCAAAGGCCTGCTTGGGATCACCGGTCGCGATCGGACCGGTGATCGCCTGGAGCTGGGCTTCTAGATCACTCACCAGAGCCTTGCGTTTGTCTGAATCCAAAAAGGTGCTGGAGCGATCGATCGCAGTCAGGCGTTTGCGCACTTCTTGAACGACTCCATCGGTCCCTTCGCCTGCGGCCAGGGCAAGGCGCAGCCGCCGCTGGATCACGGCGTTGCCACCGCTCACCTCGATCAACAGCTCCGCAAGCACTGCAGCCCCCAGGGCTTCGAGGTTCTTGGCGTTGAGGGTGCGCTTGCTGGCCACTGGGCTACGACAGGGCGGGGCTCAAACCCAGAACCGTGGCGGCCTGCTGCATCCGAATATCGAAGCTGGCCAGCTGGGTGCAACGGCTGTGCAGCGCCACCGCCAGATGCAAGGCGTCACCGGCGCGCAGGCCGAGGGCCGGATCCTGGAGCAGTTCAGCAGCGTGACGGAAGCGACCCCGCTCCAGCGGACGTAGATCAACGCCGCCCTGGAGCAATCTCTCGAACTGCTCCCCAGCGGCCAGGCGTGCCTCAGCACTGAGGCCGTGTAGACGCTGCTTCATGCCCAGGGCGCTAAGGGTTTCGGTGATCAGCCAGTCGCTGCTGATCAATGGTTCGCGGGACTGCGCAAACCAGTCGAGGGCGCGCGAGCTGCTCTCTTCCGGGGTCAGCAGAGCCACCACGACGCTGGTGTCGAGATAGATCATCGATGCGTGAGCGTCACCAGCGTTCACCGCCGCGGCATTCCTCGATCACCGATGGGGTGAGGGGCATGGTGGCCTGCAGCTGGCGCAGATCGGCGGCAAGAGCAGTGCGATCCAACTTGCGCAGAGGCTCCAGGCTCAGGCGGCCGTCTGGACCAACAACGATGTCGATCTCATCGCCTTCCTGCAGCCCGGCCTGACGCAAGCAATCGGCCGGGAGCCTGACCGCCAGGCTGTTCCCCCAGCGGCGGATCGCCTGCGGGAAGTGCTGGCTGTAGTCAGCTGAACGACCTTGAGGTTTGGACTGGGTCAAGGAACGCCTTGGGCCGTTCCCGGCCACCCGTAGAGACGTGACTCTACGTCCAGTTTGTGGTTTTCAGTGCTGCAGATGCCGCCGGCTCCACCCAGTGATCGTGGCCTCCACGTTTTCCAGGTGCCACTGCAGGGGCCCCCTGCCCTGGGTGCAACCCCAACGCCTGTAGTGCTTGCCAGGGGTGAGCACCCCCCGCAACCGCAGCTGGCGGAGGGTTTCGCGGCTCATCCCCAGGGCAGCGCACGCCTCTGCCGTCGTCACCCAGACCCGGTGACGCCCAGGTGGGGGTGGGGTCGTCTGGTTCTCCATCAGGCCACCTCCGGAAGCAGGTCGACCCCGGCGGAATTCCTGCAGGGCCCACCGCCAAGGGGGTCAGCCGAAATGACACCCCCATTGTCCGCACCCACCTCAGTTACTACCTGGCGAGGATTGCCGATGGTAATTACGTTGCAGACATCGGTGGCAGCCTGCTCATTTCCAGGGGTGTGAACTGAATTCACACCCTTCGGCCTGGCACCTGCTGGGATGCCCTCATTTGAAATGAGGGTTCTTGAGGAGGTCGAACCCTCCTGCATAGGACTCAGGGAGGGCGTGGACCACGCCCTCACGGTCGTCAGATTGTTCATCGGTCTGATAGCGGTGTGCTGGCATTGGTGCCAAAGATGGTGTTGGTGCCAGCCATCAGCCCCCTGTCAACTGGGCGCGGCAGCGCTTGAGGGTGTCGATCAACCAGGAGCGGCGATAGCTCTTGACCTGGCGCGGGGCCCCGTCAACAAACTGTTGGCGGCGAGGGGGTTCTTCTTTGAACTCCTCGCGGTAAGCCCTGGCAACGAGCTTGCCGGCTGCGCAAAACTGGCTTCGCGGCAGCGCTTGCTGGAACACCTCCAGCCAGGCATCCCCCAAGGTGAGCTCCTCGTCAGTCGGGGCCCCCGACAGCAATCCCGAGCTCGCGGTCAGCACGTTGCTGCGCACGATGTCTTTGAACAGGAGCTGATCGCGTTGATCCAGGCCGCCGAGCCGCTCAAGCAGACCGATGCTGCGTTCCACCAGGGCGATCACCTCGGCTTCCCGGAGCCGGGGCGGGGTCGTCTCCACCGGTGTCGGCTGAGCTTGCTGGATGCTCTCCAGGAACCATCCGTCCATCCACACCGCGAAGGGTGCGCTGATCCAGCGGGCCAGGTCGACCGCGACCTGGGGATGGACCCAGGTGCCCTGGTGAGAACCCCCCTTCAGGCTGAGACACAGGCTGGAAACGGGAATTCCCGTTTCGGTGCAGAGGGCTTCCAAGTAGGCCGTCGCTCGGTCGGTGCGCCAGTAGTCGTTCCACTGCTTGCCGTTGGCCTTGCACATGGCCGTGGCGTTGACGTGGCCGTCGGTTGTGCGCCGAGAAATTGGCGTGCCGTTCCAGCTGCGGGAGACCAGGGCGTTCTGGTCGACGGGGGCGAAAGGCGTTGAGCTGTTCATCGGTCTGACAACGGTTGGAGAAGTGGGACCCCAGCGGCGCTGGAGACGGCATCGGGGCGGAAGTCATGGCTGCTGCTGATCACGGGCCGTGGCGGCACCGGCCCGGCGATCACCACCAGCAAGGTGCTGAGCTGAAAGAGAAGCCCCAGCAGCACCAGCAGACGCAAAGCGATGAGGCTGCTGACGCTGACCGTGACGACTGGCCGGCGGCTCCGGCAGAAGGCAGGCAACTGGGGACGGGGCATGGCGGCCCCGTTGCTGCGCACGTGTGGCGAGCCCATCAGAAGGGGGCCTCGTCGTCGTCATCAACAGCCCAGCCCGTTGTGCTGTCGGACTCAGCAGCACGACCGGTGGTGTAGCCCTCGACCTCCTCAAAGCCGTCGGTGGGGTCGACCTGCTCGTAGGGCACGAACTCGACGACCTGAACAGCACGGGGCTGGAAGGTCATGCCGCAGCCGTTCTCCCCGTCCCAGTCGTAGATGTCGAAGGCGACGACCACCTTGGAGCCATTGCCGATGGCGGCCCCATCCCAGGGCTGCTTTTTGGCATCGACGATGCGGGGCCCCTCAGAAAGAGAGCCGTCGCGCCGCTGAAACTGCGGCACCTTGAAGCGCACCACGGTGATCTCGCTGGGCTTCTCCTTGTCGGGCTTCCAGGGGAAGCCTTTCTCGGCGCGGCGCTTGCGGCTGCCGTGCAGGGCGATGAACTGATCTTCCATCGCTAGCAGGAAGGACTGGGCCCTCTCATCGCTGTTGGGAAGGAGAAGGTCGGCCGTCCAGGCCTTGGGCTTGCTCTTGTCGAGCTGATGCCTGGGGGTGATCAGATGGGCCCAGCGCACTTCGGCGAGGGGGGTACGAAAGATGTCCTTAGCCATGGGTTGAATCGGGGTGAACGGTGGAAAGGGGCTGTTGATCGAACGGGGGAAGGGGCGGCAGACCAAAGCGCTCGCGCAGCAGGTGATGAACTGCTCCACTGGCCGAGAGGTTGTGGCGCTCCATCACCTCGCGGACTCGCAGGTACACATCTGTGCGCACCTGGGTCTGGATGAAGTGGCGACCTGCCACTGAGCGGGGCTGCTCGCCGTATCGGCGTGGCGCCCGGGGGCGATGGCTCTCGCTCATGGGCCTGGTGTTGCTGGAGGTTCTGGCTGCAGCTGGCCCTGCGCTTCTTCCAGGAAGAGCGCGATGAAGTCGCTGTGCTGCCGTTGGGTGATGCGATCACCGATGGAGCGGGCATTGCGAGGCACCCGGAAGTGCTCGCGGAACGCCTTGGTCAGCTCCTGGCGTGCTGCCTGGGGCAGGTCGAGTACTCGGTGGTGAACCTCGCTGACCTCCTCCGGGGCGAGGGGAGCCAGGGCTGGATCGGCGTCTGCAGAAGTGCCGTCATCACTGGAGTCAGCAAAGGGGACTGGTGCCTGTGGAGACGGATCTGCTGGCTGCTGATCGAGGCAAGCTTGTTGCGGAGTATCCACAGCAGGCTTTTCGGGTGCCTGCTCTTGTGCATCTACATAGGGCTGTACAGCCCTAGCCTGCGTGGACACCGGAATGCCCAGCAGCATGGCCAACATCAGGCCGGTTGTTGCGGCCAGATCACTGGCCTCATCAGCCCAGCACTCGCTGCAGAGCTCGGCCCCGGCGACGTGCATCACCGTGACCTGCAGCCTGGAGCGACCTTGCTGCTCGCGCAGCTGGGCGGACCAGCCGATCCCGCGGCGGAAGGCAGGGCGGGCTGAATGCACCACCTCCGCTAGATCGGCAGCGGTGATGGGGGACATCTCGGCCTGGAAGCTGGCCAGAGCATGGGTGAGCTGTTGCTCTGCGGTTGCGCCGGCCAGGTCGGCCGGCAGCGCCTCAATGCAGACCTCCTTGGGCCTTGGGGGTGGAGCCATGACGGATCGAATCGGGCGGTTGCCCGCTGGTCCAGATCTTAGGGCTCTTTGCTGGTAGCCGCACTCACAACGGCTGTTAATTCCTAGCCATTAGGCAGGAATTGGCTTCTTCCCTCTGCGGCCGCTGGGCTTTGTACCTTTCCTGTTGGAGGCTTCCCAGTGGTCCAGCCAGCGCTTGGGCAGGTAGAGATCGCCCTCGATCCACAGCGGAGCTAGCTCCTCCGGCTTGTAGTCCCCGAAGCCCGTGAGCATGGCAAAAAAGCGCTTGCGGTGCTCTTCGCTGGCCTCGACCGCCAGGGAGTTGAGGGCGTCGCTGGGTTCGAGGCCACATTCATCGACAACTCGGCGCATCTGATTGCGCCACTTGCTGGAGAGCTCCGTGGCCTTGCGCTGGCCAACGGTTGGCGCGGGGGTGGTGCGGAATGCTTCCGGCACCTCCCGCAAGCCGCAATAGCAGGCCCAGAGTTCCAGGGGCGTCCAGGCCGGGCACTCGTTGTCACCCAAGGGGATTGCGCCTTCCAGCTTCTCCTTGATCGCCTGGCTCTTGACCGGGCCCCAGTCCTTGTCGGCGATGCGGCGGTTCAGCTCGCCGAGTTGCCAGAAGGCCTTCTGGCGTAGCTCGCCGGCCTTGCCCTGCTCAATCACCGAGAGGTTTCCGTAGGAGATCGCATCGAAGCCGGCCTCTTCCGCCCAGCTGCAGGCGGTGTACTGGGTCCAGCCGTTGATTCTTCGCCAGTTCAGCAGCATCCGACCGAACGCTGCACGGTTCTCCTCCTGGTGCTCAAGCAGCTCCGCGTAGGTGATGGCCACGTTCAGGTTCCTGAATGGGAACCCAAACCTTACGGCAAACTTGGCACTCCTAGTCACACCCTGTCATGCCCTGGCATGTCAGGGCCGGTCAGGCTCAAGCCTCAGCAGGATCTGCTTGGCAAGCTGCCCCGTAATCACCTTCCCTGTCTCTGCCTGCAATCTCAGAGCGAGGGTGTAGGGGGACTCGCCCGGGTAGGCCTGTGAGAGACGCCTCAGCTGTTGCTGCAGTTCTGCCGCATCCATCACTGTCTCAGCGGCAACTGCCTCGGCCTGCCAAGCAACTGTTCGGCCTCCTCCACAGAGCGACAGACCGCTGCCACGCCACCGAGTCCCTGCACGAGGCGCAGGAAGGCCCGCTGCTCCGTACTGATCACGCCTTGGGCTGTCTTGACCTCAAAGGCAACGAACTGGGCAATGCGCTGACCGACCAGCTCGGGCGTGATCTCCAGCGAGCGCAGACCGATCAGATCGCTGCTGCCTTTGCACAGCCCAAAGCGCACGAAGCGCCCCTGCTGGTCGACCAGAGCACCGGTGTTATTGCGCCAGAGCCGTACCCGCCCGCGGCCGCAGGCCAGGCGGATGCGTTGCTGGATCTCATGTTCGCTGGGGGAGGAGGCCATGCCTCCTGTTGCCGGGCTGGGTGGTGGCCTGCGGCAGGTATTGGCGATTTAGCGAATACCTGCCAGGTATTGGCTGTCGCGGCCCGGCAGCCAATACGACTTCAATCAGCCAGGCAACTGCAGCACGACGACTTGGCAGCAGTACCAGAAAGCAGTACTGTCACTGCATGAAGCGCAAGCACCAGCGCACCCTTGAGTTGATCTTCGTCAGGCCTGTCAGCGGCAGTGTTCCCTGGCGTGATGTGTTGGCCCTGTTTCAGGAGCTCGGCGCCGAGATCAGCGAACGGGAAGGCAGCCGCCTTGCGGTTGTTCTGTTCGACGAGGTGCGGGTGTTCCATAGGCCCCACCCCTCGCCGAACACCGACAAGGGAGCTGTCGCTTCCATCCGCCGCTGGCTTGAACAACACGGAGTTACCCCATGAGCCTGATGACCCAGGGCGGTTTCCATGCCCGCATCGACTACGACGAAGACACTGATCTGTTTCGCGGCGAGATCCTCGGCCTCACTGGGGGGGCTGACTTCTATGGCTCCAGTCCCGAGGAGCTGCGCCGGGAGTTCCGCAAGTCGTTGGATGTCTTCCTGGAGGTTTGCCGCGAGAAGGGGATTGAGCCGCGCCGGCAGTACTCGGGCAAGTTCAACCTGCGCATCTCACCGCAACTGCATGAGCAGTTGGCCCTACGCGCTCAGGCCAGCGATAAAAGCCTCAATGCCTTTGCCCAAGAGGCCCTGGAGCGATCCCTGGCGGCCTCAGGCAATGGCTAAGCCGGTCACCAGAGCGGCTCGCTGCTCAGCTCATGTAGCGCGGTGCCCATGCCATCCCGGATCGAGGCGCGCATTCCGGGGATCGAGACCAGATCGAGGGTTGCCTGGATGCCGCGCCACACCTCTTCTGAAATCAGCACGGCTTTGCTCTCCATCCCCGTGATCAGCACGGGCTCGCCGGACGCGACCACCTCATCGATCAGTGCGTCGAGCCGCTCGCCAGCTGTCTGCACTGAGACGGCGTTCATTGCACCTCTGCTGCACCGTTCAAAGCGTATGGCGCGCTGAGAACTGTGCTGGCTCTGCCCCGACCAGATGAACACCTAGACGTGGTGACCCAGATGGTCTGTGGCCATGCTTGAGGTGACTGCAGCAGAAGCCAAGGCCAAGCTCTCGAGCCTGCTTGACGTGGTGGAAGCCGGTCAGTCGGTGGTGATCACCCGCCGCGGCAAGGCCATTGCTGAGCTGGTGCCGCGCCGAGCGGTACGCGACCTCTTGCCCCAGCTCCAGGCCCTGAGGAATTCCCTGCCCGAGCAGGCCTCCAGCGCGGTGGAGACCATCCAGACCATGCGGCTGTAGGCACAAAGGCCAGGGCGGGTCAGGGCACGTCCCAGGGGTTAATCAACTCCAGGCCGATCTCCGCGAAGTCGGCCGTGTCTCTGGTGGCCAGGGGAACTCCATGGGCCAGCGCCGTGGCCGCGATCACCGCATCCGCTGTGGCCATCGGCCGTGCCAGCCGTTCACGTCGCCGCAGCAGTTCGCCATACCAGTGGGCGGCCTCGCTGGTGAAGGACCAAATCCGGCCCGCGAACAGCTCGGTCGCCAGCGCATCCCAGCTCTGCTGCAGTTGCTGCTTACGGCGGCCATCCGGCAGCCGGGCCAGGCCGTGCAGGATTTCAGCCTCGTTCATGGCTGTGATCGCCACCGACTCTGGATCGAGACCATCGGCCCAGGCCAGCACCCGTAGCTCTGGCTGCGGGCGCATCAGCTCCGAGATCACATTGGTGTCGAGCACGATCACGGCCAACCCTCCCCTTGCTGAAAGTGGTGTCCTCAGCGCGCTAGCTCCGCGTCGCTGCCGAATTCAGCTGGTATCGGCAGGGAAGATCGCTCAGGCAGCTCCAGCTCCACGCCACCGAGCTGGGCGAAGTGCTCATGGATGCGACTTCCCAGACCCTTGCCACCAGCGACGGGCTGCCGGGCTTCGATGGCGGAGCGGAGGATCGTGCGCGCTTCCTCCTCCATGGATCGTCCATGGCGCGCGGCTTGAATGCGCAGCTGCGCTTTGGTGCGCTCGTCGAGGTTGCGGATCGTGAGCGTGGCCATGGGCGACTCCCGCTTGCACTGACAGCAATGCTGTCAACGCTAAGGCCTCTGGCGGCTGCTCGCTTGCCCAGCGATTAAGTGCTGCGCTGCCGAGCACCCCAAACGTGCCTGGCCCAGCCGGGTTTGTAGCCGCGCTCCTGCTCCCGCTCCAGCAGCTCCGCGAAGGTCCGGCAGCCAGCTGCCGGGTGCGTGCGCCGGGGCCGTTGCTGCTGCCGCTTGGGTTTGGGCCGGTGGCGGGCTGCGCCCGTGACTTCAACCAGTTCGCCCTCCAGTTGCTGGATCCCGCGCCGCTGCTCATCGCGCTCGTCAGTCAGGAACAAGTGGCCGCAGTCCGGGCAAACCTGCGCAGCACTGGGGCAGCTGCAGAAGCAGTGCGGGCAGTCCTTGATAGGAATCGAGACCCCCTCCCGCCGGCGGCGGCCGGCCAGGTGCCACTCGCGTTCATCGGTCGGCAGGCCGTGCCGATGGGCATTGCCGACGTGATCAAGGATCACGGCCTCCTGCTTCCCAGCTGCGGGCCGCAGGGCCCGGCCGACCATCTGCAGGTAGAGGCTCAGGGAAGCGGTGGGACGCATCAGGATCGCGCCACCCACTGAAGGGATGTCGGTGCCCTCAGAAATGATCATGCAGCTGCTGAGCACCTCCACCTCCCCGGTGCCGAGCCCGGCGATCAGGCGTTTGCGCTGATCGGCTGGGGTAACGCCGCTCACCGATGCGGCCCGGATTCCTGCAGCGCGGAAAGCTCCGGCCAGCTGCTCGGCGTGCTCGATGGTGCAGCAAAAGCAGATGGCCGTGCCCGGGTGCAGCCGGCGGCGGTAGTGCGACACCGCATCGCCAATGGCGGCCCGATCCCCAAAGGCGCGTGCCGCTTGCTCCAGATCGAACTCGCCCATGCGGCGCCTGAGTTTGCTGTTTCGCGCCCCTGGCCAGGAGAACACCTTGGGCCGGGCCAGCCAGCCCTGCTCCACCAGCCACCCCGCTGAGGGCCCCAGCACCAGGGCCTCGAAATAGCCGCCGGCTTCCACGCCCAACCCCTTGCCATCGAGGCGTTCGGGGGTGGCGGTCTTGCCGATCAGATGGGCGCCTGGCCAGGCCTCGATGATCCGGCCCCAAACGTTGCCTGCCACCAGGTGGTGGGCCTCGTCCTGAATGATCAGATCCGGCGCCGGCAGCAGTTCGAGCCGCCGGGCCACGGTATGCACCGAGCCCACGGCGACCTGCTGGCCCTGCATCCGGTGACCGGGGGCGATTACATCGGGCTCAAGCCCCCAGGCCCGCACCGTGCCGCTGAGCTGCTCGATCAGCTCAGCCCTGTGGGCCAGCACCATCACCCGCCGGCCCTTGCTGGCCGCGCCGCGGGCGATGGCGCCGATGGTCTGGCCCTTGCCCGCACCGGTGGGCATGACGGCGCAGACCCGGCGGTGGACCTTGAGGGCTGCGCGGAGATCGGCCAACAGCTGCTGCTGGTAGTCACGCAGGACGATCGGGGTCATGGAAATGACAACAGGCTTTGCGCTGGGCAATGGTCTCAGTAATGTCTAGCTTATCAAGCCTTGCCGGGCACACTTAGGCTGTGCTCAGAACATCAGACATTCATGGCTTCTTTCGCGCCTCCCTTGAGCGTCTCCATCACCGAGGCGCAGCTGGTCTGGCTTGACCAGCGCCGCTCCCACGGCACCCTCAGTCGCTCGGCGGTGCTGCGCCAGGTGATCGACGCCGCGATCGCGGCAGAAATGCGCGCCCTAGCCATGCCAGGGGCGGTGTTGGCGGCCGCTGCTGAGCGTCGTTGAGCCGCAGCGACACCCATGGCAACCGACGTGATGACGGCGGCTTTGGGCCGCTGGCGGGAGCCTGACTGACGGACACAAGACCAAGAGCCATTGCGGCGCAATGGGTCTCAAGCCATTGGGTGGGCATGGAGCCATGAGAGGTTGGGGTTGCGACACCAAGCCAATCCCTCGTGGATTCCCACGCCC
>NZ_JAGQCD010000065.1 GCF_024345975.1 Cyanobium sp. Cruz-8D1 | reverse complement strand
GAGCCTTCTCTGCTGCCTTGGCTGCCCCTGTCACACCCAACCTGATCGGTACATGGACGGTTGAAGGGAAGGGGGCCGTGCTCTGCAAAGTCGAAGCATCGAGATGCAAGACCCATCATCATGGTGAGTTCAGTGATCTGAATGCCGTTGCTCAAATCACCAAGCAACAGGGTCGGGTTTTCCACGGAGTCTTCAAATCCAAGTACGCAACGGAGAAGTTTGTCGGCACGCTCGGCCATGACAATGCCACCATGTACATGGTCGATGAGGACGGATTTACGGATGGCAAGATCATCAGTCCCAATCAGATTCAGGTTGTTTATCGTCACACCTCTGATCTCGATTCCGTCGTCGACATTGGTACCTGGACCCGCCGCTGATTGAGCCTGTTCAGAACAGCCAGCCGGGCCGAAGCACCAGAAGCAGGCCCAGGGCCACCATCACGACACCACTGATGAGCTTCAGCCACCGGCCCGTGCCTTCGGTGAGTTTGTTGCTGCTCAGCGCCAGCACGGCGAACCCCACCATCAGGGCGTCGTCAGCGATGTAGCCCACGATGTATAGGCCCAGGTAGCCGTAATGGGCCGCCGCAGCAAGGTTCTGTTGACTGAGCACGGCTGTGTAGACCGCCGGCAGCCCCGCGGTGCAGAGCAGCTCCACCGCATTCACCACCACCGCCAGACCTGCCACCGCGGCCAGTGCTGCCGGCAGGGACTGACTCTGCATGACCCCGCGCATGCGCGCATAGAGACCCGGCTTGGCACTGGCGGGGATCGAGAGGGTGAAGCCCGGACCCTTGCGCCAGAACTCGCTCAGATTCACCACCCCCAGCACCAGGGCCAGGGATCCAAGCAGGAGCCGCAGCCAGGCGGTGAAGCCCAGCAGCAGGAAGACGTTCAGCCAGGCCGCCATGAAGGCGTAGTAGACGGCCCCGCTGACGACCACAAAGGTGCCGGCCACCAGGGCCATGCGCCTACGGTCCCTCCAGTGCACCAACAGCGAGAGCAGAAACAGCAGCACCCACATCGCGCAGGGGTTGAAGCCATCCAGCAGCCCCATGGCCAGGGTGAAGATCGGCAGGCCGAGCGCCGTGGCGCTGATGCTGCCAAAGCGGCCAAGGTTCACGTTGCCGGAGGCACGCTCCCGTCGATCGATCAAGTCGAGCAGTTCCCTGCCTCGGCCATCGGCGTCATCGAAACCCACCAGCACCTGGCCTTCCAGGACGAACGTGGGCACCCCAGGGGCACCGATACCGGCCTGTCGGGAGTAGCGCAACAGGTCGTCGATCGCGGCGGGATCGGATTCGAGCGGCCGCAGACGCACCTGAATCTCCGGGCGTCGCTTCTGCAGCTCGGGGAGGAAGGCCTTGGCGGCGGCGCAGTGGGGGCAGCCCTCGCGCACGAACACCTGAAGTTCCGCTCCCCCCACGCCGGGCTGGGCAGGGGCCAGCGAAGGGGTGAGCGCCAGCAGCAGGCCGAGCACCATTCCAAGCATTGGCGTCAGCAGCCAGCCTTTCCGAGGACTGCGCATCGTTTTCTCGTCAAGGTGATGGAGTTCTCATGGGGTCTGCCGCCACCAGCGCCAGGCCTCAACGTTGATCAGAAGCCCGAAGACCGTGAGGGCCACCATCAGCACGATCTGATCGAGGCGGGCATCGGGCACCAGGATGTCGGCGATGAGATGGGGGACGTTGGTGACTGAATAGACGACGCTGAACCAGAAGTGGATTCGCCGCCAGGGCCGCCAGCGCGTGGCCGGACCGACCGTGGTGGCGGCGTAGGCGATCAGCACAATCGCAATCAGCGGCAGCAGAAAGTAGCCGAGCATCGCCCCGAACAGCAGGGGTAGGGCCCCCTCCTGCACATGGCTGTGGATCTCCGGCGACTGACCATGGAACAGGGGCATCAGGCCCAGGTCCACGTGGAAGAGCATCGCCAGCAGCCAGGCGATCCAGAGCGTGATCAGCCGCAGGGCCTGGTTGATCGACGGGTTCATCTGCCTGGAGGCTTGTTCCTTCAGTGTGCGAAGCAAGCCCGCCTGGGCCTTGCGATCTTGGTGGTTCTTTGCGGATGGCTCGAGGCGTTGCAGCCAGGCCGGCGCGGCGTGAGTGCCGCCGAAGTCGCCGGCCACCATCAGCACCCCGCCAACGTTCGCCAGGCCTACGCGCTTTCTGTGGTCACCACGGGCTCACCGGCCGCCTTCCAGCCTTCGATGCTGGGTGCAAAGCCCTTCACCTGGTGGCGGCCCTCCAGCTGCAGCGCCATCACTCCCATGGCAGAGCGAAAGCCGCTGGAGCAATAGAGCACCACCTCTCGCTCTGGGGAAATCTCAGCCACGTGGTGGCTGAGATCGTTCAACGGTCTGTTGATGGCTCCGGCAATGTGTCCCGCCCGGTACTCAGCAGGGGTCCGCACGTCAATCAGTGACACGTTGCCGCTGGCGAGCAGGCGCTTCAGCGCAGATACCGATCGAATCGCGTGAAAATCACCCGGCAGGTTGGAGAGGTACTGCTCCACTGCGGCGTCAATGGCAGCTTCTTCGCCTGCAGCAACCGTGGCACCCGGAGGGGCGATCGTGGTAGCCGCAGCGGCACCCTGAGGCGCTGAGATCAGCAGGCAGAGGGCAAGGGCGAACCCCAGCAGGAGCGAGCGAAGGCGACACATATGGGGTTTCGATACATTCTAGGGGGATTGATCGTGCTGGTGGCCAGCGGTTTTCCCTATTCGGCACTCACCTTGCCTCGGAAGGCGATGTAGTTGTAGATGTTGTAGAAGAGCATGATGGGAATCAGCACGCCGATGAAAGTGAGCATGAATACCATCGAACTCACCGACGACGACGCCTGAAAGATCGTGACCGACGGCGGAATCACCGCCGGAAACACCATCACCCCCAGGCCAGCGAAGCTGAGGATGAACAGCAGTACGGTGTACACGAAGGGCCATACCTCCTGCTGCATCGCCAGGCTGCGGAACAGCTGAACGATCAGGGCGACACCCAGCAGCGGCAATACAACAAAGAAGGGCAGGAAGGCGGGATCAAACAGGCGCTGCCGCAGCGTTTCCGACGCGAACGGTGCCGTGAAGGTGATCAGCAGGGCCCCTCCCAGGGTGGTGGCAGCCGCCAGGCGGGCGGTGCGCACGTGCAACCGCTGCAGCTCACCACTGGTTTTGAGGATCAAGTAGGTGGAGCCGATCAGCACGTAGCCCTGGATGAGCGTGAGAGCCACCACCAGGCTGCTGGGGTTCACCCAGATCCAGGGGGAGCCGATGAAGTGGCCTGCGGCATCGGTGGGGATGCCCGAGAGCACCGTGCCCAGACAGATGCCCTGGGAACCAGCGGCCAGCACGCTGCCAATACCGAACATCAGGTTCCAGGGCCGCTTGTTGGTGGCGTTCTCGCGAAACTCGAAGGCGACGGCCCGCAGGATCAGCCCCAGGATCATCAGGTAGATGGGGCCGTAAAAGGCCTTGAGGATGGTGCCATAGGCCAGGGGAAAGGCTCCGAACAGGGCGCCGCCCATCAGGACGAGCCAGGTTTCGTTGGCATCCCACACATTGCCGAGGCTCGTCATCAGGATCGTGCGCTGGGATTCGCTGGGGGAGGTGAGCGAGAGGATGCCCACCCCCAGATCAAAACCATCGAGGATCACATAGAGCAGCAGGAACAGGGCCAGGATCACAAACCAGACCGTGGGCATGAACCATTCGAGGAACTCCATGGTCAGGCGCTCGCCGATGGGTCGGAAAGAATCACGGCGGTGGCAAGGCCAGGGGGCGGCTCAAGGGTGAGATTCGGTCCCTTGGCGATGATCCGGGAGCCGAAATACAGCGCGAAGACCAGCAACACCGTGTAAATCACAGCGAACACACTCAAGCTGGTGAGGACCTCGCCCACCGGGAGAACCGAGGCGGCATCGGCGGTCCGCAGCTGGCCGTAAACCGTCCAGGGCTGGCGGCCCACGCAACGCACCACCCACCCGGATTCAATCGCCAGGTAGCCGGCTGGAGCCGAAAGGATCCAGGCCCAGCTGAACCAGGGCCACTGGGCGAAGCTGGCGGCGCTGAGGCCGCCTCGCCACCAGAGCAGCAGGCTGAGGGCCATCAGGGCCGCCGCAGCCAGGCCGATCGCCACCATCACCCGGAAGGCATAGAAGAGCAGACCCACCATGTGGGGCCGCTGGTCGGCGGGCCAGCTGTTGAGCCCACGCAGGGGTTGGCTGAGCTGCGGCCGCGTCTCCAGGATCCAGCTGAAGGCGCCAGGCACCGACAGACTCCAGCGGTTGCTGCCGCTGGCCTCATCGGGGGAAGCCAGCACGGTCCAGGCCGGGGAGCTGCCGGCGGCCTGGTCGTCCCAGAGGGCCTCGATCGCTGCCAGCTTGGTGGGCTGATGCTCGGCCACCTGCACGGCGCTTTCGTGGCCTGCCAGGATCTGTAGCGGCGCCACCGCCAGCAGGATTATCAGCGCCAGCTTGAAGGAGAACAGGAAGAACTCCGGTGCCTTCTGGCGCATCAGCGACCAGGCACTGATCGCTGCCACCACCAGCATGGAGGTTTCCACTGTGGCCAGGGCCATGTGAATCACGCTCCTCACCATGAAGGGGTTGTTGATGGCGGCGAAGTAGTTCTGCACGTGGAAATGACCATCGGAAAAAGTGCCGCCCGAGGGAGTCTGCAGCCAGGAGTTGGCGCTGAGGATCCAGAACACTGAGAGGTTGGCGCCGAAGGCCACCATCACGGTGGAGAGGAAGTGGATCACCGGCGGCACCTTCTGCCAGCCGAACAACATGATCCCGAGGAATCCGGCTTCGAGCATGAAGGCCATCGCCCCCTCGAAGCCCAGCACCGACCCGAAAAAATCGCCGGCGAACTCCGACAGTGGCGCCCAGTTGGTGCCGAACTGGAACTCCATCGGCAGACCTGAGGCCACACCGATGCCGAAATTGAGTACGTAGAGCTTCGCCCAGAAGCGGGCCTGCCGGTAGTAAAGGGGGTTGCGTGTGCGCAGCCAGATGGCTTCCAGCACCACCAGATAGATCGCCAGGCCGGTGGAGAGCACGGGCCAGAGCATGTGAAAGATCGCCGTCAGAGCGAACTGCAGCCGTGACAGGGTCACGACATCGAGAGTGGCAAGCATCAGCAGGCAGCGCGTGAGGGAGAGCCGAGACCTGGCCGGGCAGGGAAATGGACGACGGCCATGGGCGGGGTGGACAGGAGGAAGGACCTGAATCTCGCTATGATGTTATCGACATAAAAGCTAATACAACATGAATATGACGATCTGTTTCGAGCGGCTTGGACGTCGCTGGCGCCAGGGGCTAACCAGCCTCTTGGCTGTCCTGTTGGCTTCCCTGGTGCTGGTCGCCCCGGCAGCGGCAGTCGACAGCTGGCCACTGAGCGATGAGGCCGGCCACCGCTTCCAGGCCTCAGTCTTCGAGTAACCCTTTCCCGAGTACAACAGCGGCTGGCGCCTGCGCCTCAACGCACTCGGGGCCGGCATCGAGCTGAACCACGCCGACGCTCTGCAGGTCAGCGACACCATGGGTCAGCGCTGGACCCTGGTGAACAGGAGCGAGGAAATCGTGCCTCCCGACGGCACGCCCATTCCCGCTGGTTCGGCCCAGTTCGACCTCGACGCCCTTACCCCTCGCCCCAGCGACGCACTTCCCCTACAGCTCACGCTGACCAGCAGCGCCGGACCGCTGCGCATCGATCTCAACCCCGAGCAAACCCTGACCATGCACGATCTGGCCTGAACCGAACTCTCCGGGGAATCGCCCCAGGAACGTTGAGCGGCTTGATCAGCGGCCCTGTTCGCCGTTCGTGCCGCGGATCGACCAGATCGAAGGTTTGCTCAAGGATTCAGCCCAGGGAGGTGAGGTCGATGCGCTTGCGCACCCCATCGGGCAGGTTGCGGGAGATGGGGCAGAGCTTCATGCGCTCCTGCATGTAGGCGATGGCGTCAGCATCGGCAAGGCCCCGTTCCTGCTCGGAGGCGGCGGCATCCAGGCGGATGCGGAAGTCACCCTCCACGCTGGCCACGATCCAATCGCTGCTGGTGGTGACGACGAAATCGGCCTCCACCTGTTGCAGCGGAATGGCCTTCTCCCTGGCATTGGCCACCAGGTAGAAGTGCTGGCAGAGCAGCAGCGAGATCAGGTAGATCCGGAACCCCGGCATGGTGAGGCTGAGCTGCTGGGGTTGCCAGGCGCCGGAATCGGTGAGGAACTCCACCACTAGGCCAGCGGTGGCGCGATCCGGAGCGGTGTGGCTGCTGCGCAGTCTGAACTGGAAGGAGCGTTCACTCATGGTGCGATTGAAACGGCTGAGGAAGCGGAGACGGGAGAGGCTGGCCAGGAGGGAGACCGCACGTTCTGGCGGCTGGCGGCAGCTGTGGAAACGGCAGGCGGGTGGTCGTGGCGTCGCCAGGCCTCAAATCCGGTGAGCAGCGCCGAGCCGATCAACAGGGCCGAGAAACCCTGCCGCAGCCGCACCTCTGGCAGGTGAGGCGCAAGACGCTGGCCGACCACCGCCCCCAGGAAGCCACCACCCACCAGAGGAAACAGGAGCGGCAGCTGGGCCGTGGGCCAGTGGCCCAGGGCGGCAAGGGCCACCAGGGAATTCGTGGTGATCAGCAGCAGGCTGGTGCCGCTGGCGAGCGGCATCGGCAGGCCCGCCAGAAGAACGAGGGCCGGCACGATCGCAAAACCGCCGCCCACCCCAGCGACACCGGTGAGCAGGCCCACCAGCACGCCCTGGCTGGCCAGCGCCACGGGGGAGCCTGCTGGGCGTCCGTCGTTGGGGGGATGCTCCAGTGCAACGCGGCGATTGAGCAGCCAGGACGCAAGCAAAGCCGCTGCCGTGAAGATTCCCAGCTGCACCGCCTCCGGGATCAGACCGGCCTTCACCAGGGAGCCGCCGATCCAGCTGCCGGCGAGTGCCGGCAACCCCAGCACCAGGGCGGGGCGGAGCGCGACCTGGCGGCGGCGGATGTAGGGACCCACATTGCCGAGGGCCAGCAGGCTGACCACCAGCAGCGAGAGCGGCACGGCGGCCTTGGTGGGCAGGGCCGCACCGCTCACCAGCAGGGGCAAAAGCAGGATCGAGCCACCTGCCCCGAGCACGGCGAGCAGAAATCCGATCAAGGCGCCGCCCGCCAGGAGCAGCGCCATGGTTGCCGTGATCATGTCCGTTGTGATCCCATCGCCACCTTGTTCCAGGGCATGGCGGCGAGCAGGCGGGCCATGCCGCAGAAGCCGCTGATGCCCGCGAAGGTGAGGCCGGCGCCCACGAAGCCACTCAGCCAGATCCAGCCCGGGGCCACCGTCTGGCTCAGGATCACCCCCAGTAGCACCAGGCTGCCGGCCGCGATCTGCACCTGGCGCATCAGGGGAAGGGGTGCCCCCTTGAGCTTGCGCACGTCAAAACCGGCCTGCTGCCAGGCGGGCACGCCGCCCAGCAGGTCGGCCACCGGGTGGGGGTGGCCCTGCCGGAGGAGTTGATTCAAGGCCTTGGCACTGCGATTACCGCTCTGGCAGACCAGCACCAGTGGCCCGCTCGGCAGGTCGGCCTGGGTGATGCGCGAAAGGGGAACGTTGAGGCTGCCGCTGATGTGGCCGGAGGCGTATTCCATCGGTTCGCGCACATCGATCACGGTGACGCCTTGGGCCGCCAGCTGGTCGGCCAGGTCGTGGGCGCTGATGCGGGTGGCGCCTGGTGTCGCGGAGGTGGTTGTCATGGTTGGGGGAGTGAAGATCTGAGGAAGGGATGGCACGGGCTAGACGATCGGAACTGGAAGCTTCAGGCCTGGTTGGCACCATCGAGTGGGTAGCCCTCAGCAGCCCAGCGGCTCAGGCCGCCGCGGAGGTTGGCCACCTGGGAACGGCCAGCCTTGAGCAGCTGCTGGGTGGCCAGGGCCGAACGGCTGCCCGAATGGCAGACCACCACCAACGGCCGATCGGCGGGGATCTCGCTGGAGCGGCTCTCGAGCTCCGGCAGGGGGATCAACAGGCTGCCGGCCACCCGGCCATCGGGTCCGTTGAATTCCTCGGTGGAGCGCACGTCGAGCACGGTGAGATCGCTCTGATGGGCGACCACCCAGGCCGGGGTGAGTTCAGGCAGGCCGGCATAGCTGCGGGCGAGGGGCGCCCAGGCGGGCGCGGTGGCCGCCTCGCGGGGCTTGCCGGAGCGCATGTTGCCGGGCAGGGCCTCGGCGATCTTGTGGGGATGGGGGAGCTTCATGTTCTCCATGTGACCCACGAAATCCCGCTCGCTGGCGTCGCCGCCCAGGCGGGCGTTAAAGGCCTTCTCCTCGGCCACGGAGGTGACGCCCCGTCCTGTGTAGTCGTGGCCGGGATAGAGCAGGCAGCGCTCGGGCAGGCAGGGAGAGGATCTGCCCGGTGATCGAGTTCCAGAGGGTGTGGGCATTGCCCTGCTGGAAGTCACAGCGGCCGCACCCGCGAACCAGCAGGGCATCGCCCGTGAAGGCCATGCTGTGGTCGTCGAGCACGAAGGTGATGCAGCCGTCGGTGTGGCCCGGGGTGGCACGCACCTCCAGAGTGCGGCCGCCGAAGTCGATGCGATCCCCATGGGCAAGGGGAAGGGTGACGTTCTCGGCGCGGGCAGCTGCCGCCAGGCCGATGGCACAGCCGGTGGCCTCGTGCATCAGCCAGCTCCCCGTCACATGGTCAGCATGGGCGTGGGTGTCGATCGAGGCCACCAGATCGATGCCCAGCTCCCGGATCAGGGAGAGGTCGCGGCCGTGCTGCTCGAAGACCGAATCGATGATCACCCCCTTGCGGCTCGGCACATCGGCCAGCAGGTAGGTGAAGGTGCCGGTGTCGGCGTCGAACAGCTGGCGGAAGAGCAGGGAGCCACCGCCGGCGGCGGCCGAGAGGGACAAGGCGGGAGCGGGAGCGACGGCCATGGGTGATCGATCACTAACTGCTATGAGCATAGCCGCATTATGCGCGTTAAGACCATGTGTGCTGTCCGGGCCGCTGGTCGCCAACGGCCCACGCCCTTAACGCGTGCTGCATAATGCGTTTATCGACATAAGCCCGTTCATGCGCCGGACCCTACCCCAGTCCCTGCCAAGTCCCCAGCTGCTCGATGAGCTCAGCAGCTTCTTCCGCCTGTTGAGCGAGTCGGCCCGACTTCAGTTGCTCTGCCAGCTCAAGCACGGCGGGCCCATGGATGTGGCCTCCCTGATCGAGGCCACCGGCTTCAGCCAGTCCCACATCAGCCGCCAATTGGGTCAGCTGCAGCGCGCCGGGCTGGTGAACTGTGACCGGGATGGCACACGGCTGATCTATGCGGTGGCCGACCCCCTGGTGGAGGACCTCTGCAACCTGGTGCAACGTCGGCTCAAGCAGCGGTTGGAGCAGCAGCTCAGCCAACTGCAGGCGGTGTGATCACCGCTGCTTGAAAGCCAGCCCCAACGCACGCACCAGCGGCTTGAACGTCTTGCGGAAGCGGCTGTCGTAGAGGTCGCCTGCGATCAGCACCGCATCGACGGCCTGCTCCCGGGTCAGGTCGGCGATCCGCGCGATCGACGCTTCCTGCTCCTCCAGCAGCGAGGCCCCGTGGAAACGGCGGCCAAGGTGCCAGTCGGAGGTGTGCAGCAGGCGCATCGGAACAACGTACCGAGGCCTGCGGTGCACCCAGGCGGTCGTCAGTTCATGCAGGCGTCCGTCAGCGAGTGGAGGGTCTGGACCTGGCCAGGGGAGAGGGCAAAGCTCAGATCTCCGGCGGAACTCGGCACCGTGATCTTCAGGGGCAGGCCGTCGGCAGGGGTCGGATCGAGGCAGCCGGCGTCGAACTGGGAGGACGTGGCCGGGATCGCGCCACCGGCAGAGGCCGTGAGCTCAGCGCTGCGGTTGGCGAGACTCCAGTCCTGATCCTTGCCATCACTGAGCCGCAGGGGTCGGGCGTGGTCCAGGGTCAGCTTGGGAGATTCTGCGTTCAGTCGTAGGCGCAGACCCTTGGCCGCGTTGATGTCTGACGATTCGTAGATCATGCCGCCGAGGCGGTGCCCAGCGCCGTCATCAAGATTCCAGTTGCCATCGGTATCAGCGGCTGAGGCGGCCGCTGGCGAGAGGAGCGAAGCCAGGACGAACAGCCCGACCGCCACGATCCCGGCACGGCTGATGCCGACAAGGCGGCGCCAGGGTGTCTTCACCATGGAGGCGAATAAAGCAAGAATTCTTTTCATTGTTCTGAGGTGCTCTGCGGGGACATTGTCAACCTAATCGGATCGCTCAATGCGACGCAGACGGATATCCAAAGCTTGCGCAGGTGCACACCTTCATTAGCGTGGGGAGCAAAACCCCATGGTTCGCCTGGCGTGCCACTCTTCCAGGGAACCGCTGCCAGAGAGTCTCGACCTGCTCCGGTCGTCCTGATGCTGCAGATTGAGATCATCCTGCAGCACGATTGCATCGTTCGTCGCCATGAACACATCGCTGGATTGCATTCCTTGCCTGCTGCGTCAGTCACTGGAGGCGGCCCGACTGGTGACGACTGATGCATCGATCCACGAGCGCCTGCTCAGGGGGGCGCTGCATTGGGCCGAAGGCATGGACCTAACAGCATCACCTCCTGCCATGGCGCAGTGCCTGCACCGGCGTCTTCGGGAGATGACGGGCGTGGTCGACCCCTACCGCGAGACAAAGGTCTGGCAGAACAGCGTCGTGATGGACATGCTCCCGTTGCTTGAGGCTGAGGTGAAGGCGTCCGGCGACCCCCTCCTGATGGCCACCCGACTGGCGATCGCCGGCAATGCCATCGATATGGGCAGCAACGGCCAGCTCACGGAGCAGGATGTGCGGCTGGCTCTGAAGAGGGCTCTGGAGGATCCCTTCCATGGCGATGTGGAACCGTTCCGCGCGGCCGTGGTCAAGGCTGAAACGATCCTCTATTTGGCCGATAACGCGGGTGAAATCGCTCTTGATCGCCTACTCATTGACCAGCTGCTACCCAGGACGATCACCCTGGTTGTACGGGGATCACCGATCCTCAATGATGCCACTCAGGAGGATGCCAAGTGGGTGGGGCTTGATCAGATCGTGCAGGTCATTGACAACGGCTCGGATGCCCCGGGAACCATCCTGCAGGACTGCAGCCAGGAGCTGCGCGATCGCTTTGCTGCCGCCGACCTGATCATCGCCAAGGGGCAGGGAAATTATGAATCCCTGAGTGAGGAGCCAGGCCCGATCTTTTTTCTTTTCAAGGCGAAATGTCGCGTGATCGCAGCCCTTGTCGGACAGCCCATCGGCACCCAGATGCTGCTCAAGTCTCACGGCGCGCCAGCCCTAGGGCCCGCACCAGGGGCCCGAACGGCTTGAGGAAGCGGCTTTCGTGTAGGCGCCCCTTGAGCACCCGGTGCCAGTACACCCAGGGGAACACGCGTGTCTCCACTAGGAACATGCTCCAGCGCTCCTTGGTGGGATCCACCAGGAACGAGCTCACCGGCTGCAAGCTGTAGTCAAATTCCGCCATCACCACGTCGTGGAAGCTGGTGATCAGGGGGCAGGCGGTGTAGCCGTCGTAGTGGGCCAGCAGCGGCCGACCATCGATGTGGGCCAGCAGGTTGGCCACCAGCACCGGCGCCTGGCCGCGCACCGCCGCCAGGCTCTTGGCGGTGGGCAGGGAACTCACATCCCCGAGGGCGAACACATCGCCGTAACGCTTGTGCTGGCAGGTGAATCGATCGACCTCCACCCAGCCCCCCGGCCCGGCGATCGCCAGGGGGCTGCTGGCGATCACATCCGGGGCCGCCATCGGCGGCACCACGTGCAACAGGTCGTAGGGGATCTCCTCCCGCCGGGGCTCCCCGCCCTCGCCCCTGACCTCGAAGACGGCCACCCGCTCCTCGGCGCGCACCTCGATCAGGTTGTGGAGCAGGCGGGTCTCGATCCCCCGGCGCGCCACGACACGCTCGACGCTGGCGTTGTAGGCCTCCACCGGATACAGCTGCGGCTGGGCGCTGCAGAAGATCACATGCGTGTTCACGCCCACCCCGCTGCTGGCCTGGA
>NZ_JAGQCD010000064.1 GCF_024345975.1 Cyanobium sp. Cruz-8D1 | reverse complement strand
CCGTCTGACTCAGCAGCAACCCGGCGACCATCCAGCCCAACAGCAGCAAGTGCCGCTGGTCGCAGAAGGCGCTGTGTTGACGCAGGAGGCCGATCAGCTCACGATGGAGACGGGTCTGGGGATCCACGGGGGATTGGATTGGTTTCGCAGCCCCAAGCTCCCATGGCTCCCTGCCCACCCCATTGACTGAGACCCATTCTGTCGCAAGGGTTCTCAGACTTGTGTCGGGCAGTCAGGTCCGCCACTGGTTGGCGGTGGATGCCGGGCCTCTACGACCGCCGCTCCGACTGGGGGCTGACTGCCTGCGAGGCCGGCTACAACGCCAAGGGGGACTGTCGGCGGCCTGCGGCGCCGACCTGAAGCGGTCGGTTTTCGTGCCGAAGGAGCAGCCCGGGCCCAACGTCAGCTGAGAAAGGTCATGGTCAGGCTCACCAGGGCCAGGCCCGTGAGGCCGGTGGCGGTCAGCAGTCCGATGGATCGGTGCATGGGGATCTCCTGTTGCCCCAGAACCTAGAGCAATCCTTAAGAAGCGCAATCGTTCCGCTTGCGGCCGCATCAATCCGTCATGGAACGGGGTTCTCGCGGCGATGGCTCTGGCTTTGCCACCCTGGACCCTCCTCCTGCAACACCGATGGCGGCTGCCGTCAGCATCGCGCTGGCCCTGGAGGGCCAGCTGCGCCTCGATGACCAGCCCGCCCTGCACCAGGCCGTGGCGCTGGCCCGCCAGCGCAGCGCGCGCCTGTTGGTGCTGGCCTGCCGGCCCGAGGCGCAGCGCCTGCGCGGACCCCACCAGCGCCGTTTGGAAACCCAGGCCCTGGCGGCGTTGCAGCAGCGCCTGGCGGCGGCGGCCATTCCCCTGCTGGTCGTTCCCCAGCTCACGACGGCGGCCGCCCTGGCCGAACTCCGCCCCCTGGTGCAGCCCGAGGCGGTGCTGAACGCCAGCGAAAGCCGCCTGTTCGACACCTGGCCGGTGGCGGCCGAACGCTTCCCGCAAGTGTTCAGCCAGTTCCGCCGCGGGCTGGAGCGCGCCCCGCAGCCACCCCTGCCCCCACCGGATCTCGCCGGCCTGGGGGGCACCTGGGACGACCTCCCCCGCACCTGGCTGGCGTCGCCGGCGGCGCCCGGGGCCGGGAGCGATTCCCGCAGCGCCTTCCCCTTCAGCGGCGATGAGCCCACGGCCCTGGCCCGGCTGCAGCACTACCTGTTCGACTCCAGCGGGCTGCGCGATTACAAGGCCAGCCGCAACGGGCTGGTGGGCACCGAGTTCTCCGCCAAGTTCTCCCCCTTCCTGGGCGTGGGCTCCCTCTCGGTGCGGCGGATCTGGCAGGGGGTACTCCGCTACCAGGAGCTCCATGGCGCCGACGAGGGCTCGCAGTGGATGCAACAGGAACTGCTCTGGCGCGAGTTCTTCCTCTGGTCGGAGCAGCACCACGGCGCGGCCTTCCACGCCCCCGGCGGGATCCAGGATCGCCCGCCCCAATGGCAGGCGGACCGGCAGCGCTTCGCCCGCTGGACCCGCGGGGATTCCGGCCATCCCCTGATCGATGCCCAGCTGAACGAACTGCTGAGCACCGGCTACCTCTCCAACCGCGGCCGCCAGTGGGTGGCCTCCCATTTCGTCAATGAGCTGCGGCTGCCCTGGATCTGGGGGGCGCGTTTCTTCGAGTGGGCCCTGATCGATGCCCACCCGGCCCTGAACACGGGCAACTGGGCCTACCTGGCCGGCGTCGGCTCCGACCCGCGCAGCTTCGGCGGCGCCCCCCGCCGCTTCGATCTGGAGCGCCAGGTGCGCCTCTATGACCCCCAGCAGACCCACCGCCAGCGCTGGAGTTGAACCTGTGACCCTCACCCTGTGGCCCTGACCCTGATCCTCGGCGACCAGCTCCACCCCGACTGGCTCACCCCCTCGCCCCTGCAGCTCGCCCCGGGCTCCCGGGTGCTGATGATCGAGGACCTGGCCGTGGCCTCCACCTGGCGCTACCACCGCCTGCGCTTGCTGCACACCTTCGTGGCGATGCGCAGCTTCCGCGATTCGCTGATCGAACGGGGCGTGACGGTGCACTACTTCGAGCTGCCCGATTCGGTGGGGGTGTCGTTCTGGCAGCGGCTGGCGGATCAGTTGGGGGACGGGCAAGAGCTCCAGGTGGCCGCGGTCGCCGACCGGGGCTTCGAGGCGCGGCTGCAGCGGTTCTGCGCGGAGCAGGACGTGCCGCTCAGCGTGTTGCCCTCACCGGCCTTCCTGGAATCGGTGGCCGCAAGCCGGGCCTGGTTTGAAGGGCGCCGCCGCCCCTTCATGAAGACCTTCTATGAACGCCAGCGGCGCCGCCTCGGCCTGCTGCTGGAGGCCGATGGCAGCCCCACTGGCGGCCGCTGGAGCTTCGATGCCGATAACCGCCGCAAGCTGCCCAAGGGCTACGTGGAGCCGCCGCTGCCGGCGGTGCCGGCCAGCCCCCATGAGCCGGTGGTGCGGGCCCTGATCGACACCCACTTCGCCGATCACCCCGGCGCGCTGGGGCCCCTGTGGATCCCCTTCGATCAGGCCGGCGCCGAGGCCTGGCTGCAGCGCTTCCTGGCGGAGCGGCTCGACGGCTTCGGGCCCTTCGAGGACGCCCTCAGCCAGCACCACGACACCCTCAACCATTCCCTGCTCTCGCCCCTGCTCAACATCGGCCTGCTCACCCCCGCGGCGGTGATCGCCGCCACCCTGGCCCACGCCGCGGCACGGGAGCAGCGCGGCCAGCCGGTGCCGATCGCCTCGCTGGAGGGCTTCCTGCGCCAGGTGATCGGCTGGCGCGAGTTCGTGCGCGGCATCGACCGGGTGCACGGCGAGCGCCAGGCCGCCGCCAACTTCTGGAACCACCACCGCCGCCTCGCCCCCTGCTGGAACGACGCCAGCACCGGCCTGCCGCCGTTGGATGCGGCGATCGAACGGGTGAACCGGCTCGGCTACAACCACCACATCGAACGGCTGATGGTGATCAGCAACCTGATGCTGCTGTGTGAGATCCACCCCGGCGAGGTGCACCGCTGGTTCATGGAGCGCTACCTGGATTCCTACGAATGGGTGATGGGCCCGAATGTGTATGGCATGGGCCAGATGAGCGACGGCGGCCTGTTCGCCACCAAGCCCTACATCGGCGGCTCCAACTACATCCTCAAGATGGGCGACGTCAAGAAGGGCCCCTGGTGCGAAATCTGGGATGGCCTCTACTGGCGCTTCATCGACCGCCACCAGGAGTTCTTCCAGGCCAACCCCCGCCTCTCGATGATGGTGCGGATGCTGGAGAAGATGGACCCCAAACGGCGCCAGGCGCTGGAGCTCGCCGCCGGGGCGTTCCTGGAGCGGGCCACCATGGTTGTGCCCTGAACCGCTCCCTGCCCGTGACCGCCTCCGCCGCTGCTGCCGCCCGGCCGCCCGCCCCCGCTCTGCTGCTGGAGCGACTGGCTGGAGTGGAGGGGATGGGCCGCGGCCGGCAACGGCTGGTGCTGCTGTTCAGCCAGCTGGGGGACTTCGACAGCCTTGAGTACGCCCAGGCTCTGGTGCCGGTGTTGCCGCAGCTGGAGAGTGCCGGCATCGCCGTGCTGGCGATCGGCATCGGCGACGCGGCGGGCCGCGCTCGCTTCTGCGGCTTCACCGGCTTCCCGAGTGAGCGGCTACTGGTGGATGCTGAGCCGGATCTGCACCGCGACCTGGGGCTCTACGAGGGCCTGAAGCAGGCCGGCGGGCCCTGGCCCAACCTGCTGCTGATGTGCGCCGGCCTCGGTTCCCCCGGCACCCTGGCCGAAGTGCTGCGCGGCTACACCGGTGATCGCAGCGCCCCCCAGCGCATCGCCGACGACGAGACCATCCAGGCGGGTCCCCTGCCGCCGATCAAAGGGTCGTTCTTCGCACGGGCCGGCGGCCGCGGCTTCCAGCGCCCCTTCGAGCTGGCTACCGTGCGGCTGCGCAACATGGCCGAAGTGCTGGGCCACTGGCGCACCTACGTCCCCCGCGACGACTTCCTCACCCAGCGCGGCGGCACCTATCTGCTTGAGGCCGATGACAGCCTCCTCTACAGCCACCGCGACCCCGGCATCCTCGGCTTCTCGGCCACCATGGCCCGGCCGTTGAGCTTCCTGGATCCGTATCTGGACTGAGGTGGGTGCTGGAGGCGCAGACTTAGTCCATGACTAAGCTAAGCAAGACTCCCGACTCGGTCTTGTGGAAGGTCCAGCGCCGGCCCACCGTCTGGTGAATGTGCACCAGGCCAAAACCCAGCTCTCGCGGTTGATCGATGACGCCCATGCCGGTGAAACGATCGTCCTGGCCAAGGCCGGCAAGCCCTGGGCCAGGCTGATGCCTCTGGAGGCGCCAGCCCCGCAGCGCCTCCCTGGTCGTCTGCGCCGCCTGGGTCCCCTTAGCCAGCCAGACGCCTTACTTGAGCCGATGCCGCCCGATCAGCTCGCCGACTGGGAAGCAAGCCCGGTGATTCCGGCGCCAGCCCTGCCGTGAGCAGCCCCTCCGCCTACCTGCTCGACAGCCATGTCCTGCTGTGGTGGTGGTTCGATCCGGAGCGGCTCTCGGGTGCTGTCCAGGCGCTTCTGGTCGACCCCAGCAGCCGGATCCTGGTGAGTGCGGCATCGGTCTGGGAACTCAGCCTCAAGCACCATCAGGGCAAGTTGCCCGAGCTGGCGACGGCCATGGCTGATCTCCCTGGCCTGCTCCAGGCCGATGGCTTCCAGCCCCTGCCGATCTCCCTGGCCCACGGCCTGAGGGCCGGCGGCTACAACCAGCCCCACCGTGATCCCTTTGATCGGGTGCTGGCGGCCCAGGCCGAGCTGGAGCGGCTGGTGCTGCTCACCGCTGATCCGCAGCTGTCCACTTTCCCGTGCCAGACGTTCTGGTGAGAAGCGAGGCCGGCCAGAAGAGGCCAACCAGAGTTACAGCCCCTCCAGCAGGGGGCGCAGCGCCTCGGCCGGTCCGCGCTCGGGCTCGAACAGGGGGCCGTCGCCCTCGATGACCTGGCCGTCGTGCAGGCAGATCCGGAAGAGGGCATCACCCATAGAGTCCACCACGATGCAGTGGCGGGCCCGCACGCTGACGATCGGCAGGAACCCGGCGAGCCACTCCATGGTGGTCCTGATCTGGCGGGTGGCCCGTTCGTTGTCGTCGTCGAAGCCGCCGTAGGCCAGCCGCAGGAACAGGCTGCCCCAGGGCTCGCGGCGCTGGTAGTAGAAGGCGTGGCTGTTGATCCCATGGCCCCAGAAGCCCACGCTGAGAGTGCCGAGGGGAGCGGCGCTCAGAAAGGAATCGATCGTGCTTTGGAGCAGGTAGAGCGGCTCTGTGCCCCGGGCCGTGCCGAACAGGGTCTGCCCCTGCCAGTGCAGCGGCTGATTGGGAGGAACAAGGGAAAGGGGGAAGGGCCCTCCGATCCGCTCGGCGTAGAAGTTCAGAAGGCTGTCGAGCGTTGGCTCCATCGATGGGTCTGCGGCGGGCCCCATCCTCCCCAGCAGGGCCGGATCGAGGCCTTTTCCCCTGCGAAGGACCAGAGGCGACGAGGCACTCCCGGTGTCACAGAGCCCCCAACCCCGCCTTCAACCCCTCGGTGACAGCCGCCAGAAACGGCAGATCCAGCGTGTCGATCGTGTCGCTCATCCGGTGGTAACGCGGATTGCGCAGGAAGGAGGTGTCCGTCACCATCACGGCGTCATAGCCCGCATCCCAGAAGGGGCTGTGGTCGCTGAGGCGCACATCGGGAAGTGAGCGGCCGGCATCGGGCACCGGCAGCATCGCCGCGGCGCCCAGGTTGCCCACCACGGCGATGAAATCGCCCCGGTCGCCGTACACCGCCCGCATCGCTTGGACTGGATAGCTCTGGGTCTCACAGGTGTAGGCGAGCATCTCCAGGCTCTCCACCAGCTTCAGCTTCTGGCCGCCGGCCTGGAGTTCCTGGGCCAGGGCCGTGCTGCCGAGCCTGCCCCACTCCTCCTGATCGAAGGCCACGATCCACACCGCCCGCCGGGGCGGCTCGTCGGCCCAGTGCTTGGCCAGCTCGATCAGGGCCGCCAGCCCTGAGGCGTTGTCGTCAGCGCCGATCGAGTGCAAGGGGCCGTCGTAGTGGGCCGCCACCAGCAGGGGATCGAGCTCAGGGCGCTGGCCGGGGAGCATGAGGATCAGGTTGGTACCCGCGTCGATGCCCTCATGGAAGTGGTGCTCCTGCACCGGCCCCAGGGGGGCTAACTGCTCGGTGAGATAGGCGCGCACCGCCATCAGGCCCATGGGATCCCAGCGCGCATGGCGGGGCCGGGCCAGGTGCTGCAGGTGCTCCAGCAGGGGCGCGGGGGTGTTGCTGGGGCTGGTGTTGCCGTTGGCGGGACGGTCGATGGGGCACGAAGCCTATTCGCTTGACACCTGCACTGCAAGTGTGGATAATTTGGACATGGTCAAGGTCTCCACTCCCGCCGATGCGCTCTACGGCCTCGAGGACCTCCTCGTAGCCGCCGGCGATCTCCTGAGGGAGGAGATCTCACCGCGCACCGTGCGTCTCTATGCCACCCAGGGGCTGATCGATCGCCCCGGCAAGGAAGGTCGCAGCGCGGTGTACGGCCAACGGCACCTGTTGCAACTGGTGCTGGTGCGCGCCCTGGCCCGGCGCGGCCTCAGCCTCTCCGCCATTGCTCCCTTCTGCGTTCTGGCCGACGCCGATCTGGAGCAACAGTTGGAGCAGCTCGATGGGGAAGGTGCGGCGGCCACCGCTCCCTCCGCTTCCACGGGCAACGAGGCCCTGCAGTACCTGCGGGATCTGTCGTCCACGGCCGACGGCCCCGATTCTCCGGCAGACGAGTCTTCGTCCTTCGCACGAAAAGCCACCGCGATGGGCTCCGTTCTTGGGATGCTCAACAAACCCCTGTCCTCCCTCTCCCGTTCCGAGCGAACCCCCTCCGGATCCCGCTCCAGCGATGGCGGCAGCCGCTGGCTGCGTTTCACCCTCGCCCCCGGCATCGAAGTGCACGTCCGCGACTCCGTTTTGCCTCCTCCTGCAGGCCCCCGGCGCCAGCAATGGCTCCAGCACCTCTTGGACCGGCTCAACGCCCTGCTCGACGCCGCCGACCGCTGAACCCGTTCCCCCGTCCCGCCGCTAACCTCCACCATGACCCGTCCCATCCTGCGCTTCCGGCCCCTGCGGCCGGCGGTTGCTTCCGATCGCCCCTCGACCCTCGATCTGCTGCTCACGATCACCCCACCGCCGGCGGCCGCAGGCGCCACCCTGCGCGAGCGGCCGCCGCTCAACCTGGCCCTGGTGATCGACCGCTCCGGTTCGATGAGCGGCACCAAGCTCAGCTACGCCCGTAAGGCGGCCCGCTTCCTGGCCGGCGAGCTCACCAGCCGCGATCGCCTCGCCATCGTCAGCTTCGACGACGAGGTGCAGATCGTCGTGCCCTCGCGGCTCGTGGCCGATCCCCAGCCCTTCATCGCCGCGATCAACACGATCCACAGCGGTGGCTGCACGGCTCTCTTCGATGGCTGGCGAGTCGGGGCCACCCAGGTGGCGGAGCATCTGGATCCCGGGGCGATGAACCGGGTGCTGCTGCTCTCCGATGGCCAGGCCAACGAGGGACTCACCAACCAGGAGCAGATCGCCGCCAAGGTGGCGGGTCTGACCCAGCGGGGCATCAGCACCAGTGCTTTCGGCCTCGGGGATGACTTCGACGAGGACCTGATGGGGGCGATGGCCGCCGCGGGCGATGGCACCCTGGCCCACATCGAAACCCCAAGCCAGCTGGCGGATCTCTACGCCTCCGAGCTCCAGGGACTGGCCAGCACCTTCGGGCGGCGGGTGAGCCTCGGGGTGCGAGGCAAGCACGGCGCCGAGGTGGTCGATCGGCTCAACGACCTCACGCCCACCACGGCCGGGAACCATCAACTCCCCAACCTGCGCGCCTGCCAGGAGCTCAACGTGGGCCTGCAGATCAACCTGCCCGCCTGGATCCCCGACCAGGAGATCCTCAGCGTGCGCCTGGCCTGGGAGGCCCCCGGCAGCGGCGAACGCCAGAGCCTGATCGAGCACCTGCAGTTGCCGGTGATGGAAAGCGAGGAGATCAAACAGCTGGACCCCGATGGGGCGGTAGCTGAGCAACTGGCCGTGTTCAAGGCCAACCGTGAACGCAACCGCGTCATCGCCGAACTCGATCGAGGCGATGTCGGCAGCGCCAGCGTCAGCCTGGGCAAGCTGTTCGGCGACCTGTCGGTGATGCCCGCCACCCCCAGGCTCACCCGGGAGCTCAACCTGCTCAGCGAGAAGCTGGCTTTGCTCAAGAGCGATCCGAAGCGCGGCCGCAAGCGCCTGCGCAACGAATCGCAGCGCTCCAGCCTCAACGTGTGGGAGAGCGACGATGAACAGACCTGAGGTGGTGGCGATCGGAAGGTGCTGGAGCAGCTGCTGGTGGCGCTGCTGGGCAGCGCGGTGAGCCAATGTCCAGCCGTGGTAGCTACCATTGGTCACTATCAGCTTGCGGCCTGCTATTGACATCGCCCGTCTTTTCCAATCGGGCCGCAGCCAGGCTGTGCGGCTGCCGAAGGACTATCGCTTCAGCGGAAACGAAGTAGTGGTCAAGCATTTCGGCAATGGGGTGCTGCTGTTGCCCATCGATGACCCCTGGCAAACCCTTGAGGCGGCTCTCGCAGCCTTTGAACCGGGATTCGTGCTCACCCGCGAGCAGCCCGAGGAGCAGATCCGGGACGCGATCATTCCATGATCTTGCTTGATACCAATATCTGCATCCACATCATCAATGCCAAGCCAGCAGCAGTTCTGTAACGGTTCAAGCGCTATCAACTCGGAGAGATTGGCCTTTGTGGCGTGGTTGCTGCTGAACTGGCCTTTGGTGTGGCCAAGAGTGGTTCGGCACGCAATCGCCAGGCCCTGGAGATGTTTTGTCCCCACTGGACGTTCTCCCGTTCGACGAGCGCGCTGCCTGGGCCTATGGAGATCTGCGTGCGGAGCTGGAACGCCGGGGTACACCGATTGGCTCGCTCGACACGATGATCGCGCCCCATGCCCTGAGTCTGCAGGCCACGCTGATCACCAACAACACCCGCGAATTTGCCCAGGTGAGCGGCCTGCAGGTTGAAAACTGGGTGCCGACGGCCTAGGCGGAGGCCGGGCAGGGATGAATGACCAGATCGCTGCTGGGGTTGCGGGTGATTTGCACGCGATCGGTGGCGAGACGGAACACGGCCGGGATACCCACGGCCTGGCCGTCCAGGAATCCGGTCATGGACGTGATCCGCAGGCTTACTGCAGCCGGCACCTGGAGGAGCTGGCGCTGCTGGCCGAAGAGCGCCTCATTCATAGTGAGTCCACAGCCTCAGCACCTTCACAACCCTCTCGTCGGGCAGCACCTGGTAGACAAGCCGGCGCTGGATGTTGAGCTGGAGGCGGGCTTCCGTGGCAGAAATGCTGGCCATCGAAGCGTTGATGCCATCGCGTACGTCAAAGCGTACCGCTTCTGGCCCTGGACCTGGCAAAGGTTGCGGCCGAGACCCCGAAGCGGTTCGAGGACCTCTTTGAGGCATTCAAGGCTGAAGCCCAGCAAGGTGTCTGGCGGCTGGGTTCTGTTCAGCGCCATCAAGGCCCTGGCTGGCGGCGACGCCAGAGGCGCAATGAGACTTCTAAGCGATCCTGATACCGCCCCACCTCCCGACAAAATGGCGGTGATTCCTGCCTGCCGCCTCCAACGCTTCACTGATGATCACCGCAAGCTCTTCAACGCTGGTGGCTTCTGTGATTTCAACCATGGCTGACCAACACTTTGCCCGCCTTGCGCGGCCGTTGCCGCTGCCGGAAATACTGCTGCATCTGCTCCTCAGGCAGCAGCTTGAGCTCATCCTCAAGTAGCCGGGGCCTTGCAGGTATTGACTAATCTTGCATGGCTATAGTTCTTGAACGAGTTAATCAGCCTTTGTGGCAGTTGCTTTGATGCCACTCCAAGAACGCAGGGTCGGGCTGGTTGGCTGAGTTGCCGGGGAGTGAGCCAAGCCGTTTTCCATGCAAAGCATAATACTTTCGCCCATTAGAAAATTCTTCTCTGATGCGCCTGCTGATTTCTACGTGAAATTCTTTTGTCAAAGTTAGGTATCCATTGTCAAAAAGTGTATGCGGATCAGATCTCATCAGGATTCCGTTGGGAATCTGGTGAGGTCCATTTTCTGAATATAGCTTGATATGTGCAGCTTCCAGGACCAGGCAAGGTCTTCTCTCCTGTGATAGCGCATCTGCGCGAGTACTCATCCATTACCACGATCCGGAAGCCACCCTGACCCAGCCTTGGCTTGATGATCTGTTCTTTGCCAAACCGCATTGTAGGTCCTTCATTTTCACCTTCTTCAGCCTTTGGCTCTAGTGAGAAAAAAGTCTGTGCGGCCTCAAAGAGCCTTAGCCCCTCGCTCCCCAGCAAGATCTCATAGCTTATCCCTGTAACGATATTGATATTGGGCGACCAGTCAGAAGGCGGATCTATCTTGCTTTCAAGATCTAAGTAAAGTGGTTGAGTCAGGACTGTTCATCCGATTGCTGGATTGTACTCGCTGTCACGTCGCAGCTCCTGAATCTTGCGGCGAAAGTGGAGAAAGTCGGGCATGCCATTCTTGTCCCCAAAAGCTTTCCATGTAAGTTCAGGTGGAAGGGTTATACGCCGAACAAAAAAGCCCCGTCAATAATTTTGTTCTCTGGGTACTTCAATTTAAACAGGAAAAGCTCGTTCGGCTCAAGCACCTTGAATGACTTGTCGCCCGGGGTCGCCAGAGATTCCTCTCCTCAGCTTTGCAGGATCTAAGGTATCGGAGCCGGTCCGTATCGGTAATGCCGACGTAGACCTTCATCGCTTAACTTTTCTGGGATTGGCCTTGAATGGGATCGATTGCTCCACGCCAGCCTGTTCGTGAATCATTCGGCCTAGTGGCATAGTCTGCAGTTCCACTGTAGCCTTATGACTGTTCTGCCATCGGACCGAATTGATAGCTTGCTGGTCGCTAGGGTGCAACCACAATGGGTTGATTAGTTCGGAGCTTTGCCACGACTCCACGATGGTCTTTGAGGGGGGCGCCCGCCGTCAGCTTGCAGTGGAGTGCCTGGATCTCATCAGGGGAAATAAGGGTCAGGTCGTAGAAGAAGCCGTTGCTCATGTGGCACCCGTCCGTCTCCGCTTCGCAAAGGTCAAATTCAGGCTGCATGAGGTAGTAGGCGGCACTCAACAGCCAGGAGATGCTGTTTCGGACCACCAGGGACACGGTCGCTATTGAGACCTCTGGCGTGCAGTTTGGCCGGTCATCAAGCCAATTGGGGAAACGCCAGTTTCACTTGTTCAACGGGTGCAACTGCAGCAGGCTCCGAGCTCAAACTCCTTGCTTCGCACCTGAGCGGGTATGCCCCATGCCCTTCCGCTTCCGCCGCAGCGCCCGCCTCGGCCCCCTGCGCCTCAATTTCGGCAAGAGCGGCCTCAGCTCCATTTCCCTGGGGGGGGGGCGCGGGGCGTCCCTCAACATCCCGGTGGCCCGCGCTGGTGGCCCCCGCACCACCGTGGGGCTGCCGGGCACCGGGCTGAGCTGGAGCGTGAAGCACGGCCCCGGGGCGCCGTCGGCGTCGGCGGCGGGCCTGCCCAACAGCCGCCGTTTCCGGCCCAGCCAGCTTGAGGCCCTCCGGCAGGGGTGCCTGGGGTGTTGCAGGAGCAGCTGTTCGCTCCCGGCTCCGGTGGCCAGCGGCTCTGGGAGCACAACCTGATCACCCGGCTGCTGGCCGATCCCACCATCGGCGGCCGCACCCAGGGGCTGCTGGCCGTGGTCGAAACGCCGGAGGCGATGCAGGCCTGCGTGAGGCGCGCGCAAGGCCAGGACGACGTGAAGCGCCGGGCCCATCGCTGTGTGGAGGCGGTGCAGGAAGCGCTGCGGCTGGTGAACGCCCTGGGCTGGGGCCCGTTACAAGGACTTATGGTTCAGCCATAATTATGGCCCTGGTATAAACTTCCCTAGCGTTGGCCGTTGTCTTCCGCCGTCCCCGGCTGGCCGCTGAGCTGGCCGGTCGTCTGCTCCATCCCGGTGTCCTTGACGAGGGCCTGCGGTCGGGGCTGTTCCTGTCGGGGCTGCGTCGGACGGGCAAAACCACCTTCCTGCTGACGGATCTGGTGCCGGAACTGGAGGCCCAGGGGGCGGTGGTGATCTACGTCGACCTCTGGAGCGACATCAAGGTCAGCCCGGCGACGCTGGTCTATGCCGCTGTCCGCCGCATGCTGACGGACCTGGTGACGCCAGCTTCCACGCCCCTGGCCCGGTTGCGCCGGCTCAGGGGACTGGATCTCGGTGGGCTGGGTTTTCGTTTCGGGTTCCAGTTGGAGCAGCTGGGGGAAACCGGTGGGGCAACCCTGGCCCAAGCCCTCACGGAGGTGGTCGATCAGGCCAGGGGCGATGTGGTGCTGATCGTGGATGAGGTGCAGCAGGCCATCACCACCGAGGAGGGCCAGCAACTGTTGCTGGCCCTCAAGGCCGCCCGGGACGCCATCAACCCCAGACCCTGACTGCCCGACACATCTCATCCGAGACGGTCATGCGACAGCCAGCAGTTGGGACTGGCGTGGCCGTGGCGGCAGGTCAATCCGCGTGAACCAGGGCTGTTTCTGCCGTCGTTGGACGCCGCG
>NZ_JAGQCD010000063.1 GCF_024345975.1 Cyanobium sp. Cruz-8D1 | reverse complement strand
AAAACAGTCCAAATGCTGCGAAATCGGGCTGTCTGAGCGCTTGAACTGAACCCATCTGACGAAATCACCGAGAAATCAGCTCGGAGATGGGAAAACACGACTGCTTAGACGGTTTTTCCGCAAACTCTTATGGGCCTGCTGTACTCCAGCCACGCGCAGCGTATCGAGGATCATCTGAGCGAAGTCAGTTGCGCCCTCTGCAGTGGCCCCTTGTTTGTAGGGATCCACCACTGAATCGTCGTCGTTGACGATCATGGTGCGGTGGGGACTCAGGCTCTCTACCGTGAAAGGACCAGCGACACGGGCCTTGGACTTGTCTTCGTATGGCTTGTTGAAGAGATACTCGGAATCAGCATTGGCGGAGATGGAGGCATCCATCTCTTTCTGGCTTTCAATACGGGCATTCCACAAGTTGGCGTGTAAAGTTTTGGCCTCCATGGACCAGGCTGGCTGCGACTCGCGGGGAATCTCCCATGCTTTCCAGTCTCTGCCGACAACAGCATTAAGCTTCTCCTGCAACGGCTCAAGTGTGGCGTGCCACTTGTCCCAGATTGCGTCTATTTCGGCATTGTTGGCTATGGACTTGAGCGTGACGCGCGGAGACCGCTCATAGACAAAACCTAGTCTTATGCTGTGAGAAACTGGATCAGAGGAAGGCAAAGAGCTAGTTAGTTCGGCTTCTTTCTGCTTGCCTTCAACGGAGTCAGCGAGCAAGTAGTAAGGATATTTTGCGCCCATGATGCGGGCTCGCGCTAAGGCAAGAGCTACACGCGATGTATCGACTGTGATCCACCGACGCCCCCATTGCTCGCTCACATATGCTGTAGTTCCCGAGCCACAAGTTGGATCAAGGACCAAGTCGCCCGGATCGGTAGTCATTAGTACACATCGCTGGATAACCGCCTCGGACGTTTGCACAACGTACGTCTTCTCAGGCGCCGCAAACATATCGCTCCAGATATCTGTTACCACTTCGGTTGCCGCATCGTCATAAAAATATCTCCATCTAAGGCTGGTCTTCAGTGGTTGAAGGCGTCCCGCCTTGGCGAGCCTGGTCATGCCACTCTCATGCGTCTTCCAGCTCTTCCCCTTGGGAGAGAGGTAGGTCTTACCGTTTATAGCGAAATCATATGTGCACGATGAAGTATAGCCAGAAGATGCGAGGTTCTGGGGCGTGAACATTCGAGCTGTAGGCTGTTGGCCAGCGGTGGCTCGACTAATTGTCAAGCCGTCTGGAAGAAGGGCTTGGGAGAACTCAGGATGGTTTTCAAGTAGCTTGGGAAGTCGCGGCTGTCGAAACTTCAGCTGGGTCTTGTTTTTTGAGTACCAAAGCAAGAAATCTGTTGTGCGCGCCAGGTCGGAGACAGCGAGAGGGCTCTTGACCCGAAGCGTAATTTGAGCGACAAAGTTAGTGTCTCCAAAGACCTCGTCCATCAAGCAGCGCACGCGGTGCACATTCTCATCCCCAATCTGGACAAAGATCGAACCAGGATCAGTGATTAGGTCTTTTGCCGCGATAAGCCTATCGCGAAGATAGGAAAGGTAGCTGTTAACACCGTCTTTCCAGGTGTCTCTGAAGGCCTTTACTTGCTCGGGCTCGCGGGTAATATGATCTTCTCTGCCATCTTTGACGTCTCTACTTGTGGTTGACCACTGAAAATTGCTATTAAACTTGATCCCATAGGGTGGATCAAAATAAATACATTGCACCTTCCCTCTTAGTCCCTCTCTCTCGGCCAGGCTCGCCATCACCTGAAGTGAGTCGCCCAGAATCATCCGGTTTGACCAGTTCTGATCGTGCTGATAGAACTCGGTCTTGGCCTCCTCAGATGGCAGCCCATTGAAAGCTGAGAAGAGATCGATCTGCTTGGCATCCCCTTCACCTTGTTTGCTTTGGCGCTTCAGGTCATCAATCAGCACCTTCGGGTGGATCTTCTCCTGGATGTAGAGCGGTGGTGCATTCACCACAAGCGGAGAGTCATCCAGCAGATCCTTGCCGCGCCAGATCAGCTGAGGGTCGAGATCAGGATTCCGCCGCTCATAGGCCACCTGCAGCGGTGTTTTCTCCTGGTTTTGCACCATCGTCTGGTACTCAGCCGCTGGGATATTCCGGCGTGAGGCGTCGTCGTGCGAGAAGCTCTCGATCTGTTTTTCGCTGGCGGGCTTTTTCGGCATCTCAGGCCACCTCCACGGCGAGCACAGAACCCAGAATCTGATTCACTTCTTCTTCTGCAGCTGACGACAACTGATTTTCCATAACAAGTGGGTCTCGGAACTCGGCAAAAGCCCACCGCCCGAACTTGCCTGTGTTGTTGACTCCAGGCACCCAGTAGGTCTCCATCGTGTTCTTCTTCTCTTTGGCATCCTCTCCCCGATAGCCCTTCACTTCGCAAACGAGATTGAGTAGATCATCTTCACCTCGTCCGTCATCCACCACCACAATGAAATCTGGGATGTAGCGCCGCGGCTCTCCGGCGAGCAGATAAGGCACCTCGAAGCCCATCGACTGGTTTTTCACCCAGCGAAGCACCTTGGGGTGGGCATCGAGCACCCGGCAGAACTCTTGCTCCCAGGTGCTATCACAGATGGCCCAGTTCACATGGCAGCGGCGTGAGTCGGTTTCCCAGCGCAGCGTCTTGGCAGTATTGAAGTTCACGTCCATTGTGCTGCCGGTGGGGTTGTAGGGGTCAAGGATCGCCAGCCGTTTGCTGTCTGCCCCGGCGCTCACGACAATCGCCGACATCATGCGCTCGCAAGCCCTGTCGGCAATTTTGCGGTAGACAAGTTGGCCGTGGTTAGTGCCGCCTTTGCAAACGAGACACTGATCCAGCCACTCGCGCACTACCTTCTTCAGCTTGAGGATCAGGTGATGCTTGGGAACGCCCTGACCATCGGGGTACTTGGTTTTCACCAGGTGCGTGGCCAGATGGAGGATCACTGTTGATTTGCGGAAGTCCTTGATCCGCTCAGGAGTGAGCTCGATGCCTTCTCCGATGATCCCCTGGTTACTGGTGATCGTTGGTCCCACCAGTTCAGGGGTGAGCTCCAAGATGTGATCGTCCGTGAAGGTGGCCTTCACCTCCTCATCGGGAAGTTCTATGCGGTAGCCAATCACGTTGGGGAAGGTGATCTCCTGACGATCTCGTTCCGGGCTGATGGCTTTGACGTGGATTGTGTTCGGTGGCGGCTTGACGGGGGCCCGCACCGCCTGGGCCGTGAAATCAAACGGGATGCCGAGGATGTCGGCATATTCCACGTCATAACGACCGGTGTCTGGATTGAGTTGATAGTTCTGGCGGCGCAGGGCGCGGCCCACAACTTGCTCACAAAGCAGTTGTGTGCTGAAGGCCCGCACGCCGAGCACATGGGTCACCGTGTTGGTGTCCCAGCCCTCAGTGAGCATCGCCACCGAAACCACACAGCGGATGTCGGCTCCGAGCTTGCCCGGCTTACCCACCGTATTCATCACTTCCCGCAGCAGATCGGCATCACTGAGCTTGGACCCAGCAGCGCCAGCTCCCTCTCGCTGGATGATCTCGCGGCGGAACTGCTCGATCTCTGTCCCCGCCATCTCCCTGAAGTTGGCATCAAGGGCCTCACCGCTCTCCAGCTGTTCGCTGTCGATCAGGAGCGTTCGTGGCCGGGGTAGGGGGCGTTCGTAGTCGTCGTAGTTGGAAAATAGGGGGCAGGCTCCTTTGCGAATCTGCTTATCGCCACGTTCATCTTCCACTTCATACCCCGAGATGTAGTCATAGACCAACTTCGAGGTGGAGGTGTTGTTGCAGACGATGATGAAGCACGGCGGCACTTCAAAGCCTGCTTGTTGCCACAGCTCAAAGGTCGTCACGTAGTGGCCGTAAAGCGCCTCGATTGCCGAGTTGAGTTCCGTGGGCAGGCTGTCAGGCGCATATTGACCAGACTTGCCGCGGCCCTTTTTGGGCATGCTCTTTTTGATGTTCTTCCACAACTCCCGGTAGAAGGGCATCTCCTTGCTGATGTTGTCGGCCACCGGCACCCGCGGCAGCTTCACAACTCCGCTTTCGATGGCATCCATCAAGGAAAAGTCGCTCACCGCCCAGGGGAAAAGCGTGCCCTCTGCGTAGCCGGAGCTGGCTAAAAAGAATGGCGTCGCCGATAAGTCGATCACCCGCTGCTGGCCTTTGCCGATCTTGCGGCTGACGGCCTCGATTCCAGAGATCCACATCCGCGCCGCTTCGCGGTGACTCTTGGCTTCTGCCTTCTCCTCTGAACTCAGCTGGATCTTCTCTCGCTCCTCATCGCTGATCGGCTTCTCCCGGTAGCAGTGGTGGGCTTCATCGTTGATCACCAGCACCTGCTTCATGCCCATCAGTTCGCTCATCACGCGCTGGAGCATTTGGCCTTCGGTTTCGGTGGTGGCCATCTGCTCACCCCTCCAGCCCTCCATGAATTGGCGCGTGCCCTTGGCTAGATCCAGTAGCTCCCGCTTGCGGAAGGCGTGGTAGTTGGTGATCACGATCCGGGCCTTGCCCAGCTCTCCCACCAAGTCTTGAGGCACCAGCTCCATCCGCCGGAAGTAGCTCTCGGTGTCATTTGGCTTCAGCACTCGGAGCCGGTCGCGGATCGTGATGCCTGGAGCAACCACCAGAAAGCCCTTGGTGAAGCGGCTGCTGCCGGGGTGACGGGCCGCGTTGATCGTCTGCCAGGCGATCAGCATCGCCATCACGGTGGTCTTGCCCGCGCCGGTCGCCAGCTTCAAGGCCATCCTGAACAAGCCGGGGTTGGCCTCGTCGTTGGCGCTTTCCAGTTTTTCGAGGATGTCTTTGCCGCGCTTGCCGATCTCCGGTGCCACCTCCGTCAGCCAGATGGCGGTCTCAGCTGCTTCGATCTGGCAGAAGAAGGGCCGGATGCCCTGGAACTCGTGATGCCGCCAATGCTTCAGCAGGCGGGCCGTCTCCGGCGTCACCTTCCACTGGCTCTCCGGAGCCTGGCGCCACTCCTCCACCAGTGAGCGGATGGAGTTGATCTGCTGGGTGACCTCGTATTGCTGGTCATCGGTGGAGAGGCCCTGGGCTTCGAGCTCGAGGGATCGCTGCACAGCCTGCTCCCCCTTACCGCCCCGCTTCTTCGGCTTGGGGATCGGCGTGATCAGCCGAGACTCGCGCCGGTACTCGACGATCTTCTGGGTGGGAATGCCGTCCTTGTCAAGCTCCCAGTGCCGGAGCGGTCGCCCGTAGGGGGAGTTGAGGATCGGGTCCTCGAAGAAGCGCTCGCTCATCGGTGGCCCCCTTTCAGGGCGCACAAAAGTAGTGGGGCGCTGTCAGGAATGGCGAGATGCCACCGCCCTTGACCCAAACGAGCTGCAGTGACGCTTCCCCTAGCCATACGCTGACGTCGGCGCGCCCCGGTTTGCGTAGTTCTACAGCGGGACAGCAGCAGATGCAGTGCGTTCGCCATGCTCATGACGGGGTAGCGATGCACCAACTGCATGGTTTTTCGATGAGATCCCTGCAGGGCTTGCCTCGCGCGTTCCCCCTTCTGCCGGATCTTTCTCCTCCTGGGTCAGGTCCCCCTCACCGATCCGCGCCTCCCCCGCCTTCTCCACCCGCTGCCGCAAGGTGCGGATCAGATGGCGAGCCTCCCGGCTGCTGCCCACCAGCCCCTGCGGCAGCAGCAGCCATAGCTGTTCGCTCAGCTGGGGCTGCTCGGAATGGGCGACCAGGCTCTGGGTCTGGAACCAGCCCGGATCCACCAGCCCCGGGCAGAGGGGCATCGCCAGCTGGCGATCTTGCATGCGCTTCAGGCAGGAGGGAACGTCCTGGCAGCTGATCGGCTGCTGCTCCACCTGGAAACCATGCCAGGCCAGCGCCTCATGCAGCAGCGGTGTGACATGGCGGCGGGGCAACAGCACCTTGCGGGGAGTGGTCGCCTCAGCCGTGGTCGGCAGATGGCTTACCAGCTGCAAGGGCAACGTCCCCAGCGGCACCGTGATCACACCGCTCCAGCTGGGTAGGCGCTCGACGGCCAGAACCAGCGGGTGGCACCAGGACGACACGATCGCCCCATCGATCAAGGCCTGGCTCAGCAGCTGCGCCCACTCCTGCGAGGGCCGGATGCGCGGCGGCACCGCCTGCACGCTCAACAGCCCGGCCAGCAGTGCCTGATGCAAGGGGTCGGTGGCGATCCGCAGCTGTCCGCCCATCAGCCGGTGGGCCCGGTAGGCCAACCGCAGCTGCCGCAGGCTCTCATTGCTGCCATAGCGGCAGACACTCGCCCCCCGTCCTGGCTGCAGGCGGAACTGCTGGCCCATCAGCGCGGCGCTGCGGCAGACCGTGCTCTGGTGCATCGCCAGGGCGCGGGCCGCCTTGGGCTGTGATCCGGTGAGCTCCAGCAGATCGAGCACATGCAGATGCTCAAGAGGAACTGGCGGGGCGTAGCTGGGGCCGTGGCGTCGCCTTGACGGCAGGGCGGCTTGAACGGTGCAGGAGCTGGCCACAGAGCGCTGTCGATGTGCAGGTGCCCAGCGTCACCAAGCCAGGCCCTGGCGTGAACGATTCACCTGCGAAAGACTTGAGGCACCCCGTCGTCTGGCCTCCTTGCCCTCCGCCACCGCGGCGCCGCTGCGCTGCCACCTGCTGATCGGCCCGCCCGCCAGCGGTAAGACCACCCTCGCCAGGGCTCTGGCACCGTTGCTCACCGCCTCCGGTGAACCGCCGGCTCTGCTGCTCTCCACCGATGCGATCCGCGCCGAGGTCTTTGGCGATGCGGCCGTGCAGGGCCCCTGGATCGACATCCAACAGCGCCTGCAGCAACGGCTGATCGAGGCGGTGGCGGCCGGCATCCCGGTGATCATCGATGCCACCCATGCCCGCCGCCCCTGGCGGCTGGCGATCACCCAGGCCCTGCTGCTGCCGGCGCCGGTGGAGTGGATCGGCTGGTGGCTCTACACCCCCCTGCCCACCTGTCTGGAGTGGAACCGCCAGCGCGAGCGCCAGGTGCCCGAGGCGGTGATCCAGGAGATGGCCGCTGCCCTGGCCGATCCTCACTTCGGGCCCAGCCGGGCGGAGGGCTTTGCGGCCATCTGCGCCGTTGTGCCCACCCATCACGACGACCTGGAGCCCCTGCTGGCTGCTGAATTGGCGGCCCTCGACCGCCGTATCCGCAGCGCCCGGGCCCGCGAGACCCATTGGCAGCTGCATGGCTACTCGCGCCTGCTTGATCTGGAGCGGCTGCTGTTCCTGATCCGCCTGCTCAGCCGTTACCCCGAGCTCGACGCCGCTGATCCAATCACCCGTGAGCAGCTGGAGGCGATCGTGTCGCCCTTGCCGTCGGGCGATCTGGCGGAGCGGGCTGCGGCCTTCCTGGGCCGGCTGCATGGGGAGTGCTACGGCGAGGCGGGGGCGATCCGAGCGGATTTGGCCTGGCTTGAGGCCAATGGCTTCTGCTTCTGCGGAGACAGCCTGGCTCCGATCCGGTTGGCGGAACTGCCGGCGGCGCCGCATAGCGGCGGTATTCAGTGCGGCATTCAGGGCGGCGTCCATGGCGGCCACCCGCCGATGGGTGACGGGCCGGTGTTCCAGCGGGTGATGACCCTGCTGCGTCACTTCCTGCAGGTGCCCTTTGATCGGCCGGCGGAGCCCGGCGCCACCCTGCACCAGCACCTGATCGCCGCCACCGAATCCATCCCCGGCGCCTACCTTCCGGGTGAAACGGCAACGCTGCGCAAGGACCTCGAGAAGGTTCTCACTCCCTACGGCTTCCGCAACCGCCACGACAATGTGCGCCACGGTTATTGCCTGGGCACCGCCGTGCTTTCACCACCCCGGCTGCGGGAGCTGCACAACGTGGTGCGCCAGGCCGCCGGCCGGCTGGCCGATCCAGCAGCGCAGGCCCTGCTGGCCGAGCTGGATGAACGCCTGGGCTGGGCTGGGATCAGCGCCGATGACCTGGCGCCTGTGCGCAGCTACGCCCGCCATGCGGTGGTGGACACCGCCCTGGTGCGCCGCGATTCGCTGGCCGTACCGCGGCAGGCGGAGGCGATTGAGGCGGCGATCGTGGCCCATCGCCGCGTGCTGCTCGAGCGCTATCCAGGGGTGGGCAGCTTTGCAGGCAGCGCCGAGGGCGAGCTGCGGGTGTGGCCGCTGCAGCTGATCTTCCACAACGTGGGCTGGTATCTCCTCTACGAAGACGACCAGATCGGCCAGGAGCAGGGCCTGATCCGTAGCGAGCGGCTTGATCGCCTCACCCTGCGCCGCCGTGAAACTGGCTTCCGCCGCAGCCCTGAGCTCCATGCCGCTGCCTTGAGCAGGCTGGAGCGGCTGCTGCACCACAGCGGCGGCATCTACTTCGGCGGCGATCTGGAGCAGCAGCTGGCCATCGCCAGCCCCTCGGCCCAGCGCCGCAGCCAGCTTCTGGCGACCCTGCGCTTTTGTTGCGCCCCCTGGGCCTTTGCCTTCATTCGCGAAGGCCTGCAGCGCTACCCGATCGAGCACACTCGCTTCTCTCAGCCGCTGCCAGGCGACCGCTGGTGGCACCACCCCAACGCGCCGCATGTGCTCCAACCCGGCGCAGCCAATTCCAGCCACCCCTACCCGGTGGAGCTGGATCTGCCCCCCTGGACCGTGGCGGCCGACATCGACCTGCGCAGCTGGCTGTTTGCCTTTGGCGGCGGGATTCGCCTGGAGAGCCCTGATGCACTCAGGCAGGAGCTGGTGCAGCGCTGCCAGGAGGCGATTGGGGCCAATGGTGGCCGACAGCCAAGTTCCGAAGCCTCTTCTTTATCACCTGGCAGCAGATCTGCCAACCGCATGCGGCGCGATTGAGAGGCGGTTTTACTCAGTCAATGGCACCCAGTCTTGTTTTCTCTGCTGCCACCAGAGCTGGATACTTCCCAGCCCAGATCTGCACAGCAGGATTGGCCGCCAGGTAGGCATCCCAGCTGCAGCCGTAGGACTTGAGTATGCGAGCGCAGTCAAGCGCAGCAATCCGTGCCTTTTCGGCCGTCTCTGCCTTGATCTGATCAATGCGTCCCTGAAGGTTCTTGTTGACCTCCCCGACGCTCAGCCCCGTCATGCCCATCAGCTCCATCATGAACTGATTGGCGGGAACGTTGTTCTTGAAGCCAACTGACGTTGCCTGAATATTACCGGCTTCGTCGATGTAACTGATCGAGAAGGTGTAATCGTGCTTTTTGGCGGCAAAGCCGATCAGGCCAGGTATGCCAAAGAGCACAACACCAGCAACGCCCATGCCCACATCAGTTTTGCTTCCTGATCCGCCCTGTGACCAAGAGAGCACCTGCTCTTTCTGGATGACCATTCCTGGCGTGCCGATTTGGCCATTGGCGAGGGTGACGGTGCATTCCGAACCACCGGTGCAGAGGGCCTGATACACCGCCGCCAGACCTGGTGTGGCAGTGACTCCGATGGCTGTTGCTGCAGCACCGGCCGCAAGTCGATGGATGGAGGAGTGCATGATGAGCTGCTGAATGACTCCTATCTAGTCCCGCTAGTGCTGCAAACTGCCAATAACGGCTGATTCAATGCCAACACCGCATGGTCTCAGCGTTATTGATTCAGGTGACTCCTCTTGGCGTGGATACTTCTGGTGGCTTTTACCGCAGCGATTCGCAGGCCTCTCCATCGCCGTTGCCATCGAGATAGGTGTGGCCCTGGCGCAGCAGCTCCTGGGCGCGGGCATAGGAGCCGATCTCCTTGCAGCGGTAGCGGCGGCCGCCGGGTGTTGTGCCATCAGGAATAACGGCTGAGCGACGAGCACGGCGGAAGTCCCAGGGGCGGGTGATGCCGCCCTCCTGCTGCCACACCCCATAGCGATGTCTGCTCGCCCGGTACTCCGCATCGAGGTACTCCTTGGCATCACAGCCGCTGAGGTAGCGCCGGTAAGCAAAGGCCTGGCCGTCTTCCACCAGCACCAGGTTGATGTTGAGGTCGCTGATCACCTCGGCCACCGTACGGCCATAGCGATCGGTGCTGTGGGGCTGGATGCTGACCACCCTGCCCCGCGGCAGGCGCTGCATCAGGTAGGCCCGTGACTGCTGACCCCAGGGAGACTGCGCCGTTTCGGGGGCATCGATGCAGGCCAGGCGGATGGTGATCGGCAGGCCCTGGCGGCTGACGCGCAGGGTGTCGCCGTCGCCGATCGAGAGGACCTTGGCTCGGAATTCGGTGGCCGGCGCTGCTGCTGCGCTCAGTTGGCTGGCGCTGGGGATGCTGGCAGCGATCGCCAGGAGCAGCAGGAGCTGCGGTTTCAGGGTTGGGGCATGGGGATACCCCAGGAGTGGCAACCAACAAGCCTGACAGTTCTGCGCCCTGGCGGATCCATCCATGCGATGCCTGCATGGATGGATGGGCTACCAGCCACCAAGGCAGGGCACTCTGGAAGGGGTGATGGAGTCACGATGCGCGTGCGCTGGTTCCTGCTGACTGCGGCGTTGACTGCCTCGGTGAGCGTTATGGCCAGTGGTGGCGCCCTGGCCCAGCAACCGGTGCGCCCTCTGCCCAGGGTCGGTGGCTGCCCGCTGGGCTACTTCGCCTCCGGCAGCTATTGCGTCCCGTCCAAGGGCGACAACACCCGCGGTGCCATTGAGAAGGCCGGCAACAGCTGTCCGCTCGGTTTTTATGCTTCCGGCAACTACTGCCTCAGCAGCCCTGGCGCCAACCGAGAAGCCATCGAGAAGGTGGGCAACTCCTGCCCGCTGGGCTGGTTCGGCTCCGGTTCCTACTGCATCAAAAACCCCTGATCGCCATGGGCTTCCGCTTCCGCCGCTCCGCCCGCCTGGGGCCACTGCGCTTCAACTTTGGTAAGGCCGGGTTGAGTTCCTTTTCCGTGGGGGGTCGCGGCGCCTCGTTCAACATTCCGGTGGCGCGCAGCGGCGGCCCACGCACCACGGTGGGCCTGCCGGGCACCGGCCTGAGCTGGAGCATGGAGAACTCGCCCGATCACCCTGTGGCGATTCCGGCGGGTGCGGCCCAGGGGCTGCCCAACAGCCGCCGCCTCCGGTCCGGTCAGCTGGAAAGTCTCAAAGCTGAACTGCTGGGCGGTGCTGCATCAGCAACTCTTTTCTCCCGGTTCCACCGGCCAGCGGCTCTGTGAGCTGGGCTTGGTGAGCCGCCTGCTCGCCGATGGTTCCCTTGGTGCACGGCCGACCGGGCTGCTGGCGATCATCGAAACACCGGAGGCGATGCAGGGTTACCTGTTGCGGGCCCAGGGCCAGGACGATGCCAAGCGCCGCGCCCAGCGCTGCATCGAGGCGGTAACGGAGGCCGTCCGGCTGGCGACACTGAGGGGCTGGCTGCGCTGAACAAAGGAATGCAGAAATGTCCTGCCGGCAGTGCCGGTTCAGACAAGGGCTTGAACCATGGCTACCGCCACAAAAGAAGGCGCCCCCGGTAGGGGCGCCTTAGCACCGGTCGCAGATGGTCAACCTGGCATTTCGGATGCCATCCGGTCTGGTGTCGTTTTGTTCCACAGATGCCCTGTCTTGGGCCTGGCAGGCAAGGAATCAGTCACGGCTCAGGGAAGAGATGCTCGGGGCTTGACCTTCCCAGAAGTGACTGCTTGGCCGGGTTATGCAGCCCAGCTTTCACACTTCAAAACGCAGGAAATAGCATATTGCTCACTCGTCCACTTGGGGTGGCTACCATATGCCACGTTGGGCCTGTTTCCAATCAGTTCACCTTCACAGAAACCCCCGGGGGACTGACCCGGATTGCTTTGAGGAGAGAACCTTGGGGGGCTTTCCCCTCAACCACAAAGTAATGCTTTTGGGCAGAGAGAGAGGATCGAGCGTGTTCCTCTTCCCGTATGGAGATGGGCGGTTTCAGGCCCCCTCCATGCCGCCGGGGGTGGATCAACCCGGTTGCAGAGCCAATCTCGGTGAAGTCACTGTCGTGAAGCCCCGTAACCACGCTGGCCAAGAGCAGCATCGAATCTGCATCAATCCCTGCTGCCAGCCTCCTTTCGTCCGAAGGTGAGTGTGACCGATTCGGAGGCCCTTTGATGGATGACACTCCCCCGGGGCAGGCGTCAGGAGCGCGCTGACGATCCGGCCCCTGCTCCAACACTCTCATCGGATCTCTGGCTTCCCTGGCGTGTCACGCCGTCGCCGTCCATCGCACCGTTCACGAGCTCAGCTCCAGGTGCCCCGGACCCAGCGGGAAGCCCCACTGGAACCCTGGCCCCAGGTGCCAGCGTCAGCCACTCCGCCCCACCAACCAGAATCCTTCTGAGCCCGGTGGCCTCGTCACCGGGCTTTGTCGTGACCCCCCCGTTCCATGGCTGACCTCGCCCGGACCCACCAGGCCCTCGCTGAGGACTACCGCTGGCCTTTGCAGATCGCCGCCGGCAAGTTGCTGGCCCTGCCCAGCTGGTCGTTGAACGCCACGGTGGCGATCATCCACACCCAGGTGGAAGGCATCACGATCGGTGCGGTGAGGAGCCTGCCCGCCTTCCTCGATCACAGCCCGCCGGAGTTCGATGCCTTCATGCGGCTGCAGGAGCAGGGGGTGAGCCTCGGGGAGGCCTACCAACAGTGCCTTGCCGAACAAGGCCAGGAGTTCCTCGATGCCATCGAGGTCGCCTAAGCCCGTGGGGCGTTGGTCACCCACGACAATCTGGCCGAATTCGCAGCCCTTTCCCAGAAAGGCTTTGCCCGAATCCCCCGTGAGCTGCTGGTGCTGGCCCAGTGGCCTGACCATGTCACCGGGTTTCTGGTGTCGTGTCAGCCGTTGCGGTGACCTCGGCGCGAAGCGCCCGCTGCCGCAGGGCCGACTGAAAGTCTTGTTAATCCCTTTCCAGCGTCTGGATCCCGCTCCAGCCGAGCATCCTGTTGATGTCGTGGGCCACGGCCATCAATCCAGCTCTGATGGAGCGGAAGCCATTGGTCCGC
>NZ_JAGQCD010000062.1 GCF_024345975.1 Cyanobium sp. Cruz-8D1 | reverse complement strand
CACTCTCAGAAATGCCGGCAGGTGGTGGATGCATCTCGGGCAGTCTCTGCCTGAGATCCAAGCTGTTTTCAGAGGTCTGTCAAGAGCGGAACTGCCCCGGAGCTTTCTCCCCCCTGAACAGTTACCCAGCAAGGAGCACCATGTAGCGGCTGATGGTGCGGCCGAGGTCGCACTTCTTCAGAAACTGCTCAGAGAACTCGTCAAGGTGGGTGATCTTCTGATTGCCTTCGTCAGCGAACTCATAGACGGGCAGGAAGCGCTCGTCGGCATTGAAGGCGAAGTGACGGGCGTTGTTGTTGGCGAAGTAGTAGGTGCGGTCGCGGTTGCTGACGATGAAGAGCTGCAGGAAGCAAAGCAGCGTCTTCGTGTAACCGTTGCCGGAATCGTTCTTGTATTCGACGATCTGCTCCATGGCCCTTCGCGGGTTGACGCCGAGGGTCTTCAACTCCACCTGCACAACGGGCACACCATTGATGAGCAGGATGACGTCGTAGCGATGGTGGCTGTAGTCTGTGTTGATGCGGAACTGCTTGATGACCTCGAAGTGGTTTTTGCACCAATCCTTCAGGTTCACCAACATGTAGTTCAGCGGCGTGCCGTCGTCGCGGCTGAAGGCATTGATGCTGCGAAGGGTCTTGGAGGCGATGAAGACATCGGGTGTGATGATCTCATCCAGCAGCCGGGCAAATTCGGCATCGGTGAGGTGGACGCGATTCAGCGCCTCAAATCTTTCACGAAAGTTCTTTTCGAGGCTGGCGCGGTTCGTGATGTCTGGGCGATAGTCGTACTTGAGGCTCTGCAGCTTGGCAATGAAGCTGGATTCAATGGCCTCCTCGCTTGCCACCAAAGATGGCAGGTCTGGGGGCCTATCACAGCTTTCGTTGGTCGAGGGCGTTGACATGCTCAATGGATGGATGGCGCGGAACGCTCGGTGAAGATCAGCGGCAGGGTGGAGTTTTTGTCTTTCGGCGTGTCCTTGGCTCCACGGATGGAGCAGGTGCCATCCCAGATCCAGAATTCGAAGGATTTGGCCTTGGGGGTGTCGGCCGATCCCAGGGCTTCGAGGAAGTCGTTGAGCTGATCCGGATCGGGCATCGAGGGATCAGGTTGGGCGGTCGCTGGGGGGAGTCTGCCTGCGGTGGGGCGGTTGTGGGGGGTCCGCCCAACGCTCAGGGCCGCAGGTCGCCAGCGATGGCGCCACCGGCGGGAGGCGCTGGCAGCAGGGGTGTGGGATCCACCGCCACCAGCCCCAGGGGCTGGCGTTGGCGCACCTCCAGGTGCAGGTGCGGCGTGCTGGCGTTGCCGCTCTGGCCCACCTCGCCAATGGGCTGTCCGGCCCCCACGCTGTCGCCCTCAGCCACCGAGGCCTGGCGCAGATGGGCATAGAGGCTCGACCAGCCACCGCCGTGATCGATCAGCACCGTGAGGCCGTAGCCGCTGATCGCATCCACCCGCTGCACCCGGCCGGCCTGCACCGCCAGCACGGCGGTTCCTTCCGGGGCGATCAGATCCACACCGGTGTGCAGGCGCCAGGCCCCGCGGGCCTGCGAAAACCGCCAGCCCCAGGGGTCCTGCTCCGAGGCCGCCACGGCGAGGGGATAGTGCAGCGGCGCCAGCGGCCCCGCCGCGGCCTCACCGGCCCCGGACGCCCGGGCCTGCAGGGCGAGGTCACCCACCGGCACCTCCCTGGGCAGCAGCGCCGGACGCTCGGGCCTGGTGGCGGCCGGCGTCGGGATGGGGGCGGGAGCGACCCGCTCGGGGGAAGGCGCGGGCGGGAGCAGCACGTTCGGCCAGGGCGGCGCTTCCGCCCCTGCCCCGGTGGCCGAATCGGGGATCGGCGGCTCCCCAGGGGCCCCTGGCCGATCGGTCCCCGCCGCAGCCGCGGTACCGCCGGGCAGCAGCAGGAGCAGCAGCAACAGCGCCGGAGCCCGCCGGAGGGAGTCAGGGGCCATCGAACGGGCGCGGGGCAAACGCGTTGTATCGCGTCTTCGGGGTGGAGCAAGACCGCAGGCGGGACGACCCATGGATCGGACTCAGCAACGGCGTCGTGGTCCTTGTGCTCGTCGTCCAGGGTTGTGGAGGACGCTGCGGATGGCGCCGAGTCGGGCATGGCCCGCCCGCCTCTTCGGGCTACGGTTGAATCCTGATGCGTGCCCATCCGATGCGCACCACCCTGCAGCTCGATCACGACGTGCTGGCGGCGGCCCGGGTGCTGGCCCGGCAGCGGCGCACCAGCCTGGGGGCCGTGATCAGCGCGCTGGCTCGCCAGGGGCTGGTGGCCCCGCCCCCAGGCACCGCCAGCAGCAGTCCAAGCCACCGCAACGGCTTGCCCCTGCTGCCCTGGCAGCCGCAGGGCGCGCCGGTGGACCTCGCGCTGGTCAACAGCCTGCGCGACGAGCTGACGTGAGCGCAGCCCTGCTGGATGGGCGGTGGTGGCGCGGCTGATGCGGGAGCTGATCCGCCATCCGCGCCACCACTTCTGGCCCGATGCCATCAGCCTGCTCACCGCACCAGAGGGCGAAGCTCCGCTGGTCGACACCACCCAGCTGCTGGAGGCGGGGCCGTGGCCGGCGGCAGCGCCGCCCTGCGCCTGATCCCCACCTGATGCCCCCAGAGCCCACCGATCCCGCCCAGCTACGTCGCGACTACCGCAACGCCTCCCTGCGGCGTGGGGATCTGGCCGACGATCCGGTGGCGCAGTTCCGCCGCTGGTTCGATCAGGCGGTGGCCGCCGGGCTGGAGGAGCCCAACGCCATGGTGCTGGGCACCAGCGATGGCCGCCGCCCCAGCGCCCGCACCGTGCTGCTCAAGGCCTTCGACGGGCGCGGCTTCGTGTTCTTCACCCACTACGACAGCCGCAAGGCCACCGAGATCGCCGCCCATCCGGAGGTGAGCCTGCTGTTTCCCTGGTACGGGCTGGAGCGGCAGGTGGCCATCCTGGGCCGGGCCGAGCGGATCAGCGCCGCCGAATCGCTGACCTACTTCCTCTCGCGCCCCGTCGGCAGCCGGCTGGGGGCCTGGGTGTCGCAGCAGAGCGCCGTGATCAGCTCCCGCTCGATCCTGGAGATGGAATGGGAGGCGATGAAGCGCCGCTTCGCCGATGGCGCGGTGCCGCTGCCGCCGTCCTGGGGCGGCCTGCGGGTGGTGCCGTTCGAATTCGAGTTCTGGCAGGGCCGCACCAACCGCCTCCACGATCGCTTCCGCTACCGGCCGGGCGAGCCGGCCTGGAGCATCGAGCGGCTGGCGCCCTGAGAGCCGATCACGGCGGCCGGCAATCTCCAGGTTGGCTGCGAAATCACCCCAGGAACCCCTGCCAAGAGTGGAGGGGATGCCCCTCGCCCTGGTGTAATGCCCTTCGCCCTCAACTTCGTCCACCCCGTCCTGATGTGGGGGCTGCTGGGCTTGATGCTCTATTCGGGCTACCTGGGCCTCAAGTCCAGCCAGATCCGCAAGGTGGGCCCGGAGGAGCGCAAGGCGATGCTGCCGCTGCGCTACGCCCAGCGCCATGGCCAGCTCGGGGTGGTGATCCTGGCTCTCACCCTGCTCGGCGCCGCCGGCGGAATGGGGGCCACATTCCTGAAGAACGGCAAGCTGATCCTGGGTCCGCACCTGTTCGTCGGCCTGGCCGTTGCCGTGCTCGTGGTGGCCACCGCCTCCCTGGGGCCCTCCCTGCAGAAGGGCAAGGACTGGGCCCGGGGCCTGCACATCGCGCTCAACGGCGGGGTGCTGCTGCTGTTCGGCTGGCAGGCGATCAGCGGCGTGGCCATCGTCCAGAAGCTGCTGACCTCGGCGGCGGTACCCGCACCGGCGTGACCATTGCACTTTTATGCGGCTATACTCATAACAGTTGATGCCTGAGCACCCATGGCTGTCGCGCCCGCGCCCTCCCTCTGCCTCGCCGCCGCCGCAGGGGGCAGCCCGCTGCTGTTCCGCCAGCTCTTCGACGTCGACACCGGCACCTTCACCTACCTGCTGGCCGATGTGGCCAGCCGCAAGGCCCTGCTGATCGATTCGGTCTTCGAGCAGCACGACCGCGACCTCTCCCTGATCCGCGAGCTGGGGGTCGAACTGGTGGCCTCGATCGACACCCATGCCCATGCCGACCATGTGACGGGCAGCTGGCTGATGCACGAGGCCACCGGCTGTGCCATCGGCCTGGCCGCCTGCGTCGGCGCCGAGAACGTCACCCGGCCCCTCAGCCACGGCAATCGGGTCCTCTTCGGCGGCCGCCACCTGGAGGTGCGCGCCACCCCCGGCCACACCGACGGCTGCCTCACCTTTGTCCTCGATGACCAGTCGATGGCCTTCACGGGGGATGCGCTGCTCGTGCGCGGCTGCGGCCGCTGCGACTTCCAGCAGGGCAACGCCCACACCCTCTGGAGCTCGATCACCGAGCAGATCCTGACCCTGCCGGATCACTGCCTGCTCTACCCCGGCCACGACTACACCGGCCGCCACGTCACTTCCGTCACCGAGGAAAAGGCCTTCAACGCCCGCCTCGGCGGCAACGCCACCGAGCGGGACTTCGTCGGCCACATGGAGAACATGCGCCTGCCCCATCCCCACCGGATCGCCCAGGCCCTTCCCGGCAACATGCGCTCCGGCAAGCCCCGTGAAGCCGTGGCGGCGCCGGCCTGGGCACCGATGGCCCGCAGCTATGCCGGACTGCCCGAACTCAGCCCGGCCTGGGTGGCCGCCCATCGCAGCGATGTCACCGTGCTCGATGTGCGCTCCGCCGAGGAGTTCAACGGTCCCGACGGGCGTGTGGTCGACAGCCTGCTGATCCCCCTGCCGGAGCTGGAGAGCCGCTCCGGAGAGATCCCCACAGGTCGCCCACTGGTGGTGGTCTGCCATTCGGGCAGCCGCTCGGCCCTGGCCACCCAGCAGCTGCTCAAGGCCGGCCGCCGGCAGGTCGCCAACCTTCGCGGCGGCCTGAGCCGCTGGGCCGCCGAGGGCTTCCCCCTGGGCGGCGTCGTCCAGGCCTGAAGCCCTGCCCGCTGATTCCATCCCATTCCCGCATCCGTCCCTGACCACCACGACCATGAAAAGCACGACCATGACCACCCCCAGCCGTCTGGGCGCCCACGACCTCGCCGACCAGCTGGCGGCCGGTGAGGTCACCGTCATCGATGTGCGCGAACCGATGGAGTTCGCCACCGGCCACATCGCCGGCAGCCTCAACGTCCCCCTTTCCCGCCTCACCCAGGCCGATCTGCCCCGCGGTCCCCTGGTGCTGGTCTGCCAGAGCGGCAACCGCAGCAACAAGGGCCTATCCCAACTGCTCCAGCAGGGCCATCCCCACCCGGTGACCGACCTGCTCGGGGGCGTGCCCGCCTGGCAGCAGGCCGGCTTCCCCGTCCGCAAGCTCAAGGGGGCGCCACTGCCGCTGATGCGCCAGGTGCAGATCGTCGCCGGCAGCCTGGTGCTGCTGGGCGTGATCCTGTCCCAGACCGTGGCGCCGGGTTGGATCTGGCTGAGCGGCTTTGTGGGGGCCGGGCTCACCTTCGCGGGCGTCTCCGGCTTCTGCGGCATGGCTCGCCTGCTGGCCGTCATGCCCTGGAACCGGGTGTCGATCGGATCAGGGCGGGGCTGATCCGCCGCCTCCGGGCGAAAACGGCCGGCGCCACAGGCCGATCCATTCGTCCTGGCGCTGGTCCACCGAACCGGTGGCCGGCTCCCACAGCTCGGCCACCAGCCCCGCCTGGCCCAGCTGGGCTGCCACCGCCTGCGGGTCGCTGCCCCAGGGCGGGCCACCCGGCTTGCGGTGGCACCAGAACAGCCCCAGCAGCCAGCCGCCCGGCGCCAGCAGCCGACAGACGGTGGCGATGTAGTCGTCGCGGCGGCCCGGATCGATGGCGCAGAAGCAGGTGTGCTCCACGATCCCGCTGAGGCTGCCGGGCGCCAGGCCCGCCGCCGCCAGGGCCTGCTGGTCAAACAGGTCGGCCTGCAGCCAGCGCAGACTGGGCCGCTCGGGGCCGTGCCGCGCCCGCGCTTCGGCCACAGCCTCGCCGCTGAAATCCAGGCCGACGGCGGCCATGAGGCCGCCCTGCTCGAGCAGGGCGGCCTCATGGCCGCGGCCGCAGCCCGGCACCAGCACCTGCCCCGGGGGCTGGGGGGCGAGCGGATGGTTGCGCAGGAACTGCTCCAGGGGCGGAGCCGCCCGGCCCAGTTCCCAGCCGTCGGCGCCCTGCCGGTAGCGCTGGTCCCAGTGGCCCGGCTCAGCGGTGGGTGCTGGCGTGGAGGGGTTCATGGCTCCAGCACGCAGCAGCCGACAGAGAAAGAGTTCATGAGCATGGAGGCAGTTCCGGTGTCAGGTGAGACCTGAAGCGTGGGCATGGGCATGGCTGTGAGCTCCAGGACTGTTGGGTCGCACCACAACCCTGGCGAACTCACACCCAATCGTCAGCGGAACAACCTGGTGGGACTACTCACCTGGCCGACAACGGCTTCCGGGGCATCGGGCCGTTTCTCGGCAAGACGCTGAGTGGATGTGGACGGGCTCTGGCTCATCACGAGTCGTGATCGGGTTGATGACCAGAAGTTGCTGCTGCTGCAGTACTGCAGCATTGAAGCTGCCGTTTCAATGCTGTCATTAATTCTGGCAAGAAGGACCTAAAAGCACATCTGGGCCTACTCCTCAACTCGGAACAGCCGAGCCAGATGGATGTTGCCTGCATTCCACGCCAAAAGCACACTGAAGGGAAGGTGCCACCACGCCGGTGAAGATGCGAACCGCCTATCGGGCCAGGCAGGCCTATCAGGGCTACTGGCGGCTTCTCACCTGCCCAGGGCGCTGGTCCCTGATCCTCCAGGCGGTTTTGTTGATCGCTCCGCTGCTCACGGTGCACACCCCTCTGCTCACGGAGGACACCCCGCTGCTCACGGAGCACGCTCGGTGGCTCATAGAGCAGAGCCTTGAATCACTGGGAGTGGTCGATGCCATCCAGCGCGAGCACCTGCGCGAGCTGACAGACCTGTTGAAGTTCCAGCTGATCTGGTGCGCATGGTGCGAGCAGCTGTACAGCCTGCGCAGAAGCTTTCAGCCCTCGCACACCATGAGCGGCTCACCGGCTCGGAGGCTGGTCCTCGATCTCTACGGGGGCTTCCTGTTCATGACGGTGCTGAGCCTGCTCACCTCCGTGAATCCCCTGCTGGGCGTTGGAGCCATGTTCCTGCTGTTCACAAGCGTCGAGGCCCTGGATGTGTCCCTGGAGAACCGTTCCACCCTGGGCGCTCTGGCCGGTGGCCTGGAGCGAAGTTTCCGCATGATCAGCGCCGAACCCTGGCGTTTCCTCGGGCGGCTGCTGCTTCCGGGACTGGTGCTCTACGCCAGCGGCGTGGTGGTCGTGGCCCTGCGGCAATGGGCCGAACAAGAGGGCAACGTCGCGCTGCGTTCACTCGGCTGGCTGCTCACCGGCACCGCGCTGCTGCTCTGGCTGGCGTTCTTCGCCCTCGCCCAGCTGAGAATCCAGATGCGGGCAATGGCGATCGATCTCGATGACGTTCCCGCCGGCGCGGGCCTTGCCGCCGGTTCAATCCAGACCCAGCCCGGGCATAGGCCCAGGCCCAGGATCCAGAAGCGGTTGCACCAACTGGTGACCGACTTCGAAGGCCTGTGCAACGCGATGGCTACCTTCATCGGAATCCTGATGACCCTCTGGACGGTGTTCCAGCTGGGTCGCAATGGCCTGTTCACGCTCCCTGCACTCGTGCTGGCCTTCCAGGCGGCGGTGGCTCTGGTCACCTCCACCGTCCAGGTCTTTCTCGATCTGCTGATGAAAGTTGGCTTCCTGTCCCTGGTGCTGGGGGCAGTCATCTTTGGCGTCGTGGTGGTGATCGGGATAGGTCGGCGACGGCTGCGATTCCTGCTAAAGGAGATGGCCAGGACCCTGCGATCCGGAATCGGCGGTTTTGGGGATTTCCTGGCCCAGGACCTCAGGCTCTCCAGTGCCACCCTGGGGATCGGGACCCTGCTCACGGCGTTGGGCACCGTTGCGATGCAGACCTATGCCCGGGTGCAGGAGGCTCAGCTGCAGCAGCGCCAGCAGGAACAGGCCCAGGAAGTTCGCCGACATGAGGAGCAGGCCGTGAGCCAGGAGCACAACACGCGCCTCGACGAAATGGAAAAGACGCTCAACGGGCGGCTGGCCCAGTACATGTTGAATAACAGCGAAAAAAACAAGCCAACTGACGACCAACGTGCCTTAATGGTATCGGAACTGCGGGATCTTTTGCAGCATTTACACCGTCATGATGGCGTGGCGGATGCCGATCGCAAGGGCAAGCTACTGCGTAATTTGTACGAGTCAGGCCTGCTTCTCAGTGATGAAGAGACGTGCATGACCGAACCTCCAGAATCCAAGCCTCCCACAACCGAAGCCAACAAGAATGCCATGGCCGAGGCCATAGCCAAAGCCAAGAAAAAGTCCGAAGAAGTCAAAGAAGTGCTGGCGCCGGACATATTGGACATGACGCAAAGAGATGCCGAAAAGACAATCGCGAAAACTGAATGCCTTCCGAGGATATTTCTTGACAGCATGAGCTTCGCTAACGCCAACCTGGAGAATGCTTATCTTAAAAAAGCTTTCTTACCCTATATCGATCTGAGCAATAGCAATCTTCGTGGCGCAAATCTTGAGGGCGCGAATCTGAGCCATGCAAAACTGGAAAACGCAGACCTCAGCGGCGCGAAACTGAACGGCACCATACTAAATGGGGCCAATGTGGTGGGCACCAACCTCACGGATGTGACCACTGATCCCCACACTCAGGTTGATGGCTTAGTGGCGTTCTTTGCTCACTTCTCGCCTGTGCTGAGAGAAGACGCCGATTGCACAAGCCGTCCAACAGCATGTCCGCCCTCGAGGGGCCTGGTGATCTCCTGGGAAAAGGTAGTAACGGGGAAGAAAAGAGATGACCTCCTCTCAGACGCCTGGTCCTTCTGCCCACTAGACCAGGAACCAGAGCAGGCCACGCGGAATTCCCCCCCCAAGGTTCAGGCGGGAGCAAAGTGCGAGAACCGGCGATTCATCGGAGGAGAGACCCTTGGGAACGGCACACGAAGTCATCCTCGCGAATACAGCAACCAAAACTGGTCAGGAGGTTTATTCAAAAACTCACACTTTGAGAGCCTCACCATCAAGAACGTGCAGCTTGTAGGGGCGCATCTAGAGGAAACTCAGTTCGTCAATGTGCGACTGCGAAATGTTACGTTTTGGGGGGCTGATCTCAAGCGCGCGGTCATCAGTGATAGCTCCTTGGAAAATGTCGACTTCACAGGTGCCGATCTGAGCGGGCTGCGATTCGAGCGGGTCCGGGCCAGGAACGTCCAGTTCCGTGGCGTTCTGCTGGACAAGCCGCTCAATCTGGGTGCCTTCAATGAGGCCCAGCTGCACCGGGTTGCACTGACCCGCGAAGAATTCGAGAAACGGATCCAGGATCAGCCGGCAACCTTTCTGCAGGATCTGATCGCTCCCGTCCTGTTTGCGCCGCTGCCGCTCAGACCCCTGCATCTTCTCTACTGGATGGTGACAGGATGAAGGGATTCCGAGGCGTGGGCCACATCGGTCTGCTGACACTGATCGGCACCCTGGCCATCTTCATCAATGCCAGCTCTGAGGAGCGACCGCTGGGGCGCCACAGCAACGCTCTGTTGCCGCTGCTTCGGGACAACCATCCCTATCTGCTCAAGGGTCTGGACCTGAATCCTGAGGGGATCGGCCTTGACCCCAGGCTGCTCCCGATCAGCCTGCAGGGGCAGGATCTCTCGGGCATGGATCTGCGGGAAGCCCGGTTCACGCCCAGTCGACTGGAGGGCATCGAGCTGCAGGGAGCCCATCTCGCCCGAGCCGACTTCAGCTGTGTCGCTCTCAAGGAGGTTGATTTCGCCGGTGCCGATCTGAGCGAGGCCCGCTTCGATTTCAGCGAGTGCAAAGAGTCGAAACCAACTGAAAAATGCCCGGAGATTGGTGCATCACAAGTGTCTCAATGCTCAATCATCCAGGTCAATCTAACGGGCGCGAACCTCTCGAGGTCACTGCTGCAAGGAAAGTCTCTGCTGCAAGAACAGGTTAACTCCGGAAGAGTTGAGCCCACAGAATCCACGCAGTTTTGTGACCGCTGGCTGGTGATCCAAGGAAACCTTGAGGGCGCCAATTTCTCTGACGCAACGCTCCGCTGCGTCGTGCTCATCAACGAGATGTCCGGGCCATCCTCGAAGCTCACTGGAGCGGTTCAGCACGCCGATAACGGGCCAACTCCGCCAGAGTATGCGGGCATCAAGTTCGTGAAAAGCACCCTGGAGAACGTGATTCTCCTTAGTGGCAATTTCATGTTCTCCGACTTCTGGGAGGCACGGATGGTGCGGATGTGGGTCAATCTGACTTCGGTAGATCTTCGGTTCACCTCTCTGGGAAAACTAAACTGCCCACCGAGCGGCTGCGAGTTGTGGAACTCACCCCAAAACAACAAGTTTCTTCGTGGCAATTTCGTGTTCTCCGACTTCTGGAAGGTCGGGATAGTGCGGATGTGGGTCAGTATGCCTTCAGTAGCTCTTCACTCCACCTTCCAGGCAAAAATTCTCTGCCCACCTAACGGGTGCGAGTTGTGGCTCCCCCCACTCCAAAACAGCCTTTCACGCCTTTCCCTCAATGTCAGGGGGAGCCACATCCGCACCGACATAAGGCCCAGAACCTCCGACGAGGAGCGGCCGGCTCTTCTCTGCGACGGAGAAACGAACAGAGAAGCAAAAGAAAAAACAAAATGGACGTTGAAATCGACCAGCGAGCCTGAAAAGAATGTGAATGTCTCTTGTGAACAAGAAACCATGACTCTGATGATTACTCCAGAGAAACCTGAAAGGAATCAAAACGCCCCTGCCACAGGGCAGGCCGCCATCAACAACGAAGACGGTCGGCGCTGAATTCTGTACCTGCGGACGAATCCCAATCACCTCGGGCTGGCGCCAGCAGTGGATCGATCGTGTCCGGCGCCGTGGTTGTCGCTGGCGCGCTGGCTTGTAGACAGGGGCCCTATGCCGTCACATCTCGTTGGCCTGCTCCTGGCTGAGGAAAGGGTGCCTCGGATCGTCCGGTCGGTCATCGAGCGGGCGGCAGTGGATCAGCGGCTGGCAACACTTCAGGCTGATCCAAGTCCGCAGGCAGGCCCGGCCAACAAGATCAGCGGAGATGTTGGGATCTTCGCGATGGGCCTCATCCCGTGCCAAGAGCCTCCGGCTCCAGAGATTGCAGCTGAGCAGGATCCGCTGGCGCTTCTCGTCCGTGAGGCGGTGACACAACGGGCGGCGCCTGCCCTGACGGCCATCCATTCCCTCCCCGTCACCTGGGAACTGACGCCGCCAACGCTGCAGGGTGGTGGGGCTCACACCCCGGGGGCCGGGGGGCCAGCGGATGGCTGCGCAGGAATCGCTCCAGCGGTGGAGCCGGCCGGCCCAGTTCCCAGCCATCGGCGCCCTGCCGGTAGCGCTGGTCCCAGTGGCCTGGCTCAGCGATGGGTGCCGGCGTGGAGGGTGACTTCCGCATCCGCCTGGATGCCGCCGCCTCCGAGCAGGAACGGGGCCTCGCCGATGCTGACGCCATCGCCTACATGCAGGAGCACATGAAGCTCTGCCCCATCTCCCGCAACCTGCCCGATGGGGTGCGCAAGCGCATCGACCTCACCTCCCTGGGCTGAATCCTTGAGCAAACCTTCGATCTGGTCGATCCGCGGCACGAACAGGGCCGCCGATCAAGCAGCTCAACGTTCCTAGGGCGATTGCCCGGAGAGTTCGGTTCAGGCCAGATCATGCAGGGTCAGGGTTTGCTCGGGGTTGAGATCGATGCGCAGCGGTCCGGCGCTGCTGGTCAGCGAGAGCTGTAGGGGAAGTGCGTCGCTGGGGCGAGGGGTGAGGGCGTCGAGGTCGAACTGGGCCGAACCGGCGGGAATGGGCGTGCCGTCGGGAGGCACGATTTCCTCGCTCCTGTTCACCAGGGTCCAGCGCTGACCCATGGTGTCGCTGACCTGCAGAGCGTCGGCGTGGTCCAGCTCGATGCCGGCCCCGAGTGCGTTGAGGCGCAGGCGCCAGCCGCTGTTGTACTCGGGAAAGGGTTGCTCGAAAACCGAGGCCTGGAAGCGGTGTCCGGCTTCATCGCTCAGCGGCCAGCTGTCGACTGCCGCAGCCGGGGCGACCAGCACTAGGGAGGCCAGCAGCACAGCCAGAAGGCCAGCCAGCCCCTGGCGCCAGCGACATCCGAACCACTCGAAACAGATCGTCATATTCATATTGTTTTAGCTTTTATGTCGATAACATCATAGCAAGATTCAGGGCCTTCCCCCTGTCCACTCCGCTCCTGGCCGTGGTCCATTTCCCTGCCCGGTCAGGTCTCGGCACTCCCTCACGCGCTGCCTGCTGATGCTTGCCACTCTCGATGTCGTGACCCTGTCACGGCTGCAGTTCGCTCTGACGGCGATCTTTCACATGCTCTGGCCCGTGCTCTCCACCGGCCTGGCGATCTATCTGGTGGTGCTGGAGGCCATCTGGCTGCGCACACGCAACCCCCTCTACTACCGGCAGGCCCGCTTCTGGGCGAAGCTCTACGTTCTCAATTTCGGCATCGGCGTGGCCTCAGGTCTGCCGATGGAGTTCCAGTTCGGCACCAACTGGGCGCCACTGTCGGAGTTCGCCGGCGACTTTTTCGGGTCGGTGCTGGGCTTCGAGGGGGCGATGGCCTTCATGCTCGAGGCTGGTTTCCTCGGGATCATGTTGTTCGGCTGGCAGAAAGTGCCGCCGGTGATCCACTTCCCCTCCACCGTGACAGGGCTGATTCAAAGTTTCAGCATGGGTTCGGTTCTGGCTGGCGCATCGCCATCTCCAGCAGCGTCGTGATGTCATGCATCACCGCCTGTAGGCCGGCTCGGATCGACTGAAATCCGGCGAGGCGC
>NZ_JAGQCD010000061.1 GCF_024345975.1 Cyanobium sp. Cruz-8D1 | reverse complement strand
GGAAGGTCTTGGGCTTTTGCATGACCCATTCTCCCAGCCAGATCCATTGCTGTCACTGGGATCTGGGCAGATTCATGGGTGTCTGTGGAGAGGTGCTGGGATGATCTATGCGCAACAGGCTCCTAGTTCACCGCTGGCAACGCAGGTCGGTCTTGGTGTTCTGCGTGATGGGGGCAATGGCTTCGATGCCGCCATGGCGATGGCCGAGGTGATGGCCGTGGTCGAGCCGATGTTCAGCAGTCTGGGCGGCGACACGATGATCCTCGCCTGGTCGGCCGCCGACCGGCGTGTCTATGGCCTCAACGGCAGTGGCCCGGCGCCATCGGGTGCCTCGTTGGAGCAGATTGGGCCCGGGCCGTTCGTGCCTGAGCAGGGCGCCACCTCAGTGACGCTGCCGGGCGCCCTGGCCGGCTGGCTTGCGCTACAGGAGCGCTTCAGATCCCGATCGCTGGAGCAGCTGTGGGAGCCTGCCATTCGCTACGCCCGCGAGGGCTATCCAATGGGTGTGAGTCGATCGCCGGGGTCTGACAATACGCGGAGCCGATGATGCGGCGCTCGGGCTCTGCCGACTTCCTCACCACCCTGTTCCCCGGTGGCCGGTCCCCCCAGCCCGGCGAGCTCAAGCGCTTTCCCCAGCTGGCCGCCACCGTCGCCCAGACGTTGACGGCCCATGGGGTGCCCACCACCTGCGACGACCTGGCCGCCGTTCAGCCGGAATGGGTCGAACCGTTGTCGGTGTCCTATCGCGGCCATGACGTTCTCGCCCTGCCTGTCCCCAAGTCCCAGGAAACGGTGGCACTGGAGGCCCTCGGCATCCTGGATGGCTTCGATCTGGCCGGGATGGATCCGGCCGATCGGCAGCACCACCAGAGCGAAGCCCTGCGCATAAGGTTCGCCTTTGCCATCGATAACCTGGTGGAGCCCACGGAGCCCATGCTCGAGGCGGTCCGCCGGGGCATCTCCCCGGATGGGCTGGCCGAAGCCCGCGGTCGCATCGGCAGGCAGGCGGTGGATGCGCCACGGTTCCGGGTGGTGATGACCAACGATCAGGTGAGCCTGGAGGCGGAGTTCCCCGAATCGGTGCGCCGGGATCTGGCGGCGCGCGGCCAGCGGCTGGGCACGGCACCCGATGTCATGGGCGCCGCCCAGATGGTGCGCATCCACCGAGGCGAGGGCGGGATCGGCCCCTGTCTGGAGTGCGGTGTGGACCATCGGCTTGATGGCGTTGCGCTGGGCTGGTGATCCCTGCTCCAACAAGCGCTACGGGCCTCTGACGTTCCCGGCCGACCTCGCCAGCGGCACTGAGGCCACAACCGAACGAACACTCCCGAAGCCCGGGCCCAACGCTCTGGATCCTGCTGGGGGCCGGGTCCGCTAAAGCGGAAGTGGCGGCAGCCTGGGCCCGGAGGGGCGCAGGATCGCTGGCCCCCCCAGCATCTCCGCCAGCCCGGCGATGCGCTCCTGCGGCGGCTCAGGGCCCAGGCTCCACAGGCTCTCGAAGTAGAAGAACGCCACCCCCAGACCCTGGGCCCGGTTGGCGGCCACTTTCTGAGCGATCAGCTCCAGGGGTGTGGGTCGGTTGCGCTGGCCGCTCATCACGGCGATGGCGGTGGGGAGGCGCTGGCGGGCCTCCTGGACCTCCGGCCGGCTCAGATGGGGCAGGTAGCCCTCCAGATCAGGTCTGTAGATCTGCACCAGCAGCTCATCGGCGATGCCACGCCGCACCCACGCGCGCCAGTCCTGCAGCTGCAGCTTGTAGGCAAAGTCGTAGTAGTTGGGCGCGATCGAAATCAAGGCGCCGGGGCGGGCCGTGCGTACGGCCAGGGCCAGACGCTCCAGGAAGGCGGTGATCCGGTCGGCCCGCCACTTCACCCAGGCGGGGTCTTCGGGGTTGGCCGGTGGATCCTTGCCCGTGTCCTTGCGGTAGAGCGCCGTGGTGAAGGGGTCGTAGCCGAACTCCCGCGGCAGGCTCATGTGATCGTCGAACTGGATGCCATCGGCGCCGTAGTCGTTCACCACCTCCAGCACCAGGTCGGTGATCAGCTGCTCCACTTCCGGCCGGAAGGGATTGAGCCACACCACCGAGCCGGCGGCACTGATTGAGGTGAGCCCTCCATCGCGCTTCTGGGTGAGCCAGCTGCGGTGCCGCCGCGCCAGCGGTGAATCCGGCGGCGCCATGAAGCCGAATTCAAACCAGGGGATCACCTTCAGCCCCCGTTGGCGGCCGGCGCTGATCAGTTCGCCCAGGATGTCCTGACCCTGCAAGCCCCTGAAGCTGAAGTCCTGCAGCTGGCGATCCAGGCTCACACGGCTGGGATAGTAGGCAAAGCCGCTGTTCCACACCACCGGATACAGCCGATTGAAACCCAGCTCCGCCAACTGGTTCACCGCGGCCTGCATGCGGCCGCGATCGCGCAGCACCGGCATGTCATTGGCGGTGAGCCACACCCCCCGCAACTCCTCGGGTTGGGCATGCGCTGCAGGCGTCAGCGGCGTCAGGCTCCCCAGCAGCCCGGCCAGCAGGCCAGCGCAAAGGGCCAGCGCGATCCAGCGCAAAGGGCCATGGCGTGGCGTCATGGGATCGGCGCTTCTGATCGGTCCACCATGGAGCCGATTCCGCCCTGCAGGGGGAAATCGGCCAGGCGAACGGGTGGTGAAACAGGCCCATTAGGGTCTGCGGGCGCGATTCCGACCGAGATGGGCCTTCTGGTGGACGGGGTCTGGAAGGACCAGTGCTACGACACCGGCAAAAGCGCCGGTCGCTTCGAGCGATCAGCGGCCGCCTTCCGTCACTGGATCACCCCGGACGGTTCGGCCGGTCCAAGCGGTGAGGCTGGATTTCCGGCCGAAGCCGACCGCTACCACCTTTATGTGTCGCTGGCCTGCCCCTGGGCCCATCGCACCTTGATCGTGCGCGCCCTCAAGGGGCTGGGCGATCTGATCCCGCTCTCCGTCGTGCACTGGTTCATGGGCAACCAGGGCTAAACCTGCCAGGCGGCGGAGGGGGTGGTGCCGGATCCCAACGAGGGCGCTGAAGCCCTCTACCAGCTTTATACCGTGGCCGATCCCCATTACAGCGGCCGGGTGACCGTGCCGGTGCTCTGGGACCGGCAAAAGCGCACGATCGTGTGCAATGCATCCTCAGAGATCATCCGCATGCTCAACAGCGCCTTTGATCACCTGGGCGCCCTGGACGGCGATTCTTATCCCATGGCGCAACGCCAGGACATCGACCGGCTCAATGATCGGATCTATCACACGGTCAAGAACGGAGTCTATCGCTGTGGTTTCGCCACCACCCAGGAGGCCTACGAGGAGGCCCTGAATCCACTGTTCGCCAGCCTGGATTGGTTGGACACTCAGCTGGCCGGCCGGCGTTATCTGTTGGGCAGCGCGCCCACCGAGGCGGACTGGCGCCTGTTCACCACGTTGGTGCGTTTCGATCCGGTCTATGTGGGGCATTTCAAGTGCAACCTCAGGCGGCTGGTCGATTACCGCCATCTGTTCGCCTATTGCCGCGATCTCTACCAGCTGCCGGGGGTGGCGCCAACGGTGAACATGACGCACATCAAACGGCACGACGACCAAAGCCACACCATGATCAACCCCACGGGCGTGGTGCCGGTGGGTCCGGAGATCAATCTGCTGGCTCCCCATGATCGGGAACATCTGGGCGGGTTGCCGAATCCTGCGGATCGGTCTCATCGAAACAAGTGAAATCGAGGCAGACGCTGTCCGGGTCCTCCAGCCGCACCATGTCGCGGAACTGTTCCCCTAGGCGCAGGTCCGCCGCCCCGTAGCTGCAGCGGAAGTGCACCGGTGCCAGCAGGATCTCATCGAGTCCCTGGAAGGCCACCAGGATTTCGGCCTGGCGCCGCTCCAGCTCCTCCCGGCCCAGGCCGAAGAGGGGGCTGTGACAATCGACGCGGTGCATCACGGTCCACATCAGTTGGAAGCTGATCGACCGGTCGCGCACCAGCGGCAGGGGCACGATCCGGCGCATCCTGCGGCCATTGCTCTCCTCATTCATCGCCAGGGAGGCCCGGATCCGCCCATCCACCAGGCTGTTCTGGCGCACGTTGGCCACCCGGAAGGTGAGGGTGGGGTGACCCTGCCAGGGTTCGATCGTGGCCACACGACTGAAGCGCAGGCGAGCCCGGCTGCGGGAGAAGCGGGCAAAAGCCAGACCGGTGGTGACGGCAATGAACAGCAGCCCGAACAGGGCCTCCACCGTCACCACCAGATTCACCCAGAGGCTACTGGGATGGAGCACCCCGTAACCGATTGAGCCCAGGGTCTGAACACTGATGAAAAAGGCATCGAGCACGGAGAGGCGCTGCCCGGCGGGGGCCCCACCGATACCATCGAGATCCCACGAGCAGCGTGAAGGCGAGATTGAGCAGCAGATAGCTGGCGGCGCTGCTGAGCAGAAAGCCCGGCCAGGGAATGGCCAGCATGAAGCGATAGGGCTCCCGCCAGTGGCGGAACCAGCCCTGCAGTTGCTCCGCATGCAGCACCCCTCCCCGCTGGCTCAGCCGGACCGAACGGATCGGTTGGCGACGTTCGACCGGTTGCCCCATCCCCAATCCAGTGGTACCGGCGGCCATCGTGACATCGAAAGGCGCAAAAGGAGGCCACAATCAACACCAATAAGAAATGTGAGACAGATCAGAAGTGCATTGAAATGTCATTGAGACTAAGCACCAGAAGCTAGCGTGAGCGGAATACAGGTGGCAGATTCTGAACGTGGCAGAACATTCAACAATATCGTCTCCGGCATCGCCGCCATAGCCGGCACCATCGGACTTGTTGTCGCCACCATCACATCCAACGAGGTCAACAAGCTATCCCAGCAATCACGCACCGCAGGACTGGTCGGCGATCTCACCGATAAACTCACATCCAAGCAACTTGGCAGAGATATCTCCCTGCTGGCAATTGAGCACATGCTCAACACGGAGCCAGGCAAAGACAAAGCACCGAGAGATAAGTTATTACTCGCACGCATCTCGATCCTTCTGATTGAAGGGTCATCTGGAGAAGAGTCGATCAATGCCCAGAACAATAATTCCCGCCTTGCGTCTGCCACCCAAACCCAGTTCAACCATGGCGTTGACCAGGCCGCCAGGGTACTGAATCGGCTGGTTCAGAGCTCTGGCGAGAGTTGCAATGACTACTACAAACAACAAGTCTTCAATCTGAATCTGAAGCTTGGTGACAAAAGCCTGACGCCAGCATCGGCCTTCGAAGCCGATTGCGGCGAAGCTGGGGCCCTGGCGATTGAAGCGCTACGCAAACAGGTGGAAGGCAAGGATCGTAATGGTGAACAGGCTGCCAGCGTCTCTCAGCTTGCCCAGGATGCGATCACCGATCCCAAGTTGGTGGCTAGCTCGTTGGCCCAAGCCAGGGTGGTCAACCAACTCAATGCGGTCAGGCTTGAAACGGCCCATGCCGAAAGTCCCTATACCGAATCCAGCCTTGCCATTGTCACCGTTCATCTGGACGATCCATCCATAGCCGAACAGCTGGAGCCACTCCTGCGCCAGCTATCCGCCAAGAGGTGGTACATCGTCTCGGGAGTACGGCTGTTGGAACCCTCAGCAAGAAGCTGCGGTCAGTACAACTCCGTTCGCTTCTTTCACAAGGCCGACATCGATCTGGCCACCAAGTTGATCGCCCAGATCAACACACTGAAACCATCATCATCATCATCACCGCCTGTCAGCGCCCTTGTTGAAGGATCAGGCAATACAAAGCCGGGAATCATCCCCATCGACCTGAGCGCATGGAAGTATTCGCGCTCCGTCCCCCAAGGCACCGTGGAACTTTGGTTGGCGTCGAAGGGGAACAGCTGCCAATCCGCAGCGAGTCGCAGCTGACTGGAGAGCCTATGGATCGGCACCGGTCAAAGTGAGACGTGCCCAGCCATCCCGCCGCCTTGGACCGCTCCCTGCTCCTGCGAGCCCATGGTCTCCAGAGGCGGTTGGGGGATCGGCTGCTCTGGAGCCAGCTGGATCTTGAGCTGGCTGGCGGTGATCGCCTGGGGCTGGTGGCACCCTCCGGGGCGGGGAAGACCCTGCTGCTGCGAACCCTGGCCCTGCTCGATCCCCCGCAGGCCGGAACGTTCAGCCTGCTGGGGCGCGCTCCGGCGGCCTGGGGCCTGCCGCGCTGGCGCGCCATGGTGTCGTACCTGGCCCAGCGGCCTGTTGCCGGTGGGGGAACCGTGGAGGCAAACCTTCGCGCGCCCTGGCGGTTTCGGGAGCGGCGGGGGGGAGATGGCTGGAGCTACGGGCGAATCACCAACTGGCTGGCGGCGCTGGGGCGCGAGCCCTCATTCCTGAGCTACGACGCTGAACGGCTGTCCGGCGGCGAGCTGCAACTGTTGGCGCTGCTGCGGGCCCTGCAGTTCGATCCGACCGTGCTGCTGCTGGATGAACCCACCGCCTCCCTCGATGGCGCCACCACCGCCGCCGTCGAGGCCCTGCTGATCGTCTGGCTCGCCGCGGGCGCGCGCGCCGCCGTTCTCATCAGCCATGACGGCGAGCAGATCCAACGCTTCGCCAGCCGCACCCTGGAGCTGCAGCCATGACGCCCCTGAGTTCCGGCGCGCTGAGCATCAGTGATGGCCAACTGGCACTGTCCGGGCTGCTGATCCTGGTGAACGTGGGGTTATCGGCAGCTCTGCGCCTGGGCCTCGGCCGCAGCCTGCTGCTGGCCTCCGTCCGCATGGTGGTGCAGCTGCTGCTGGTCGGCTTCGTGCTCGAGTGGCTGTTCCGCCAGGACCAGGCGCCGCTGATCGTGCTGGTGGGGGCGGCCATGGCGATGATCGCGGGGGTGTCCGCCGTGCAACGCACCCGGCATCGCTTTCTCGGCATCTACCGCAACAGCCTGCTGTCGGTGATGGCCTCCTCGGCGCTGGTCACGGGCCTGGCGGTGACGGGGCTGATCCAGCCCCAACCCTGGTACAACCCCCAATATCTGATTCCCCTGCTGGGCATGGTGCTGGGCAACACGCTCAACGGCATCTCCCTGGGCCTCGACCGCTTCATGGAGGGGCTGCGCAGCGGGCGTGACCAGGTCGAAACGGACCTGGCCCTCGGGGCGACCCGTTGGGAGGCCTGTCAGTCGGTGGTGCGCGACGCCATCCGTGTGGCGATGATCCCGACGATCAACGCCATGATGGTGATGGGACTGGTGAGCCTGCCAGGGATGATGACTGGGCAGATTCTCCAGGGGGCGGCGCCAGCGGCGGCTGTTCGCTATCAGATCGTGATTCTGTTCATGATTGCGTCGGCGACGGCATTGGGAGTGTTCGGTGTCGTTGGCCTGGCCTACGGACGGCTGACCAGCACCGAGCATCAACTGCGGCTCGATCGTTTGGTCAAGCTTGGCGGGCAGGGTTAGGGAATGGTCGGCCTGAACGCCAAGCGTTAGCGGTGCCGGTCGAGCGTCGAGCTGTGAAACGGACCGTATGTTGAAGATCCAGGCCTGTGGCACCGCAAGGCGCCGCCGTTCCTCGCCAAGTGGGACCTGCGATGGTGATGCGAAGGGAACTTCTGTTGGGGGCCGGCACGGCCGTTGCGGCTGTTGGCGGTGCGGCCTTGGCGAACAGGGTCGGGATGGGGTCAATGGGCGACTACGTGGCCTGGCTGTTTCGCCCCGACAACACCGGGATCACGATCCTTCCGGACCTCGAGCGACGCACTCCAGTGGTCGACCCCGATGATCACTATGTGTTTGTGTCGCTGGGCTGTGCCGCCGAGAACCTGGCCCTGATGGCGGGCGCCGCGGGCCGGGCCGGTGCCATCGACTTCGATCCCGCCGGCGGCGGCCAAGTACGGTTCGCCTTGGGGACTGGCAACGGCGGCGACCAGGCCCTGCTTGAGGCGATCCCGCATCGTCAGTCGACGCGAGCCGAATACGACGGGTCGAGCCTCAGGAGGTCCGATCTGCGCCAACTGAAAGCGGCGGCAACGGTTCCGGGGGTCGATCTGGTGCTGGTGACCGAGCGGCCGCCGCTGCAGAGGCTCCGCGATCTGATCCTGGCGGGCAACACCACTCAGATCGGCGATCCGGCCTTCGTGGCTGAGTTGAAGCACTGGCTGCGGTTCAGCCCGAACGTCGCCCTGCGCACGGGCGACGGGCTGTCAGCGCCGCCAGCGGCAATCCGGCTCTGCCGGAGTGGATGGGGCCCTGGCTGTTCGACCGGGTCTTCACCGTGAAGGCCGAAAAGGACCGGTAGGCCGCTCAGATCGCCACATCCTCTGGCATCGCCGTGGTCGTGGGGGCCGAGGCGAACCCGGAGCATTGGGTGACGGTGGGACGGGCCTGTCAGCGGTTTGCCCTGCAGGCGACAGCGCTGGACCTGACGTGCTCCTTCCTCAACCAACCAGTCAAGGTGCCGGGGCTGCGCGCCGATCTGGCGAGCCTGGTTGGGCTGCCTGGGCGGCGCCCGGACAAAGTCATGCGCTTCGGGCGTGGAGCGGCTCTGCCATTTTCATCCCGTCGACCACTGGCAGCGGTAATGGATGGTCTGAGCCGTGCCTGATGGCATCCACGCCGGCTGCCGCCTACCGAATCGTCGCCGTGCACAGGGCCCATCTCCTCCTCTGCCAGCGCCCGCAACGTTGACCTCAGCAACCAGACCTGTTTGCTGACCGTCCTGATTCCCGTTGATTGGCCTCCGGAAGGCCTGATCAGGTGGACGGCGGCGGTGCTTGCCTTCCTCCACCCCACTGGGTCAGCCACAAACCAATCCAAGAGCCCGCCACAAACAGGGTGAGAACGCCAAGCAGCGTGGAGTAATAGGGCTGAAAATTGATGGCCCCGAAATGACCTGTATGCAGCTTCATCAACCAGAAGGCTTCGATGTCGCGGGCCGATAGGGCGCCGTAGAGCGAACCGGTCAGGGCCGTGATCAGCAGGGGCAGAGCCGCCATCGGCACGAGGGTGCGGTGCAGCCGACGCAGCCGGTGTCGACGGTTCATTCGTTTTGAAGCGCCTTGTGCAGCATCTGTTCATTGGCACAGGGCATCCACAGGGAGCCCATCGCAAAAACACCCTTGCACTTGAGTTCGACAGCGCGCTTTTCGGCTTCCTGCTTGGTCTTGAATAGGCCCTTCGTGTGGGCCGCAGCCGGTGATAGCGTGAGGAGCGGAAAGGTCGCTGCCGCTGCCAAGGCAGCCAGCAAGGCCCAGCGGTGGTAGGCCAGCAGGTGGCTGGTCTGGCGCTGGTTCATCGGGTGGTGGCGGCGTGGGTCAAGGAAACGGGCACGAGAAGGGGTCATGTCTCCATGAACCCAGCTTTCTGACCAACAGCGAAAATTTGACAAGGCTACGAGTCCTTGCCCATCGCAATGACGGCGCTGAACTTCAGCTGCTTCGCCAACTTTTCTGCGGTGGCCTTGGTCGGAACCATGTCAAAGGGATGGGGCAGAGCGCTAGTTTAGAGTCTCTTTATAGCTGGAGAGTCAAGCCCATGGCGGCCATCGGCATCGCGGCTGGAATGAAGATTGGCGTGCTGGCGTCGCGAAGTGGTCTGACCGTCAAGACCTTGCGCTACTACGAGGACCTGGGACTGCTGCCGGCGATCGGTCGCAGCGAGGGTGGCTATCGCCTGTTTGCGGAAGAGAGCCTGCGGCGCCTGGAGTTCATCCGACGCCTAAAGACCCTTGGGCTCAGCCTGGAGGAGATCCAGGACTGCCTGGCTGTTCACGATGCCGGTGAGCTGCCCTGCGGCGACATCGAGATCCGGCTGGGGCGCCAGATCGAGCGCATCGATGGGCAGATCAAAGAGCTGCGGCAACTCAGAATGGAACTTCAGGAGCTGCTGGCCGGCTGGCAGAGCGATCCCGCCAAGGACGGCAATGTGATCTGCCCCAATCTTCAGGTGTGACAGCTGCCATGTGAAGCAATGACCCGCCAGTGCGTCCAGCTTGCATCTGCATCCCCATGGTGATGACAGACAGAAGCCATGGAGCCAAGCTGATGATCCGTCACCAACTCGCGGCAACAGCAGGACTCGGAGCGCTCGTCCTGTCCCTGGGGGTTGCAGCGCTGTCTGGGACGCCCCAGGCTGCGGCCCCTCCCGGAAGTGGGATGGGTCCGGGGCAGATGGGCTCCCAGTCGATGGATCAACACTTCATCGTGATGATGATTCCTCACCATGACGGGGCGATTGCCATGGCCGATCTTGCCCTCACCCGCGCCAAGCGTTCTGAGATCAAAGAACTGGCCAAAAGCATCAAGGCCAGTCAGACGAGCGAGAATGCTCAGATGCGCGCCTGGTACCGGCAGTGGTTCGGCGGCGACGTTCCCCCATGGACGCGTGGAGGAGGCATGGGCATGGCAGGCATGGGAATGATGGGTACGGGCGTGCCCTCCCTCAGGAACGCCGCCGACTTCGACCGGGCCTTCATTGAGCAGATGATTCCCCACCACCGCATGGGCGTGATGATGGCCTCGATGGCCCAGAACAACAGCCAGCACCCGCAGCTCAAGACGCTGCAACAGGCCATGGTGACGGCCCAGAGCCAGGAGATTGAGCAGATGACGCAGTGGTATGGCCGCTGGTACGGAGCAACCTGAGCTTGAACGCTCAACGCAAGGGGAGCCATCGGAGACGTGGTCCCCGACCAGAAAATCCCTTTGCTGCTATAGCATGGAAAGAGTAGTGCTTCTCATTTGAAAAATATCGCCAGGCCTCTGCGTAGAGCTTTGATCTATGGGCTACTTAGCTACGCTGGGCTGGTCCTGATCAACAATTCGGAGCTTGAACTCCCTAACATGTGGATCGCCTATCTGCCCATGTTCATTGGCGTGTATGTGGCGACTCAGTGGCTAGACAAGAAGTTTGGGAGCTGAAAGCCTAAAAAATAGGCTCGTCAAGGTCATGACTCCATCAAGCCTGAACGCTCAGGGCTTTTGGATTCCGAGCGCTTGAGCTCCGTACATCTCACTGAACATGGCTTGAACTTGCCAGGCCCTCAGGAGTGATTTGGAAACCTTACGGAGCTCCTCAAGTTCCGTGCAGCTGTCAATCGCCCGTGAATTGGTCTCGACAAAGAACTCTCTGCTGACCGAAAGTGAATGGTTCATGGGAATGGTGGGGTTAATTGTGACGACCGCATCGCGGCAGAAGACTCAGCCGATGCCGAGCAGGCAGCGGGTGAAGGCTTCACCACCCATGGCGAATTCGGTGGCCAGCAGAGCGATGAAGCCGAGCATGGCCATACGGCCGTTGAGCTGCTCGGCGCGCTCGTGAAAGCCCCAGCCGCTCTCGGCACTCACCACTTCCATGCGGGGCTCCATCGCAAACGCGTTGAGACGACCGCCATCTTCGGTGGTGACGGTGGCACCGCGGATGGAGGAACGATCAAGGGCGCTGGGGGCAGTGGCGGTGGTCGGGGAAGTGGCGGTGGCTTGGGTCACGGGACGATCGGCGGTGATGGGCAAACTGTAACAGATTGTTGCAGTTTCTAGGCGCCCGTAGCTTCTGGGTTGCGGCAGAACGGCATGGACAGGGCTCACGGCACCCCAACGGGACCGGCAGCGGTGGCTCGGCGACGTGGGCGCACCCGCAGGCCATCCTTCGGAGAGGGGCTGGGAGTGACCATCAGCGCCAGGTCCTGATCCGGCTCCAACCCAAGGCTCAGCTGTTTGAGCAGGCCCACCGCCAGCAGCCGGATTTCCAGCTCCGCCAGCGCCTTGCCCAAGCAGACCCGCTCACCACCCCCATAGGGCAGCAGGAACACTGTTGCGTCTCCCCCCAGATGCCGCTGGGGCCGAAAGGCCGCCAGATCCTCCAGATCAGCACCGTGACGGTGGCTGGCGCTGATGCTCACCTGCACCACCCGATCGGCCGGCACCAGCACACCCGCCAGGGCCATGGGCTCCCGGGTGCGGCGGAAGAAGCCCCCCACCGGCGGGGTCAGCCGCATCACCTCCTTCACCACCGCATCAAGGCGCGGGGCCCGCAGGGCGTCGTAGGCGGTCACGGCCTCCCCTTCCGCAGGTGGCCAGGGCAAACTGTCGAGTTCCTCCAGCAGCCAGGCCAGCTCCGCGGGATGCTGAAGCAGGGTGAGCACCAGGCAACTCAACGAGGAGGCCGTGGTTTCGTAGCCGGCGAACAGCAGCAGCAGCAGCTGCTCAGCCACGTCGTCGTCGGCCAGGGGGAGACCGGCTTCATCAAGACCTCCGGCCAGCAGATCGAGTCCGCCGGCGGCAAGGGGCGCTCCGGAGGCAGCGGCGGCCTGCCCCTTCTTGAGCACGGCACCGAGGCGCAGCAACAGGCGCTTGCGGGCCTGACGGGCTCGAGCGAAGGGACTGCCGGGCAGGGCGAACGGGAGAGAGAACAGGCCCTGGCACCAGGTTTCGAAATCCAGGAACAGGGACTCGCGATCGACGCCATCCAGGCCCAGCACCGTGGTGGCGATCACACGGAAGGCAAAGCGCCGCAGCCTTGGCACCAGGGCGACGGGGGCTTCCGCGCCCAGCAGCTCCTGGTTGAGCGCCCCGACCAACGCCACGATCTCCGGGATATAGCGCCTCAGGGCCGCGGAGGCAAACAGCTGCCCCACCACACGGCGGCGGGCCTTGTGATCGGCACCGTTGCGGTTGGCCAGCGACAGCGGCCCCAGCAGCTGCCGCACACTGTCCGGCCACCAGCCCTCGACCGCCTCTGCCTGGGCGAACAGGTCGCCGATCGCCGGCTCGCCGCGAATGAACACGGTGCGTTGGCCCAGCAGGCTGGTTTCATAGACATCGCCATAGCGCTCAAAACGTGAGCGGGCGAAATCAGGATCTCGAAAGAAAGCGAGGGTCTCCAGCACCCCGCTCATCGCTGGCGTGGTTGGAACAGGGCGAAGGGTGGCAGGATCGAGGGGCAACCAATGTCTCCAGAGCAATCCCCAGCCTGACAGCCGAGCGATGGCCATGTGAAGCACTGGCAAGGGAAGTGATCGGCAGAAGATTGAGCGTCAAGATCCATGCCTCTGTACAGCGCGTCGGTGCATTCATGCTGCACGTCATGCCGACCAAGCAGGGATGAGCTATAAAGTTTAAGTGTTCATTCCATGAGAGTTGAGATAAAGAGGTCATTGATGTCCTGTAACCGTTCACGGGGTGTGCCGGCCTGAGCTTGACATGACGTAGGCAGTCACCACTTCATGATTGATGCACAGCTCATTTGCTCAGCCTCTCAGCGCGCACCTTTCACTGCTCTGGTCGCTCTGCC
>NZ_JAGQCD010000060.1 GCF_024345975.1 Cyanobium sp. Cruz-8D1 | reverse complement strand
TCCTCATAGGTACGAGGGCGGCCGGGACGAAGTTCATCGTGAAGGCCTTCGATGCCGAACTCTCGATAGCGCTTTCTCCACTTCCCGACCGTCATCCCCGTCAGACCCATCCGCTTGGCGATGGCGGTGTTGGATTCACCGGCGCCACATGCAAGCACGATCTGTGCTCGCTGCACGATTGAGTGTGGCATTGAGCGTGAATTGGCGATATTCTGCAGCTGACGAAGCTCTTCCTCGGAAAGCTTCAAGGGCGGCATCGGTCTTCCGATAGGCATTGAGTCGCACAGCTCGATTACGCCTCATATTATAGCAACTAATTGCGGGACAGCGCACTAGCTCCGCACTCCTCAAGATGCGTTCCGGCCGAGCGTCGCAGCTGCAAATGGCATGAACCACTCGCTCAGTCATTGTTGCCAAGTTGAAGCGCCGGTTGAAGCGGTAATTGAAGGCACCCAGGTAGCGATCAGCGTACTTATCGAATTTCAGGGCATGGAAGGTGCCGCTGAAGCTCGTTTTCAAGTTGAGGACCGTGTTGATCCAGCGGAAATACCGGCAGTTCATTGGGATGGCGTCATTTCACGACCACAGCTTTATGCACAGGCAACCGACTTCTGTCACAGTGCGAAAGCAGGCCAGCCCATCCGAGATCACTTCACATCCTATTGCCACTGATGATTCCGCTGCGATGGCCAGCGGCTTGAGCAAGGCGGCAGCAACGACGCTTTCAGGCCTGGAGCAGGTTTTCGAGGCCTTCGCCGCCAGGCAGTGGATAGACGCCGAAATCACGGCGGTCGAGCGTGGCGATGCGGCGCAACCCATGCTCATGGGCCAACCAGAGCAGCGAAGCATCGGCCAGATCCATCGGCAGATCGCCGTACTGCCGCATCCAGCTGGCCATCACTTCCAGGGCGGAGCCAGTCAGGTCAGCAACGCTCAGACCACCGAGCGCAACCCAGCTGAGAAAGCGTGGGGCCACATCCGCCGGGATCAGATGGCAGACCTCTGTGAGAACCGGCCAGGTGGAAACAAAGGCCCCGGTGTGCTCCAGAAAGAACGTGGCACAGGCGCCATGGTCCTGGTCACTGCGATCAAACCAAGCGACGAGGGGGCCGGTATCGACGAGGGTGGCGCCGCGAAAGCTGGAGCTGCTCACGCTTCCGGCGCGATACGCCGTTGCTGCTGCTGTTGCCGGCCCAGTTTCTGGCGCAGAACCGCCGAGTGGTTCCGCCCATGGTTGGTGGGGCCAGTGCCTGGTTCGCCACTGGAGAAGCAGCCGATCAAACCCAGACGCTCGGCCAGGGCTGCGGGGCTGGCGGATTGACGCTGCAGCAACTCAAGGCCGGCTTTGACCACCTCGGTCTGGCTGACGCCGAGGGCCTGGCAGAGGCTGTCCAGCCTGGCTTCGCTGGCGTCATCGAGGCGCACTGAGATGGTCCGCACCGTTCTTGTCACGTGTAATACACAGATAATACAAGGAATTGGCAGGGCGCTGGCTTCGGTTCAGTCCCATGGCCTGTCCGTTGCGCCTGAGGATCATGGCGCCGGTTCAGGTGTCGGCTCCGGCTCTGGCTCTGGCTCGGGCTCCGGCGCATCGAGGTAACTGCGGTCGTCCGGGTCCGCCGCGGTGCGGCGCGCTTTGGGCAGGTGGATCCAGCTGTCGAAGGGCAGCAGGCTCCCAGGCCGATAGAGCGGTACCAGCAGGTTCTGGCCTGGGTCCAGGGGCGTTGAGGGCCGCACCAGCGGCACCACCAGGTGTGCACCAACGGGCAGAGGCTGCGAGCGCTTGAAAAGGTCGTAGGTCGGCTGGTTGTAAAGCCGCAGGGTGTCTGAAGTGGTGAAGTACAGCTCGGCGAGGGATTTGAGGCTGTCGCCGCTGGCCACGGTGTGGCCGCCCCAGCGCTCCAGGGTCGAGTTGTTGGCCATCAGCCACTCGACGGTCGTGCCGTACTGGCCGGCGAGGCTGAGCAAGGTGTCACCCGCTGCGGTGGGCACCGTGTCAAGGGAGAGCAGGGAAGGGTTGATGCTGCGCAGGGTCTGGACGGTGGTGCCGTAGCGCTCGGCCAGGACCCGCAGGCTGTCGCCGGGCTCGATGACGATCACCCGCTGGGGCTTGAGCACGAACTCGATCGCCTCTCCCAACTGGCTCTGCACCAGCCGGCCGATGCCCCCCTCCCCGAAGGGAAAGCCGGCCGTGAGCAGGGAGCAGCCCGCCAGCTGGGCGCGGGGCTGGGGCGGCAGCACACCGGGCGACTGGAGAGCATCGAGATCCCCCAGCCAGGCCACACCCTGCTCGACAGGGGGCTGCAGCACACGAGGCCGTGGGGTCCAGGTGTTGCCTGGTGAGGGCGGGACGCCAGGGTTGGGCGGATCCGGCAGCAGCAACGGCGCCGGCTGGTGCACGGGCCGCAGCGCGTTGGTCTGCCAGGCAAGGTCGGAAGCCAGCCAGTCCCAGGGGCCAGAGAGGATCGGCGGCAGCTCGGCGCCGCGGGTGATGAACCCGGTGCAGAGCACATCGCCGCTGTCCTGGCCGGGGCCGCCGTCGCGGCTGGTGAGCAGCTTGCGCTGCTTGATGAAGGCCTCCAGGACATGCCAGGCGAGGATCACCGGCGCCTTGGCCCGCGGGTGCTGCAGCAGCGGCAGCAGCAGCCGGACGGAAGCCTCGCACTGCAGCGGGGTCGGCTCAACCACGCAGCATCTGGCCAGAGAATGTTCCGCGATGGCGCGGCTGGTGGATCCAGTTCTCGAGCCGCGGCAGGATCAGCAGCAGCGAGGCGACGTGGTGGCGGCGTTGGTGGGCGAGGGCTGCGAACGCCGCCGCGGATGGGTCGCTGGGGATGACAAATTCCTCGCTGACTTCTTCCATCAGCAGTTCGGTGGCGAACTCGATCACGTCGAGCTTGCTTCTGGGCAGCTCAGCCGGCACGGGCCCGGCTGCACCCTTGCGGGTGCGCTTGCGGAGCACCGGCGCCGCCGGTGTGGGCAGGCCAGGCCCAGAAGCAGGCGGGGTGTCGAGCACGGCGATCGCATCGAGGTGGGCCTTGGCCGCCGGGATGGCGTCGGGATAGGTGCGCTCAAGGGCGGCCATTTCCTCGTTGATCGCAGCGATCGAGGCCGGGCTGACGGGGATGCGGAGCGTGACCCGGATGGCCTCCAGGTCGGAGGGACGCCAGGCGTAGGGGTTCTGGCTCATGGCTCAGGGACATCGATGGTGTCACCGCTGCCATCACCAGCGGGGTGGACAACACCGGGCATGGCGGCCAGATCCAGCTGGTGGCGCAGCTCGGCATCGGAAACCGTTGATGGTGCTAGCCAGGCCTGCCACGGGCAACCATCGGTGATTACCCCCTGATGGGGGCATCAGAGCCAGACCCATGCGCCCGACACTGGGGCCATCGAACGGAAGACGTCTCGCCATGGCGGACCCCACCATCACCATCAACACCAGCAATTGTCTTGGGCGTACCTGCCTGAAATGGGGTGTCGATGGCGAGCTCACGGCACTGGACCTGGACCTGGTGATGGAGCGTCTGGCCCAGGTGGATGAGGATGTGGCCGCCCTGCGCCAGGGCACCCTGGATCGCGAACCCTGTCCCTCGATCAGTTGAAGGCCTTTCTGGGCAGAATGCATAATGACGCCCAGCGCCAAGCGGTGATGGCTGCTGCAACCGCCGACGCTGTGGCCCAGATCGCGGGGCTCAGGGCGACCAAGACTCCGGCGACTACAACTGAGCCAGTTCCAGACCGTCGTTCCTAGAGCGGCACTCTGGGAAGGAGGCGCCTTGCCCAGCTGCGATCTGCCGGTCCCCGAAGCCATGAATCCATCCGCGGCAGCCCTGCAGCAGCTGAAGGAGTTGCTCCAGCACGACCCCGCCTTTGCGCGGGACCTGCGCGCCAGATCCTCCACCGAGGCTGCGGCGCGGCTTGCCGTCGAGCACGGCGTGTAGCTGACTCCGGAGGCTGGCGTCATCGTGGCACCCTGGTCAGTGGCGACCTGCCCACCTGGCGCGGCTGAGGCGGCACGATCGTCCCAATCCGCGGGGATCGCTCCAGTTCAAACAAGCGTCCTCGTGGCTGCTTCCTCCGTGGGATCAGTCATTTCCCACGGCAGCCTGCACTCCCCTCCCATCCCAGGGCCATGCATGAGCGCGTGAGTGTTGGCAGGGATGTATTCAGCCAGCTGCTGCGTGCTCGTCAGTGGAAAGCCGATGGCACCCATCTGTGCAGCACCGCTGCTATTCACGCCTTGGCTGCTGCTGGTTAGGCGGCGCCTCAATAGAGGGCTTCCTCGGCATGGGTTTCGATGGTGCAATCCGATGTGGGGAAGGCCACGCAGGTGAGCACGAACCCGGCCGCGATCTGGTCCTCATCCAGGAAGGCTTGATCCTCCTGGTTCACAGTGCCACTGATCAACTTGACGGCGCACGACGAACAGGAACCAGCGCGGCAGGATACCGGCAGATCGAGGTCCTGATCCGCCGCCGCATCGTAGATCGACTGGTCATCGGCGCAGTCGATGGTGCGGTTCAAACCCTCGTTGGCATTGACGAGGGTGACTTTGTAGGTGGCCATGGCAGCAGGGCGGGCAAGGAGGTCCAGCTTGGACCGGTTCGCTGCTCAGCCTGCTGGGTCGGGGTGCCGGAGGCCCAGTCCCCACCCGGGGAGGCTTTGCCGCCGCCTGGGGACCGCCGTCGCCAGGGCTGTCGGCAGAGAGTGAGGCCTGAAAAGGGATTCATTCAGGCCAATGGAGACGATGCTGAGCCAGCTTGTGTTGGCGGCCTTGTTGCTGGCCGCGGTGTTCGACTCGGGCAGGGTCTGAGCCCCAACAGCTCGGACAACCTGCTCGCCCTCACGGTTCTCCTGCGTCAGCCCCCTCCGGGGGTCCCAACCTCGGCTGGCAGCAGCAAGTCTTCCGCATTGATCGAATCGAGTGGCTCCGCCCCCGTGAGGCCATGGGTCCAGATGTCGACGCGGCTGTGGGGCGGACAGCGAAACAGCCAATCCTCGAACGGAAAGACCACCTTCTCCTGGAAGAAAGCCTCCGGACCGACACAACGCAGGATCACCATCTGGCTGCTGGTGTTGCGATAGACGCAAGTGCCCGTTGTCATGGGTTGCAGCAGTGGTGTTCACACTTTCGCTCAGGCTGTCCAACAAACTGTGACGAATCGAACCCAGGCGCCGATTGTCCCCAGATGGGGGCACGGCCAACGGACGATCAGGGCCAGGCGATGAAGCTGACCGGCTCGTACTTGGCGATCGTGATCCGCCAGGCCCTGATCGCCAGACCCTCCAGGCTGCTGAGCAACGCCGCCGTCTCACCACCAGAGATCCAGTTCGCCTTGAGCAGGGGCAGCTGTTCGCTCATCAGCTCCAGCGGAAGTTCCACCAGCAGCAGGCTGGCCTCCCCAGCGGCCCGTTGCAGAGGGCCCTCCTCGCTGCGCTGCCACAGGCGCAGCAGCAGTTCCAACGCCAGGGTGCGACCGTCATCGCCGGGATCGGCGGCATCGGCAGCGGCTGCGGACTGGGATTTACCGGTGAGCGGCAGCGCGCGCTTGCCAGCAAACTCCACCAGGGCCAGGGCAACGAGATAGGGAGCATCGGCCATGGAATCGATCCTGCGAGGCCGCACCACCCTGCCGGATCAACGGACGCCGTCACGAAGGTGCCCCGCAGAATGAGCAGAAGTACCTGAATCACCGCAGACGTTGCCCAGCGATCGGCGGGTCGGGTGTCCCGTCCAGGGATCCGGCAGGGTTACATTCACCAGGCCAATTCGGGCCCCGCTGGGGCCGTGTGCTATGGCCACCATCGGAGACCAGCTCCAGACCTATCGCTCCGCCCTCACCGAGGCCCAGGCCAAAGGTGAGCAAGCGATCGCCAGCAAGATCGAGAAGCAGATCAAGGAACTGGAGGAGTTCCAGCAGCGCCATCCCGAAGAGGCCGAGGCCCCCTCTCCCTTCGAGGTGTTCTGTGACCTCAACCCCTCCGACGTCAACTGCCGCGTCTACGACGACTGAGCCGGGATCGGTCCATAGCAGGCCTCTACGCCCCTAGGGTTGCACCTGGCTCACTTCGCTTCCCAGCCAGAGGCAACCGCCGGAGCATGGATCTCACGCCCTTCCTGGCCACTGCCGACAAGGGGACCCATGAAGAAGGCCTGGAATCGATCGTGATTCCCGGCCGCGTCGCCGTTGCGGCGAAAGGCCGCTTTCTGCTGCGGGCCCTGTGCCGGACCTTCGGGGAGTATTCCCGCATCACCTGTACCGTCACCGATCAGGAGGCCTGCCTCAAGTATCTGGCTGCGGAAGCCGACGATCCCTACCAGCTCCTGGTCTGCACCGATTACCTGGAAAGCGGCAACGGGTTCGATCTGGTGCGTGAGTCCCGCCAGCGTCATCCGAAGCTCCACGCCGTGATCCTGGCGCTCGGGGATGTGATTCCTGCCGAGTGCATCGAGGCACCGTGGCTGGAAGCCGTTGTCGCCGAGGCGGACTTTGTGGACGATCAGCAGCCACTGCAGGCCGCCGTGATGGCCGTGCTTGGCGGGCACTCCTACCGCAGCTCCTCGCTGCGGACGGGCATCCTGCCCTACCTGAGCTGTCCCAGGCTCACCCCCCGCGAATATGAAGTTCTCGACCTGCTCGCCAGTGGCCTCAGCGACCGGGAAATCGCCAAGCGTCTTGTGGTGAGTGATGAAACCGCCCACACTTACACCAAGAGGCTCCTGCAAACCCTCAACGTGCACAACCGGCTGCAGGCCGTTCTGAAGGGAATGCGCTGCGGCATGGTTCAGATCTGAGCGGAGCCACTGTTCCCGAATGGGGGCATCCCTTCCAGGCTGGTTGCAGCAGATTGAAGGAGATGTCGGCCCGGAAGCCCCTTTCATGACCCTGATTCAACGGGAAACGCCCTATCCCCACTGGGAGTTCAGCGATCCCGTCAGCGGTGATCTGCTGCGGGTCGTGCCCGAACGCGGTGGGTTGATCAGCGGCTGGCGTTGCGCTGGCCACGAGGTTGTTTACCTCGATCTCGAGCGCTTCCTCGACCCAGCCCAATCGGTGCGGGGAGGCTTCCCGGTGCTGTTCCCGATCACCGGAGGCCTGCCGGACAACCGGCTGCCACTGCCTCAGGGTGTGTTCAACCTCGGCCAGCACGGCTTTGCACGCCAGCTGCCCTGGCGCCTGGAAGCCCTGGCGGATGGAGCTGGCGTGCAGCTGCAGTTAGCCGACACGGAGGAGACGTTGAAGTCCTACCCGTTCAGCTTCCTGCTCAGCATGGAGGTGCGGCTGGCACCCGGGGCGCTGGAGATCAGCACCACCGTGGAAAACCGCGGCAGCGAGGCGATGCCCTTCAGCTTTGGCTTGCACCCCTACTTCAACCTCTCCAGCCTGGAGAGCGTGCGCTTCGAGGGGTTGCCGGCCCAGTGCCTCAACCACCTCACCATGGAGGACGCGTCCACGGCGGATCAGATGGAGAGGCTGGCCAGCGGTATCGACCTGCTGGTGCGGCCCACGGGTGCGGTGCGGCTGGTGGATGGAGCCGCCGGAACCAGCCTCGAACTGCAGCTGAGCCACCCCCTTGACCTGGTGGTGCTCTGGACGGAGCCACCGCGGGCGATGGTGTGCATGGAACCCTGGAGCGGACCGCGACAAGCCCTGCTGAGCGGCGACCGCAAACTCGAACTGAGCCCCGGCGCCAGCACGAGGCTCCACACCCGCTATTTCTTCACGGCGACCCAGCGTGCCTGAGGATCAATTGCCCCCAAGCGGGGGCTTCGCCCGAGCGGGCGGCTGATCAAGGATGCGGAGCGTCCGAAACGTTGCTGCCATGAGCCAGGCAACCTTCACCACTGCCCTCACGATCGGCGAACTCGAAGCCAGCTATCCCCTGTACTGCAAGGCCCTGCGCATCCTGATCCGGGAAGAGAAAACCATCAAACAGATCCAGCGGAGCGTCTGCTGGCATCGCCTCGAGAAGCTGCATCAATGCCTGCCTCGGCAGTATAAGGATCCCAACCACCTCTACTTCCACCTCAAGCGAGAACTCAGCGCGTGAAGCGTGTCCTGGCGATCATCCTCGGAGGCGGTGCCGGCACTCGGCTGCAGCCCCTCACCCTCACCCGGGCCAAACCGGCGGTGCCGCTGGGCGGCAAATACCGACTGATCGACATCCCGATCAGCAACTGCATCAACTCCGGCATTCTCAAGATCTACGCCCTCACCCAGTTCAACAGTCAATCGCTCAACCGCCACCTCAGCCTCACCTACAACCTCTCCTCGGGTTTCAGCAGCGGCTTCGTGGAGGTGCTGGCGGCCCAGCAGACCCCCGACAGTCCAAGTTGGTTCAGGGGCACCGCCGACGCCGTACGCCAATACCGCGAGTTGTTCGAGGCCTGGGATGTGGATCAGGTGCTGATCCTCTCCGGTGATCAGCTCTACCGGATGGATTACGCGGCCTTCGTGGCGGCCCATCGGGCCAGCGGTGCCGCGCTGACGGTGGCGGCATTGCCGGTGGACAGCTCGGCGGCCGAAGGCTTTGGCTTGATGCGCACCGATGTCACAGGGCGGATCAGGGAGTTCCGCGAGAAGCCCAGGGGCGAGGCCCTCGAGGCAATGCGGGTCGACACCGGGGCCCTGGGCCTTTCGGCCAGCAAAGCGGAGCGCCGCCCATTTCTGGCCTCGATGGGCATCTATGTATTCGAGCGGGACACCCTGTTCAACCTGCTCGCCAGTCACCCGCAGGCCACCGACTTCGGCCAGGACATCATTCCGGCCGCCCTGGCCAGTGGCCTGCCGCTGCAGAGCTATTTGTTTGATTCCTACTGGGAAGACATCGGCACCATCAAGGCCTTCTACGACGCTAACCTTGCCCTGGCCGATGAGCAGCCTGCCTTCAGCTTTTACGACGAGCAGGCCCCGATCTACACCCGGTCGCGCTATCTGCCGCCCAGCCAGATCCGTGATTCGCGCCTATACCGTTCTGTGCTCAGCGAGGGATGCCTGCTCGATCGCTGTGTGATTGAGCACTGCGTGCTGGGCCTGCGCCTGCGGGTGGAGGAGGGCGCCGTCCTGGAGGACACGCTGGTGATGGGGGCCGATGCTTATGAATCGGAGGCTGAGCGCGCTCTGGTGCGCTCCCGTGGTGGCGTGCCGCTCGGGATTGGGGCTGGATCCGTGGTGAAGGGAGCGATTCTCGACAAGAATGTGCGCATCGGCGCCAACGTGCAGGTGATCAACAAGGATCGGGTGCAGGAGGCTGACCGCAGTGAACTGGGATTCACCATTCGCGGCGGCATTGTGGTGATCGAGAAGAACACGACGGTGGCCGATGGCACGGTCATTTAGGGCCTGCATGCTCAAATCGATAGCCTGTTCAGGGCGTTGACGCCTCGACGATGTCGACAACGAGGGCCCGCACCGGTTTGCTGGTTTCATTGCACCACCAGCCGGTGACGCCGGTGGTTTCAAAGGCCGCTTCCCTGGCTTGCAGCACCACTGGGCTGTAGGCGGGCCCCTGGCGTTCCGTGTGGCGTCCCTCCAGCGGATAGGCAACCCCGGGCCGGCTGTAATGGCGGTGCAGGCCGATGTGGCCGCCTGGGGCGATGGTGATCTCCCATGGTGATCTCCCGCAGGCGCAGCAGCCGCCACTGCAGGGCGATGAAATCTTCCCCCGGGGCTGGTCGCCGAGGCTGCGCACCGCCGAGACCCCAGCGTTGCTGGTGGGGTCAGTGAAAGACTCCGCCGAATCGCCTGGCAGCTGCTCGGTCTCCGGCACTACCGCCAGGCGATGGGCCACGGCCGAAGTGACACTGCCGATGGCGTTGATGGTAAGGGTCATGGCGGCCATCAGGGCCGCCATGACTTCGACGGGCTGTGGCACGACAGCCGCATTGCCGTGCTCGAGGCCCTGAATCACCAGATGGGGGTCCGTGGGGGATATCAATAGATGTGTATGTTGAACTGCGTGAAAAGTAATCTGTAGCAGAAAATAAGTTTATCGAAATTAACGAAGCAGGAGTCGGCATACCTTCATCACCGACCTCACTCCAGTGCTGTCTCTCAGAATTAGCAGGCAGAAGATTTAATGGGTTCGCTGCGGTGCGCGATGGATGTGGATATGCTATAAACTCTGATTTCGCGATTATGGCAGACTGTGCCAGTAATCATGGAATGCAGGCCTGGTTGCTGAGATAGCTATTTCCGGGCTACATGCATTCATCGATGCTCTCCAGGCTGTCATTGCTTGGTGCAAGCGGAGACCCCTTCCGCAGCGGCGCTTCCCTGTGTTGCAGTGATGCCTGTGCCAAGTGGCACCCCAGCGTTGAGCCCTGCCATGCCTCTGTGGCTGTGAGTGCCATGGCTGAACTTGCCCTGTAGCTGCCAGCTGGAGAATCGCTGGGAGCCCCCTCCCAGGGGGGGCGCCGGGCCTTCAGATGTTCACGATGGGACAAAATTCTGAGATTTGAGAATTCTGTTCAACTTGACGTCCGTTTCCAGCAAGCAGGCATGTCCACTTCTTGGCAGGCGGATGGCCTGCGCGTTGGGTAGGTACTTGACGATTCTGCTTGCTTCTGCCACAGAAGGAAGGAGTCGATCTGAGCCTGATGCCAAGACCAAGACAGGTTGCTTGATGCGCCCGAGGGGCAGATCTTCCAGAACGAATTGGCGGAGTAATGACAGTCTCCAGGCAGCACTGGATGGACTCACGGACTGCATGGCCTTCAGCAAAGCCTGCTGGCGGGAAGCGGTGACTCGCTGAGGTTCAATCAGAAATGGAAGTAGCCCCAAAGTGGACAGGCGATAGAGAGATTCAGGCAATCGTTGAGTGACGGAAGCTCCCCAGCCCATCAAGGGTTGGCGGATCGCCGAAGACGCTGGGTTAACCAGAATCAGACGATCGCAAAGGTGTGGAAAGTGCGCCGCCAGCCTTAAGGCCAGGCAACCACCAAAGGATTCGCCACAAAGATAGATGGGGCGCGATGGTGCGTGTTTCTTTTCTCCCGCGATCAGAGCAACAACCTTGTCAGTTAATTCGTCCCAGCCTGATAAGTCGTCGGAGGGAATCGATAGGCTGCAGATGTCAAAGGCTGAATTCAACTCAGCCGATTGGGGCTGCAGTAACTCGCCAGTCCCGTCCATCCCTGGCAGAAAAATGAATTTAGGAAGGATGGGCTTGGAGACTTTGCTGGATAGGAGTCTTAGCGACTTGGTTGCACTTGCCATGGAGAATGGAAATCAATTAGTGACAGCCTTGATGCAGCAGCCCAGCAATCTGATCCCAGCACGACTGGGTGAGCTGTTTCGCCAACAGACCTGCTCGTCGGCCGCCGTAATGCTGCCTTTGAACCGCGTCGATCCAAATAGGATAGCCAAACAGAAGGTGAACGCGGCGATAGACAATGGCGGAATGCCAGCCACCGCAGTTGAACAGTGGCTCTGTCGGATCAAACAGGCTGAAAAGCTTCAGTGGAGCCAGGTTGTGCTTGTCTTCATCGGTTGAAGCGATCGCCACGGGCAGGATGGCCAAGTCATCACCCTGCGCGCGTAGAGCCAGATGGGCAAAACCACGATGGAAGGCGCTCAGTTGATTCACCGGCTTGACTTGAACCATTGGCTGCGCGCCTTCTGGGAAAATCCCTACGGCCTGACCTGACTCTAAAAATTCAACGGACTGCTGGAAGAACTGCTTCTGTCTGTCCTGGGGAGCATCGAGAGGGAAGGCTCCCATCGCTGACACCATGTCTCGTAATAGAGGAACCCGACTCATGTAGTGATGGCAGGCAAACCGAATGGGACGATTCAAGGCTGTCATCAGCAAGGGAGCATCGAGCAGGCTGCGATGGTTGCTGACAACCAGAAGTCGGCTGGTGGTCGGAATCCGATCACAGTGATGCAGCGACACCTTCGTGCCAACGGCACCGATCAAGCGGCGTGATACTTGCAAGGGGGTATCCAGCCTCATGACTGTTCTGGGAGCGGTAAAGTTCACTGATGTCCTGTCCTGGTGAGAACTTCTGATCCGAGCCGTGTTAACGAATGGAGTTTGTTTGATCCCATAGAACTCAGGCAAAAACAACCTGTTCTGAATAACTTATGACGGCGTTTCACCAGTTTCTTTGTCTCTTCGGAATGTCGCGAGGGCAGCAGCTGGCGGGCTGATCAACAACTTATTTCAACTTTAAACCTTGAGCCTGCAAAGTGCGGCCAGTGGGCGGTGGCACCGAGACGCCTGGATGCTGGACGCTGAAGTGGCCAGGCTGACAAGCCAGGGGTCTACCTCTGCAGCGCACTGTTGCGACCGGCCTGTCGGTTGCAACAAGGTGCTGGCCGTGCACACCCATGGGTTTCCGGCTTAGGTTGAAGTATGACAACGTCCTCCCGTTACGGAGAGGCCCTGAACTGGGCGGAACAGTTGCACCGGCATCAGTCGCGTCATGGCAAGGCTGTGCCCTTTCTCTCCCATGTGATCAGCGTCAGCGCTCTGGTGTGGGAAGACAGTGGCAATGAAGATCAGGCCATCGCCGGCTTGCTCCACGACAGCATCGAGGATGCCGGCCAGAGCCAGGCCTCGATCCGGGAACGGTTTGGGGACAGTGTGGCCACCATCGTGGGTGACTGCACCGACCCCGGCAAAGTTCCCGGCGGTGCAGCAGCGGCCCCGTGGGTCGAACGCAAGCAATGTTTCATCGCCACGCTGCCACAGCTCCCGGACGCCTCCCTGCTCGTCATCGCCGCGGATAAGGCCCACAACAGCCGCGACCGTTTCCTTGATGCCGTCGTCGACCCAACCAGCTGGAGCCGGTTCCCTCCTGGATTTGATGGATCGGCTTGGTACTTCTGGAGTCTCCACAGGCAACTCCAGGACCTGCTGCCCGCCAGTCGCTCCGTCAAACTGCTGGGAGATGCCGTTCGCGACATGCTGACTTGTCCGCAGTTGCTGGCTCGTTTGCCACGGCGACAAGATACCGAACAATGGGTCGCCACCTACCTGGAGCGGCCTGAAACCCATCCTGTTGGCATATAACGCCTAGGGACTGCCGAGGTGGGGTGTGGGGCATTGATGGCCCCAACTGTCACCCATGGGTCTGTTCAGATGTCCCGACTTATCTACGTCCCGTTCTCCTTCATCAGGGCACCTCGAATAATCAGCAATTTCCAGGGTCTCTACGGACATGAAAAAGCCGCCGAAGAGGCGGCAGAGCAGGAGAATCTATCTCGACCATCGACGAGATCGCTTGAACCATGGGATCCTCTCT
>NZ_JAGQCD010000006.1 GCF_024345975.1 Cyanobium sp. Cruz-8D1 | reverse complement strand
CCAAGGGTGACTTTCGCGGCATCAAGCTCAGCAACGAGACCCACCGCTCCAGCACGGATCCCGACGCGCTGCTGGCCCGGAAATCCAAAGCCCATCCAGCGCAGCTGAGCTACCGGGGCCATGTGCTCATGGAGAACCGCCACGCCCTTGTGGTGGATTGCCGCGTCACAAAGGCCACGGGCACCGGTGAGCGGGATGCCGCCCAGGAGATGGCTGCCGATTGCGCTGGTGCCCACCAGAAGACGATCGGCGCCGACAAGAACTACGACACGAAAGGGTTCGTCGCCGAGATGCGACGCCTGGGCGTGACGCCGCACGTGGCGCAGAACACTGCCCGCAGCGGTGGCTCAGCGATCGATGCCCGCACCACCCGCCACGTGGGTTACGCCAAGTCGATCAATGCCCGCCGGGGGATCGAAAAGGTGTTTGGTTGGATCAAGGCGTTCGGCGGGCTGCGCCAGTTCAAGCTGCGTGGGCAGGAGAACGTCAGCGCCGTGTTCGGTCTGCACGTGATCGCCTACAACCTGATCCGACTGGGCAACTTGCTGAGGCCCACCATGGCGGCAGCATGAACCACCAGAGGCCCAAAGGTGTGCGCAAACGGAAGCAGACGGGCTGCCAAAACAGTCAAAATGCGGCGAAATCGGGCTGTCTGAGCGCTCGAACTGAACCCATCTGACGAAATCACCGAGAAATCAGCTCGGAGATGGGAAAACACGACTGCTTAGACGGTTTTTCCGCAAACTCCTAACCAATCGCTCTATGAGTTTCTCACACAATCAGCAACGAGCCGGCGCTGAGCTGCCGATATGCGGCAGGCTGCGGGGTCCGGGAGGACCATTGCTGGCATTGAGCACGTGAGGAGTCTTTTGATATAGCAGAGCAGCGAACGAAGATACCTCGGGCTCCACTTCAAGCTCAACCTTCCTTAACCTTAGACTCAGCCTCGGTTGGCGAGGGATGAAAGTGCTGTTGACATGCATCAGGCATGGTAAATTTTTAGCGCTTGTGTCACAAATGACTCGAAATGCTTGCCACCTCAAAGGTTTTTCATCGACCATTGACCCTGCTGAGCGTGGGCGGCCTGGCGGCCATCGCGAGCGTGGGCATGGGCGTGGCCCAGCCGGCATCCGCCGCCACGGTGAGCGTCCAGGGCATTGATGCCAGCAGCATCATCAACAATATTGTTCCCAGCGGGCCATTCACCCCCGTACTGGTAGGCGACACTTTTGAAATTGATTTCAGCAATCTTTTCAATACCACTCCTGGCAGCTTTAGCGTCATCAACGACTACAGCCTTCAAATCGCCAACATTGGCACAGGAACACTATCGTTCTCGGATGTTGAGCTGTTTGTTGTAGGAACAATTGATGCAAATTTCTTTAGCGACCCTGGGAACCCTAATGTTGTTGCCTTCAATGACACCATAAGCATCTGGCAGCAGACGTCGGATCCAGGCTTTGCACCTCAAACCGGCCAAGGCATCAGCGACTTCAGTGTCAATGGTGCCGGACAGAATTTTGGGGTCGGAACAGCCTTCAAATCGGCAAATTTTAAATTGACGGGTCCAAATATTCCTGCCTTTGGAATGGCTACTGCTGGACTGATCAATACAATTCCCCTTGATCTTTCTTCTGTGGGAGTTCAAACCTTCACCAGTGCTAAAATCAGAGGTAAGCTGTCAGGTTCGACAGCTTCTAACAGTCTATTCTCAGCTGGCCTTGGCATTTTCACAACCAATAGCCCGACTACTGCGCCGCCCAACTTCGTCTACGGCAACGCTTTCAGCACCCCTGTCCCTGGTCCCCTGCCCCTCTTCGGTGCCGCCGCTGCCTTCGGCTGGAGCCGCAAGCTGCGTCGCCGCCTCGGTGCCACCGCAACGGCGGCCTGAGTTTCAGGCCAAGCCCACCATGGCAAGCCCCCCCCATCCAGGGGGCTTTTTTTTATGGGCGATGGGTATCAAGTCCGGCGTCCGTCGGCCTTCAGCTGGAGGCCGCCGGTGGCATCTGCGCCACAGCCGCCTCAATCATCGCGGCGGTCACGGGAATCGTGTCCAGCGCCTCGTCATTGTCGAGAAAGGCCTCGAAGGAGGCATAGCGCTGGATCTCGGGTTCGGCCTCGCCGCAGGCGGCCGCCCAATCGCCATCCTCGGGCTTCACCACGCCATAGCTGGCCAGGGCTTCGTCAAGATCGCCGGCATCACCAATCGCTTCACCGTGCCAGAACACTTCGTAAAAACCCATCGCGGCTGCAGCGTCAGAGGTCATGAAATAAACAGGCGATCTGGTTGCGGCCGTTGCCCTTGGCGAGCTCGAGCGCCCGTTCGGACCGTTGGATCAGGTCGGTGAAGTGGCGATCAGAAGGAGAGAGAACGGTGAGGCCACCGCTGATGTGCAGGTGGAAGTCGGAATGGGTGTGGACACCAGACAGATGGGCGACGGCGGTGCGCAGGCCGTCAGCCAGGGCCATGGCCTGATCGCGCTCGATGCCGACCAGCAGCAGGGCAAACTCGCCATCCCCGAGGCGGGCCGCGAAGTCCTCGTCCTGGAGGAAGGTGCGGGCCAACTGGACCACATCGGTGAGCGCCTGATCGCCGGCGGCATGGCCCCAGCGGTTGTTGATCAGGCGCAGATTGTCGACATCGAAGAGGAGCAGCGACAGGGGGTGCTGGTCGCGGCGGGCACGCGCTAACTCCCGCTCGCCGATGGTCAGGAAGGTGTGACGGGTGGGCAGGCCGGTGACCGGGCAGAGGTGGGCCAGACGCCGCAGCTCCAGCTCACGCATGGCCAGCTGGGCCAGGCGGTGCAGCAGCTCGCGCTGCTCCGGGCTGAGATCACGGGGCTCCCGGTCGATGACGCAGAGGGTGCCGAGGTTGTGGCCCTCAGGGGTCTGCAGGGGCGCCCCGGCATAGAAGCGGATGTGGGGATCGGCGAAGACCAGGGGGTTGCTGCGGAAGCGCTCGTCGGCACGGGCATCGGGCACCACCATCACCTCGTCGTGGACGATGGCGTGGGAACAGAAGGCCATCTCCCGGGGGGTTTCGCGCACCTCGATTCCCCGCTTGGCCAGGAACCACTGCCGATCGGCCTCCACCAGGGAGAGGGCCACGATGGGGGTCTGGAAGAGGGCCGCGGTCAGATCCAGGATGCGATCGAAGTGCTCGTCACTGTCGGCATCGAGGATGCCGTAGCGCTCCAGCTCACGGAGCCGCTGGTCCTCGTCGGCGGGAACCGGATAAGCCGGATAGGGAGCCATGGCAAGCCTGCATCCACGGAAAATCTAGTCAGATCGGGCGCTGGCAAGCGAATTCTGCTGCGGATCCAGGCCTCAGGCCGCCGGCACCGCCAGGGTCTCCTCGTAACCGGCACGGCGGCCGTCATCCAGCTGATTCAGGTAGCGGCGTTCGCTGTAATAGGCCTCCTGGAAGCGCAGGGCATCGCCGTTGAGGGCAGCAAAGAGCTCATGGATGCGGGTCTCCATGTCGAGGCCGCTGCCGGCCGCCGGAGTGGTGGGGGCTGGCGGGGGCGCCTGGCGCTCCTCCTCCAGCAGCCGGGCGATGCAGTGCTCCAGGGTCTGAAGCCGCTGGCTCGACCAGGCATCGAGCAGGTGACGGCAGCGCCGCAGCACCCGCTGGCGTTCCAGCGACGCCGTGGCGCCACGCAGCTGCAGCGGCGGATGGGCCAGGCCGAGGCGCTGCACCTCGCTGGGCTCCAGCAGGGGGGTGAGCCGGCCGAGCAGGGCACTCTGCTCCACCAGCAACCGGTCGCCCAGCAACCGGTCGCCCAGCAACCGGGGCAGATCGAGATCGGCCAGATCCAGGCCGGGATCGGTACCCCGGTTGATCGCCTCAAGCCGACCGGCGCCGAGGTTGTCCTCCTCCAACTCTCCGATCGCCGCCCAGAGCTGGCGATGGTGCTGGAGGGCGAAGTCATCGAGTTCGCGGCGCCGCAGCTCGGCGCGGATCACGCCGCGCCAGGGGGCGCAATGGAGGTAGAGGCGCAGGATCTCCGCCTCGGCCCGCTCCCTGTGCCCCACCTCGCCGGGTTGCTCCCATTTCAGCGAGCGGCCATGCCAGCGCTGCCCCTTGACCTGCTGACGCAGGTCCTCCTCCAGCTGGATGGCCAGCCGGGCCTGGCCGCCCGAGAGGCGCTCGGCCACCTGCTGCAGGTAGTGGCTGCGCACCGCCGACTGGGGCAGCTTGCCCAGCAGCTGGACCAGAGCGGAGACGGCCTGCTGGAACTGGTCGGCCCGGGCCAGATCCTTGCCCTCGAACACCTGCTCGATCTGCCAGTCGAGCCAGAGCGGGGCCTGGTCGAGCAGGGAGCGGTACTCCCCGGGGCCGTGCTGCTGCAGAAACTCGTCGGGGTCCTTGCCGGCCGGCAGGTGCAGCACCCGCAGCTCCAGCTGGCCCTGCAGCGCCAGCTGCTCCACCTCGCCGATGGCCCGCTGGGCGGCGCGGATGCCCGCCCCATCGCTGTCGAAGTTGAGAATCAGCCGCCGGCCGTCGCAGCAGCGGCACAGCTGGGTGATCTGGCTGGAGCTGAGGGCCGTGCCGAGGGCCGCCACCGTGTTGGTGATGCCGGCGGCATGCAGCGCGATGACATCGAAGTAGCCCTCCACCACCACGGCACGGTCGTCGCGGCGGATGGCGTCGGCGGCCCGATCCAACCCGAACAGATGTTTGCCCTTCTCGAACACCTCCGTTTCCGGCGAGTTGAGGTACTTCGGTTCGGCCCCGTCCAGACCCCGCCCACCGAAGCCGATCACCCGGCCCTGGCGATCCCGGATCGGCACCATCACCCGGTCGCGGAAGCGGTCGTAGAAGCCGCCGCCCCCCTTGCGGGCCACCACCAGACCGGCCGCCTCCAGCAGGTCGGCATCAAGGCCCTCCACCTGCTGGAGGTGCTGCAGCAGACCGTCCCAGCCGGCCGGGGCGTAGCCCAGCTGGAACGCCTCGAGGGTGGTCTCGCTGAGGCCGCGGCTCTGGCGCAGGTAGGTGAGGGCTGGGGCCCCCTCGGGAGAGCGCAGCTGGCCCTGGAACCAGCCTGCCGCCAGGGCCAGCACCCGGTGCAGGCGGTCGCGGCGGGAGAGCTGCTGGCGCAGCCGCTCCTGCTGGGGGCCGTCGAGGGTCTCGACCGGCAGCTGGTACTTGCGCGCCAGATCCAGCACCACCTCGCTGAAGCTGGTGCGCTGCAGCTCCATCAGGAACTTGATGGCGTTGCCGCCGGCCCCGCAGGAGAAGCAGTAGTAAAACTGCTTGGCGGGGGACACCGTCATCGACGGCGATTTGTCGTCGTGGAACGGGCAGATCCCGACGAATTCACGGCCCTTCTTCTTGAGCACCACGTGCTCCCCCACCACATCGACGATGTCGGCCCGCTCCTTGACGGCCTCGATCGTGCGGGGGTGGAGACGGGGAAGGCTCAAGAGTGCAGGCTCAAGGCAGGACGGGGCGAGCAGGGTGGAGGAGAGCCGGGGCGAGAGGGGGGATGGCCGACGCGACGCCGACCCTATCGGTGGTGGTGAACGTGCTCCCATTCTGGGGCCTGACACCACAGATGGAGATCGTCGGGTGAACCAAGCGCCCCATCCAGCCTCCGGAGCCGCCTTCCAGGCTGGAGGCTGGATGGTGCTCAGCGCCCTGGCCTTCAGCCTGATGGTGGTGGGGGTCAAGCAGGTGGGCGATCGGCTGCCGATCGCCGAGGTGGTGCTGGCCCGGGCCCTGGTGAGCCTGGCCCTCAGCTACGGCATGGCCCGAAGGCTCGGTGTCGATCCCTGGGGCCGGCGCCGGGGGCTGCTGGTGCTGCGGGGTCTGGTGGGCAGTGCCGCCCTCTTCTGCGTCTACACCGCCGTCGTCCATCTGCCCCTGGCCGCCGCCACGGTGCTGCAGTATCTGTACCCCACCTTCACGGCGCTGCTGGCCTGGCTGCTCCTGGGCGAGCGCCTCGGGCGGCGGGTGCTGCTGGCCATGGGGCTGGGCTGGCTGGGGGTGCTGCTGGTGGCCCAGCCAACGGCGGCGAGCTCCGCTCTGCCGGCAACGTGGGTGCTGGTGGCGGTGGCCGGCGCCCTGCTCACCGCGGTGGCCTATGTGAGTGTGCGGAGCCTGGCCGAGAGCGAACACCCGGCGGTGATCATTTTCTACTTTCCGCTCGTGGCGGTTCCCATGAGCCTGCCCCTGGTGCTGCTCGATCCGGTGCTGCCGACACCGGGCGAACTGCTCTGGTTGCTGGGGGTGGGGGTGTTCACCCAGGTGGGTCAGGTGGGACTGACCCGGGCCCTCAGCCAGCTGCCGGCGGCCAGGGCCACGGCGATCAGCTACGTGCAGGTGGGATTCGCCGCCCTCTGGGGTTGGTGGATCTTCGGTGAATCCATTGATCTGGCGACGGCGATCGGGGCGGGCCTGATTCTGATCGCCACGTTGATCTGTCTGGGCCAGGCGCCGGGGCTGGCTGGAGCCAAGCCATCCGCTCAGAACAGCCCCCTACGATGACGCCGCCAGGTTGGGTTCCCTTGCTGTTGATCCCCCTGCCTGGTGCCGTCCATTCCTGGCTGGCCACGATGGTCGCCGGCTTCAGTCAGGGGGCGGATACGCCGTTGATCCGGCCGCCGATCTCTCCAGGCATCGTCCCCCTGCCGCTGATGATGCTGACCATCGGCGGCATCTTTCTCGGCACCCTGGCGATCAGTCGCTTTTCGCTGAAGATCGGGGTGCCGGCGATTCTCGGCGTCTTGTTGTTCGGCCTGCTGATCAACCCCTCCGTCACCCTGTTCAGCCATGACACGATCCTGCGACTGCAGGTTCTGAGTCTGTCGATCCTGCTGTTCAACGCCGGACTGGAAACCGATATCCGCTCGATTCGCGGCTTCCTCGAATACGGCATCATCCTGGCGGTGGGAGGCGTGATTCTCTCCAGCCTGATGCTGGGGCTGATCATCTGGTTCGTGGCCTCCCCCGATGCCGCCGGCATCCAACTCGGCTTCCGGCAGATGCCGGTGGCCGTGGCGATGCTGATCGCCGCCTGTCTGGGGTCAACCGACGCCGGGGCCACGATGAACGTCCTGCAACTGGTGCAACGAGCGATCCCAGGCAGGCTTTCGGCCCTGGTGCAGTTCGAATCCTCTGTCAACGATCCCACCGGCATCCTGTTTCTCGGGCTGGTGATCGGCCTGACGACCCTGGATGGGGCCAGCGGCGGGCAGCAGGTGGTGGTGGTGGAGCTGCAGACCTTCCTGCAGAAGATCGGCTCCGGTCTGTTGATCGGGGTCTGCGTGAGCTATCTGGGACGCTTCAGCCTCAACCGGCTGGTGCGGGAAAGCAACCAGCTGCTGATTCTGGGCATCGCCATCGGCCTGATCTCCTACGGCGTGGCGGAACTGATGGGCGGTTCCGGCTTCATCAGTGCCTACGTGGCGGGCCTGATGCTGCGCAACCACAACTACAGCAATGAACGGATCACACCGGAGGCCCTGCAGCAGACCCTGCTGCCGTTCAACACCATGACCGAAATCACCGTCTTCCTGATCTTCGGTCTGAGCGTCCATCCGCTGGAGCTGCTGCCGGCGCTGCCGGAGGGCATCGTCGTCGCCCTCGCGATGATGCTGGTGGCCAGGCCGGCAAGTGTGCTGCTGCTGCAGCGGTTCTCGCCCTTCAGCCTGCGGGATTCGCTGCTGGTGTCCTGGTGCGGTCTGCGGGGGGCCGTGCCCCTCGCCCTCAGTTTCGAGATGGTCGACGCCATCCCCCGCGTGCGGGGCATCGACCCGGCCACGGTGCCGTCCCTGCTGCAGAACGCCGGCGGCATCGTCTTCTGCGTCGTGGTGATCAACCTGCTGGTGCAGGGCCTCACCCTGCCGCACGTGGCCCGTTGGCTCAAGCTCGACGAGGAGGCGCCAGTGGCCGTGGCCGTAATAGCGGCAGGGGATCGGTGATCCAGTCCTGGCTGTTGCCGTCGCTGCTGCCGCTGGGGCGTGCCAGTCGCCAGCTCTCCCCCCTGGCACCACGCTGCAGATAGAGCTCGAAGGGGCTGTCAACGCGGATGGCATCCCCGGGCAGCCGCCAGTCGAAGCGGCCGCTCAGGTGCAGGCCCCGCCCCTCGCCGATGGCAACGGCCTCCTGCTGCTCGACCCGCACCCGGCTCACCTCCGGCAGACCGCCAGCCTCCAGATCGAGGGCGCGAGCAATGGCCCCCTGCGTCAGCTGGATCTGCAGGGAGAGGGCGTCGAGCAGAACGCCCCTGGGGGGCTGGCCGACCCTGGTGCAGCCCCCCAGCAACAGCACCAGGGCCAGCAGCGGTGCCAGCACCAAGGCTGGCAGCGACCGGGAACGGCCCGGGGGGCTAGGCAGGAGGGGCAGCATGGGGGCTGACGCACGTCTCACCATGATCGGCTGGCTGCAGGGGCGACTGGCCGAACCATGGCAGCAGGCTCACCGTTGCGGGGCCCTGCTGATCTGCCAGGGGGTGGGTTACGAGGTGCAGCTCACCCTGCGGCAGTGGCAACGCCTGCCCGAGGTGGGCAGCGACCTGGGTCTGCACGTGCACCACAGCATCCGCGACGACGGCTGGACGCTCTATGGCTTCCCCGCCCGCCAGGAACGGGACCTGTTCCGTGAGCTGGTGGCCGTGAGCGGCGTCGGGCCCCAGATGGCCCTGGGCCTGCTCGGGGCCCTGGAGGTGCCGGACCTGGTGCGCGCCATCGTCCACGCCGACCTGCGCAGCCTCTGCCTGGCGCCTGGGGTGGGCAAGCGCACGGCCGAACGGCTTTCGGTGGAGCTGCGGCTCCGCCTGCAGGAGCGCTTCGCCGGCCTGGTGGATCCCCTTGAGGAGGAGGAGGTCAGCGGCGCCGACACAGCGGGCGGCCCCACAGCCCCCTGCCGCGACGAGGTGCAGATCACCCTGGTGGCGCTCGGCTACGAGCCCCTGGAAATCCACCGGGCCCTACGGGCCGTCGCCGCCGCCGGGATCGATGGGTCCGCCAGCGCCGACGACTGGATCCGCGAAAGCCTGCGCTGGTTGTCCCGCGCCGTGGCTTGAAGGGAGGGGCAACGGGCCGCGCGTTAAGGTGTTGGTTTGCACCGTTCGGGCCCAGATCCGCCCATGCCGCTCACTACCACCCAGAAACAGGAACTGATCAATTCCCATCAGGCCCACGGCACTGACACCGGCTCGGTGGAAGTGCAGGTGGCGATGTTGAGCGAGCGGATCCAGCAACTCAGTGGCCACCTGCAGAAGAACATCCACGACTTCTCCTCCCGCCAGGGGCTGCTCAAGATGATCGGCCGCCGCAAGCGCCTGCTTGGCTATCTCCGCGCCCAGAGCGAGACCCGCTACGCCGAACTGATCAAGACACTCGGCATCCGCGGCTGAGGCTCGTCCCATGGCCCGTCGGCCAAAGCCGAAATCCTTCGCGGCGCCCTCTGCCAGCGGGCCACCAGCCAAGGCCCCACGCCAACAGGTGATCCCTGAGGCCGTGGCCAACCGCATGGTGCGGCGCATCGCCATCGCCACAGGAACCCCCACGGTCCTGGGCATGGGGGTTTTCGTGGTCAGCTATCTGCTGGTCAGCCGCGGCGTGGCTGATATCCCTCCCGGCCTCACCCTGGTGGGATCCGGCGCTTTCTTTGTGCTAGGCCTGCTGGGTCTCAGTTATGGGGTGCTCTCCGCCAGCTGGGAAGACGCCCCGGGCAGCCTGCTGGGGATCGAGCAGATCGGCGTCAACATCAGCCGGGTCCGGTCCTCGGTGCGGGCCATGCGCCAGGGCAGCTCCGGATCAGGCAGCCCCCAGGGGTGAGCGCAGCCAGGCCCTGAAATCGGCCGAGGCGAGCGTCTCGACGGCCGCCGGCGCATCGGCGACGCAGAACTGGCCGCCCAGGCGGACGAAGCGGGTTTCGTTCTGCTGCTTCACCAGGGCCACCACCGGCACCCGCACGCCAGCCTCCTCCTGGCCGGGGCGGTGGCGGGTGAGGCATTCACGCAGCCGGTGTTGCACGGCAATATCGCCGGCCTGCTCGGGCGCCAGCTCCACCATCACCAGCTGCAGATCCTCGATGCTGCGGCAGTCGTCGACGAGCAACTGCACCCGATCATCGCGGCGGTCGACGCCAGCCCAGAGCAGCAGGCGGGCATCCACCATCAGGTGGTCGGCCAGACGGGCGTAGCTCTTGGGAAACACCACGGCTTCGCAGGCGCCGGTGAGGTCCTCCAGCTGCAGCACGGCCATGCGATCCCCCTTGCGGGTGGTCACCTGGCGGATCTCGCTCACCATCACCACCACGCTCACCTTGGCCTTGTCGGCCATCTCCTCGAGATTGGCCAAGCCGATGGGCGTGAGCAGGCGCACCTGGGAAGACAGCTGGCGCAGGGGATGGTCGGAGATGTAGAAGCCGAGCAGCTCCTTTTCCAGCTTCAGCTTCTCCGTGGGGGGGTAATCGGCCACCGCAGCGGCCCGTGGTGGCGCGGGAGCCTTCACGGCAGCGGCGTCCTCAGTAGCGCCGAACAGGTCGAACAGGTTGCCCTGGCCGCTGGCCCGGTCGCGGGCGCGGGAGCTGGCCCAGTCGAGCACCAGATCAAGATCGGCCATCAACTGGGCACGGTTGGCCTTGGGTTCAAGGCCATCGAGGGCACCGCAGTGGATCAGTGATTCGATCGCCCGGCGGTTGAGCTGCTGGCCAGGGATCCGGTCGCAGAGATCGGCGAGATGCAGGAAGGGACCGCCGCTGGAGCGTGCCTCGATCAACTGGCGGATGGCGCCATCACCGAGGTTGCGGACGGCCGAGAGGCCGAAGAGGATCTTCTTGCCCACGGGCGTGAAGTCGATACCGGAAGCATTCACATCCGGTGGCATCACCTCGATCCCCATCGCCTGACAGTTGGCGATGTAACGCTGCACCTTGTCGGTGGTACCGGCATTCACCGTGAGCAGGGCCGCCATGTAGGCCACCGGATGGTGGGCCTTGAGGTAGGCGGTCTGGTAGGTGACAGCGCCGTAGGCGGTGGAATGGCTCTTGTTGAAGCAGTACTCGGCGAACATCACCATCTGATCGAACAGCGCCTCGGCGATGGCGGCATCCACGCCCCGTTCGCTGGCCCCACTGACGAACTGGTGACGATGCTTCTGCATCTCCGACACTTTCTTCTTGCCCATGGCCCGCCGCAGCAGATCGGCTTCACCCAGGGAATAGCCCGCCAGATCCTGGGCAATCCGCATGATCTGCTCCTGGTAGACCATGATCCCGTAGGTCTCCTTGAGGATCGGCTCCAGCTTGACGTGGGCCACATCAATCGCCTCGCGGCCATGCTTGCGGTTGATGAACTTGGGGATCAGACCCGCATCCAGGGGGCCCGGCCGGTAGAGCGCCAGGATCGAGGAGATGTCCTCCAGGGAGGAGGGCTTGAGATCGCGGACGATCTGGCGCATGCCGCTGGATTCCAACTGGAAGATGCCCTCCAGATCCCCCCGGGCCAGCAGGGCGTAGGTCTGCTCGTCGTTGGGGGGAAGGGCGTCCGGATCGATCCTCTGGCCGACACTCTGCTCGACCAGATCCAGCGTCTTCTCGATCATGGTGAGGTTCTTGAGGCCCAGGAAGTCCATCTTCAGCAGACCCATCGCCTCCACGTCCTCCATGAAGTACTGGGTGATCACCTGGCCGTCGTTGTTGCGCTGCAGGGGCACCAATTCATCGAGGGGGTCGGCGGCGATCACCACCCCGGCGGCATGGACACCGAATGTTTTGTTGGTGCCTTCGATGCGGCGGGCCAGGTCGACCCAGTGGCGCACCTTGGGATCGTTCTCGTACTTCTCGCGGAACTCCGGCGCCGGCGACTCAGGGCCGACCATCTCGGCGAGCTTGGCGGGCTTGCCACGGGCCACGGGGATCAGCTTGGCCAGGCGGTCGGCCTCGCCATAGGGGATGTCGAGCACCCGGGCCACGTCCTTGAGCACCGCCTTGGAGGTCATGCGGTTGAAGGTGATGATCTGGGCCACCTTGTCCTCGCCGTAGCGGCGGGTGACGTAATCGATCACCTCACTGCGGCGCTCGATGCAGAAGTCGGTGTCGATGTCAGGCATCGATTGGCGTTCCGGGTTGAGGAAGCGCTCGAACAGCAGGCCGTGCTCCACCGGATCGATGTTGGTGATCCCCAGGGAGTAGGCCACCAGCGAGCCCGCGGCCGACCCACGCCCCGGGCCCACCGGAATGCCCTGGTCCCGGGCGAAGCGGATGTAGTCCCAGACCACCAGGAAGTAGGTGGGGAAGCCCATCTGCTCCATCACCTGCAGCTCGAAGGCGAGCCGCTCGCCATAGCCGGGATCGATCGGGGCGTCGTCGGCCAGGGACAGGCGACGGCGCAGTCCCTGGTGGCTCACCTCACTGAGATAGCTCACCGGGGTGTGGCCCTCGGGGATCGGGAAGCGGGGCATCTGCTGGCGCCCCAGGATGTCGTAGTCCTCCACCTTCGCGGCCACCGTGGCGGTGGTGGCAATGGCAGCGGCGATCACCTCCGGCTCCAGGTGGTCGGCGAAGAGCTGGGCCATCTCCGCCTCGCTCTTGATGTATTCGGTGCCCGTGTAGCGCAGGCGCTTCTCATCGCTGATCAGCTTGCCGGTGAGCACGCACAGCAGGGCGTCGTGGGCCTCGACGTCGTTGCTGGTGAGGTAGTGGGCGTCGTTGGTGGCGACCAGGGGAATGGCCAGCTCGGCGCTGATCCGGGCCATCTCGACGTTGACGATGCGGTCCTCGAGGCCGCCATGGTCCTGGATCTCCAGGTAGAAGTCGTCACCGAACACCTCCCGGTACCAGGCGGCGACCTCCCGGGCCACGTCGGGACGTCCTTGCAGGATCGCCTGGGGGATCTCCCCGCCCAGGCAGGCGGTGGCCACCATCAGGCCTTCGCTGTACTGACGCAGCAGGGATTTATCGATGCAGGCCCGCGCGAAGATGCCCCGGCCGCGCATGCCGCGCAGATGGCTGAGGCTGGTGAGCTTGACCAGGTTGCGGTAGCCGACGGCGTTGCGGGCCAGCACCACCAGGTGGTAGCGGCGCTCTTTCTTCGGCTGGGGATCCTCGATCGAGCCGTTGATGACGTACATCTCGTTGCCGATGATCGGCTTGATGCCTGCCTTGGTGCAGAGCTTCAGCAGCTCGATCGCGCCGTACATGACCCCGTGGTCGGTGAGGGCCAGGGCCGGCATGCCCAGAGCCACCGCCCGCTCCACCATCGCCGGCAGCTGGGAGGCCCCGTCCAGCAGGCTGTAGTCGCTGTGGTTGTGGAGCGGAACGAAGGCCACGGCGTCGGAGGGCAGCGCCACCACAGGGTGCGTCCACCCTACCGGCGAACCACCAGATCTGGTGCCCCGCCTATCGGGCCGCCTGGAGGTTGGGGCAAGGTGCGGCCCACAGGCTCTGGAGCTTGGTGGCCTGATCGGTGTCGCCCTTGGCGCTGAGCTGGTTCACCGTCAACTGAATGCGTTCGCAGTCAACCTGCTTCTCCAGCTTGGCTCGCTGGGTGCGCAGCTCCTGAAGCTCCCGTTCCGCCTGCTGGCGCTTGGCCTGCTGCACGCCGTCAGCCACCTCAAGGCGGCTTGCCCCCGCGTCCATCTCCTTGAGCTGCAGCTGGAGAGCGGCCTCCCGCTGCGAGGCGGACTCCAATTCATTGTGGAGGGCCAATTCGCCCTGCATCCGTTGCATCGATTCCCGGTTGGCCTGATCCTGGGCGGCCTGGACCCGGGCCTCGGCCTGAAGCCGTTGCTGATGCTGCTTGTTGAGGATGGCGAAACCGGCCACCATCAACACCACCGCTGACAGCACGGCCAGCCAAGTCCTGTTCTGCCGATTCGAAAGGTTGGGGTTATCCATACGTCTCTCTAGTCAGGCCGCAGGGCACCGTTGGCCGATCGATGCGGCGGATCCGTGGCCGATGGGATGCAACGGCCTGGCTAGGCCCGGGGACTCCGCCCTAGGGGGCGGCCCATGTGCATCCATCGTCAGTGAAGGCATCAAGGTCATCCACGAACTTGAAGACCCTTCCATCCTTGCGGATGTATCGAAAGTCATCGATGATGGCACCTTGATTGACATAGACATAGCGTCCTCCCGATCCATTGGGGGACATTTCAATCCACTGGGTTTCAAACTCCGATGGTCTTCCTCCGTACACCCTTCTCAATTCAGTCACCTTCAACAACTTCAGGGGAATGCGCCCACTGCCGCCCTGGTAAAGAACGTAGCCCCTGTCATTGCTGTCAGACAAAATGCCGAGCTGCAGTCTCAGGGGAGTTGTGAGGCCAATGGATCTCAGACAGCGGACATGGCCCTGATCCGCCCAGACGGCAGGTGCCGCGACGATCAAGAGCAGCAGGACGGCCAGGCGTCGCTTCATCCGTGGCTCCTTGGCGATGGAACGCTGCATCCATTCCGTTCGACGGGTCTGGAGACGTGCTGGTGGGCGACCTTCCATTGGCCACTCCGCTTGCACAGGCAGAAGGTGATGCGCACGGTATCGCTGAATGTCTGTCCGTCGGGGAGTGTGCCCCCGCACTGGAGCAGGCCGAAGGCATAGGCCACATCCGCTCCGGCCTCAACAGCGAGATCCTGCAAGGCGAACTGCACCGCGCCCCGGACGTCCGGCTGCCAGGACTCCCAGCTGTCCCGGTACTGCGCCGCCGAGGTGTACCGCAGCGGCGAGAGGACATCGAAGATCACCAGATCGTCCTGATGGTGGGCGAGAACGTCGTCCTGCCGGCCGTCCCGTGTGGCCTCGGCCCACTGATCGAGCACGTTTCGAATCGCCGCTTCGTTCGCATGCATGGTCGGCGATGCCCGATCAGCACAACCCTAGGCACAAGCCTCCAGGCCCCTCCGGCTGAGGGGTGAGCCCTGCTCAGGCCACCAGCTCCGCCGCAGGCCGAGATTGCATCACAAGCGCCGCCTGTTCGTACTGGTGGGCGACCTGCAGCAGCTTCGCCTCCTCAAGAACGCCGGTGATCAGCTGCAGGCCGATCGGCAGGCCCTGGGCGTCGAAGCCGCAGGGCACGCTGATGGCGGGCAGTCCGGCCAGGTTGGCAGGGATGGTGAGCAGGTCGGCCAGGTACATGGCCAGGGGGTCGCCGGCGTGGGCGCCGCTGGGGAAGGCGGTGGTGGGCGAGGTGGGGGTCAGCAGCACGTCGACGGTCTCGAAGGCGCGGTCGAAATCGCGGCGGATCAAGGTGCGCACCTGCTGGGCCTTGCGGTAGTAGGCGTCCACATAGCCGGCGGAAAGGGCATAGGTGCCGATCAGGATGCGCCGCTGCACCTCCTCGCCGAAGCCGCTGGCCCGGCTGCGGGCGGTCATCGCCGCCAGGCCATCGCTGCCGACTTCGGTGGCCGGTGCCCGGAAGCCATACTTGACGCCGTCATAACGGGCCAGGTTGGCGGAGGCCTCCGAGGGGGCAATCACGTAGTAGGTGGCGATGCCGTCGTTGAAGCGGGGGCAGCTCACATCCACCAGCTCACAGCCCAGGGCCTCCAGCTGGGCGGCGGCCGCCAGCACCGAGGCCTTCACCGCGGGATCCAGACCCTCCTGGTCGAAGCACTCGCGGATCAGCCCCACCCGCAGCCCGGCGATGGGCGTCTCCAGCTGGGCGGCGTAATCGGGCACCGGCGCCTTCAGGCAGGTGGCATCACGGGGATCCTCCCCGGCGATCACCTGCAACAGCTCGGCGGCATCGGCGACGCTGCTGCTGAACGGACCCACCTGATCGAGGGAGGAAGCGAAGGCCACCAGTCCCCAGCGGCTCACCCGGCCGTAGGTGGGCTTGAGACCCACCACACCGCAGAAGCTGGCGGGCTGGCGGATCGAGCCGCCGGTGTCGGAGCCCAGGGCGCCGATGCACTCACCGGCGGCCACGGCCGCCGCGCTGCCACCGGAACTGCCCCCGGGCACCCGATCCGGGTTCCAGGGGTTGCGGCTGGCGCCGAAGGCCGAGGTCTCGGTGGAGCTGCCCATGGCGAACTCATCGAGATTGGTCTTGCCCAGCAGGACAGCACCGGCCTGCCAGAGCCGCTTGGTCACCGTGGACTCGTAGGGGGGAACGAAGTTCTCCAGCATGCGGCTGGAGCAGGTCGTGCGGATCCCCTTGGTGCAGAGGTTGTCCTTGATGGCCAGGGGGATGCCGGCCAGGGGGGGCAGGGGCTCGCCCGCCGCCCGGGCCGCATCGATGCGGTCGGCATCAGCCCTGGCCCGCTCGCTGGTCACCTCCAGGAAGGCATGCACGGTGGGGTCCACCGCCGCGATGCGCGCCAGGTGGCGATCCGTGAGCTCCCGGGCCGACACCTCGCCCAACCGAAGCTGCTCCCGCCATTCGGCGATGCCCATCCAACCGCTAGCCAGCTGCGATGGACGCTATCAGTCGGCCAGAATCAGTCGGCCAGATCTGCGGATTCGGTGAAGGGTTCGCTGCGGCCGGTGCGCAGGCACTGGTGCTCCAGGGAGGCCGGTGACTCCGCCCGCAGATCGTCGAGGAAGGCGGGCAGAGCCCGCTCCAGCGTCTGCCGGCGCACAAACGGGCCGAACCAGTACACCGCGTCGGGGGAGCGGGTTTCCACCCGCGCCCACCAGGCCAGGCCCAACCCATTGGCGATGCCGCGCGTGGGCCAGAGCAGTGGATTCATGGAGGAGGGGTGGCGTTGTAGCCATTCTGGGGGGCGGCTGGGGCCAGCCCCCCGGCGGAATCAGAGGCGGATGTCACCCTCGAAGCCTGGGGCGTTCACGGGCAGGTAGGGAAGCGTCTCCAGGGAGTCCTCCTGGGGAGATTCCAGAGGGGGCCCAGCGAGCGTCCCGCTGGCGGTCGGCTCGGCCATCGCCTCCATTGCGCTGTCCACGGTCGGTTCCGGCTCACTGTCTCCAGGTGATTCCTGGTGCTGCCAGACGGGCGGCTCGGTAGGGGCTTCGATCGCGGTGGCTTCGATGGCGGTGGCTTCAAACTCCACGGGCTGGAGGTCCTCGGACTCAAACGGCAGATCGTCGCTGGATGGCTCTGGAGTCGCGACCTCCAGGGTGGTGGCTTCGGGCCCATCCTGGATTGGCCGCTCAGGCTCGCTCGGCAGCTCGGGATCGGGCGGCGCCGGCATCGAGGGGCGCACAATCCTGGGGGCGGGCGCGGTGCCCGTCAGGCCCCGCATCCAGCCGCGACGGGCCACTTCATAGAGCAGCAGCGCCGTGGCCACCGAGGCGTTCAGGCTCGGGGTGGCGCCCCGCAGGGGGATACGCACCAGCTGGTCGCAGGAACGGCGTGTCAGCAGCGACAGGCCATCCCCTTCCGAACCGGTGACCACCACCAGGGGGCCCTTCAGGTCCACCTCCTCCAGGCTGACTGTGCCCTCCTCCGCCAGACCCACCACCCGGTAACCCTCCTGTTTGAGGGTGTCCAGGGAGCGATTGAGGTTGACCACCCGGGCCACTGGCAGATGCTCCAGGGCCCCGGCGGCCACCTTGGCCACCGAGCCGGTAAGGCCGGCGTTGCGGCGTTGGGGCAGCACCATGCCGTGGGCACCGAGGGCCTCGGCGCTGCGGACGATGGCCCCGAGGTTCTGGGGATCGGTGAGGCCATCGACAGCGATCAGCAGGGGGGCCTCACCGATCAAGCGGCAGCCTTCGATCAGGCTGGTCAGGTCGAGGGTCTCGGCAGCGGCGGGCTGCAGCACGATGCCCTGGTGCACCGCGCCACCGGTGAGCTGGCCCAGGCGCGCCCAGGTCACCTCCTCCACCAGCACGCCGGAGGACTTCGCCTCCCGCAGCAGCTGCAGGAAACGCGGGTTGAAACGCATCTCGGGCGTGCACCACACCCGGTGGATCGGCCGGCCGCTCTCCAGGCTGGCCTGGGTCGTGTGGCGGCCCCAGATCAGGTCACTGGGGGCGGCGGCGGCAAACGCGTCGGCGGCGCCACGGAAATCGACATCGGAGCCGTCGGACTCCGGCCGATCCGGACCACGGCGTCCCTGGAAGGTTCGTGGGGCCTGGTCGGCGTCCCGGAACAGCGCTGGTCCGCGGCGGGCCGGAGCCGACCGCGACGGGATGGGACGGCCGGAGCTCGGTCGTCCGGCCCCACCGCGGCCTGGGACGGGGCGGCCGAAGGAGGGGCGGGCGGGAATGATGCGATCACCTCCGCGCCGTTCGCGGGTCGGACGACCGGCGCCGCCGCCGGAGTTGTCGGGGCGATCGGCACCGGGGCGGCCTTCGTAGGGGCGCCGGCCGTAGGGGTTGCCGGCCGCACGGTCGGGGCCACCCGGCCGCTCGCCAGCGCGCTCGCCACCTCGCTCGCCGCCCCGTTCCCGCTCAAAGGGGGGCTTGTCACGGCCATAGGCCTCGCCGGGGCGACGGGGGCGGGCGGTGCCGGAACCGCGGCTGATGGGGCGGCCACCGGCGCCGGAGCCGAGGCGGCGGGGGGTCCGGTCGGCACCGGAATCAGGGCGACGATCAGGACGCCGGTCGGGGCGGCGATCACCGCGGCGGTCAGGGGAGGGACTCATGGGCTGGCGGAGGGGGGACAGGGTTCGGTCTTCTCGAGATGGTCCAGCAGCTCAGCCAGCCGTCTGGGGTCCTGCAGAAAAAGCCATCCCAGCATCGTCTCAAATCCCGTGGCCTGCCCGTAAGCCCGGGGGGTGCCGCGGCGGGGACCCCGTCCCGCCTGGTTGCGGCCGCGCAGCACGAGGCGGCGCTCCGCCTCACTCAGCAGGGGATCCAGACGCCGCAGGGCTTCCGCCTGGGCTTCCGCCTGCACCTCCGCCACCACGGCCAGGTGCAGGTCGGCCGCCCGCGCCGGCTGCCGGCAGTGGCGCAGGCGCTGGTGCAGTTCCCAGACCGCATCCCCCAACCAGGCCAGCTGGGCGGTGGCCAGGGGCGTGGCTGGTGCCTGGGTGGAGACGGAAGCCAACCAGTGGCCGGGCCCCTCAGGCGGGGGCGAGGCTGCCAAGGGCGGACTCCAGATCGGGTTGCAGGTGCAGAAAAGCCTCCAGGCGCACCAACTTGACAGTCTGGACGACGCGGGCGTTGCCGACCACGAGGAACTGACGGGAGCTCTCGTTGAACAGCTTGGCCAGCTGGACCAGGGCGCCGAGTCCGGAGGAGTCGAGGAAGTCGATGCGGCTGAGGTCAATGACGACCGGGAGGTTGTCCCCCTTGTGCCGGTCGCTGATGAACTCGGTGAACTGCTTGTCGGAATAGGCGTCCAGTTGGCCCGTGAAACTGAACAGCAGGCACTCTTCCCGCCGTTCGCTGCCCCCTCTCAGGGAGACGGTCAGTCGCTGCAGGTCGGTGATGGCCCCAGTCCTCAAAGGTGTTGAACGCGTGGAACTGTAGAGACCCCTATCCCGAATCAGGGAACCGCAACGAAACATGCCGATTCAACGGCGTTCCGCCATCAGCGCCGTGAACCGGGCGAAGTGGTGGTCGGCATCGTGGGGTCCGGGGCTGGCCTCCGGGTGGTACTGGATGCCGAACACCGGCTGGCTGCGCAGGGCCAGGGCGGCCACCGTGTGGTCGTTGAGGTTGTGGTGGGTGATCCGCACCCGCTCGGCCGGCAGGGAGGCCGCCTCAAGGGCGAATCCGTGGTTCTGGCTCGTGATCTCCACCGAGCCGGGTGAGCCGCAGGGGTGGTTGAGGCCCCGGTGGCCGTAGCCGAGCTTGAAGCTGCGGCCACCCAGGGCCAGTCCGAGGATCTGGTGGCCGAGGCAGATGCCGAAGACCGGCAGCTGCGCTTGCTGCAGCAGGTCGCGGGCGAGGGCGATCCCCTCGCGTACCGCCGCCGGATCACCGGGGCCGTTGGAGAGGAACACCCCCTCCGGCTGCAGCGCCAGCACCTGGTCCAGGCTCGAGTCGGCCGGCAGCACGGTGACCTCACAGCCATGGGCCACCAGGCGCTCAAGGATGGCCCGCTTGATGCCGAAATCGATCGCTACCACCCGATAAGGACGGTCGGGACGCGGCTGGAGCCTGGTGTCGAAGCGGGCCGCGCAGGTGCGGCTCCAGGTGTAGGGCTCCTTGGTGCTGACCCTGGCCGCCAGGTTGAGGCCATCCATGGCCGGGGTGGCCAGCACCTGCTGCAGCAGGGTGGCCGGGTCGGTGCCGTCGTTGGCGATGGCACCATTAATGGCGCCCCCCTCGCGCAGGTGGCGCACGAGGGCACGGGTGTCGACACCCCGGAGGCCCACCACCCCCTGACGACTCAGCCAGTGGTCGAGGGTCTCCTCGCAACGCCAGTTGCTGGGCCGGGGGCAGAGCTGGCGGACGATGCAGCCGCGGGCATGGGCATGGTCCGCCTCCAGATCTTCGCCGTTGACGCCGGTGTTGCCGAGCTCCGGGTAGGTGAAGGTGATCAGCTGGCCGGCATAGCTCGGATCGGTGAGCACCTCCTGGTAGCCGGTCATGCCCGTGTTGAAGACCACCTCGCCGCAGACGCTGCCACGGGCCCCGCAGGCCAGGCCCCGCAGCACGGTGCCATCAGCCAGCACGAGCACAGCCGCAGCGTCGTCTGTGGTGCTGCTGGGCGCAGCCGCGTCAGTGGTGCTGCTGGGCGCAGCGGGGGCCTCCTGTGGGGTGGTCAGGGTGGCGTCGGCAGGGAACCCGATCATCCTTCAGACCCCGACAGGGCGGCCCGCAGCGCTTCCAGCCTGGCCCAGGCGCTGCCATCGGCCAGGGCCTGGTGGGCCCGGGCCAGGGCCGTGGCGATCGAGGGCTCCAGCCCCGCCGCCTTGAGCACCAGGGCGGCGTTGAGGGCCACCACATCGGCCTGGGCCCGGGTGCCCCGTCCCTGCAGGACCGACTCCAGAATCAATTGGTTGGCGGCCACATCCCCGCCCCTGAGGGCCTCCAGATCGGCGGGCGCCAGCCCCAGCTCAGCGGGATCGAGCCAGTCGCTGCGCACCACGCCGTCCTCCAGAAGACGCAGCTCACTGGGACCGGACAGGGTGGCCTCATCCAGGCCGCCATGGCCATGAACCACGATCGCGCGCCGCTGACCGAGGCGACGCAGGGCATCGGCCATCGGATCGAGCAGGTCGGGACGGGCCACCCCCAGCACCTGGGCCTCGGGAGTGAGGGGATTGACGAGCGGTCCGAGCAGGTTGAAGACGGTGCGCACGCCGAGGCTGCGGCGCAGGGGGGCCATCCCCACCAGGGCGGGGTGCCAGCCCGGGGCGAACAGGAAGGTCACGCCGGTGCGCGGCAGAGCCTCCACCACCGTCGCCAGGGGGGCCCCCAGGTGCAGTCCCAGGGCCTCGAGCACGTCGGCCGATCCGACGCGGCCACTGGCACTGCGGTTGCCGTGCTTGGCCACATGGGCCCCGCAGGCGGCCGCCGTGAAGGCCACGGCCGTGGAGATGTTGAAGCTGTCGGCACCGGCGCCACCGGTGCCGCAGGTGTCGATCAGCTCCAGCTGGGGCCGCTCCCCCGGCAGGGGACAGGCCTCCCTCAGGACGGCAGCCATCGCGGCCAGTTCCTCGCCGCTGGTGCCCTTGGCCCGCAGGGCCGCCAGCAGAGCACCCGTCAGCACCGGATCAATGGCGCCGGCCAGCCAGCCCCGCATCAAGGACTCGGCCTGGTCGGCCTGAAGGTCCTGGCCACACAGCAGCTGTTCCAGCAGCTGGGGCCAGGCGGGGAAAGCAGGCATCACCGAACGCTGAACCGTCAGCGGCAACTTAAGGGACCCCGGCCACCTGCTGGCCCAGGCCTGGTCAGGCCGCCCTCTGCCCAAAAAAAAGCCCGTGTGCAAAGCACGCGGGCCGGGTGATGGGGACGTTCCCACTATCGCCTGTGCGGAGCCGTTCTGACCAACAGACTGAAAAACGGCACTCCCAGCGTCAGCCCGCGTCGTCGGAGGCGGTGTCAAACCCGGAACCCACCGCTTCGGCCACCGGAGCAGCGCCGGGCCGGAATCCGGCCGCCCAGATGGCCCGGGTGCGGCCGTGGAGCGCCTCGGCGTCCAGACCCCAGAGTTTCAGGATCCGCTCCAGGTCGTCGCGGATGTCGGTGGCGCCAGGAAAGCCCCGATAACGCATCTGCAGCCGGGCCGCATCCACCAGGTGCTCGTCTTGTGGACGCTCCATCGCCAGGAGCCGGTCGACCGTTTCCCGGTCGCTGGCATGGAGGGGATGATTCTGGTCGTCCATGGCCCGGGCGGCCCGTGGGCCCTGGGGAGCGATGCCTAGGTTAGGGGACTCTGATGCCCCTCCCTTCCTGCATGAGCGCCCTGCGGCTGGATCTGATCGGGCGCTATCTCCGACCGCACAGGCGCACGGTGCTGGTGGGGGCCGGTGCCCTGGTGGTGGTGAACCTGCTGGGGGTGGCCATTCCTCTGGTGGTGCGGCAGACGATCAATGCGCTCAAGCCCGGCTTCGTGATGGCGGATGTGCTGGGCGTGGCCGGCCTGATCATCGTGATGGCCACGGTGATGGGAGCCACCCGCCTCTATTCGCGGATGCTCGTGTTCGGGGTGGGCCGGCAGGTGGAGGCGAGCCTGAAGGAGCGCATCTTCGACCACGTGCTCACCCAGGACCCCGGCTGGGTGCAGACCACCGGCAGCGGCGAGGTGATCAGCCGGGCCACCAGTGATGTCGAGAACATCCGGCGCCTGCTGGGCTTCGCCCTGCTCAGCCTGACCAACACGGTGCTGGCCTATGCCCTCACCCTGCCGGCGATGCTGGCGATCGACCCGCTGCTGAGCCTGGCGGCGGTATCGCTCTACCCCGGCATGTTGATGGTGGTGCGTCTGTTCGGCGGCCGCATGATGAAACAGCAGCGCCGCCAGCAGGAGGTGTTGGCCAACCTCAGCGACCTGGTCCAGGAGGACCTCAGCGGCATCGGCGCCATCAAGATCTACGGGCAGGAGGCCACCGAGGAAAAGGCCTTCGCCGACCTCAACAAGGTCTATCTCGATGCCCAGCTTTCCCTGGCCCGCACCCGCAGCACCCTTTTCCCGCTGCTGGAAGGCATCGCCTCCCTCAGCCTGCTGCTGCTGCTGGCGCTGGGCAGCGGCCAGCTGGAAAGCGGGCGGCTCAGCATCGGCGATCTGGTGGCCCTGATCCTGTTCGTGGAGCGGCTGGTCTTCCCGACCGCCCTGCTGGGCTTCACCCTCAACACCTTCCAGACCGGTCAAGTGAGCCTGGAGCGGGTGGAAGCCCTCCTCAACCACCCCCCGGCCATCGTGTCGCCCTCTGATCCGCTGCCCCCTGGGAGGCCGGCCCTTGGGGCCGTCAGGGCCAAGGGGCTCACGGTCCGTTACCCGGGGGCGGAGCGGCCGGCCCTGGAGAACCTCAGCTTCGCGATCCACCCCGGTGAGCTGGTGGCGGTGGTGGGACCGGTGGGTTGCGGCAAGACCACCCTGGCCCGGGCCCTCGGCCGGATGGTGGAGGTGCCTTCCGGCCAGCTGTTCCTCGACGGCGTCGACGTGACCAGGCTGCGACTGAGCGATCTGCGCCGGCAGGTGGCCCTGGTGCCCCAGGAGGGCTACCTGTTCACCGCCAGCCTGGCCGACAACCTGCGCTACGGCGATCCCGAAGCGGGCATGGAGCGGGTGGAGGAGGCCGCCCGCCAGGCCCGGCTGGAGGGGGACATCAAGGGCTTCCCCGATGGCTACCGCACCCTGGTGGGAGAGCGGGGCATCACCCTGAGCGGCGGCCAGCGCCAGCGCACGGCCCTGGGGCGGGCGCTGCTGGTGGAGGCCCCCCTGCTGGTGCTCGACGACGCCCTGGCCAGCGTCGACAACACCACCGCCGCGGGCATCCTGCGCTCAGTGCGCGAGGAGCAGCGGCGCACGGTGCTGATGATCAGCCACCAGCTCTCGGCCGCGGCGGCCTGCGACCGCGTCCTGGTGCTCGAAGCGGGTCACCTCGTCCAGGAGGGCCACCACACCGACTTGCTGCAGCAGGAGGGCACCTACCGCCGCCTCTGGGATCGGGAGGAAGCCGTGCGTCAGTTGCAGACCGCTTGAACCGGCTGGGCCCTTGAGGGCCGGATGGGTCACCTGGTTTCAAACAGATGTTGAGTTACTCGGTCCAGGGACCATGGCTGGGCTTACCTGGAAAGGTCGTGGTTTCATCACCGCCTGCCACGCCGTCCCCATGGCCCCCACCCCGTCACCCCTCAGCCAGCCGCTCAACGTTCGCTGCACCCTGACCTTCGGCGACATCTACGCCCAGGTCCTGATCTGGATGGCCGTGATCTTTGTGAGCCTGGCGGCGGGTCTGGCCCTGATGGGGGCGAGCCGTCCCCTGTTCGCCCTGGTGGGGGTGGGCCTGATCCTGGTGCTGTCGCTGCCGTTTCTGCTGTTTGCCTTCATCACCACCCTGCTGAACCACATCGCCCTGGTGCCGCAACAGGATCATCAGGGCGCTTCCTAGGGTTGGAGTCCTGACGGCAACAACCTTGTTCGGCCTCTTCAACAGCCCCTCGAGCGACAGCAGCAACCCGGCCCCTGACAACGGCGCCACGCTGGCCGCAGGAACCCACGCGGTTCTCGGCACCCCCCTGGCGGCCCCAGTGGTGGCGGGCCAGGCGGAAGCCCAGTTCGGCTGCGGCTGCTTCTGGGGAGCGGAGAAGGGCTTCTGGCGGCTTCCCGGAGTGATCACCACCGCGGTGGGCTACGCCGGTGGCCAGCTCGCCTCCCCCAGCTACGAGCAGGTCTGCAGCGGCCGCAGCGGCCACGCCGAGGTGGTGCGGGTGGTGTGGGACACCGCCCGGATCTCCTTCGCCGATCTGCTCAAGCTCTTCTGGGAGTGCCACGACCCCACCCAGGGCAACCGCCAGGGAAACGATCGGGGCAGCCAGTACCGATCCGCCATCTTCGTGGACGACCCCACGCTGCTGGCCCTCGCCGAAGCCAGCCGCCAGGCGTACCAGGAGGCCCTCGATAGCGCCGGCGCGGGAAGGATCACCACCGAGATCGGCTCCGGCAGACGTTTCCACGTCGCTGAGCCCTACCACCAGCAGTACTTGGCCAAGCCCGGAAGCCGTCCTTACTGCTCCGCCCAGCCCACGGGCCTCAGCCTCGGCACGTATCCCGGTGCCAGCTACCTCCTTCCCGCCTCCGTGTGGGAAAGCTATGACTGGGCCATCCCCCATTGCGTCCTTCGCGGCGACAATGCGCCGATCGCCCTCGTCTGACCGCTACTCCCATGGCCGCCCCACCGCTGCTCGCGCTCGGACTCCTGCCTCTGCTGGCGATGCAGTCCCCCTGGTGGGAGAACTACGACGTTCGGGAACGCTTCCTCTGCGGTGATCGCGTCTCCGTGGTGCTGGAGCGCAACGCCTCCCAGGCCTCGCTGATCGCTGGCCGCTCCCGGTCCACCCTGTTCCGGGAGGAATCGGAGGCTCCGGGCCTTCGCTACCAGAACGAAAGCCTGCGGGTGATCCTGCGCGGCGATGAGCTCACCCTCGAACAGCTGCCCAGTCGTCGGATCTGCGTACGCAGCGAACAGGTATGAAGCCCCTCTCCGATCGGGTGGTGATCGTGGCCCTGATCGCCGCCGTCGGGATCTGTTTTGCCCTGGCCTTCTGGACGGTGCGGCTGAACCCCTCCGGGCAGCCCCCTCTGCAGTGGCGCCAGGGGCCGAGCGTCTCGGTGCCATCGCTGCTTTCGTGAACGACCCCACCGAGGATCTGGATCAGGATCAGCCGAGGCGCCAGCTGCATCCGCTGCCCAAGGGGCTGGTCGAGCTCTATGGCCTGCTGGCGGTGTTGTTCGTGCTGGTGCCGGAGTGGATGGCCGGCAGCGCCCTGAAGGGCTTCAGGGAGGGCCGGGAAGGCTCCGAACTGCCCCTGCCGTCGATGGCCTGGCAGCGGTTGCCTGAGCTGCAGCTGGCCACGATGGGACTGGCGGAGCTGCGGCTGATGGCGCGCCGCGAGCGCCTCTGTGGCTACACGGTCATGGGGCGCCAACGGCTCACGAACCGCCTGATGCGGCGGCTGTCCAGGCGTCGCAGAACCCCAAGGACGCTGTGATAGCTTCATCCCGCCGGGGCGTAGCGCAGCTTGGTAGCGCACCACTTTGGGGTAGTGGGGGTCGTGGGTTCGAATCCCGCCGCTCCGATTCAGCCGGCCCACCAAACGTTCTACTAAGGCGTTGGTCGGTTCCTTTTCTGTCAGCTGATCCCATCAGCTGATTTTTTTTGGCCTGCAGGCCTGGCTGGAGCCTGGGCCAACGTCAGTGGAGTCTGGTGGCGACGTTGAAGCGCACCAGCCAGAGATTGACCCGCCGGCGCAGCCGGGGTGGCACCTCCTGCACCAGCTGAAACAGCTCCTGGGACGCCAGCCGGCGCAGGGCGCGGACGTCGACCCGCCAGAGGGCCTCCGCCTCCCGGATCAGCCGTGCCCAGGTGCGGGCTGTCTGCCAGCGGCGCACGCGGTGCTGCGCGGGTTCAGCGCCATCACCGGAGCTGGTTGGCAGCCGGGTGACCATGACGGCGACGCCGGAAGAACACCCCAAGGGTGGGGAGGCAGCGAGGAAGCGCCCCGTATCCCCGGTTCTGCTTCAACCATCGAAACAAAAACGGAAGATCCGGCGCCGGCCTCAGGCGCTGCGGGCCAGGCCTTCGACAGGCGAAGGCTCAGGCATCAACTGGACGGGAAAGGCCAGTGCCTCTGCCTCCCGCCGGCTGAGACGGCGGCTCCAGGCCTTTGGCACCGCTTCGTTCCAGCGGAAACCAGCTTCCCGGGCGCGGTGACGCTCGGCGTAGGGAAGCTCCGCCCGGTAGAGGCTGCGGGGCTCCAGGGCGGCCTGCAGCAGCGCCTCGAGGTCGGTGCAGCGCTCAAACACCTGGGCCAGGTAGATGCAGTCGGTCAGGGCCCGATGGGCCGCCCAGACCGGCACCCCGTAGGCCAGGGCCAGATCACGGACCGAAGGGGTGCTGCGCAACTGGCGCTCGGACGGCCAGCGGATGTCCTCCATCGAGCAGATCCAGGGGCGATCCAGCACCGGCAAGGGCCCCAGGCCGAACCACTGCCGATCGAAGGCGACGTTGTGGGCGACCAAGGCGTCACAGGCGCCGACCATGGCCCGGAAGCAAGCCAGGGCCTCCTGCCAGGGCTGCTCCAGCCGCGTCACCACGGCAGGGATGCCGTTGATGCCCTCGGCGGCGTTACCGGCGCAGGGCATCAGGAAGGAGACCTGGGTCAGCACGGCCCGCTGGGGCACATGGAACAGAATCGCCCCTACCTCGATGCACTGGCCCTGGAGGGTGGAGAGCCCGGTGGTCTCCGTGTCAAGGATCAACAGGGTCTCGGGAACCCGGGGCAGGGCCTGCGGCGGGCGGCCGGCGCAGACGGGCAGGGAGAGGGGGGCCGGCCGGGAAGGCTCGGCTGGGGCCGGATCCGGAGCTGACACCCGTTTTGGAGCCGGGGTGGCGGGCACCGGGGCCGCCACTCCCAGCAGATCGTTCTGTTGCCAGAGACCGGGTTGCTCCTGCATCGGGCGCCGTCCGCACGCCCCCCATCGTCGCAACCCGGGCAAGGCCTCGCCGGTTTCGCGCTTCCTAGGCTGGAGAGGTCCCGCCGTTTCTCCGCTTTCGTGGCTCCAGCCCTCGCCCCCGGCGACACCGCCCCCCTGATCGCTCTCCACGACCAGGACGGCACGGAACGGCGCAGCGACCAGCTGGACGGCAAAGCCCTGGTGCTGTTCTTCTATCCCAAGGACGACACCCCCGGCTGCACCATGGAGGCCTGCGCCTTTCGGGACAGCTACGCCGACCTGCAGGAGCTCGGGGCCGCGGTGTGGGGGGTCAGCGGCGACGATGCCGCCAGCCACCGGCGCTTCGCCAACCGCCACCGGCTGCCGTTTCCGTTGCTGGTGGATGGCGGCAACCGGCTGCGCAAGGCCTTCGGCGTCCCCAGCGTGCTGGGCCTGCTGCCCGGCAGGGTCACCTACGTCATCGATGGCCAGGGGGTGGTTCGCCACGTCTTCAACAACCTGCTCGATGGCCCGGCCCACCGGCGCGAGGCCCTGGAGGCCCTGCGTGGCCTCCAGGCCTCCTGAGCCGCGCCGCGATCCGTAGGGGGGGAACGAAACCGTGACGCCATGGCGACAGCAGGGGGAGCTCTGGACGCTGGAGCCCACGGGCCGGCCCCGGGGGCTGATCGAATTCATCGGTGGCAGCTACCTGGCCGCCACCCCCCAGCTGAGCTACCGGCGCTTTCTTGAGGCCCTGGCCACCAGGGGCTGGCGGATCCATGCCTGGAGCTACGTGCCCGGCTTCGACCACCAGTCCCAGGCCAACGCCGCCTGGCGGCTGTTCCGCCAGTGGCGAGAACAACAGGCCGGCCAGCCCGAAGCCACCCTGCTGCGGCTGGGCCACAGCCTGGGCTGCAAGCTGCACCTTCTCGCCCCCGATGGCGGCCGCCGCTGCGATGGCCTGGTGGCCCTCAGCTTCAACAACTTCTCGGCCGAGCGATCGATCCCGTTCCTGGCGGAGTTGGGCCAGCAATTCCGCTTCCGCAGCGAATTCAGCCCCTCCCCGGAGGACACCCTGCTCCAGATCGGCCGCAGCTACCGCCAGCCCCGCAATCTGCTGGTGCGCTTCAGCCGCGACAGCATCGACCAGAGCGGCCGGCTGATCGGCGTGCTGCAGTCCAGGACAGGCGATGCCTCCACCCTGCTGGAGCTGCCCGGGGATCACCTCACCCCCGCCAGCGGCGGCCTGCGCAAACAGTTCCTGGGGGACTGGGCCGATGATCCGGCCCGCCAGCGGGGTATGGAGCGGCTGGCCGAGCAGATCAGCACCTGGAGCGGGGCTGCCTGAGGTCGCCCGGACGGACGCGGGGCCTCAGACCCGCAGCTGGTCGAGCACCGAACGGTCCTCCAGGGTGGAGGTGTCGCCGCTCAGCTCCTGCCCCGAGGCCAGGGAGCGCAGGATCCGGCGCATGATCTTGCCGCTGCGGGTCTTGGGCAGGGCATCGGTGAAGCGGATGATGTCGGGCCGGGCAATCGGCCCGATCTCCAGGCCCACATGCCGGCGCAGCTCGGCCTCGAGGGCCGCGTCGCCCTCCACCCCCACATCCAGGGTGACGAAGGCCACGATCCCTTCCCCCTTGAGATCGTCGGGCCGGCCCACCACCGCGGCCTCCGCCACCGACGGATGGCTCACCAGGGCCGATTCGATCTCCATCGTGCCCAGCCGGTGGCCAGAGACGTTGATCACGTCATCGACCCGTCCCATCACCCAGAAATAGCCATCGGCGTCGCGGCGGGCGCCGTCGCCGGCGAAATACAGCCAACTGCCATCGGCGGGCCGGATGTGCTCCCAGTAGCTGCTACGGAAGCGATCCGGGTCCCCGTGCACGGTGCGCATCATGCCGGGCCAGGGCCGCCGCACCGCCAGATAGCCCCCCTGGCCGGTGGGCACACTGTTGCCCTCCAGATCCACCACGTCAGCGACGATGCCGGGCAGGGGCAGGGTGGCCGAGCCGGGCTTGGTGGGGGTGGCCCCGGGCAGGGGGCTGATCATCACCCCACCGGTCTCGGTCTGCCACCAGGTGTCCACCACGGGGCAACGGTCGCCGCCGATCACATCGCGATACCACATCCAGGCCTCCGGATTGATCGGCTCGCCAACGGTGCCGAGGATGCGCAGGCTGGACATGTCGTAGCGGTCGGGCACCGCGCGGCCGTTTTTCATGAAGGCGCGGATGGCCGTAGGGGCGGTGTAGAAGATCGTCACCCGGTGCTTCTCGATCACTTCCCAGAAGGCCCCCGGCTTGGCGGGCCGCGGTGCCCCCTCGTACATGAGGGTGGTGGCGCCGTTGGAGAGGGGCCCATAGACGATGTAGCTGTGGCCGGTGATCCAGCCCACATCGGCGGTGCACCAGTGGATGTCGTCCTCGCGGATGTCGAAGATCCACTGGAAGGTGAGATGGGCCCAGAGGTTGTAGCCGGCGGTGGTATGCACCACCCCCTTGGGCTTGCCGGTGGAACCGGAGGTGTAGAGCACGAAGAGGCGGTCTTCGCTGGCCATGGGCTCGGCCGGGCAATCGGCGCTCTGGCCGTCCACCAGCTCATGCCACCAGACGTCGCGGCCGGCCTCGAAGGCGGTGGCTTCGCCGGTGCGGCGCACCACCAGCACGTGCTCGACGCTGGGGCACCCCTCATCCAGGGCCTGATCCACCGCTGGCTTGAGGGAGACGGCCTTGTCCTTGCGGAAGCCGCCGTCGGCGGTGATCACCAGCTTCACCTGGCCGTCGATCAGGCGGTCGCGCAGGGCCTCGGCGGAGAAGCCACCGAACACCACCGAGTGGGGGGCGCCGATGCGGGCGCAGGCCAGCATGGCGATGGCCGCCTCCGGCACCATCGGCATGTACAGGGCCACCAGATCCCCCTTGCCGACACCGAGGGCCTTGAGGGCATTGGCGGCGCGACAGACCTCGGCGTGCAGCTCGCGGTAGGTGAAGCGGCGCATGTCCCCCGGTTCCCCCTCCCAGATCAGGGCCGTCTTGTCGGCCCGGGGGCCCTCCAGATGGCGATCGAGGCAGTTGTAGGAAAGGTTGGTGGTGCCCCCTTCGAACCAGCGGGCGAAGGGCGGGTTGCTCCAGTCGAGCACCGTGTCGAAGGGCTCGAACCAGTGCAGCTCGCGCCGGGCCGCCTCTCCCCAGAAGCCATCGGGATCGGCCTGGGCCCGCGCCGCCAGCGCTTCGTAGGCCGCCATCGAACCAATGCGAGCCTCGGCGGCCAGCTGGGGCGGCGGATCGAACTGCCGCTGTTCCTGGAGCACCGACTCGATGGTGGGCGAGGAGTCCTGGGTCATGGCAAAGCCTGCCGAACGGGCTGGGGCATGGTGCATTCAACCGCAGACAGGCCACGCTGGAGGGACACGGCTCCCACCCCATGCCCGCCTGGCTGACGATCCTGCTGGTGATGGGCCTGGTGATCGCCGTCCTGACCCCGAGCCGGCAGCAGTTCGCCTGGTTCCTGCGGCTGCGCCGGCCCCGCTGGCTCACCTTTGAGCGCTGGATCCCACTGATCTGGTCGGTCATCTACCTCTGTTTCTACGCTGCGTCCCTGCTGCGCTGGTGGGCCGGTGGGGTGTCGGCACCGTTGGCCATGGTGGGCTTCCTGGTGCTGCTGGTGTTGGTGCAGAGCTACACGCTGCTGATCTGCCGCACCCGGCGGCTCGCCTGGGGAACGGCCGCAGGCCTGGCTGGCTGGCTCTGGGGCCTGGGCCTGGCGTTAGCGCTGCTGCCGATCTCGAGCCCCGCCAGCCTGCTGCTGGTGCCCTTCCTGCTCTGGAGCCCGGTCGGCACCTTCGTGACCTGGCGGATGCAGAAGCTGAACCGATGAGACCCCGCCGGCCCGGAGCGTCCGCCGGGCCGATCAGGGCTGCTCATCGCTGCTTGGCAAGATCGCCCGGCGGCGTTAGCCAGGGGGCGAACCCACGGGAATGGAGCGCAAGGCCATGGAGGAGCAGCCCATCACGCCCCATGCCGGCCCGACACGGGACGCCGAGGGCAACCTCACCTACGTGGGGGACGACGGTCGCCGCTATGTGGTGGGGTTGCCGCCGGACATCGATGAAGACAACGTCGAGCAGGTGATGACCCTGCTGCGGGGCGGCACTGGGCTGTTCCAGCAGATCGAGGCCCTCTGCCACCGCTGGATCGAGGAGGTGAGCGGCAGCGAGCTCGACGAGCGGGCCGCCCTGGTGCTGCTGCTCACTACCCTGGAAACCGCCCTGGAGGACCGTTACCCCGAGACCGATCCGTCCTGATGCAGGCTGGGAGCATGCCCCAGCGACCCGCCGCCTGCCTGTTCGATCTCGACGGTCTGCTGCTGGACACCGAACCCGCCCATGCCAGGGCCTGGCAAACGGTGGCCAGCCGCTTCGGTCGCCCCCTCGATGGGGCCGAGTTGCTGAGCCTGCGGGGCCGGCGGCGCCTCGACTGCGCCAGCCAGGTGCGCCAGTGGATCACGGCCGCGGGAGGCCCGCCGCTGAGCGATCAGGAGCTGCTGGCCGTGCGCCAGCCCATCGCCGAGGCCCTGCTGGTGGGCGCCCCGGCGATGCCCGGTGCCGAAGCCCTGGTGCGACGTTGCCTGGCCCTGGAGATCCCCATGGCCCTGGCCACCAGCAGCGCGCGTGCGGCGGTGGAGATCAAGGTGGCGCCCCACCCCTGGATGGCCCTGATCAGGGAACGGGTCTATGGCGATGACCCGGACCTGGGCGGCGGTAAACCCGCTCCAGATTCCTTCTTACTGGCGGCCCGACGCCTGGGGGTGGCTCCAACGGACTGCTGGGCCTTCGAGGACTCCAGTGCTGGTGTGGCCGCCGCCCTCAGTGCCGGCTGCCGCGTGCACGTCCTTCTGCCGCCAGGGGTGAGTTGCCAGGCCTACCCCGAGGGGGCGGTTTGCCTCCATTCCCTGGAAGAGGTGCGACTGGATCAGTAGAGGCGGCTGAGGACGAACTCCGGCAGGGCGCGCAGGGCGCTGCGGGGCTCTGAAGGCGGCAACCACTCAATTGCCTCGTGGGCTTCACGGGCGAAGCCCTCGGCCAGGGCGCGGGCCCGGCCGATGGCCTCGCAGCCGCGCACCATGGCCAGGGCCTGATCCAGGTCGCCGGCCTCGCAGAATTCCCGCTCGATCAGCCCGGCCAGGGCCGGCCGCTCTTCCAGGGCATAGAGCACGGGGGCCGTGAGGTAGCCCGAGGCGAGGTCGCTGGCGGCGGGCTTGCCGAGTTGCTGGTCGCTGGCGGTGAAATCGAGAATGTCGTCGACCACCTGGAACGCCAGGCCGAGCTGGCGACCAAAGCGGTAGAGAGCGTCGAGGCGTGGTTCGGTTAAGCCCGTGAGCACCCCGGCGGCCCGGGCACTGTTGGCGATAAGGGAGGCCGTCTTGCAGTAGCTCTTCTCGAGGTAGGTCTCGAAGCTCTGGCCCGTGTCGTAACGGAACAGGCCCTGGCGCACCTCGCCATCGGCCAGATCCATGATCACGCGGGACAGCAGCTTCACCACCTCGAGATCGTCGAGATTGGCAAGGTGCCAGCTGGCCTGGGCGAAGAGGAAATCACCGGCCAGCACCGCAACGCGATGGTTGAAGCGGCTGTGCACCGTGGCCACACCACGGCGGGTGGCCGCCTCGTCCACCACGTCGTCGTGGACAAGCGAAGCGGTGTGGATCATCTCGGTGATCTCCGCCAGCCGCCGATGCCGGGAGCTGAGGCCACCATCGGGGGCGATGGCCCGCGACAGCAGCAGCACGATGCCCGGCCGTATGCGCTTTCCACCGGCCGCGAACAGGTGCTCGGCGGCGGCCTGAAGAATCGGATGGCCGGCGCCGATCAGGCTGCGCAGGTCGGCCAGCAGGGCATCGAGGTCGGACTCCACCGGCTGGAGCAACTCTGCAACCGTCGCCACGTCACCTCCACGATGAAGCGATCCTAGGGGCCGTGACTCAATAGGCGCGGGTGGGCGACTGCAGGCTGACGCTGCGCACCGCCGGCCGGCTTCCCAGCCAGGCGGCGGCAGCGGTGGCGAAGGCCTCGGCGGGCCCGGTGACACAGAAACGGGTGCGCTCCAGGGGCGGACGCACCGACTCCACCGCCTGGTCCACTTCGGGGGAATCGCCAAGGCTGGCCAGCAAGGGCCCGAGGCGCTGGGCAGCCGCCAGGGCCGGGTCCACCAGTTGCACGTCGGGGGGGAGCAGGTCGGCCAGCAGGGCCCGCAGCAGCGGGTAGTGGGTGCAGCCCAGCACGATGGTGTCCACCTCCGCCTCCAGCAACGGGGCCAGGTAGGCGGCGGCGGCGGCGCGCAGCTCGGGGGCCTGCAGGTCGCCGGCTTCGATCAGGGGCACGAAGGCGGGGCAACCCATTTCCAGCACCCTGGCCGAGGGTCGGCAGGCCTGGATCGAACGCCGGTAGGCGCCACTGGCGGCGGTGGCCGGGGTGGCCAGGACCCCGACGTGGTCGCTGGTGAGTTCGCTGGCCAGGCTGTCGATCAGGCCCACCACCGGCACCCCGGCTTCGGCCACGGCCACGTCGAGCGCCAGGGCATTGGAGGTGTTGCAGGCCATCACCAGCACCCCCACCCCCTGCAACCGCAGCCAGTGCACCACCTCCGAAGCGATCGCCCGGATCTCTTCGTTCGACCGTTGTCCGTAGGGAACCCGGGCCGTGTCCCCCAGGTAGAGGCAGGGGGAGTGGGGATAGAGGGCATGGACCTGACGCAGCACCGTCAGCCCGCCGAGGCCACTGTCGAACAGACCGACGAGCAGGCTCAAGAGTCCCCCTGGAGATAGTCGAGGATCCCAGCGGTGATGGCCACGGCCATGCGGCGCCGGAAATTGGGATCGGCCAGGCGGGGAGCGTCAATGCGACCGGTGACGAAGCCCATTTCCGCCAGCGCTGCCGGCATCACCGTGCGGCGGATCACGAAGAAGCGGCCCGGCCGGGCGCCGCGGTCGGGGGTCCCCGGCGAGATCGCCATGATCCGGGACTGGATCGCCTGGGCCAGCCGCTGGGAGCTGCCCGACTGGAAATAAAACGTTTCGACCCCATTCACATCGGGGCGGGCCATGCTCAGGGCATTGGCGTGGATGCTGACGAAGACGGCGGCGTTGCTGCTGTTGGCCAGCGACACCCGCGGCGGCAGGTCAACGTCCACGTCCGAGGCGCGGGTCATCAGCACCTGCACCCCCCGGGCCTGGAGCAGCTGGGCCACCTGCAGGCTCACATCCAGGACGACATCGGCTTCCCGCAGTCCACCGATCCCGACGGCGCCCGGGTCAGGGCCCCCGTGGCCAGGGTCGATCACCACCCGAAAGCGGCCCCGGGGCACCACAGGAAGCCCATCGGGGGATAGGGGCCGGCCGGAGGTGGCCCGACCGCTGCCGCTGAAGGCGGGGCGGGTGGCACTCCAGCTGGAGGTTGGCGCGTCCATGTCCCCCTCGCCGACATTGCGGGTGAAGCCACTCAGGGGCAGCCCGGTGAGGCTCAGGCGCCAGCGGTCACGGGCGGTGCCCACCAGCCGCAGCTGGCGTGGATCCAGGCGGGTGCCAGGCCTGAATTCGAGCACCAGCCGGGTGGTGCCGGAATCGGGCCGGCCGATCCTCACTTCCCGCACCAGACCACCGACGGGCACCGAACGGCTGCGCTGGGGGGCGCCCGGTAGATCCACCCAGACCCGGGGCCCGGTGACGCCCGAACCCTCCTCGTAGAAAGCCTGCAGCCGCACCCCCGGGGAGGTGCGCAGTTCCAGCACCCCCTCCCGGCTGAGGCGCCAGGCCGACAGGGCGCTTGCCGCCTGGGCGGGCAAAGAGCCGAGCAACAGGGGCAGGCTCAGTAACCAGGCGAATCGCGCCGCACGCACTCCCATGAACACTCAGAAAAGGGCCGGATGACGGTGCTGCAGGCTCGGCATCTGGGCACGGACCCTGGCCTCATGGGCCATGTCGACCGGGGCCATCGCCAGGCCCGGCTCCACCCCCGCATCGGCCATCACGGTGCCCCACGGGTCAATCACCAGGGCATGGCCATGGGTCTGGCGGCGGCCGTAGTGGAGCCCCGTCTGGGCGGGGGCCAGGACGTAGGCGGTGTTCTCGATGGCCCGGGCCTGGAGCAGCACCTGCCAGTGGTCCTTGCCGGTGTAGGCCGTGAAAGCGGCCGGGATCATCAGCAACTGGGCCCCTGAGCCCGCCAGCTGGCGATACAGCTCGGGGAAGCGCACGTCGTAACAGATCGACAGACCAATGCGACACAGCCCCGGCACGTCGACCACGGGGGGCAGTTCGTGGCCGGGTTGCACCGTGGCGGACTCCCGGTAGGTGATGCCGTCGGGCAGGTCCACGTCGAAGAGGTGGATCTTGTCGTAGCGGGCCAGGAGCTGGCCCTCCCGGCCCACCAGTTCGGCGCGGTTGAAGGTCTGGCCTTCCCCGGCCGGCACCGGGAAGCCGCCGCCCAGCAGGGTCACCTGGTAGCGGCGAGCCATGGTGACCAGAAAGCGGCTGCAGCGCTCGGCCAGAACCGGTGCCAGCTCCAGCCGGCGGGCGTCATCGCCCATGAAGGCGAAGTTCTCGGGCAGGCCGACCAGGTCGGCGCCGCGGCGGGCCGCCAGCTCGATCAGTTCCTCGGCCGCCGCGAAATTGGCCTCCGGATCCGGGGTGCTGGTGAGTTGCAGCGCTGCTGCCAGAAAACTGCTCACCGCCAGACCGCTCCAGGACCGGCGAATCGTAAGGGACCCGCCCAAGAGGGCAAGGCGCGCCTCAACTGGCCCGCAGCACCCCGGGTTCGGCCTGGATCGGCACGATCTCCAGGCTGTCCACGGCGGCGCAGCAGGCAAAGTCGGCGTCGTGGTTGCCCAGGCCGATCAGGCGCTGGCCGTGGCTGGCGCTGCGCAGGCAGGTCTCGGTGTCATGGCGCCACTGCTGCCAGAGGGCGAGGGCCGCCAGCATCTCGTCGTTGGCGCAGCGCACCCCCATGTGGGGCGCCACCGCCAGCTCGATCGCGGCCGAAGCCACGGCCCCCGCCGCCAGGCTGTCTTCGAGGGAATAATCCCCCTCCCAGCCACTGCCCACGATCCACACCCGCAGGGCCTGGCGCTCGATCAGCCGCCTGGCCACGGCGGTGCGATTGGGCAGGCAGGCGGTGAGCAGCAGGGGCACCGCCTGGACCCGGTCGAGGGAACGGGTGCCGTTGGTGGTGCTCAGGAAAATGCGCTTGCTCTCCACCCGCTCCGGCGTGACCGCCAGGGGGGAGTTGCCGAGGTCGTAGCCCTCCACCCGCTTGCCGCCGCGCTCCCCGGCCCGCAGCCGTCGGGCGGCCGGCCAGTCGGCTGCGGCGGCTTCAAGGGCGCCGAGGTCGGCAAAGGCCTGGATCGCCTCGGCCCCGTTCTGCAGCGCCCAGGCGATGGTGGTCGTGGCCCGCAGCACGTCGATGACCACGGCCGCATCGGGACCTCCCTCCTCGGGGGAAAGCAGCGGGGGAACGGCTTCGGAGGTGTGGAAGTAGGAGAGCAGCACGGGACGCGATCGCTACGGGGGTGCGTCACAGTAGGCAGCAGCTCGACAGCGCAGGACAACGGTGGCTGGGGTGGTGGCGGATGGGATCGGACGGGGCAAAGCCCTGGGGCGCCAGCGCAATCTGCGCGATTTCCTGGCGTTGCTGGAGAAACGCGGCCAACTGCGGCGCATCACGGCGCCGGTGGACCCGGATCTGGAACTGGCGGCCATCGCCGATCGGGTGCTGGCCATGGGCGGCCCGGCCCTGCTGTTCGAGAACGTGATCGGCTCCCCCATGCCGGTGGCGGTGAACCTGATGGGCACCGTGGAACGGGTGCTCTGGAGCATGGGCATGGAACGGCCCGAGGAGCTCGAGGCCCTCGGCGAGCGCCTGGCCCTGCTGCAGCAGCCCCGGCCGCCGAAGGGGCTCAAGGAGGTGATGACGTTCGGGGGGGTGTTCTGGGACCTGGTGAAGGCCAGGCCCGACCGCGACCTCACCCCCCCCTGCCACCAGCAGGTGCTGCGGGGCGAAGCGGTGAACCTGGAGCAGCTGCCCCTGCTGCGCCCCTGGCCGGGGGATGCGGGCGGGGTGATCACCCTGGGGCTGGTGATCACCAAGGACCCCGAAACCGGGGTCCCCAACGTCGGCGTCTACCGGCTGCAGCGCCAGTCGGTCAACAGCGCCACCGTGCACTGGCTGAGTGTGCGAGGCGGGGCCCGGCACCTGCGCAAGGCGGCGGCGCTGGGCCGCAAGCTCGAGGTGGCCGTCGCCATCGGGGTGCACCCACTGCTGGTGATGGCGGCGGCGACGCCGATTCCGGTGCAGCTGAGCGAATGGCTGTTCGCCGGCCTCTACGCCGGTGAGGGCGTGCGGCTGGCCCGCTGCAAGACCCTCGATCTGGAGGTGCCGTCCCACAGCGAAGTGGTGCTGGAGGGCACCATCACCCCCGGTGAGGTGCTCCCCGACGGCCCCTGCGGCGACCACATGGGCTTCTACGGCGGCGAGGAGGACTCGCCCCTGGTGCGCTTCCACTGCGTCACCCAGCGCCGTGAGCCGATCTTCCTGACCACCTTCAGCGGCCGCCCGCCGAAGGAGGAGGCGATGCTGGCGATCGCCCTGAACCGGATCTACACGCCGATCCTGCGTCAGCAGATCCCGGAGATCGTCGATTTCTTCCTGCCCATGGAGGGGCTCAGCTACAAGCTGGCGGTGATCGCCATCGACAAGGCCTACCCGGGCCAGGCCAAGCGGGCGGCGATGGCGTTCTGGAGCGCCTTGCCCCAGTTCACCTACACCAAGTTCGTGGTGGTGGTCGACAAGTCGATCGCGATCCGTGATCCGCGCCAGGTGATCTGGGCGATCAGTGCCCAGGTGGATCCCCAGCGTGACCTGTTCGTACTGGAGGACACCCCCTTCGACTCGCTCGACTTCGCCAGCGAGCGGCTCGGACTCGGGGGACGGCTGGCGATTGATGCCACCACCAAGATCGGCCCGGAGAAGCGCCACGACTGGGGCCAGGCCCTAGGCCGGGATGCGGCCCTGGAGGCGCGGGTGGATGGTCGCTGGAGCGAACTCGGCCTTGATGATCTGGGCCAGGGCGAGCCGGACCCCGCCCTGTTCGGCTACACCCTGGAGTACGTGCTGGAGCGCCTCGCCGCTGGCCACTGATGCTGCGCCGCAGCGGCATCTACGCCCTCAAGGCCCTGCTGGAGCTGGCCCTGGATCCACCGCGCTGGCAGTCGGTGAGCGCCCTGGCCCTGGCCCAGGACCTGCCCGCCCCGATGCTGGAGCAGTTGATGCTCAAGCTGCGCCGGGCCGCCCTGGTGGAGTCGCGGCGGGGCCGGCAGGGGGGCTACCGGCTGCGGCGCCTGCCCGCCGACCTGCCCCTGGCGGCGATCCTGGCGGCCGTCGACGCCCCGGCCGCCAGCCTGGTGGCCCCCCGGGAACCCGAGCAGGACCCCCAGCCCAGCGACCGGGTGACCCGGGTGCTCAACCGACGCCTGCTGCAGGCCCTGGAAAGGGAACTAGACCGCCTCACCCTGGAGGACCTGCTCTTCGATCTGCGCAGCGCCCGGGCGGCCTTCAGCGAATCCGGGGGGCTTCTGCTGGGCTGAGGCTGGCGACACCGATGAACATCACCGCCAGGTCCTGGTCAAAGTCCACCTGGAAGCCACCGGTGCGCCAGTAATGGAGCAGCCGGCCCAGGGTGCGCAGCGGACCACGGCCGAACAGATCCATGCCCTGCATCGCGATGGTGCTGAATCCACTGGCCACCAGCCAGCCACGCAGGGAAACGGGCGTCACGAACCGCTCCCAGTCGTGAACACCGGCCGGGATCAGCCGCAGCAACGTCTCCAGCAACCAGATCATGGTGAGCCGGGAGCGGAAGGTGCGATTGATGGTGTCGAAGCAGAAGCGACCTCCGGGGGCCAGAACCCTGGCCATCTCCGCGATCACGGCGTCCGGACGATCGACATGCTCCAGCACATCGACGCAGATCACCACATCGAAGCTTCCGGCCCCAAAGGGAAGCTGCTCCGCCATTCCCACCCGGTAGTCAATCTCCAGACCCGACGCCGCCGCATGGCTCCGGGCCGCTTCAATGCAGGGGCCGGAACGGTCGATGCCGCTCAGGCAGGCCCCCCGACGGGCCAGGAATTCACAGGTGTAGCCACCACCACACCCCACATCCAGAACACGCAGATTTCCCCACTGGGGAACGAATCGATCGAAAAAGAGAAAGCGAAGTGGATTGAGTTGGCTGAGCGGAAAGATGGTGGCGGTTTCATCCCACCAGCAAGCCGCCTGCTGATCGTAGAATGAAAGGTTGTTGCGCAGCAAGTTGATAGCGCCGTCGGTTTCGATCATTATCCCGACCCTCAACGAAGCCGCTCACCTGGGCCGCACCCTCACCCAGCTGGAGATCCTTGATCCGGCTGCCGAAGAGGTGATCGTGGTGGATGGCGGTAGCACCGATGCCACCTTGACCCTGGCCCACATGCACGGTTGCCGTGTGATCCGCTCGCAGCGGAAAGGGAGAGCGGTGCAGATGAACCGGGGAGCGGCGGCGGCCAGCGGGGAAATCCTCTGCTTCTTGCATGCCGACACGCTGGTGCCTTCGGATCTGGTGCAGCTGATGGCCACGACCCTGGCCGACCCGGCCGTCAGCTGCGGTGGCTTCCTTTCCCTGATGCGGGGCGCCCGTCGTACCCGCTGGGGCGTGAGCCTGCACAACGCCCTCAAGACCCATTACGCGGCGCTGCTGTTCCGGCCCCATCGCTACCTCCTGAACGGCTTCCGGGTGCTGTTCGGCGACCAGGTGATGTTCTGCCGCCGGCGCGACTTCGAGCGCTGCGGGGGCTTTGATGACACCCTGCCGATCATGGAGGACGCCGATCTGTGCGAACGGCTCGGCCGGCTGGGCCGCATCCGGCAGCTGAACCGGGTGGTGGAGTCCTCCGACCGCCGGGTGGTGCGCTGGGGGTCCTGGAAGGCCACAGGGATCTATCTGATGATCGGCCTGCTGTGGGGCCTGGGCGTGCCGGCCTCAAAGCTCAAACGCTTTTACGGCGAGATCTGCGATTGAGGCTCAGCCGTTGAGCGCCCAGTCGTAGGGGAGGTAGCTGAGCCTGACGCCAGCCGGCAACGCCAACTCCGGGAGGTAGCGGCCCACGTAGGCGGCGATGGAGGGCGCCACCGCCAGGAAGTCCTGGCGGTACCACTGGAAGATCCGGCTGCCGTGCAGGCGGCCGCTGGCCGAATCAAAGCGCAGCTTCTGTGGATCCTGCAGGAAGCGCAGGGTCTCCTCCTCCAGCTGGGCCTCGAGCCGCTCGGCCCGGTAGGCCTCCGGACGCAGCAGGGGGCAGCCGACAGCGGCGCAGACCAGGGCGAAATGAAGGCGGGGGTCGCCGAATCGAGGGCGAAGAATCTCGTGCTCGATGCGGTTGAGGCTGAGGGGCTGGCCCTGCAGGCTGATCACAGGCCGGGAAAAAAAAGCCAGGAACGCCGGCCAGTTGGGCACCCCTGCGATGGTGGGGCGAATCGAGGCCAGCGGGAAGCGCGCCAGCACCGCCTTGATCACCAAGGCGTTGTAAAGGTTGATCCACAGGGCCATGGCGTCGGCCCTGGAGTTGGGTTCCGGATCAAAGGGGCGCTGGGCCGCCAGCCAGTCCTCCAGTTCGGCCGCGCCCTGGCGCTGCCAGGCCCCGTAGTCCACCCGACCAGCGCCATCGACGTGGCGGCGGAGCAGGCCATCCAAGGCAGCAACGTCAGTCATGGGGCAACCCTTCGGAAGCCATCGTTCCATGCCCCTGCTGGGGACTGGTGATCCGTACCGGGGAGACGACGGCAGGACTTCCTACGCTGACGGGATGGAGCCCGCCCCTTCCCTGCCCGATCCCACCGGCCCGCTGCTGGAGGAGATCCTGGTGCCGCTGCTCCAGGACTACGCCGAGTCCTTCGATCGCGGCCTGCTGCTGCTGGAGCACTGCCCGGAGACGGTGATGGCCGCCGGCGACCAGGCCAACCTGGGCCAGCGGCTTGATGAGGCGCACCGGTCGCTGGCAGCGGCCCGGGCCCTACGAGCCGCTGCCCCCAAGCCGATGGGACTGGCCATGGAGACGATCACCGCCTGGCACCGGCTGGTGGTGGAGGTCTGGGGCCTGTCGTCCAAGCTGCGGGCGATCGGCATCCGACCCTGAACGAAGCGGCCAGGAACCGGTCGCTCCATAGGATCGCTCCACTTGGCGCCACACTGTTGTCCTCTTCCGCGGGCGTCGAAGCGAGCGTGGCCGCCCTGCCGGCGCCCCTGCTGCTGCCGGCCGGCGGCAGCCTGCTGGGGAGTTTGACGGTGCCCGGCGATAAATCCATTTCCCACCGTTCGCTCCTGTTCGGGGCGATCGCCGAAGGGCCCACCCGCATCGAAGGGCTCCTTCCCGCTGAAGACCCCCTCAGCACCGCCGCCTGCCTGCGGGCCATGGGCGTGACGGTCTCGGCGATCAGCGCCGGCCAGCCGGTGATCGTGGAGGGGGTGGGCCTCGACGGGCTGCAAGAGCCTGCCGACGTGCTCGACTGCGGCAACTCCGGCACCACCATGCGCTTGATGCTGGGGTTGCTGGCTGGCCGCGCCGGGCGTCACTTCGTGCTCACCGGAGATGCCTCCCTGCGTTCCAGGCCCATGGGCCGGGTGGGAATTCCCCTGGCTCACATGGGGGCCCAGATCCAGGGGCGCGAGAACGGCAATCTGGCCCCCCTGGCCGTGCAGGGCCAGACCCTCCACGGCGGTGTCATCGGCACGCCGGTGGCGTCGGCCCAGGTGAAGAGCGCCCTGCTGCTGGCCGCCCTGACGGCAAGCGGTCCCACCACCGTGATCGAACCGGCCCCCACCCGCGACCACAGCGAGCGGATGCTGCGGGCCTTCGGCGCCGACCTCGTGGTGGATGGCGACCAGGGCCGCTTCATCACCGTGAAGCCCGGCCCGAGCCTGCGGGGCCAGACGGTGGTGGTCCCCGGCGACATCAGTTCGGCCGCCTTCTGGCTGGTGGCGGCGGCGATCACCCCGGGGGCCGATCTCACAGTTGAAAACGTAGGCCTCAACCCCAGCCGCACCGGCATTCTCGATGTGCTGGCCGAGATGGGCGCCCGCCTCAGCGTGCTCAACGCCCGCGATGTGGCCGGCGAGCCAGTGGGGGATCTGCGCGTGCAGCACGGCCCCCTGCGGGCCTTCCGCATCGAGGAACCGATGATCCCCCGCCTGGTGGATGAGATCCCTGTGCTGGCGGTGGCGGCCTGCTGCGCCGAGGGGGTGAGCCGCATCAGCGGCGCCGCCGAGCTGCGGGTGAAGGAGACCGATCGGCTGGCGGTGATGGCCCGCCAGCTGACGGCCATGGGGGCCAGGCTCGAGGAGCACGCCGATGGCCTCAGCATCGAAGGCCCCACCCCGTTGCACGGAGCAGAGGTGGACAGCGAAACCGATCACCGGGTGGCGATGAGCCTGGCGGTGGCCTCCCTGGTGGCCCGCGGCGACACCCGCCTGGGGCGGGCGGAGGCGGCCGCCGTCTCCTACCCCGGCTTCTGGGAGGACCTGGCCCGCCTGCGCCACTGAGCCGGCTGTTGCTTAGGGCCACGGAGAGCGATCAACGCACTGGGCTGCTCCTTAGGGCACCGGTAGATTCCGGCGCAGACACCCCGCCGCCGCCGATGCTCGCCGTTGCCGTCCTGGCCGCCGGGAAAGGGACCCGCATGAAGAGTGCCCTGCCGAAGGTGCTCCAGCCCCTGGCCGGCGCCACCCTGGTGGAACGGGTGCTGGGCAGCTGTCACCGGCTCGCCCCCGACCGCCAGCTGCTGGTGGTCGGCCACCAGGCCGAGCGGGTGGAGCGCACCCTGGCTGGCGTGGAGGGGCTGGAATGCGTCCTGCAGCAGCCCCAGAACGGCACCGGCCACGCGGTGCAGCAACTGCTCCAACCCCTGGCGGGCTTCGAGGGCGAGCTGCTGGTGCTCAACGGTGATGTGCCCCTGCTGCGACCGGAAACCTTGGAGCAGCTGCTGGCCCGCCATCGCGCCAGTGGCGCCGCGGTGACCCTGCTCACCGCCCGGCTGGCCGACCCCAGCGGCTACGGCCGCGTCTTCGCCGATGGGGCGGGACAGGTGAGCGGCATCGTGGAGCACCGCGACTGCACGGCCGAGCAGCTCGGCAACACACTCACCAATGCGGGGATCTACTGCTTCGACTGGGCCCGCCTTGCCGCCGTGCTGCCCAGCCTGAGCAGCGACAACGACCAGGGCGAGCTCTACCTCACCGACACCGTGGCCCTGTTGCGGCCGGCCATGCACCTGGCGGTGGACGACCCCAACGAGGTGGCCGGCATCAACGACCGCCAGCAGCTGGCCCACTGCGAGGCGGTGCTGCAGGAGCGGCTGCGGCGCCACTGGATGGCGGAGGGGGTGAGCTTCACCGATCCCACCAGCTGCACCCTCAGCGAGCACACCCGTTTCGGCCGCGACGTGCTTGTGGAGCCCCAGTGCCATTTCCGCGGGGTCACCAGCATCGGCGAGGGCTGCCGTATCGGCCCCGGCTGCCTGATCGAGAACAGCCACCTAGCCGCCGACGTGGAGGTGCTCCATTCGGTGCTGCGCGACAGCCACGTGGAACCCGGCTGCGTCATCGGGCCGTTCGCCCAGCTGCGGGCCGGAACCCACCTGGCCGCCGGCTGCCGCATCGGCAATTTCGTGGAAGTCAAGAACAGCCAGCTGGGGGAGGGCTGCAAGGCCAACCACCTCAGCTACCTGGGTGATGCCGATCTTGGCGCTGATGTGAACATCGGCGCCGGCACGGTGACCGCCAACTTCGACGGGGTGCGCAAGCACCGCACCGTGATCGGCGGCGGCAGCAAGACCGGTGCCAATTCGGTGCTGGTGGCGCCGATCACCCTCGGGGCCGGAGTCACGGTGGGGGCCGGCTCCACCCTCACCAAGGACGTGCCCGCCGGGGCCCTGGCCCTGGGCCGGGCCCGCCAGCTGGTGAAGGAGAACTGGAAGGCCGCCAGCCCCCGGCAGCAGCAGGGGGTGGCGGGGTGATTCCCGGATTCCTGCCCTAATCTCAGCCCAGGATCTCATTGGACCCATGGCCGTCAACCCCGTCATCTGGTTCGAGCTCTACGTCGACGACATGGCCCGGACCCGGGCCTTCTACGAAACCGTGTTTGAGGTGAGCCTGGAATCCATGGGCGAGGCGGACATGGAGTATTTCGCCTTCCCGATGCAGGACGACCAGGTGGGGGCCGGAGGCGCCCTGGCGAAGATGGAGGGCATGGCCCCGGGGGGAGGCGGCACCCTGATCTATTTCCACTGCGACGATTGCGCCGTGGAAGAAAGCCGGGTGGCGGCCGCCGGCGGCACGGTGCTCAAAGCCAAGATGTCGATCGGCGCCTACGGCTTCATGAGCCTGGTGCTCGACAGCGAAGGCAACAGCATCGGGCTGCACTCGCAGGCGTGAGCCTCAGCCGCCCCGACGCCAGGTATGAAACCGTTCCAGTAGGGCCAGGGTGCGCTGGGGGGCATGGGCTTTCTTCCAGGCACCGGCGGCGTACTTGTTGGCTTCCGCCAGGGTGGGATAGGCGTGGATCGCCCCCATCACCTTGCCCAGGCCCAGGTTCCATTGCATCGCCAGCACGAATTCAGCCAGCAGCTCCCCGGCCTGCTCCGCCACGATCGTGACGCCCAGAATCCTGTCCTTGCCAGGCACAGTGAGCACCTTGACGAAGCCGGTTTCGGCCGATTCGACGATGGCCCGATCCAGCTCGGCCAGGGCAAAGCGGGTGACCTCGAAGGCCACCCCCTGCTCCATTGCCTCGGATTCGTTCAGCCCCACCCGGGCCACCTCCGGGTCGGTGAAGGTGGTGCGCGGAATGACGCGGCCATCGACGGCGAAGCGCACCGGATCAAACAGACCGTTGACGGCCGCGTACCAGGCCTGATGGGCGGCCGTGTGGGTGAACTGCCAGGGGCCGGCCGCATCCCCGGCGGCATAGATGTTGGGGTAGAGGGTCTGAAGATGGGGGCTGGTGTCGATGGTGCGGCCGGTGGGGATGCCCAGGGCCTGCAGACCATGGCCCTCCAACCGGGCCTGGCGGCCCACGGCACAGAGCAGCTCGTCGGCCTCGACGCAGGTGCCGCCACCGCAATCCTGGAAGTGAACCTGCACGCCGCCCTCGGCCGTGGGCTCGACGCGCTCCACGCGGCATCCGGTGTGCACCCGCACGCCGTCGCGCTCCAGCACCTCGCGCAGCAGCGCCCCCACCTCGGGATCTTCCCGCGGCAGGAGCCGGGCGTTGCGCTGCAGCAAGGTCACGGGCAGGCCCAGCTGGGCCAGGGCCTGGGCCAATTCGCAGCCGATCGGCCCGCCGCCCAGCACCACCAGGCTGGGCCGGGGGGAGCGGTGCTCGGCCAGCGCGTCCCAGAGGGTCTCGCTGGTAAGCGCACGCACCGTGTCGATGCCGGCCAGCGCAGGGATCACCGGGGCGGCCCCGGTGGCCAGAACGATGGCGCGGGCCGACAGCACGGTTTCGGTGCCATCAGCGGCGGTGATCGCCACCTGCCAGGGGCTCACCAGACGGGCCTGGCCGAGGCGCACATCCACGCCCAGGGCGGTGTAGCGCTCGACGCTGTCGTGGGGGGCAATGGCCGCCACCTTCTGCCGCACCCTCTCCAGCACCCGGCGCAGATCCACCTGGAGCTCCTGGGGGCTGAGGCCATAGCGGTCGGCATGGCGTAGGCGCGCGGCGAGGCGGGCGCTGCTGATCAGGGCCTTACTGGGCACACAGCCGGTGTTGAGGCAGTCCCCGCCCATGCGGGCCCGCTCGATCAGGGTCACCTTCGCCCGCACGGTGGCGGCGATGTAGGCGGTGACCAGGCCGGCCGCGCCGGCGCCGATCACGATCAGGTTGCGATCAAAAACACGGGGCCGGCTCCAGGGGCGGTAGAGCCGCCAGAGCCGCCAGCGGCCCAGCAGCAGCTTGACGATCCAGGGCAGCAGGCCCAACAGGGCGAAGGAACCGAGCAGGGCCGGCGAGAGGAGACCCGTCAGGCTCGTGAGCTGGCCCAGCTGGGTGCCGGCATTCACGTACACCAGGGTGGCCGGCAGCATGCCCAGCTGGGAAACGAAGGCAAAGGGCAGCAGCCGCATGGGGGTGAGTCCCATCAGCAGATTCACCAGAACGAACGGAACCACCGGCACCAGCCGCAGACTGAGCAAGTAGCTGGCACCGTCACTCCGGACACCCGCCTCGATCGGCCCCAGACGGGAGCCGAAGCGGCGGCGCACGGGCTCCCGCAACAGGGTGCGGGCCAGCAGGCAGGCCGCCGTGGCGCCGAGGGTGGAGCCGAGCGACACCAGCAGCGTGCCCTGGAGCAGGCCGAAGACGGCGCCCCCCGCCAGGGTGAGCACGGTGGCGCCCGGCAGGGAGAGGCCCGTGACCAGCACGTACACCAGCAGATACCCGGCAGCGGTGGCCAGCGGGGCCGCCTGGCGCCAGGCCACGAGCTGGCTACGGGAGGCCTGCAGCGCAGCGAGATCCAGCTGGCGATACCAGCCCTGGCTGAAAAACAGGGTCACCCCAACCACCAACAGGGCGATCAACAGGAGGCGTGTCACGGGTGCGCCGGGGGGGGCCGCCTGGGCTGGGGAGCTCATGGCTGGCTCCCCTGGGGCACGATCGGCGGTGGACGCTGGATCACCGGTGCCGCGGCCGCGAGGATCTCGCCGCGGTCGCCGCTCATGGGCGGGACGATGCGCTCGCCGTTGATCAGCCGCTTGGTGCGTTTGGCCGTTTCCCCGGTGGCGACGACATGACGCTCCCAACCTTCGGTGTAAAGGGCCCCCCAGGGACCCAGATCGAGGATGGTGGTGTACCAATCGATCCGCAGCGGCAACAGCGGCAGGCCCAGCAGATCGCAGACCGCGTTGTGCCCGGCAAACCGGCCCATGGGCCGGCCGTGCTGACAGGACATGACCGAGGTGTGGCCATCACCCAGCGCCAGATTGGCGCTGTCGCCTGCGGCGAACACATCCCTGAGCCCCTCGACCCGCAGGAAGGCATCGACCGGAAGGCGACCGAGGCCATCGGTGGCCACCCCACAGCCAGCGGTGAGCGGGCTGGCCCGCATTCCGGCACACCAGACCACCGTTGACGAGGCCAGGACCTCACCGGAATCGAAGCGGATCGAGGAGCCATCGAGGCCGTCCACCCGCACGCCGAGGGACACCTCCACCCCGAGGGCCGCCAGGGCCTGCTCAATCACCGGCCGCGCCGCATCACCCATGTCGGAGCCCACTGTGGGGTTGTGATCCACCAGGACAACCCGCAGCGGCTGGGCCAGGCCGGCGCGCTCCTGAACGGCCCGCAGCCGTGCCGGCAGCTCGCAGGCGGCCTCAATCCCGGTCAGACCGGCCCCCACCACCACGGCCGTGAACTGGCCGGGTGCTTCGGGGTGCTGCGCCAAGGCCTCCAGGTGCTGCGCGAGCCGGAAGGCGCCGCCATAGGTGTCGACATCGAAGCCGTGCTCTGCCAGGCCCGGGACCTTGGGCCGCAGCAGCTGGCTGCCCAGGGCGAAGACCAGCCGGTCATAGGCAAGGATCTGGGGGCCAGACTCCGCCAGCACCGTGACGGTCCGGGCGGCCAGATCGATGGGGCCGACCTCCCCCACCAGCCAGCGGACACCGGCGGGAGCCAGCACCGCCGCCAGGGGGACCCTGAGTGGTGTGAGGTCGGGCTCGTAATTGCGCACACGAATGCCATGGAAAGCGTCGCGGTTGATGAGCAACACTTCGATGCTGTCCTGGCCGATGCCCAGCTGGTCCAGCTGCCGGGCAGCCGAAAGGGCACTCCAGAGTCCGGCGAAGCCACCGCCCACGATCAGAATTCGCTGGGCTGCCATCACGTGTCTCCGGCAAAGGACGAAGGACTCACTGGAAATGGATCAGCCCGTTTAATACTAACTGAGGCTGCACAGATTCGTGTGGATCCCGACAATTCGAGCCAGGTCGCTGGGGATGGACGAACAGAAACGCTTTAGCCTTGATCCAAGCGGCCTGAAAGTGTTACGAAGCCCCTCAATCGTCCTCTGAACACGGGATAGACGTCACTTGTGGAGCAACAGCACAAGCAGCCCGATCAGCCGCTCTGCCCACGCTCTTCCAGGACCCCGATGAACCTGACGATTCAGTCTGGGCGCCAGGTCAGGCTCCTGGGACGGCCGGCCAGCCAAGGGCGATGGCTCCTGATTCCCCTGGGCATGGTGATCCTGCTCTGTCTGGGCAGTGTGTAGTCCTGGAGCCTCTTCAGAACCCCATTGGAGCAGGCGCTGGGGATGGGCGCGACGCAAAGCCTGATGCCGTTCACTGTCGTGCTGGTGTTCTAAGCGGCGCTGAAGCCCTTGACTGGCTTTTATCTGTCCCGCCTCGGAATCCGCCTGACGACAGCGGTCGGCGGCATCATCGTTGGCCTGGGCTACATTCTTTCAAGCTTTGCCACCCAGGTGGGAGAGCTTGTTGTCAGCTACGGAATCATTGGAGGGCCAGGGATTGGCATTGTCTATGGGGTTCCGATTCTGGTGGTCTCCGGATGGTTTCCTGATAAGAAAGGGTTGGCCGTTGGACTGACGATCATTGGCTTTGGGCTCTCCCCACTGATCACCGCCCCCCTCGCCAACCACCTCATCGAGGCCTATACGGTGAGGCCCACCCTGCGCCTTCTTGGCAGCGCCATGATGGTGATCATCGTGGCCCTGTCCTTCACCATGAAGCTGCCACCCAAGACAAGACCTGGCAACCCCAGCCAGTCCTTGCCCAGCCGGCGGTCGCTTCAGCTCCCCATCATCCGACAAGCCTCTTCAGGAACAGATCCTTCTATGGCCTATGGATCTGCTACGTCATTGGTACGCTCGTAGGGTTGAGTGCGATCGGCATTCATCCAGCCGTGGCGGCCACCAGCGGACTGAAGATCCCACCCCTCAGCCGCCAGTGGCCCCCAGCCCCGAGTGCCGGATCAGGGCCTCCGGGCTGGGGGCCCGGCCCCGGAAGGTTTCAAACACCTCGCCGGGGTGGCGGCTGCCGCCGAGGCTGAGCACCGTCTCGCGGAAGCGGCGGCCGGTGGCCTGGATCGCCGCCTCATTCTCCAGGCCCACCTCTTCGAAGGCGCTGAAGGCATCGGCGCTGAGCACCTCGGCCCACTTGTAGGAGTAGTAGCCGGCGGAATAGCCGCCGGCAAAGATGTGGCCGAAGGAGCAGAGAAAGGCATCTTCTTCGATCGGCTCCAGCACGGTGGTGGTGGCGGCGATCTCGCGGCGCAGCTGTTCCGGCGTCTGGCCGCATTCCGGGGTCCACTGGCTATGGAGGCGCAGGTCGGTGAGGGCGAAGTGCACCTGGCGCAGGGTGGCGGCACCGCCCATGAAGGTGCGGGCGGCCCGGAGCTTGGCGAACTCCGCCTCCGGCAACGGTTCACCGCTCTGCCAGTGGCGGGCCATGCCCATCAAGGTGGCGTGGTCGTAGCACCAGTTCTCCATGAACTGGCTTGGCAGCTCCACCGCATCCCATTCCACGTTGTTGATGCCGGCCGCCTGGGGACGCTCCACCGTGGTGAGCATGTGCTGGAGGCCGTGGCCGAATTCGTGGAACAGGGTCTCCACCTCCTCGAAAGTCATCAGGCTGGGGGTGTCACCCACCGGTGGGCTCTGGTTGCAGACCAGGTAGGCCACGGGCAGGACGGGCGCGCCCGTCCCGTCCACGGAGCGCGCCAGGCACTCATCCATCCAGGCGCCACCGCGCTTGCTGCCCGGCCGGCTGTAGGGGTCCAGATAGAAGGCCGCCAGGGGCTGGCCGCTGCTGGCGTCATCGACGCGGAAGAAACGCACATCCGGATGCCAGACGGGCGCCTCGCCATCGGCGGGGTGGATGTGGAGGCCGAACAGGCGGTCGCAGAGGCCGAACAGGCCCTCAAGCACCCGGGGCAGGGGGAACCAGGGCCGCAGGGCCTCGCTGTCGAGATCGAACGCCTCCTGGCGCCGCACTTCCGCCCAGAAGCTGACGTCCCAGGGCTTGAGATCCGCCGCCTCGGCCGCCCCCTCCCGAGCCGCACAGGCGCGCAACGCCTCCAGTTCCAGCAGGGCCACCGGGTAGGCGGCGGTGCGCAGGTCCTCCAGCAGGGCCTCCACCTCGGCCACCGAACCGGCCATCTTCGAAGCCAGGCTCACCTCGGCCCAGGAGCCATGGCCGAGCTGGTGGGCCTGCTCACGGCGCAGGCTGAGAATCCGCTCGATCGCGGGCCAGTTGCCATCGGATTCGCCCGAGGCGCGGCTGACGTGGGCCTTGTAGGCAATCTCCCGCAGGTCTCGGCGGCGGCTGTACTTCAGGAACGGGCCGAAGCGGGGCATGTCGAGCCCGAGCAGCCAGGGCCCCGCAGCGGCCGTGGCCTGGCCATCGCCGGCATCGCGGGCGGCCTGGGCCAGCTGCTCCCTGAGGCTCTCGGGCAGGCCCAGCACCTCGGCGGGATCCGTGAGCCTGAGGGTCCAGCTGTTGGTGGCATCCAGCACCCGGTTGCCGAAGCCGGTGGCCAGCTCCGCCAGCGCCTGGCTGGCAGCGTTGAAGGCCTCCTGGGCGGCGCCCTCCAGGCCGACGCCCCTCAGCTCCATGTCCCGCAGTTCCGCCGTGAGGATGCGCTCCTGGGTGGCATCCAGCCCCCCCTGGCCCTGGAGGCGGCGCAGGGCCTCGTAGAGCACCCGGCTCTGGCCGGCACGGTTGCCGAAGGCCACCACCGCCGCCTGCTGGCTGGCGTGGGCCTCCCGCAGTTCAGTGCTATTGCAAACGCCGTTGAGGTGGCTCACCACCCCCCAGCTCCAGCGCAGCCGTTCGCCCAGGCGGTGCAGGGGATCCATCACTTCGGCCCAGCTGAGGGGTCTTGCGGCCGCCGCCGCCTCAGTCAGATCCGCCTCGACCCGATCCAGCTCCGCCCCAAGGCCAGTCAGTAGCTCGGGGATGTGGGCCCGCACCTGATCCGGGGTGATGGCCTCGAAGTGGGGCAGTCCCTCTCCGGCCAGCAGGGCAGGGGGGCTCTGGAGGGTGCTGGTCATCGCCGGGCGGCCGCTGCGGTGGAAGATCCCATTTCAGCCCACCCCGGCGCAGGGGTGCGGGTCAGCCGAGGGCGGCCAACCGTCCCATGGCCACGGCCCCCTGGCTGGCCAGCTCGGCGGCCAGACCATTGGTGCTGGCCTCATAAAGGTCGATCGCCACCCGCGGCCAGAAACCGATCACCAGGGTGGGCACCAGCAGGCTGAGGCCGATCAGCAGCTCCCGGGGCTTCATATCGCCCACCACCGCCAGGGCCGGAATCCGGGGACCGAAGAAGACCCGCCTGCACAAGGAGAGCAGGTACACAGGGGTGAGCACCAGGCCGATGGCAGCCAGGACGATGGCGATGACGCGGAAGCCGACCGTGAAGCCCTCGTAGGAGGTGACCCCAAGAAACACGGTGATCTCGCTGATGAAGCCACTCATCCCCGGCAGGGCCAGGGAGGCCAGGGAGCTGGCCAGGAAGAAGGCGAAGGTGATCGGCAGCACCTTGGCCAGACCACCCATGTTGGGGATCGAAAGGGTCTCGGTGCGCTCGTAAAAGACGCCGGTGACAAAGAACATCGCCGCGGCGATCAGCCCATGGCTGATCATCTGCAGCATGGCGCCGCTCATGCCGAGGGCATCAATGGCGCCGATCCCCAGAAGCACGAAGCCCATGTGGCTCACCGAACTGCAGGCAATGCGGCGCTTGACGTTGTCCTGGGCGAAGGCGTTGAGGGCGCCGTAGATGATGTTGATGATCCCCAGCACGATAAGGGCCGGCGCCAGCCTCAGGTGCACCTCGGGGAGCATCTGCACGTTGAAGCGCAGCAGGGCATAGCCGCCCATCTTGAGCAGCACCCCCGCCAGCAGCATCGACACCGGCGCGTTGGCTTCGCCATGGGCGTCAGGCAACCAGGTGTGCAACGGGAACATCGGTAACTTCACGCCGAAGCCCACCAGGAAACCCAGATAACAGAGCAGGCCGAAGGTGCCGCCCGGGGAGCGGGCCGCCAGCTCGCTGAGGTTGAGGGTGAAGCTGTCGCCGGAGAGGGCCAGGGCCAGGCCGCTGATCAGGATCAGCAGGGAGGCCGTGGCCGTGTAGAGGATGAACTTGGTGGCGGCGTACTGGCGTTGCTTGCCGCCCCAGATGGCGATCAACAGATACACCGGCACCAGTTCGAGCTCCCAGGCCAGGAAGAACAACAGGAAATCCTGGGAGAGGAACACCAGGCTCTGGGCCGTGGCCTGAACCAGGAGCAGGCCGAAATAGAGGCGTGTCTTGAGGCGGATGTTCCAGCTGGCCGCCACCGAGAGCAGGGTGACCAGCCCGCTGAGGACCACCAGGGGGGCCGAGAGCCCATCGGCGGCCAGGGACCATTCCAGGCCGAGGGCCGGCACCCAGGACACCCGTTCCACCAGCTGAAGCTCGCTGAGACCGCCATCGAAATGACGGGCGAACACCCACAGGATCAGGGCGAAATCCACGCCAAGCACCCCGAGGGCCACGGTGCGGGGCAGGCGGGGGTCGCTGCCGTCGCCAGGCAGCAGGGGCATCACCAGGGCTGCCGTGGCCGGCAGCAGCACGATGAGGCTGAGCCAGGGAAATCCGGCACCTTCAGAGAGTCCGGCGGGAAACGTAGAGGACGCGAGCGAAAGCGGCAGGCTGGCGTCCATCACTGTGCGGTGCTCCAGGCAGGAAGTATGACGGGGGACTCGACCTCAGTGGCAGGCCTCCCTTGGGCGCAGAGCTTATCAACTGGGTAGTTGTACCCATTGGAGCGCTCTTCTAGTCGGCAGCGATGACCTGTGGGCGGCTGGCCTCGACCAGGGGTGCCCAGGTGCTGCCGCCCTCCTGGAGTCCGAGCACGGCGCTGTGGCTGCTCACCCCCTCCCCCTGCCAGGCGCCGGTCATGGCCTGCCCCACCGCCTCGGCCCGATCGGCAGGAGCCAGGGCCAGCAGGCTGGGGCCGGCGCCGCTGATCACGCAGCCCCAGGCCCCGGTCTCCAGGGCCGCCTCCCGCACGGCCCGGCCCCCCTGGATCAGCCCCCAGCGATAGGGCTCGTGAATGCGGTCGTGCATGCCATCGGCGATCAGGTCACCATTGCCGGTGCGCAGCCCCTGCAGCAGCAGGGTGAGGGCCCCCAGATTCATCACCGCATCGCTGATCGGGATGCTGCGCGGCATGGCGCGGCGGGCCTCGCTGGTGCTCAGCCGGATCGTGGGAATCGCCACCACCGCCTTCACCAGCGGGTTCCATTCGCAGCGCACCACCCGCCAGCGGTGGGAGGCGGCCCGCGCCGTCAGGCACAGGCCCCCCAGCAGGGACGGGACCACGTTGTCGGGATGGCCTTCGATGTCGATGGCCAGCTCCAGCAGCTTTTCCCGGCTGAGTGGTTCCCCCATCAGGGCATTGGCGCCGATCAGACCCGCCACGATGGCGGTGGCGCTGCTGCCCAGACCCCGGGCGGGGGGAACCGCCAGCTGCACCCGCGCCTCCAGGGCCACCGCCTCCAGCCCCACCTCGCGCCAGACCCGCTGGGCGGAGCGGTAGACGAGGTTGTCGGGGCCGCCGCGCAGATGGGCCCCCTCCGGGCCCTCGATGATCAGCTCGAAGCGCTCACCGCCCCCCTCGATCACGCGCAGCTCGAAGCGGTTGCCGAGGGCCAGGGCGGCGCCGAGGCAATCGAATCCTGGGCCGATGTTGGCGGTGGTGGCCGGAACCTCCACTACCACCCCCTGGCCAATCTGGGGCTGAACCATACGTGACCTGTCGTTGGGCTCAGTGTTGCAGCCGACCCTGTGGTGTGCTGGCCTCAGCCCAGCAGCATCCGGGCGCGGCAGGCGGCGCTGAAGCTCCCCACCGCCGGATCCACCACGGCGGTGATTGGCACGGGCTCCAGGGTGGAGCGCAGGCGCCCCTTGTTCAGAAAGGGCTCCAGGAAGGTGCTCGAGCGCAGGCCGTCGAGCAGCTTGGCGGCCGTGCCGCCGGCCAGCCAGACCCCGCCCCGGCTCAGGGCGGCCAGGGCCAGATCGCCGCAGACGCTGCCGTAGGCTCCGAGCCACAGGTCCAGGGCGTCGGCCGCCAGACGGTCGCCGGCGGCGGCGGCCATCGCCACCTCGGCGGGTAGGTCGGACTGGGCAGGCCCATCATCGGCCGCGCTCCAGAGCCGGGCGTGCGCGCTGAGGGGATGGTCGCCATCGGGGTGGCGGCAACGCAGGAGCCAACGGGCCACATGGCCCAGGCCGGTGCCACTGACCACCCGCTCGATCGAGACCCGCGCGAGGGACAGATCGGCTTGGAGCCACTGCTTCAGCTCCCATTCCTGCTGGCTGCGGGGGGCGAATTCCCCGTGGGCCGCTTCGCTGGGGATGGCCCGCAGACCAGTGGCGCTGGGCAGGCCCATGGCCACCCCAAGGCCGGTGCCGGCCCCCAGCACCAGCAGCGGCGCCTGCGGGTCGCGGCGACCATCACGCACCGGCGCCACCTGGCCAGGCTGGAGATGGGGCAGGCCGTAGATCAGCACGGCGAAGTCGTTGACCAGCTCCACCGCCGGCAGACCGCACCCGCGGGCCAGGGCCTCGGCATCGAGCCGCCAGGGGAGGTTGGTGAGCTGGGCCTGCCCCCCCTGCACCGGTCCGGCCACGGCAAAACAGGCGGCCGCCGGTGGCGTTTCGGCCACCGCTCCGGCGCCGGCCAGGAAGTGGCGCACCATCGGGGCCAGGTCGTCCCAGGCCGCCGAGACGAACCGCTCCTCCAGCAGCAGCTCGAGCCGGTCCGCGCCCGAGTGCCAGAGGCTCAGCAGGGTCTTGGTACCGCCGATGTCGCCCGCCAGCAGGAGGCTCATGCCAGGGCCAGGGTGGCCAGCCGGCTGGCATTCGCGGCCGAAGCGGCGGACACCAGGGCCTCAGCCTCGACGCTGCCCAGATCCCCCTGGCGGCGACTGCGCAGGCTGACGCTGCGGGTTTCGGCTTCCCGGGCACCAATCACCCCCAGCACGGGGATCTTCATCTGCTCGCCGTTGCGGATCAGCTTGCCGAGCCGATCGCCGCTGTGGTCGATGCCGGCGCGGATGCCGGCGGCCACCAGCTGACCCTTGAGCTCTTCGGCCCAGGGGAGGGCGTCGTCGGTGACCGGCAGCAGCCGCACCTGCTCGGGGGCGAGCCAGAAGGGGAAATCACCGGCGTAGTTCTCCACCATCACGCCGAAGAAACGCTCCAGGGAGCCGAAGATGGCGCGGTGGATCATGATCGGCCGCGAGCGGCTGCCATCGGCCGCCACGTAGTGGAGATCGAAGCGCTCCGGCAGGTTGAAGTCGAGCTGGATGGTCGAGCACTGCCACATCCGGCCGATGGCGTCCTCGATCTTGAGATCGATCTTGGGGCCATAGAAGGCGCCGCCCCCCTCGTCCACCTTGTAGGCCCAGCCCTTGCGCTCCAGGGCCTCGACCAGGCCGGCGGTGGCCAGCTCCCAGACGGCGTCCTCGCCGATCGACTTCTCCGGACGGGTGGAGAGATGGATCTCGTAGCTGCGGAAGTCGAAGGTGGAGAGGATGCGCTCGGTGAGGTTGAGAACCCGCAGGATCTCATCGGAGATCTGCTCCGGCAGGCAGAACACGTGGGCGTCGTCCTGGGTGAAGCCGCGCACCCGCATCAACCCATGCATCACCCCTGGTCGTTCGTAGCGGTACACCGTGCCGAGTTCGGCCCAGCGGATCGGCAGCTCCCGGTAGGAACGCAACCGGCTGGCGTAGGTGAGCACATGGAAGGGGCAGTTCATCGGCTTGAGCTGGTACTGCCGCTCATCCACCACCATCGGCCCGAACATGCTCTCGCTGTAGAAATCGAGGTGACCCGAGGTCTTCCAGAGGTTGAGGTCGGCCACGTGGGGGGTGTACAGCAGCTCGTAGCCGTCCTCGAAGTGGGCCGCCCGCCAGAAGTCCTCGATCAGCAGCCGCATGCGGGCGCCGCGGGGGTGCCAGAACACCAGGCCGGCACCCGCCTCCTCCTCGATCGAGAAGAGGTCCAGGTCGGTGCCGAGGCGCCGGTGGTCGCGGCGCAGGGCCTCCTCCTTGCGCCGCTTATGTTCCGCCAGCTGGTCCGGGGTCTCCCAGGCGGTGCCATAGATGCGCTGCAGCTGGGCGCGTTTCTCGTCGCCGCGCCAGTAGGCCCCGGCCACGCTCTCGAGGGCGAAGGCCTTGGGGTGGAGCTCGCCGGTGTGGGCCACATGCGGACCGGCGCAGAGGTCCCACCATTGGTCCCCCAGGGTGTAGAGGGTGATCGGCTCGGTCAGACCGGCCAGGATCTCCAGCTTGTAGGGCTCGTTCTGGGCCCGGATGCGGCGCTCCGCCTCCTCCCTGCTCACCTCGATGCGCTCCAGGGGCAGCTTGCGGGCGATGATCTTGCCCATCTCCTTCTGGATCGCCTTCAGATCAGCCTCGGTGAAGGGCTCCGGGTTGTCGAAGTCGTAGTAAAAGCCGCTCTCGGTCCAGGGACCGATGGTGACCTGGGCCCGGGGGAAGAGCTTCTGCACCGCCATGGCGAGCACATGGCTCATCGAGTGGCGAATCCGCAGCAGCTGGGGGCTTTGACTCGTTTTCGGCAGCACCATGGCGGCGCCATCGGAAGCTCCGCCGCTGGAGGGGGTGGGGCTGGAGGCCGGTGGCACTGGCGAAGGGGACGCGGACGGCATGGAGGGCACCTGTTCAAGGCATGGTATCGAGGCTCGGCAGCGGCCCTAAGTTGGATGTGCTGAGCACCCTGATGGCTGCCCGACCCACGCCAGGACCCGTCCAGAGCCCACAACAGCGGCCAGTCCCCAGCCGTCCCGCGGGGTTGGCGCTCAACCCTGCGTCCGAGCGGCGCAGCGTGGCGCTCAGCTATCTGCTGTGGTGCACCTGCCTGGTGGGGCTGTGCGGCCTGCAGCGCTTCTACAACCGCAAGCCCCTGAGCGGCACGCTCTGGCTGCTCACCTTCGGGCTCTGCGGCATCGGCCAGCTGCTGGACCTGGTGCTGGTGCCCGACATGGTGCGGCAGGCCAATCAGTCCCTGCTGCTGGAGGAGGCCCTGGCGGACAGCGATACGGCGTCCTACCCGCCGATCGAACGGCAATTGCTGCAGCTCGCCCGACGGGCCGGCAAGGCTGGCTTCACCCTCAACGACGCGTTGCTGGATCTCCAGCTTCCTGCCCAGGCCAACAGCAGCGTGGTCAGCGCCGAGGTTGAGCGTCTGCTGCTCAACCACCTGCTCGATGTGGGCAACGACGAACGGGGCCGTGTGGTGTACCGGGAACCCTGAACCGGCTCAGGCGCTGGTGAGCCGGCGCAAGGGATCCAACTCACGCTGGTAGAAGCGCTGCAGCTCACTGCGGTCTTTCACCGGCTGGCCGTAATGGCTGACGCCCTCCAGCGTCGGCAGGGAAGCCCATTCCGGTGCCAACCGGGCCAGCACCTCGGCCGTGAGCCCATGGCGATCGAAGCTTTGCAGCGCGGGGTCGGCTCTGAGGAAAACTTGAATTAGCAGACGGGAATGGGGGGCGCTCCCAGTTACACCCAGGACGAACCATCAGTTGTCGTGATCAATACTTAACGATTGATTCACACTTTCCGGCGGCGCCTTTCCAGAGGGGGAACCGCTCGCTTCAATCCAAAGCCAGAAATCCCAGGGCGCTGCGCACCCGCTGCAGTGTTGCTCCGGCCACGGCCGCAGCCCGCTCCCTTCCGTCACGAAGAACGGCCTCGAGTGTGGCCGGATCGCTGCGCAGCTCGACGTAACGCTGCTGCACGGGCCGCAGGGCTTCCACCGTGGCCTCCGCCAGCAGAGGCTTGAAACCACCCCAGCCCATCGAGGCGCACTCCGCCGCCGCCCGCTCACGACCGAGGCCGGACACCAGGGCATAGAGCCCGAGCAGGTTGTCGGCTTCTGGCCGCTCCGGATTGCCGAACTCCAGGCCCACGACCGGATCGGTCTTGGCCCGCTTGATCTTGCGGGTGATGAGCTCGGGGTGGTCCAGCAGGGTGATGCGGGAGCCCTCGTTGGGGTCGCTCTTGCTCATCTTGGCGCTGCCGTCGGTGAGGCTCATCACCCGGGCCCCCTCCTTCAGGATCAGGGGCTCGGGCACCTTGAGGATGGGATGTTCGAGATCCGGCGCGTAGCGGGCGTTGATGCGCTGCTGGGCGATGTCGCGGGCCAGTTCGAGGTGCTGCTTCTGGTCTTCTCCCACCGGCACCAGATCGGCGTCATAGAGAAGGATGTCGGCGGCCATCAGCACCGGGTAATCCAGCAGGCCGACGGAAACGTTGTCGCCCTGCTTGAGCGCCTTCTCCTTGAACTGGATCATGCGCTCCAGCCAGTTGAGCGGCGTGACGCAATTGAGCAGCCAGCAGAGTTCGCTGTGGGCGCTGACCTGGCTCTGGGCGAAGACGGTGGCCCGCTGCGGGTCAATGCCGCAGGCCAAGTAGAGGGCGGCGGTGGTGAGGGTGTCCTCCGCCAGACGCTTCGGATCGTGGGGCACCGTGATCGCGTGCAGGTCGACCACGCAGAAGAAGGTCTCGTGACTGTCCTGCAGATCCACCCAGTTACGGATCGCCCCGAGCCAGTTGCCGAGATGCAGAGCGCCGGTGGGCTGGACACCGGAGAGCACCCGGGGCCGTGCCGGAGCGGTCCTGGGCTGGCTCACGCGTCCGGGGTGGCGTCGACCTCGGGTTCGGAAGCGGCTACCGGAGCTTCACCAGGCTCCGGGAGGGCGTCCGGGGCCACCTCGACGGAATCGGGTGTCTCATCGACGGAATCCGGGGCCACCTCCTCGGCAGGGGCTTCGGGTTCACTCACTTCGACCGGAGCCGCCGGCTTGCTGGGCCGGGCAAAGGGATCAATCCGGGCAGCGCCCTGGCCGCCACGGCCGCCGGAGCGGGGTTGGCCGTCGCCGCCGATGACGCGGCGGGGCTCACCACCCCCGCCGCGGGGTGCCGGAGCGCGGGAACCCGCCTGAGCCCGGCTCTCGGCGACCAGGGCCTCGAGCTGCCCCTTCTCCAGCTGGTCGGCAAGGGTGCGCAGGGCAAAGCCCAGCACTGCCACGGTGGAGCGCAGGCCGAAGGCGTCCTGGAGGGCGCGGGCCGCCTGCAGTTCGTTGTCGCTCAGACGGATGCGGAAGCCACCCGGCTCCCGGTTGCCCCCCGAACGGCTGCCCCGCTCGGGGGAGTCCCCACGGCCGGAGCCCACGGGAAAAGGAGTGTTGGTGTCGTCGCCCATGGCCGCAGCCTGCAATCAGGGGCAAGTGTCGCGCATCGACGGCCGGCCGCCGGCCGCCTCGGGCACCAGCCACAGCAACCGATGCCTGCCGAGGCGCGCGGGGCCTTCCCGCCGGGCCAGCACCAACAAAGGAACGGGCCGAGGGCCCTCCAGGGCGAAACGCTGGCGGTATTGCTGGAGAAGGTCGAGATAGGTCTCCAGGGTCCAGCCCTGGGTCCCCCGCTCCTGGGCGGCCCAGAACTTGCGCAGGGCTTCCCGGCAGGCCTCCGCCCCGAAGTCCTCCCAGCAGAGCCGCTCGGCTTCCCACGGCGAGCGACCGGCTGCCACCAGCTCCCGGTAACGGCAGAGCTCGGGGGCCTCCTGGCTGCAATCCGGGGGCAGCCGCTGGGCGAGATGCTCCACCGAGACACGGCTCAGGCGCAGCCAGCAGCGTTCCAGCAGCAGCACAGGCAGGCCGCCGTGCCAGTGATCGCTGCGGCGCAGCTCAGCGTGGGTGCGGCGCAGCTCCTGCAGCTGGTCGTCCAGAAGGAACAGACCGTCCAGCGTTGCTGCCAGGCCGGCACGGTCATCGGAAGGCGGCACGGAGCAGACCCGGACGACAGCAACAATCATGCTGCGCCCTGCCGGGGTCTGCAGGGGCCTTGGCCTAAGGGAGAGGTGGTCGGGGGTGTGAGCCCCGTCACTTCTGAGCTAGAGAGGCATCGCCGCCGGGAGCCACCCGTGATGCCCCAGGACCCCCTGCGCCCAGCCGCACTGCCGTCGCTGCTGTCCTCACTGCTGTCAGCCGGCTGGGGCAGGCAGGGCCTGTTGCTGGCCGGAGGGGTGCTGGGTGGCGAGTTCATCCTGCGGTCGCTGCCCGGGGAAGGGTGGGGCCTGATGGGGCTGGCGGGAATCGCGGCGGGCTGGTGGTGGCTGGGCCGGCGGCCCGCCCGGCTGGCAACGTCGCGGCTGCCCAGCAGCTTCGAGGCCTGGCTGCGGCGCTGCGACGATCTCCTCGTGCAGTTCGAGCGGCTCGAAGGCGAGCCCGGCGAGGGCCAGGCGCGACGCCGCGAGGGCCTGGCCGCCCTGCGCGAGGAAGGGAACCGGCCCGGTTTGCATCTGGCCCTGGTGGGCTCCGTGGCCCCTGACGCCGCCTGGGCGCCCCAGCTGCAGCGGGCCCTGCGCGGTCGGCTGGGCCTGAGCCTGCGCTGGGGCGAAGCCCTCCCGGCGGTGAGCCAGGAGCGCCGCTGGCCGGACGGCCTCGCCGCCGCTGATGTGGTGCTGTTCCACCTGGTGTCCCCCCTGCGGGCCGCCGATCTGCGCTGGCTCGAGGCGGTCCCCGTGGGTCAGCCCGTCTGGCTGCTGGTGCAACCGGAGGCTCCCTGCGACCCGCAGGCTCTGGTGGCCGAGCTGGTGTCCCAGTGGCCCGCCGCCGCTCCGGAGCGGGTGCTGAGCTGGGACGGCCGCCCCGACGCGTTGACGGCCAGCCTGCAGCCCCTGGCCCGCTGGCTCAGCAGCGACGGTGCCGCCCTGCGCCGGGCCACACCGCTGCGGCGCAGCGAAGATCTCCACCGCCACTGGCAAGCGGAGCTGGAGCTCCTGCGACGGCAGCGACTCATGCAGCTGCAGCAGCGCACCCAGTGGGTCGTGGCGACCGGGGTGTTTGCCGCCCCCCTTGCCTCAATGGATCTGGTGGTGCTGGCGGCGGCCAATGGTCTGATGCTCCAGGAGATGGCCCGTCTCTGGGATTGCCCCTGGAGCGTGGAGCAGCTCAAGGCCGCCGCTGTCGAACTGGCCAAGGCCTCGCTGCTGCTGGGGGTGGTGGAGTGGAGCAGCCAGGCCTTGGCGGCGGCCGTACGCCTGCATGGCGCCACCTGGCTGGTGGGCGGGGCGCTCCAGGCCCTGAGCGCGGCCTATCTCACCCGGGTGGTGTGCCATGCCATGGCCGATGTGCTGGCCCTCTCAGCTGGCGTCGAGGCGCCGGACCTGGAGCGGATCAAGCGGGAGGCGCCGCTGCTGGTGGCGCGGGCGGCCGAGGCGGAAAAGCTCGACTGGCCCGGGTTCCTGCAGCAGGGACGTGACTGGCTCGGCCAGCAGCTGGCTTCCCTGGGGACCGGCTCCCTACCAGCCAGCACATAAAGACGATTCATGAAGTCTCTTCATCAACTTTTATTGAGTTCCGGCCCGATTACCTGAAGGATGATTGCGCTGTGAGCCCATCCAGAACGGCATTACTTAACGTGAATGCACCTCCCTTGTGGAGGTATCTCTCCTCTTACACCCGTCTTACTTCCATGACCACTGCCCTCCGCAGCGGCCGCTCCGGAAGCTGGGAAAGCTTCTGTGGCTGGGTCACCTCCACCAACAACCGCATCTACGTCGGTTGGTTCGGTGTGCTGATGATCCCCTGCCTGCTGGCTGCCGCCATCTGCTTCATCGTCGCCTTCATCGCGGCCCCATCCGTTGACATCGACGGCATCCGTGAGCCCGTCGCCGGCTCCCTGATCCAGGGCAACAACATCATCTCCGGTGCCGTTGTTCCTTCCAGCAACGCCATCGGCCTGCACCTCTATCCCATCTGGGAAGCCGCCAGCCTTGATGAGTGGCTGTACAACGGTGGCCCCTACCAGCTGGTGGTCTTCCACTTTCTGATCGGCATCTCGGCCTACATGGGCCGTCAGTGGGAACTCTCCTACCGCCTGGGCATGCGCCCCTGGATCTGCGTCGCCTACTCCGCCCCCCTCTCGGCGGCCTTCGCGGTGTTCCTGATCTATCCCTTCGGCCAGGGGTCCTTCTCCGATGGCATGCCCCTCGGCATCAGCGGCACCTTCAATTTCATGCTGGTGTTCCAGGCTGAGCACAACATCCTGATGCACCCGTTCCACATGCTGGGTGTGGCAGGTGTGTTCGGTGGCTCCCTGTTCTCCGCCATGCACGGTTCGCTCGTCACCAGCTCCCTGGTGCGTGAAACCACCGAGAGCGAGTCGCAGAACTACGGCTACAAGTTTGGCCAAGAGGAAGAGACCTACAACATCGTGGCCGCCCACGGTTACTTCGGTCGCCTGATCTTCCAGTACGCCTCGTTCAACAACAGCCGCAGCCTGCACTTCTTTCTGGCAGCCTGGCCGGTGGTCGGCATTTGGTTCACCGCCCTGGGCGTGAGCACGATGGCCTTCAACCTGAACGGCTTCAACTTCAACCAGTCGATCCTCGATGGCCAGGGCCGGGTGATCAACACCTGGGCCGACATCCTCAACCGTGCCGGCCTGGGCATGGAAGTGATGCACGAGCGCAATGCGCACAACTTCCCGCTTGATCTGGCCGCGACCCAGTCGATTCCCGTCGCCCTGCGCGCCCCGGCGATCGGCTGATCCAGCGATCGGTCCGGCCTCCGTGGCCAGGCGATGCATCCCTTGGCCCCCTCTGCGGAGGGGGCTTTTCTATGGCTTGAGCCAGCCACCGATCGGGGGGAACAACCGCCAAAATGTTCATGCCAAGCCTTCTCACTTGCCCACAGCCGGAATGCCTCAGCTCCGCAGGGATGGCCAGGGCCCACGCGGCCTCAGCAAACGTCTGACGCGGGTTCTCCTGGGCACCGCCCTTGTCGTGCCGCTGCTGGCGAGCGGCTGTGCCCGCAGGCCGGCGGAGAAGGGAACGCCCCCCGGACCCAAGGAGACGGGCGCGGCGCCGGATGGGCGCCCCCTGGTGCTCACCACCTTCACGATCCTGGCGGACATGACCCGCCAGGTGGCAGGCGAGCGGGTACGGGTGGAATCGATCACGCGCCTGGGCGACGAGGTTCACGGCTACGAGCCGACCCCCAGCGACCTGAAGCGGGCTTCGGGGGCCCAGATGGTGCTGGAGAACGGCTTCGGGCTGGAGCGCTGGGCCCAGCGCTTCTACGCCAGCCTCCGGGATGTGCCCCATGTGCCCCTCACCGCAGGAATCACACCCCTGCCGATCGCCAGCGACGCCCACCAGGGCCAGCCCAACCCCCATGCCTGGATGTCCCCCCGGCTGGCCAAGGTGTATGTGGAAAACATCCGCCTGGCCCTCACCCAGCTCGATCCCGCCGGCGCGGAGACCTTCCGCCGCAACGCCGAGCGCTACAACGCCCAGCTGGACGAGCTCCACAGGGAGCTGCAGGTGTCCCTGGGCCAGATCCCCCCCCGCCAGCGGGTGCTCGCCACCTGTGAAGGGGCCTTCTCCTACCTCGCCCGCGACTATGGCCTCACCGAGGCCTATCTGTGGCCGGTGAACGCCGAATCCCAGATCACACCCCAGCGCATGGCCCGCCTGATCGCCCTGGTGAAGGAGCGCCAGGTGCCGGCGGTGTTCTGCGAAAGCACGGTCAGCGCCGAGGCCCAGAAGCAGGTGGCCCGGCAGTCGGGGGCCCGCTTCGGGGGGGTGTTCCATGTGGATTCCCTCTCCCTGCCGGACGGTCCGGCCCCCAACCTGCTGGAGATGCAGCGTCATAACGTAAGAACCCTGCAAGCGGGACTGGCGGGGAATTGAACCGATGCCCTCGCGCCTTCCTCACCCCAGCGCCAACGAGCGCATCTCGGTTCGCCATCTCTGCGTCGATTACCACGGGGTGGTGGCCGTCCACGACGCCTCCCTGCATCTCGATGCCGGCAGCATCTGCGCCCTGGTGGGGATGAACGGGGCCGGCAAGTCCACCCTGTTCAAGGCCCTGATGGGCTTCGTGCGCCCGACGGCCGGCAGCATCGCCATCAATGGTCTGCCCTTGCACCAGGCCCGCCGGGCCAGGGCGGTGGCCTATGTCCCCCAGACCGAGAGCGTCGACTGGAACTTTCCGGTCAACGTCCATGAGGTGGTGATGATGGGCCGCTACGGCGCCATGAATCTGCTGCGGATACCCCGTCCGCTCGACCGGGAGGCGGTGCGGGAGGCGCTGGATCGGGTGGACCTGTGGCCGTTGCGCCACCGCCAGATCGGGGCCCTCTCCGGGGGCCAGCGCAAACGGGCCTTCCTGGCGCGGGCCCTGGCCCAGGGCGCCTCGGTGATGCTGCTCGATGAACCCTTCAACGGCGTCGACATCCGCACCGAGAAGCTGATGATCGAGCTGTTCGAGCAGTTCCGCCTTGAGGGGCGCACGCTGATGATCTCCACCCACGACCTCTCCCACGTCACCGGTTTCTGCGACCAGGTGGTGCTGATCAACAAGACCGTGCTCGCCTATGGCGAGACCGCCTCGGTGTTCACCAGCGAGAACCTGGCCCTGACCTTCGGTGGCCTGCGTCTGGAGGCGGAGTCGGCGACAGCCATGGACCCCGATCCGCAGGCGCCATGACCACCCTGCTCACCTGGCTAGTTGAACCGCTGCAGCAGGAGTTCATGGTGCGGGCCCTGCTGGTCAGCACCCTGGTCTCCTGTGTCTGCGGCCTGCTTTCCTGCTACATGACGCTCAAGGGCTGGGCCCTGATGGGCGATGCGGTGTCCCATGCGGTGATGCCCGGTGTGGTGATCGCCTACGCCCTGAATCTGCCCTTTGCGGTCGGGGCCTTTGTCTTTGGCGTCGGCTCGGTGGCCCTGATCGGCTTCATCAAGCAGATGACCCGGATCAAGGAGGACACCGTGATCGGGCTGGTGTTCACCGGCTTCTTCGCCCTCGGCCTGACGCTGATCTCCAAGGTGCGCAGCAGCCTCGACCTGTCCCACATCCTGTTCGGCAACGTGCTGGGCATCAGCTCCTCCGACATCCTCCAGACGGTGCTGATCAGCCTGCTGGTGCTGACCGTGCTGCTGGTGCTGCGCAAGGACCTGCTGCTGTTCTGCTTTGATCCCACCCACGCCCGCTCGATCGGCCTCCACACCGGCGTGCTGCATTACCTGCTGCTGTCGATGCTGTCGCTGGCGGCGGTGGCCGGCCTCCAGACGGTGGGGATCATCCTGGTGGTGGCGATGCTGGTCACCCCGGGGGCCACCGCCTACCTGCTCACCGATCGCTTCGACCGCATGGTGTGGCTCTCGATCCTTTCGGCGGTGCTCTCCAGCGTGGTGGGGATCTACTGGAGCTACTGGATGGATGCCTCCACGGCTGGCTGCATCGTGCTGGTGCAGACGCTGCTGTTCCTGCTCTGCTTCCTGCTGGCGCCCCGCCATGGTCTGCTGGCGCAGCGGCGCCGTTCCCCACGGGCCTCCCGCTTCCCCTCCGCGTGAGCGAGACAGCCAACGTCGCTGCGACGCCCTCGCCCGCCGACCAACGCTGGCCCTGGTGGCCGTTGCTGCCCCTCTACCCCTACGGCCGCCGCCGCACCCTGGTGCGGGAGCTGATCGCCGGCAGGCTGTGGAGCTTCGAGCAGGTGCAGGGGGTCTGGTACGTAGCGGTGCCGATCCGGATGCTGGTGCTGCGGGTGCGGGAGGGACTGCTGCTCTATGCCCCGGTGGCGCCCACCGCCGAGGTGCTCTCCCGCCTGCGGGAACTGGAGGAGCGCCACGGCCGGGTGTGCACCATCGTGCTGCCCACCGCATCGGGGTTGGAGCACAAGCTGCCGGTGCCGGCCATGGCCCGGGCCTTCCCCGCGGCCCAGGTATGGGTGTCGCCGAAGCAGTGGAGTTTCCCGCTGCCGCTGCCGTCCGCCTGGCTGGGGTTCCCCGCCTCCCGCACCCGGGTGCTGCTCAGCGATGGGGTACCCCACGGCGACCAGCTCGACTGGTTGCCCCTGGGCCCTCTCGACCTGGGGCTGGGCACCTTCCTGGAGATCGCCTGCTTCGATCGGGCCAGCGGCAGCCTGCTGCTGACCGATGCCCTGGTGGCGATTCCGCCGGAGCCGCCGGCGGTGTTCGATCTCGATCCCACGCCGCTGCTGTTCCATGCCCGCGAGCGGGGCGATGAACCGCTGCTGGATGATCCCCAGCGGCGCCGCAAGGGCTGGTGGCGGATGGTGCTGTTCGCCACCTACCTGCGGCCCAGGCCCCTGGAGGTGCCACCCCTGGGCGAGGTGCTGCGCCATTGCCTGGCACCGGGATGCCGCGGGGCCAGGGCCCATTTCGGCTTCTACCCGTTCCGCTGGCTGCCCGGCTGGCAGGAGGATTTCGAGGCCCTGACGCCGGGCGGCCGCAGCCGTTTGCAGGTGGCGGCGGTGTTGGAGCGGCTGGTGTTCCCCCGCCAGAGGCCTGCCCTGGTGGCCTGGATCCGCGTGCTGGCCGGCCTGAAGGATCTGCGCTGGGTGGTGCCGGCCCACCACGAGGCCCCCGTGGCTAGCTCAGCAGCGGAGCTCACCGCCCTGGCGGACCGGATCGCGACGGGGGAGTGGGCGCCTGATCAAGGCTCCTGGCAAACCCTGGCCGGAATCGACAACACGCTGGTGCGCCTGGGGCTGGTGCCGGGGGAGACACAACAGAGCCAAAAGCCTCAGCCCTGGTGAGCCGTTCCGGAAATAGCGACGAGAAACAGGCGTGTCTCCGGGTGCCCCGATCGTTCTTGCCTGCGGTGCCGGCGAAACCAACACCGCCATCGCCGATCGGATGGACCTGACGGGCATGACCGTCGGCAAGCGGTACCGGGAACTGGGGCTGGAAGGTCTGCACGACGAGCTGCGCCCCGGCCGGCCACGCATCTACGGGGACGACAGAGTCCATCGCTGGCTGCAGACCTTCTCGGTGCAGCCCCGCCGCCAGAAGCATCACCGTTGCGCGGAAGCCTGACGGCTACAAGCTCTCCACAGCTCCGTGAGAAGACGCAGATCCAACCTCTGGACAGGACTCAGCGCTGTTACCCATGGGTCTTGGGTACGTCGAGGGCGTGACCCACGACTACATCCGCCACGGCAACACAACTCTGTTGGCGGCGCTGAACGTGGCCACCAGCGAGGTGATCACTCAGTGCAAGCGCTGCAGCGACTTTGCTCACAGATCTCGGGGAAGACCCAGTCGTCCTGGGCTGAAAATCGAGAATGCCTGGATAGGTCGATCACTTCCAGTCGGATGGTGGCTGAGGTGCCAAGAGGCTCTCCCCGCACTGAGGCTCGGCATAACCTCTTCAGGCTACTCCCGATGTCACCTGGTTGTTCGTTGCGACAACCTGAAGCCCGCTGATCCTCTGCGGCTTTGGAACTTATCCTGCCACTGCTGAAGGAGCGTCCGTTCCCTGCCTTTGCGCTTAGTAAAAGAAGCGAAGCCCACCACCAGCACGAAAGCTGAGAGAACCGTACCGATGCTGCCCTGGGTAATTTGCCACAGAACGGAGGGCTGGATCCCCTTGAGGCGATCGCCGGCTCGGATTTCCATCTGCTCCAAGCTCTCCAGCAGGCCGTTGCGCAATTGCGGCCAGGGCTGGGTCAGGTCGGTGGGCCTCAGGGGGGGAGCCTTGAGTGCCTGCCAGCGGCGTTGCAGGTCCTGGGTGTTGGTGGATGTGTTGATCGCCTCCCGCAGGGCCGAGATCCTGCCGGTCACCTGCCTGAGCTGATTGTTCTGCTCCATTTTCGCGGTGCCGATGCCGCGCCACACGGCGTAGCCCTGGAGGGGGATGAGGAGGAGAAACCCCAGCACGGGGATCAGAGCCCAGGTGGCGAAGTCATTGCGTCGACGGCCCAGATGGGGATTGGCGGGATCGAGATAGGCGGCCAAGTGGACAAGGGCCAGGCCAAGAAGAGCGAGGAAGCCGTTGACAATCAGCGCGTTCGTGAACCGCAACTGCCAGGCCGGATCCAGGAGGGCCGTCGGCAGGATGGCGGCGAGCACCACCACCACGTAGAGGCTGAGAAGGCAGACGGCGAGGATCCCCAGCTGGGCAGCCATGAGCCGGGGAGCATGCGCAGTCGCCTCGACACTTTGCTCGTGGTGCGCAGGTGAACGGGCCATGGCGGACAGATAGGGAAGGGAAGTGAGGAACGGAAGTTCCGTCGCTGATCCGGCTGCGACTAAAGGCGCCCGATCAGCGGGTGGTGGGGTCTCAGGAGGCTCTGAGCAGCCGGCAGTGCTGGTGCCGAAAGGTTCACAGCCAGCCGCTCGAAGCACGACAATTGCGGCGTTTTCCGCCAAGAGAATGGTCATGCCGGGCGGCGGTCCCTGGAAAAACTTCGGCCTTTGCTGGATGGCTTTTGATACACGAAGCGCGGTTGAATGTCACACAACATTATTGGATTAGTGACATGACTCAGTCGCTCGAAATTGAGTGTCGCCTGGGTCGTTGAGGATCTCCATCGCCGCTTAGGGTAGCGCCAAGCCGCTCGTGCTGCCGTTGTTCGAGTGGCCAGGACTTAGCCGTGAGGGAGGTAAGGCAGAGCGAACAATAGTGATGCTTTTATGGGAATGCGGAGGCTGACAAAAGAGAAGGCAGCGTGCTGCTGGAGCGACAGTATTTCAAAAAAAGTCCCCGTTTTGACAGGGCCAAAACGGGGACATCCATGCGAGCTAATCCTAGGGAGTTGTTCAGTGTTACTGGGGGCAATCAGCCGAGTTTGTGGCTACCGCTGATACGCTTCCGTAGCTTACGACTGTAGCCGAAGGCAACGCCTAAACCAAGAAGTGGCAGGGGGCCAGGAACAGTGTCAGTTTCTGGTCCTGGTCCTGGGATGTCTGAACCGAAGGTGATGTCATCAAACACGATCTGGTTGGCGACGCCACCAAAACCGATCGACTTTGCTGTGCCCGGGAACAGCACGCCGGATGGCGAGAACGGACAGAAATCAGCATCGAATCCAGGGCAAGACCCGGCATTGGGGGTCAAGTTGAGCGACGCCAGTAAGTTGCCGGTCCCGTTCAATCCATCGTAAACTCCAACGCTGCCATTAAAGCTGAATGAGACGTAATTGAATGAGAATCCGGTATCAAAACCTGAAGCGTAATTCAGGAAGGTTTCGCTTCCGGAGAGGAAGAACAACGCCCCTTTCTGGGATGCAGGATCGCCAAGGCCGCCTCGCGAAGTATTGGAACAGCTCGTCCCCACTTCATTGAGACAGATCAACAGGGCATTATCCCCAAACGAAATCCCCAAGTCGGGGCCAGAGGTGCCGATACTGCTAGTGCCGCCATTGTAAAACTCTTGAATGAAAACATTATTGCCATTAGGATATGGAGCGATGTCCTCAAAATCAAGGCTGACAACTGCTGCGTTCGCCGAAGTAGCACCGAAGCCCAAAGCACTGGCGACCAGCACGGCGCCAACAACGCCTGAGTAAGCCGCCTTGTTGCGTCGGAAGCCATGGATGGGTAAAGCTGGTTTAGAGGGCATTGAAGTTCACCTAAATGACTTTGATGGAATCAAACAGTGGAAGCCTAGGCTTACTGGGCACACAAATTTTATGCCATGAAGGGATGCTTTCCCCTGGCCGCTTACCGTCAATATGATGCAGTTCTGCCGCAGCCAAATCGTTTGCTTGTTTGGCCGCTTGTCCGTGATTCCAGAAGATTCCTTTATTTTTAGACAGCCATTGGTATTCCAAAGTCAAGGTGAATCTGGCTAGCGGGTGGGGTTCGCCCAATTTCGTGGACACCGATCAGGATTTGACTGGAGTGAGACCCTCCTGCAGGCAGAGCTCCACGACCTCAGCTTTCTGCTGCGCTGTGAACCGGCACCTGTTTCTGATGGGGTTGGTCATCGAGGGACAGTTGGTGATCAAGGCGTGACTCCTATCGACTTGTCCTCAGAACCGGGAGAGGCCCATCAGGCGATCGTGCGCACCGCGGGACCACCTGCGCCGCAACCTCAACAGCGCCGAAATGGAGCCGATTGCCACGGCAAACACCACCAGGGGCGCCCCAGGGTCAAGCAAGAACTGGTGATCCACGCCATCGCCATGCCTGGCACCACGATGGCGGCACGCCTCGCTGATCACGGTGGTGCGCCGGCCCCCGGTGATCGGGTGGGGGTGATCCTCAAGGCCAAAGCTTTCGGCGACTGGATTGAAGCCCGCCTCCAGCACCGCCGCGACAAGCTCAATGTCGGAGCTGTGCTCACCCTTGAGACCCGTTGGGCGCAGAAATACGGCCAGGAGGGCAATCCGAAAGGCGATGCGTACGGCGGCGAGGAGGTTCGCTTCTCATGGCCCACCACGCCAAGATTCGCCTCAGCGAGAAGGGACGGAATCCCCCACGGTCGGCCTTCTGCCGCACGCGCCGGCCGATCACCACCACCGTCCGGGTCAGCCGCCCGCTGTGGCTGCTGTGGCTGAAATTGACCCTGCAGCTGAGCACGATCCTGCTGGTCCTTGCGGGTCCGGCGCCCCTATCCCCTCGCCTTCCCAGCCATGAGCAGCACGTCCGCTCTGGTGCCCTATGCGTTTTGAGGGGCAACGCATTCGGATGACCACCGATGGTCTCACCCTTGGCCTGCTCAACGCGGCAGGCCTGCTGCGCCTCTTTCTTGTTGGCGGCAGCGAACGGGCCGGGTGGGGGAGTGGCGCGGGCAGGGGCGGGGCCCGCAGGAGTTCCACTACGACCCTGTCTGGCTGACGTGCCGCAGTTCAAGCCCCTCTCGCTCTCGCTGCCGGTTGGCCTGGGCCACCCGGCGCTGCGGGGGGAGCCATCGGCCACCTGCTGCAGGGTGTGGTGGCTGAACCGCTTCCAGGCAGCACGGCCGCAGCCGACAAGGAACTGCGCCTCTCGATCGCCGGAGCCCAGGAGAAAACCGCCCTGCTCAGGCATCAGAACCAGTGGTGGCGATGGCCTGGCTGGGCAGGCGGAGCTGTCCAGCGGCTTCCCGGAACAGCTGGCCTCCTCCATCCTGGGCGGGCTGCAGGCCTCCGCCGAGCGCCTGCAGGGCAGGCCAGCTGAAGCCCAGGAGGTCGAAAGGGAGCGTCGCAGGGGTCCTCAGCCTGTGCGCAGGTCTTGCTCCATCCGCTGGGACGCCCGCTCAAAAGGCGGTATCCACCTCACACACGGCCTGGAGAGGCTCTGAAGTGCTGATCCGATCGTTCACGGGAAACACGAGGGCATCGTTACTGACTATTTGCTGAATAATGGCCATCGCAGGATTCGACTCCTTGAATTAATGCTGCCTGCTTTCTCAACACAGGATGGTAACGCTCAAATACAGAACACATCTGCATCCAATGTGCAGCGCCGCGATCTCCTTCAACCTTGCACCTGCTAGTTTTCTATAATTGTGATTTATGAATAGGTTCATGTCAGCCCTGGTTCTCATGTGCCTGGCGCTTCATTCTTCCGCTCACTTGCGTTGATTCCCAAGTGAAGCACTCTCTAAAAGGTATGCTGAACAGGCGTGTCACACGATCCGACGTAAACCCTTTGGTGGCAGTCGTGTTGAGTTGTATTGTCTCTACTTTCCTTTTCCCGGCAAAGGCTGAAGCACTACAGACATTTCTGTTTAACTTTGACAAGCTCCTAATTGATGGCGATCCCGTCCGCATCGAAGGCGGCAGACTTCGTATTACGACTGAAAGTACGAGGTCAACCGTGAATGGGTTTTCTGGATATTTAATGAGGAGCATCACTGGGACAGACGAAGGAAATGAAGTAACTGCGTTATTGCCCGCAGGCTTTTTTGATCCGCTTCTATCTGGGCTTCCCACCGACAATCTCTTTAATCCTTCGGTTGGCAGTCCGCCAACAGAGTACCAGTTTTCAGGCAACGGCTTTGCCTACGCCGTGGGAGACAGGCTCTATCAATTCTACTTCGGAGAGTATGAATTGCCATCGAGATCTCGATTCAGTCCTCTTGAATACGATTATCGTGGTATCCCTTGTATCAAAAATCCGAATGCACTTGAATGCAGAGAACGAGCAAGAAGGCCAGAGATTATTTCGGTAGAGACAATTCCCGTTCCGACACCTGGCCCTCTACCCCTCTTAGGGCTAGGTGCCGCCTACGGCTACAGCCGCAAGCTTCGCAAGAGAGTCCAGTCACGCAGGACACCAGCCGGTATGACCTCGATCAAATGGGACCAGGCACGAAGCAATAATGCCGCAGCTGCGATCCAGCCCTGACATGACGTGACCCCCATCAGTGGTCCAGTTCCCATGAGAGCTGGTGAGGTATTTAGGCCGCTCTCCACTGCAGGAGGACGTCTAGTGTGTTGTCCCGGAAATAGCAACACGATAGTCCTTGTCCCCCGAGGTGGCCTGTGGCGCTTGGTCGTCCGATGCCTCAGCTCGTCCTCACTGAGGACGAGGTTCAACAGATGCAGGCTCTCGCGAGTTCCCGTTCACTGCCGCATTTGATCGTGCAGCGCGCCCAGGTCGTGTTGAACTCTGGCTGCAGACCTTCTCAGTCCAGCCCCATCACCAGAAGCATCACCGCTGCGCGGAAGCCTGACGGCTACAAGCGCTCCACCGATCCGTGAGAAGACGCAGATCCAGGCGCTGGACCGCCCCCAGCCGCTACTGCCCATGGGCCTGGCGTCACGGCACCCACCACCTGTTCGCTGCTCTGGATGTGGCCATCGGCGAGGTGCTGATCCAGTGCAGACGGCGCCATGGGCACCAGGAATTCAGGAATTCCTGGGGTTCCTGCGCCTGATCGAAAGGTCCGCTCCCGAGGGCCTGGACGTCCATCGGATCGTGAACAACTACTGCAATCACAGGCGCTCTCTAGCCTTCGGTCACCCGCGAAGCGGTAGGTCCGCGCCTGGCTGGGGCATCGGCGCCGCTTCCGCGTCCACGATTCACCCACCAACGCCTCCTGGCTAAGGCTGACGTTATCCGGATGCCTTAGTCAGGTGTAGCGCTGGTTTGGGGTGATCACCCACAACTTACGCGCAGCGTTAAGAGCTGATCGCCAAAATCGAGCGATACGTGGCCGCCTACAACAAAACCAAAGCACCCTTCACAAGTGGAGCGCGACAGAGGACTCAATCCTTGAGAAGCTCCAGCGACTTTGCTCGCAAATCACCGGGACGGGACACTAGAGCTCCAGTTCGCCGGGATCGTCGTCGAGGCCGGTCTCGAAACCACCGCTGCCGAGCATGGCCGATTCCAGCTCCATGCGCTGCTCCATCTGGCGCAGGAAGTAGCCGGTCATCATCGCCGAGGCCAGCAGGCCGGCGAGGTTGTCGCGGCTGGCTTGGATCTTCACCTCGAACTGCTCGCCGGGGAGCATGCCCAGCAAGCCCTGGACGTTGTGACGAATGATGTCCTGGATGTCGCCGGTGGCCGAGCGGGCCACCCTCTGGAGCACGTCTGGGGACTGTTCCTGCAGGTACTGAATCAGCGAATTGTCGCTGATCGCCTCGTTATCGGCGGTCAGGAACTCCGGGTTGAACATTTCCCCTCCGGTGTGCGCTGCAACACGACATGCACCCTAACGCAGTCCATCATGGAGCTTCCCCTGCGTGGGGAGAGGAGAACCCAACCGGACCGAACCGGGCCAGGGGCCAGTAGCGCCAGATGGCCGTACCGATCAGATCGGCCTCCGGCAGGGGTCCCCAGAGATGGGAATCGAGGCTGGCATTGCGGTTGTCCCCCAGCACCAGCACCTCGCCGGCGGGAACCACAAAGGGCTCCAGGGCATAGGCCATCGGTTCGCGGGCCCAGTCCGGCTCGGCAGGGCTGCCATTGCGCCAAAGCTGGCCGTTCCTGACTTCCACCTGATCGCCGGCCACCGCCACAACCCGCTTGATCAGGGCCGTGCGGGCGTCGTAGCCCGCCTCCTGCAGCCGGGCCGGCGGGTGGAACACCACGATGCTGCCCGTGCGCACACCGGAGCCGAAACGGGGCGTGAGCTTCTCTACCAGGATTCGGTCCTGGAGCTGCAGGGTGGGCAGCATCGAGCCCGAGGGGATCCAGCGGGGCTCCACCACCGCCCAGCGCAGCATCAGGGCCAGCAGCACCCAGAGCAGCAGGCGGGCGAATTGCTGCAGCCATCCACTGGCCCCAGGCTGGGGGCCGGAGGGGGGCGTGGCGATGGCGGAGCCGCTGGCCATGGCGAAGCCGTCGATGAGGATGATCCCCCCATCCTGAACAGTGGAGCGTCCCCCGTGGCCGGGCCCCCGTCATCGCTGGCCAATGTGGCGGCGGCCCTGACGCTGCTGAAAGCGCTGCGCCGCGGCGGGCTGGCCCATGGGGTGCTCTGCCCGGGCAGTCGCTCGGCGCCCCTGGCGGTGGCCGCCGCCCTGCTGGAGCCCGGCGGCCTGCGCTTGCACACCGCCATCGATGAGCGCAGCGCCGCCTTTTTCGCCCTCGGCCTGGGTCGGGGCAGCGGCCAGCCCGTGGCGGTGATCACCACTTCCGGCACCGCTGTCGCCAACCTGCTGCCCGCCGCCGTGGAGGCCGATTTCGGCGCCCTGCCCCTGCTGCTGCTCACGGCCGACCGGCCGGCCCAGCTCAAGGGCTGCGGCGCCAACCAGAGCGTCAACCAGGAGGCCTTTCTGGCCTGCAGCTGCCGCTGGCTGGGCAGCGGCGCCCCCGAGGGGCTGGCGGCGATGGCGCCCAAGGAGCTGGAGGCCCTCGCCAGCGCCGCCCTTGCCGCCGCCCAAGGGGATGGGGCCGGGCGCGGCGCTGGCCCGGTCCACCTCAACCTGCCCTTCGCCGAACCGCTGCATGCCGGTGGCGGGGAGTTGACCCAACTGGCCGCCACGCTCTCCAGCCAGCCAGCGGGCGCTGCCCCCCCGACCCCGTTGGGCAACCCGCCGGCACCTCCACGCTTCGCCACCGCAGACGCCGCGACCCTGGACCCGGACCGTCCCGGCGTGGTGGTGGCCGGGCCCTGGCGCGGCAGCCCCTGCGCCTGGCACGCCCACGTGGAGGCCCTGCGGTGCTGGCAACGGCGCAGCGGCTGGCCCGTGCTGGCCGATGCCCTCTCGAGCCTGCGGGGTCTGCCGGGACTCACCACCGTGAAGGCCTACGACCTGATCCTGGCGGAGGGCTCCTCCAGTGCGACGGCGATCGGGGGCCTGCAGGTGTTGCGCCTGGGGCCCCTGCCCGCCAGCCGTCGCCTGCAGCGCTGGCTGGCCGCCCAGGTCGGACCCCAGGTGCTGGTGAGCGAAGGGGACGGGCGTCCCCTCGACCCCCTCCGGCTGGTGCGGGCCCAATGCGGCGCTGGCCTGGCGGCCTGGCTGGCGGCCCAACCCCAGCCCACCGAAGCGGGCGAGGCCGCAGGGGAATCGCTGGCGCTGGCGGACCGCTGGCGCCAGGCGGAGGCTCAGGTGCAGGCACTGCTGGAGCAGGAGCTGGCCGAAGAGGAGGGGGAGCCGGCCCTGGCCCGCCGGCTCAGCCGGCTGCTGCCGGCGGGGCTGCCGGTGCTGCTGGCCAACAGCAGCCCCGTGCGCGACTGGGAAAGCTTTGCCCACCCGGGCGCCCTAACGCGGCCGATGCACGGCTTCCGGGGGGCCTCGGGGATCGATGGCACCCTCTCGAGCGCCTGCGGCCTGGCCGAGGCCCTGGGCGAGCTGGTGCTGGTGAGCGGCGATCTGGCCCTGCTCCATGATGCCAATGGCTGGCTGTGGCGGAGCCAGCTGCGGGGACGCCTCACCGTGGTGCTGATCGACAACGGGGGGGGCGGCATCTTCGAGCAGCTGCCCATCCGCACCGAGCCGGCGGCGGCGATGGATTTCGAGCGATTGTTCGCCATGCCCCAGGCGGTGGATCCCCTGGCGCTGGCGGCAGTGCACGGGGTGCCGGGCCGGCGGGTGGCGTGCCTGGCGGCCCTGGAGAGCGATCTGGCCTGGGCACGGCAGCAGCCGATGGCGCTGCTGGTGATCGCCACCGACCGACGCCGTGATGCCGCCCTGCGGCAACGGCTGCGCACAATGGCCGCAGCCCAGGTCACGTCCCCATGACCCCCGTTCCCCCGCCCCTGCCGAGCTGGACCAGCGCCGGCGACTACAGCGACATCCGCTTCGAGACCAGCGGCGATGGGATCGCCCGGATCAGCCTCAACCGGCCCGAGAAGCGCAACGCCTTCCGGCCGCTCACCGTGCAGGAACTCTGTGATGCCTTCAACCGGGTCCGGGACGACCCCTGCATCGGCGTGGTGCTGTTCACCGGCGCGGGCCCAGCCGCCGATGGCGTCTGGGCCTTCTGCGCCGGAGGCGACCAGAGCGTGCGCGGTGATGGCGGCTACCTCGACGCTGCGGGGCTGCCGCGGCTGAACGTGCTCGACCTGCAACGCATCATCCGCAGCCTGCCCAAGGTGGTGATCGCCCTGGTGGCGGGTTATGCCATCGGCGGCGGCCAGGTGCTGCACCTGCTCTGCGACCTGAGCCTGGCGGCCGAAAATGCCGTCTTCGGCCAGACCGGGCCGCGGGTGGGCAGCTTCGATGGCGGCTTCGGCGCCGGCTATCTGGCCCGGGTGGTGGGGCAGCGCAAGGCCCGGGAGATCTGGTTCCTGTGCCGGCGCTACAACGCCGACCAGGCCCTGGCCATGGGGTTGGTGAACGCCGTGGTGCCCCTGGAGGATCTGGAGCGCGAGGGGGTGGCCTGGGCCCGGGAGGTGCTGCAGCACAGCCCCACGGCGATCCGTTGCCTCAAGGCCGCCTTCAATGCCGAAACCGACGGCCTGGCCGGGATCCAGGAGCTGGCGGGCCAGGCCACCCATCTTTTCTACCGGACCAGCGAAGGCCAGGAGGGACGCAATGCCTTCCTGGAGAAGCGGGACCCAGACTTTTCCGAGGCGCCCTGGCTGCCCTGATCGGCCCCTGGCCCTTCTTTAGTGCGTGGGAGCCACAAACGGTGTCCGTCTATCCGATCCCGGACAACGAAGCTGAGCGGCAGGCGGCCCTGGACGAGCAACACATTCTCGATACGGAGTCCGATGGGGACTTCAATAGCATCACCCGCCTGGCCAGCCAGATGCTGGGTGTTCCCACGGCCCTGATCTCAATGGTGGATCGCCAACGGCAATGGTTTCTGTCGCGGGTGGGGCTGGAAGCGAGTGAAACATCGAGGGATCTGGCCTTCTGCGCCCACGCCATCTGCTGCGATGCTCAGCCCGCAGCCAACACAACCCGCAGGCAATGAACATCAGTTGCTAAAGGACCTCGCCGGCATGGTGATCCGGCACATGGAATCCCAGCGACATGGCTACATCTGCCCGCTGACGGGCCTCCAGAGCCGCCGACCCTTTTACAAAGGAGGGGCAGCGGGAGTTCCAACGGGCGGGTTGGAAGACCGACCAACGGGTCCAGAGGTGGAGGTCATCGCTGCTTCCCTGTGGCCCCGTCGCCAACCATTGGCCAGGTTCTGGCCCCAGACGATGCTGTCGGCTTCCAGCGAGGTTCTCTTCTCCTTTGGGAACCTGATCAGATCGCCCCGGTAGAGGATTCTCCGGCCCAAAGCGATGCAGCCGTGATCTCCAGACCCATCAGCAGCGCGGCAGACGTCATGGCGGTGAAACGTAGCTGGACGGTTGGCGTGGCCCGCCTGGCCCATGAGCCGTCGCACCTTGGTGCTGGCTAGCCTCCAGCTACCACTCCTGCTGTCTGCCGCCTGATCGTGGTCCGCCGAGTCACCCTGCCCCTGGCCGCTGCCCTGATCAGCTCCATGACGGGGTGGGTGCTGGTGCCTTCCATCGCGGCCGCTGCCCCAGTGGAGACAGACGCCCTCTCCCCATCACGGCAGCTGGTGCTGAACCGCCGCCAGCGGCTGCTGACGGTGATGGAAGGAGAGCGGGAACTGCGCCGTTTCCGCGTCGGTGTGGGCATGCCCGGCTGGGAGACGCCAGTGGGGTCATTCAGCGTGATCGAGAAGACCGCCTATCCGATCTGGGAGCATCCGGCCAAGGGCGTGCACATTCCCCCAGGCCCCACCAATCCCCTTGGTTCCCGCTGGATCGGTTTTCACCGCGACTGCAAGGGCCGGAGTGGTTTCAATGGCCAGGAGCATCTGGAGGTGAAGGGGTGCGTGACCTCCGGCTTCCACGGCACACCGAACCGCGCCAGTGTCGGCGGCGCCGTGTCCCATGGCTGCGTGCGGCTCTTTGACGAGGACGTCAAGGAGCTGTTCGAACTGGTTCAGGTCGGCACCCCGGTGACGGTGCTGCCCTGAGGCACCGAAGCCCACCGGGGCAGCCCGTAGAGTTCCGGGCGCACCAGGGATCAAGAGCGGATGAGGGTTCTGTTTGCCGCTGCGGAGTGCGCTCCGATGATCAAAGTGGGGGGCATGGGAGATGTGGTGGGCTCCCTGCCACCGGCCCTGGCGGCCCTCGGCCATGACGTGCGCATCATCCTGCCGGGCTATGGCAAGTTGTGGAGTTGCCTGGAGATTCCCACGGAGCCGATGTGGCGCGGCCACGCCATGGGCACCGATTTCGCCATCTACGAAACCCGCCACCCCAGCTGCGGTCTGCCCATCTATCTGGTGGGTCATCCGGTGTTCGATCCGGAGCGCATCTACGGCGGTGAAGACGAAGACTGGCGCTTCACCTTCTTCGCCAACGCCACGGCTGAATTCGCGTGGAACGGAGGCTGGAAGCCCCAGGTGCTGCATTGCCACGACTGGCACACGGGCATGATTCCGGTGTGGATGCACCAGGACCCTGAAATCAGCACGGTGTTCACCATCCACAACCTGCGTTACCAGGGCCCCTGGCGCTGGAAGCTGGATCGGATGACCTGGTGCCCCTGGTACATGCAGGGCGACCACACCATGGCCGCGGCCCTGCTGTACGCCGACCGGGTCAACGCGGTATCCCCCACCTATGCGATGGAGATCCGCACGCCCGAATACGGCGAGCGTATCGACGGCCTGCTCAACTTCGTCAGCGGCAAGTTGCGCGGCATCCTCAACGGCATCGACACCGAAGCCTGGGATCCCGCCACGGACCCCACCCTGCCGCAACCGTTCTCGGCCGACGACCTCTCCGGCCGCAGCGCCAGCAAGCGACTGCTGCAGGAGCGCATGGGGCTGACCGTGAATCCCCGCACCTACCTGATGGGCATGGTGAGCCGGCTGGTGGATCAGAAGGGCGTCGACCTGCTGCTGCAGGTGGCCGACCGGGTGCTGGCCTACAGCGACAGCCAGTTCGTGGTGCTGGGAACCGGTGAGCGCGGCTACGAGTCGGGCCTGTGGCAGATGGCGGCCCGCCACCCCGGCCGCTTCGCCGTGTTCCTCACCTACGACGACGCCCTCTCACGCCTGATCTATGCGGGCAGCGACGCCTTCCTGATGCCGAGCCGTTTCGAGCCCTGCGGCATCAGCCAGATGCTGGCCATGCGCTACGGCTCAATCCCGGTGGTGCGCCGCGTCGGAGGCCTGGTGGACACCGTCCCCCCCAACGACCCCAGCGCCGGCACCGGTACGGGCTACGGCTTCGACCGCTATGAGGCGATCGACTTCTACACCACGATCGTGCGCTCCTGGGAGGCCTACCGCAACGAGCCCAGCTGGCAGGAGTTGCAGCGCCGGGCCATGACCACCGACTTCAGCTGGAACCGCTCGGCCCTGGCCTACGACGCCATGTACCGCGAGGTCTGCGGCGTCAAGGAGCCCACCCCCGACGCCGCCCAGGTGGAGCGCTTCTCCCAGGGCCAGGGGGCCGATCCCAGCCTGTTGCACGACGACCCCAGGCCGGATGTGGGCAGCAAGGCGCCCCCGCCGGCCCCGCGCCCCCGCAACCCCCTGGCCCTGCTGCGTCGCCGAAACGACTCCTGAGCTCGCCCCCCGTGTCCGGCGCCCATGGCTGATCCGGTTCCACCAGCTTCCGATCTACCGGCGCCCTATGCCAGTCCCTGGGGCCCGTTGGGCCGCGCCTTGCGGGCCGTGCTGGCCTCGCTGCGCCTGAGGCTGCGCGAACTCTGGCGGCGCAATCGGGAGGGGGATCTGTCGGTGCCGGGCTTCTGGCCGCAGGGGCTGGCCCCCCTGTTCTGGCCGTTGCTGCTGGCGGCCCTGCTGGCGCTGACCCTGGCGCTGGCGGGGAAGGCCTGGGGCCGGTTGTCCCATCGCGCGCCGTCGCCGCCGCCGGCGGCACGTCCCGCGGCGCCGCTGCTGGCCCCGGCGCCCGAGGAGGCCCCGACCGTCTCTGTGCCCGCACGTGTCGCCCCAGCGGCCGTGGCCGCACGCGCGCCCATGCCGGAGCCACCGCCACCTCCACCGCCCCTGGAGCTCGATCCCCTCCTGGCCCTGCTGGCCCAGGACGATCCCGAGCATCTGGTCGCCTCGGCCCATCCGGCGCCCAGCGAAGGCCGGCTGGTGCTCACCATGGCGCCGGCCTACACCGGTCTCAGCGAAGCGACCCGGCGGCGCTGGGCAGAGCGCTGGCAGCAGCGCGCCCTGGCCCTCGGCTACGAACGACTGGAGCTGGTGGACGGCCGCCAGCGCCTGCTGGCCCGCAGGGCCCTGGTGGGCTCCGGCATGATCCTGCTCGATCCCGGTGCCACAGGCTGATGCCGCTGCCGTTCGAGCCCCTGTGCCAGCTGTGGGGAGAGCCCCTGATGGCCCCCGGAACCACCACACCGGAAGGCTTCCGCCGTGTGAGCACCGACAGCCGCGGCGCGCTGGCCGGCGCCCTGTTCGTGCCCCTGGTGGGAGAGCGCTTCGACGGGCACCGCTTCCTGGCTGAGGCCCTTGCCGCCGGGGCGGCGGCAACCCTGGTGCAGAAGGACCGCCTGGATGGGGACGTGGTGGCGCAGCTTGTGACCACTGGCGGGCGGCCGATCTGGCTGGTGGAGGACACCCTGGTGGCCTACCAGCAGCTGGCCCTGCTGTGGCGGCGACGGCTCGGAATGCCGGTGGTGGCGGTGACCGGCTCAGCGGGCAAGACCACGACGCGGGAACTGATCAAGGCGGCCCTGGGCTCCCTGGGGCCGGTGGTGGCCAGCAGCGGCAACGAGAACAACGACGTCGGGGCGCCCCTCACCCTGTTGAAGGCCAACGAGGCCACGGCGGCCCTGGTGGTGGAGATGGGGATGCGGGGCCTGGGGGAAATCGATCGGCTCAGCCGCTGCGCCGAGCCGGATGTGGCCGTGATCACCAACATCGGCACCGCCCACATCGGCCGGCTGGGCAGCCGCGAGGCGATCGGGCAAGCCAAGTGCGAGATCACCGCCGGCCTGGGGCCCGACGGGGTATTGGTGATTCCGGCCGGGGATCCGCTGCTGGAGCACTTCCTGGCGAGGGTCTGGGGGGGACGGGTGCTGCGGGTCGCCCTGGAGGACGAGCTGGCGGCGTTCCCAGCCGGGACGCCGGCGCCGGACCTGGTGGGACGGCTGGAGGGTGGCTGCCTCAACCTGGTGGGCGGGCCCAGCCTGCGGCTGCCCCTGGAGGGGCGCCACAACGCCCGCAACCTGCTGCTGGCGGTGGCGGTGGCCCAGGAGCTGGGCGTCCCGGCCACAGCCCTCGTCGACCTGGCGGTGGAGTTGCCGGGGGGGCGGGCCAGACGCTGGAGCCTGGGTGGGGTGGAGCTGCTGGATGAGACCTACAACGCCTCGCCGGAGGCGGTGCTGGCGGCCCTGGAGCTGCTGGGGGCCCCGGGCGGAGCCGGGGAAGGCCGCCGCTATGCGGTGCTGGGCACGATGCTCGAGCTGGGGGAACGCAGCCTGGAGCTGCACCGCCAGGTGGCCGGTCGGGCCCGGGCGCTGGGACTTGACGGGCTGGTGATCGTGGCCGCCGAGGCCGAAGCCCAGGCGATGCTCGCCGCCGCCGCCGGGGTGCCGCGGCTGGCTCGGGCGGCCACGCCCGAGGAGGCGGCCGCCATGCTGCTCGACTGGCTCGAGCCGGGGGATCGGGTGCTGCTCAAGGCCAGCCGCGGGGTGGCCCTGGAGCGGGCGATTCCCTTGCTCGAGGCCGGCCTCGGCCCGGCCGCCTGAAGCCCGCCGCTTGAAGCACGGAGCCGCTCCCAGCAGGATGGGGCGACCCCCGACCGCCGACCGGGCCTTGGGGGCCAACGCCATCGTCGGCACCCGCTACGACGGCTCCGAGGTGCAGGGCGGCACCGCCGCCGCCACCGAAGTGCTCTGCTACGGCACCGCCGTGGTGGTGGAGCCCTGGCCCAGCAGCAGCAGCAGCGGCAGCAGCGCGTAGAGGAGCAGTAGGGCCAGGTAGACGACGCCGGAGACCGGGTCGCGGTTGATGAGGATGTCCTGCAACGAGCGCTGCTGCAGCAACAGCCCCACCGCCAGCTCCGCCGCCACCATGAACGCCAGGGCGAGGGCTCCGGCGGCCACCCGGGGGAGGGGGCCACGGCCGGCCAGCTGCCGCCGCACCACAAGCCGGGCGGCCAGCACCATCGCCAGGGCCATCCACGGCATCTCCAACAGTTCGGCCAGGCGCTCCCCCAGCCGCGGCACCAGCAGCGGCACCCGCACCGCCCCCAGAACGAAGCCGGTGCCGAAGACCAGGGCGAAATAGGTGGCGGCGGCGCGCAGGATGCCCATGGCAGCGACAGGGCGGCACGACCATGGTCAGTCTTCTGCCGCCTCTGGGGCGTTGTTGTCCGATTGTGGAGAGCCCGCAGGAGTCGCCCGATGCCCATAGCAGCCAGCACGGCCCGGCACCGGGGCACCTGGACAGGGGGCGCCATCGCCGCGGCCTCGCTCCTGGTGGTGGCGTCGCTGCCCCTGCAGGCAGCCCCCCAGAAGCCGCCGCTACAGGGCACCAGCTGGCAGCTGGTGGGGATCCAGTCGATGGATGACGCCCAGGGCCTGAGGCGCCCGCGGGACGCGTCCCGCTACACCCTCTCGCTCCAGGCCGATGCCCGGGCGGTCCTGCAGCTCGACTGCAACCGCGCCACGGGCAGCTGGCGGGTGGAGCCCAGCGCCGACCCCGGCAACGGCGGCTTCCGCTTCGGACCCCTGGCCAGCACCAAAGTCCTGTGCCCGGCCCCCAGCCTGGGGGAACCCCTGGCCCGCCAGCTTCCCTTCGTGCGGGGCTACCTGCTGCGGGACGGCCGGCTGAACCTGAGTCTGCTGGCCGATGGCGGCATCCTCATCTGGGAACCCCGCGCCGGCGCCGGGCCCAGCTACAGCAACCGGCCCGATCCGGCGCTGGAAGCGGCGATCCTGGCGGCCTTCCCCGACCTGCGCCGCACCCCGGGGAGCGCCGCCGGGGGCATGGGGCGGATCAGCTACTTGTACGGCCGTACCGATCTCGATGGGGATGGCCGTCAGGACGTGCTCATCTACCTGATGGGTTCCTACGTCTGCGGCACCGGTGGCTGCACGCTCCAGGTGTACCGCCAGGAAGCCACCGGCTACCGCCTCATCACCAGCTTCCCCACCAGCTGGCTGCCGGTCATCGTCCCGGCGGCGGGCCGCAACCGCTGGCGTGATCTCTGGCGCCTGCAGTCCGGGGGTGGCGCCCCGGACACCTGGGTGCGCGAGGCGTTCGACGGCCGGGGCTACCGCAGCAAGGAGCGCCTACCGGCGGCCGGCGGGCCACCGGCGGGCACCGCCGTGCTGAGCGGCGATCCCTCCCTGGCGGACGGGGCGCCGCTGGTGCCGCGCCCCTGATCCATCCCGGCGCCCATGGGCTGGCCCTCAGCCCTCGGCCTCCAGCCGCCACTGCAGCACCTGGCCGGCATGGAAGGGCACCAGATCGGTGGCACTGCCGTCGGCGGCGTTTTTATGCAGCCGTGGCGGCACTGTGTGGGCCTGCCGCACCAGGGTGATCGCTCCCTCGTTGAGGGGCAGTCCGTAGAAGGCGGGCCCATGCAGGCTGGCGAAGGTCTCCAGGCGATCCAGGGCCCCCTCCTGCTCGAACACCGCCGCGTAGCTCTCCAGGGCGTAGGGGGCGTTGTAGATGCCGGCGCAGCCGCAGGCGCTTTCCTTGGCCGAGCGGGGATGGGGGGCCGAATCGGTGCCCAGGAAGAAGCAGGGCTCCCCCGAGGTGGCGGCCTGGCGCAGGGCCAGCCGGTGCCGTTCGCGCTTGGCCACCGGCAGGCAGTAGAAGTCCGGCCGCAGCCCGCCCTGGAACATCGCGTTGCGGTTGATGTGCAGGTGGTGGGGGGTGATGGTGGCGGCCAAGTTGCCCCCCCCCTGACGCACGAAGGCGACCGACTCGGCGGTGGTGATGTGCTCCAGCACCACCTTCAGGCCTTGGTGCCGCTGCAGCAACGGCGCCAGGTGACGCTCGATGAACACGGCTTCGCGGTCGAAGATGTCGATCTCCGCGTCGGTCACCTCCCCGTGGATCAGCAGGGGCATGCCGATCCGCTCCATCGTGGCCAGCACCGGCTCGATCCGAGCCAGGTCAGTGACGCCGGCGGCGGCGTTGGTGGTGGCATGGGCCGGGTAGAGCTTGCAGGCGGTGAAGACCCCCTCGCGGTGGCCGCGCTCGATCTCCGCCGGATCGATCGTGTCGGTGAGGTAGGCGGTGAGCAGGGGGGTGAAATCACTGCCGACGGGCAGGGCCGCCCTGATCCGGGCGCCGTAGGCCGCGGCCGCCGCCACCGTGGTGATCGGCGGGCTGAGGTTGGGCATCACGATCGCCCGAGCGAAGCTGCGGGCCGTGGCCGGGGCCACCATCTGGAGCATGGCCCCGTCGCGCAGGTGCACATGCCAGTCGTCAGGACGGCGCAGCCGCAGCCGCTGGGGCGCGATCGGATCGATGCCAGACGTGCCCATCACACGAAAAGAGTCCACTGGCTTTTCACTGGGACGACGCGGCGGTGCAATCGTTCAACCCTAGGCATCACCCCACGACCGGCCCTGCTCAGCGCTGGGGGCGACCCAGCAGGAACACGACCGCCATCGCCAGGTAACCCAGGGCCCAGGGGGTGCCGCTGCCCCAGCCAGGGTTCAGGACGGTGTCGGCCAGGGTGAAACTCCAGGCGTGGATGAGGCCCAGCCAGGAGGCGGCCGCCGCCACCAGGGCGCAGAGGGCGGCGGCGCGATAGCGCTGCTCGATCACATACACCAGCATCGCCGCCAGCAGCATGGCCGCCAGGATCTGGCCCTGCTCGAGGGCGAAGGCGCCGGCGGCCCAGACGTCCGCCTGTTGCAGCGGCGGCAGCAGCTGGGGACCGAAGGGGTTGGCCGGGGTGCCGCTGCCCCCGGCCCGCAGCCCCGCCTTCAGCATCAGGGAGCCCCAGCCGGCCAGGCCGGGCAGCAGCCCCAGGGCCACGGCGGGGGCGTGGGCCGGCGGCGTGGCCTGGAAGGCCTGGGCCGCCATCACCAGGGCGATGTAGAGCACGATCGCCATGCCGGCCTCGATCGGCACCAGCTGGCCCACCACTCCGAACAGCCCCAGCAGGCAGCCCAGGCCCATCACCAGGCCGTTGAGCCAGGAGTAGCCGATGCGGGCCCCCATGCCCTTCCAGCCCGGGTGGCCGATGTAGATGGTGGTGGGGAAGCAGGAGCCCAGCCCGGCGGCGGCGACCGTGCCGATGCCGTTGATCAGCAGCGAACTCTTCACCGGGTAGGCGTCGCCGGCCGCCTCGGCACTCTCCAGGTTCTGCAGCGACCCCAGCAGGTTGAACAGACCCATCGGCAGCGTCACCCCCAGCCAGGGAATCAGGGCGTCACGACCCTCCCAGAGGGCACCGAGCCTGGGCACGGGCAGGTGCAGGCCCACCTGGGCGAGGTTGGTTTGCCAGGTGGGGCCGTCCAGCCGCAGCAGGCCCGTGGCCGCGGCCAGGACGATGCCCACCAGCACCGCCAGCACACCCCCCGGCAGGGGCAGCCGGGCCTGGCCGAAGTAGGCCAGCAGAATCACCGCCAGCACCGCCAGCCCCACCACCGGCACGGCGTAGGTGCGCAACAGGAAACCGAGGCCGATGTACCCCAGGGCGATGCCGGCCAGGGTGGAGAGCAGGGCCGCCCGGGGCAGCCAATGCCGCAGGGGGGCCACCAGGAAGGCACCGCCCGCCTCGATCAGCCCCGACCCGAGGCAGGCCAGCAGGCCGGCGCGCCAGGAGAGCAGCGAAGCCGCCTGGGGATCAAGGCCCTGGCCGGTGGCGGCCAGTTTCACCGGCAGCATCACCAGGAAGACATAGGCGAACAGGCTGACCGTGTTGATGCCATAGGGAAGGGCGGTGCGGTCGTCTCTGCCCTCGCGCCGTCCCAGCCGGTGGGCCTGAACGGCGTAGGCCCCATTGCCCACCACCAGGCTGATGCCGGTGGCCGGCAGGATCGTGCCGAAGATCAGGCCATCGGGATACCCCAGCACGCCGCGACAGAGCGAGACGATCAGCAGGATCTGGATCAGGTTGTCGAGCCCCAGGCCCAGGAAGCCGTCCAGGTCGCCGCGCACCCACCAGCGGGGTGTTGGCTTGACGAGCTCAGCCATGGGGCAGCCCCGCCGGCATCCGATCCGGAAACAGCACCCCATCGAGGTGGTCGCATTCGTGCTGCACCACCCGGGCATGGAAGCCCTCCACCTGCCGCTCGAAGGGATGGCCCGCAGGATCGAAGGCCCGGTAACGCAGAAGGCGCCAGCGGGGCACCAGGGCCCGCCAGCCCGGCACGCTCAGGCAGCCCTCCCAGGCGCCATCGTCCGTTTCGTCGCCGAGGGGCGTGAGCACCGGATTGATCAGCAGCGTCTCCGGGATGGGGGGCGCCTCCGGGTAGCGGGGGTTGTGGCTGAGGCCGAAGATCACCACCCGCAGCGGTACACCGATCTGGGGGGCCGCCAGGCCGGCGCCGTTCGTGGCGGCCATGGTGTCGCGCAGGTCCTGCAGCAGGACCGGCAGGGCGGGGTCATCGAATCGCTGCACCGGTGCACTCACCTGGCGCAGGCGGGGATCTCCGATGGTCAGCACGTCTCGGACGGCCATGGGCGGCTCTGGATCGGTCCCACTGTGCCGCCTTCCGGCCGCACCGTCCGTACCATCCGCAGATGATGCTGCGCCCGGCGACGCCATGGTCGTGAGCTCCCTGCGGGTGGCCGTGCTCTGCTGCGACGGTCTCTACCAGCGCCACCTGGTGCGGCGGGTGGCCGAGGCGTTCACCCTGGTGGGGGTGGTCTTGCAGGTATCTCCGCCCGACAGCCGCAGCTGGACGACCCGGCTGGCGAGATACCGCCGGCCCCTGCGGTTGCTGCGCCAGCTGATCGCCCGCGTGCTGCTGCGGCCCCACGACCGCCGCGGCGCGGCCCTGCAGCGGCAGCTGTTCCACCACAACGGCGCCCCGCCGGAGCTGCCGGCCGAGGTGCCGGTGCTGGTCACGTCGGCCATCAACGAGCAGCGCACCGCCGACTTCCTGCGCCAGCTCTCCGCCGACATCGTCCTGGTCAACGGCACCCAGCTGCTGCGGGCGCCGGTGCTGGAGCTGATCCCCTCGATCCGCCACGGCCTCATCAACCTGCACACCGGGCTGTCGCCCTATTCGCGGGGGGCCAACTGCAACCTTTACATGCTCCTGGAGGGTCACCCGGAGCTGGTGGGGGTGACGGTGCACCACATCGACCCCGGCATCGACAGCGGCGACATCATCCTGTCGGCCAGGGTGCCGATGGAACCAGACGACGACGTCGAGACCATCGAGGTGCGCAGCTTCCAGGTGGGCATCGAGCTGCTGATCGAGGCGGCCCGCCGGCTCGAGGCCGGCACCGCCCCGCGGGTGCCCCAGTGGGAGAAGGGCAAGCTGTTCCTGCGGCGCACCGGCTACAGCTACGAGCCCTGGCAGCGGCTGCTGGCCAACCGCCGCATCGCCAGGGGGCTGGTGCGCACCTACCTGGCCGACCAGGGGCGCCGCGATGGGGCCGTGCGGGTGGTGCGGGGGGAGCAGCCATGAGCCGCCTGGGGCGCGTCACCAACCGGGCGGCGGACCTGCTGTTTCTGCCGCCGCTGGATCGCCTCTGGCGCCGGCGCCTGCGGGGGAACGTGCTGTGTTTGCTCTATCACCGGGTGGACGAGCCGGGCCGGGTGCCCTTCCTCGACCGCTTCGGGGTCCCGCCGATCCCCCCCGGCGAGCTGGCCGCGGAGCTGGGCTATTTGCAGCGCCGCGGCGCCCGCTTCCTCACCTACGCCGATCTGCGGGCGGGACGGTACCCGTCAGCCAACGAGTTCGCGGTGATCGTCAGCTTCGATGACGGCCTGCGCTGCAACTACGAGGAGGGGCTGGAGGTACTCGAAGGGCTGGGCGTCCCCGCCGTGTTCTTCCAGTCGTCCGGAATGCTCGCCGGCGGGGGGCTGGTCTGGGAGCATGCCCTCTACTGGTATGGGGCCCACCCCGCCCTGGCGCCCCGGCTGGCGGAGCTGGCCCAGCAGCGCCTGGCTCTGCCGGCCGATCTGGCGGGTGCGGCCCTGATCGCCCGGCTGCGGGATGCCACCCCCGTCGCCAGGGTGCGGGAGCTGCTGGCGGAGCTGGCGGAACGCTGGGGCACGGCCGGCGAGCTGGCGGCGGCGGCCGATCGCCTCTACCCCAGAGAGGCCCACCTGCGCCGGGCCCGGGACGCCGGCCACGAGCTGGGCAGCCACGGCCACCACCACGTCCCCCGCTGCAACATCAGCGCGGCGGAGTTCGAGCAGGAACTGGTCCGCTCCAGCGCCGTGCTCGGCCGGGTGCTGGGGGAGGCGCCCCAGGCGTTCTCCTATCCCTTCAACAGCCATCTGCTCGGCGATGCCCAGATCTGCGGCCGCCACTACCTCCAGGTGGCCACCGTCGACGCCGCCCTGGTCACCACCGCCACCCCGGCCCTGGCCCTGCCCCGCTTCACCTGGCCCGGGCCCCACCCCAATCCGCTGCGCCGCCGCCGCTGGCTCTGCACCGGAACACTGGCCTGGCCGGGGAGATAGGGTCTGGATTCCTTCCGTGTTGCGATGACCTGGCCCCTGGCCGTGTTCGACGGGACCATCAGCCTCACCACCCTGGAATCCCTCCTCCACGACTGGGGCTACAGGGTGGTCTTCGGCGCCATGCTGCTGGAGAACGCCGGCGTGCCCCTGCCCGGCGAGACGGTCACCCTGCTGGCGGGCTATGCGGCCGGCAGCGGCCAGTTGCAGGTGCTCGGGGTGATGGGGGCGGCGGCCGGCGGGGCGATCCTGGGGGACAACCTCGGCTACTGGGTGGGGCGCCGGGCCGGCTGGGGGCTGTTGCTGCGGGCCGGACGGCTGCTGGGCCGCAGTCCGGAGCAGATGGAGGTCCTGCGGGAACGGTTCCTGCGCCATGCCGGCAAGTCGGTGCTGCTGGGCCGGTTCGTGGCGGTGCTGCGGGTGCTGGCCGGCCCCATCGCCGGCGCGGTGCGGATGCCCTACCGCCGCTTCCTGCTGTTCAACATGCTGGGGGCCGTGCTCTGGGCCTCGACGATGGTGGGCCTGGCCTGGCTCGGCGGCCGCTGGATTCCCTTCGATCAGATGGTGAAGGGCGTGGTCGAGTTCGGCCTCGGCGCCCTGGTGCTGCTGGTGATCGTGCTGGTGGTGCCGAAGCTGGTGGCCCGCTTCGAGGAGGCCCAGCTGGAACGGGAGGCCCAGGATCCCCCCGCCTGAGCCGATCGGGCCGCGGATGCCTACAGGCCGAAGTGGCGGCAGATCAGCCACGGCACCACCAGGGCCAGACCGATGGACAGGGGGGCGCCGTAGCGGGCCATGTCAAGGAAGCGATAGCGGCCCGGGCCGAACACCATCAGGTTGGTCTGGTAGCCGATCGGGGTAAGGAAGCTCTGGCTGGCGGCGAAGGTGATGGCGAAGATGAAGGCCATCGGTGGCAGCGCCAGCCCCTTGGCCAGTTCGGTGGCGATCGGGATCAGCAGCACCACGGTGGTGCCGTTGCTGAGCGCCTCGGTGAACAGCTGACCCAGCACGAACACCACCAGCAACACCCCATAGGCGGGCCAGCCCTGGAGGGACTGGAGCAGGTCGGTGGCCAGGGCCTCCGCCAGGCCGGTCTTCTGCATCGCCACACTGAAGCAGGAAAGGGAGCCCAGCAGCAGGATCACATCCCAGCGAACGGAGCGCAGCAGCTCCCCGGAGCGCAGGCAGCCCGTGGCCACCATCGCCACCATCGCCAGCAGCACCGAGGCCATCAACGGCAGGATCTTGAGCATCGGCAGCAGGATCATCAGCGCCGTGATCCCCATCGCGACAAGCTTGCGATCGGTGGTGGGCAGGTCCTTCTCCAGCTCATCGAGCAGCACCAGGTCGTTGTTGGCCTGCAGGCCGCGGATGGCATCCACCGGCGCCTGCAGCAGCAGCACGTCGCCGGCCTGCAGCACCACCCGGCCCAGCAGCTCGCGCAGCACCTGGTTCCCCCGCCGCACCGCCAGCAGGGTGGCGTTGTAGCGCTGGCGAAAGCGCATGTCCCGCACGCTCGCCCCGGCCAGGGTGGAACCGTTGGGCAGCAGCACCTCCACCACCCGCTGGGGGGAGGTGGTCTCGCCGGCCAGCTCGCGCAGGTCCTCTTCCTGATCACCGATCGGGGCGAGGGTGACGGTGTGCTCCTGCTGGAGACGCAGCAGGTTGTCGCGGTTGCAGCGCAGCAGCAGCCGGTCGCCGGCCTGCAGGGGCAGGTCGGCCAGGGGGGCGCTGAAGCTGTCCTGGCCGCGGTGGAGCTCCAGCACGTCCACGTCGAAGCGCCGCTGCAGGCGGCTGTTGTGCAGCGACTGGCCGATCAACTCGGACTGCTCCGGGATCAGCACGTCGGTGAGGTAGCCGTCGCGGGAAAGGCCGCCCAGCAGGTCCCCATCCCCCTGGCCGCGGTCGGGCAGCAGCCGATCAGAGACGATCAGCATGTACAGCCCCCCCAGCAGCCACACGGGGATGCCGATGGCCGTGAAGCTGAACAGCTCCAGGGAGCCGAAGCCCAGCTGGCGGCTCACATCGCTGGCCAGCAGGTTGGTGGAGGTGCCGAGCAGGGAGATGGTGCCGCCCAGCACGGTGGCGAACGACAGGGGCAGCAGCACCTTGGAAGGAGAAACGCCACGCCGGTGGCACCAGCCCTCAATCACCGGCAGCAGGGTGGCCACGATCGGGGTGTTGGGGATGAAGCTGGAGATGGGGGCCACCACCCCCACCATCAGGGCGATCATCCGCTTGGGGCTGCGCACGGCATCGGAACCGATCAGGGCCCGCAACCGATCCAGGCCGCCACTGCGGAACAGGCCGGCGGAGACGGCGAACAGGCCCATCAGGGTGATCAGGGCGGGGCTGCCGAAACCCTGCACCGCCTCATCCGGCTTGAGCACCTGGAAGCTGACCAGCAGGGCCGCCGCCAGCAGGCCGGTCACCTCGGGGGCGAGCCAACCGCTGACGAACAACACCATGGCCCCGACGAACACCGCCAGGGTGATGAGTCCATCTGGGGTAGCGGCGACCGTGAGGAACGCTTGCATCGGCTCGTTCAGAGGTAGAAGCCGACCGTAGTGACGACCCGGGTGCCGCGCTCGCGCAGAGCGCGCCTGAGGCAAATCGTCGACTGGTTGTGCAACAGGTTCTCCCAGCGATGGCGGGTGACGAACACCGGCAGCACCACCATGCAGAAGGCGTGACGGTCCTTGTGATGCTCGCGCTCGAAGCGCCGCACGAAGTCGACCACCGGGTCCACCAGGGAGCGGTAGGGGGACTCCAGCACCTCCAGTGGAACGTCCGGCAGCTGCCGGCTCCACTGCTCGCGGAACGCCCCGGCGCGGCCGTCGCCGAGATCCACATGCACGGCCACTAGGTCGCTGGCGTTGCTGCGGGCGAAGCAGAGAGCTTCCAGGCTGCCGCGGTGCAGCTGGCCCACCAGCACCACCGTGGGGGTGCCGCCACCGGGGGGAGGGCCGGCGGGCAACGGCAGGCGCCCGGCGGTGTCAAGGCGCAGACGCCGGGCCACGGCGTCGTAATGGGCGCGGATCCGCAGGTACAGCATCACCAGCAGCGGAATCGCCACCACCACCACCCAGGCCCCCTGGGTGAACTTGCTGACCAGCAGCACCACGCCCACCACGGCGGTGATCCCGGCGCCGATGCCGTTGATCAGCGCCCTGGTGCGCCAGCCCCGATCCCGCAGCTTCCACCAGTGCACCACCATGCCGGCCTGGGAGAGGGTGAAGCTGATGAACACGCCCACCGCATAAAGGGGGATCAGGCGGCTGACGCTGCCATCAACGATCACCAGCAGCAGGCCGGCCAGGGCGCTGAGGGCAAAGATGCCGTTGCTGAACACCAGCCGGTCGCCCAGGGAGCAGAGCTGGCGAGGCAGAAAGCCGTCCTGGGCCAGGAAGGCCGCCAGCCTGGGGAAATCGGCATAGGCGGTGTTGGCCGCCAGCAGCAGGATCAGCAGTGTGGCGAGCTGCAGCACGAACAACAGCGGGCCATCCCCGAAAATCCGATCCCCCAGCTGATAGAGCAGGGTGGGGCCGTTCTCCTCCACCACCAGGCCGCTCTGGTGGGCCAGGGCGCTGATGCCGCTGAACATCAGGGCCAGCATCAGCACCATCACCCCCAATACCCGACGGGCGTTGCGCCACTCCACCGGCTTGAAGGCGGCGACGCTGTCGCTGATCGCCTCGATGCCGGTGAGGGCGGCGCAGCCGGAGCTGAAGGCCCGCATCAACAGCAGGGGGCCGATGGCCTGCAGGCCCTGGCTGCCCTGGTGGGCCGCCGCCAGCAGCCGTTGCTGCTCCGCCAGCGGCAGGGGAGGCAGCTGGCCCATCCCCAGCTTGAGGAAGCCCGCCACCAGCAGGGTGACGACCGCGCCCATGAAGAGGTAGGTGGGCAGGCTCAGGAACCTGGCGCTGGAGCTCACCCCCCGCAGGTTGGCAAGCATCACCAGCAGCACCGCCAGCAGGCAGAGGGGCACCCGGACCGCGGCCAGCGCAGGGAAATAGGAGGTGAGGGCGGCGATACCGGCGGCCACGCTCACCGCCACCGTCAGCACGTAGTCGATCGAGAGAGAGGCACCCGCCACCAGGCCAGCGCCCTGGCCGAGATTCTGCTGGGAGACCCGGTAGGAGCCGCCCCCCTGCGGGTAGGCCTTGATCGTCTGCCGGTAGCTGCTGGCCACCACCAGCATCAGGGCCACGATCAGGCCCGTGATCGGCAGGGTGAAGGGCAGGGCCGCCACTCCGCCCATCCCCAGCACCAGCACGATTTCCTGGGTGGCGTAGGCCACTGAGGAGAGGGCATCGGAGCTGAGGATCGCCAGCGCCTCGGCGTTGCTGTAACGCTCGCCGTGGTGGGCGCTGCTGGGCAAGGGAGTGCCGATCAGCCGGCGCCGCAGGGTGTCGAGGCGGGGCATGCGGCGTCGGCTTTTCCGATGACTGCTTTAGGACGCCAGGGGCCGTGGGCCTGGCCATCCATGGCACCAAGAAGCCACGTCAGACCAACCCACCATGGGTGCACGGCGAACGGGCGCCAAGCCAACCCCTACCTAATGTTCGGGCGATTCGTGAATCGCCACGTTGAACACAGCAACCCCCGCGATCTCCTGGCACGCCCTGGCTCCTGAGGCGTGCCTTGAAGCGCTGGGGGCCAGCTCCGAGGGTCTGAGCACAGCCCAGTGCGCTGAACGGCTGGCCAGGCTTGGCCTGAACCGGCTGGAGCTCAAGGCCGGGCGCAGCAATCTGCGCATCCTCTGGGATCAGTTCAGCAACGTGATGCTGATCATGCTGCTGGCAGTGGCGGCGGTGTCAGCCGGTGTGGCCTATGCGGCCCAGCGGTTCCCCAAGGATGCGATCGCCATCGTGCTGATCGTGGGCCTCAACGCCCTGCTCGGCTACCTGCAGGAAAGTCGCGCCCAGCAGGCGCTTCAGGCCCTGCGCGACATGGCCCAACCGCTGGTGACCGTGCGGCGCGACGGCCTCTGGCAACGGCTGCCCAGCGAACAGCTCGTGCCGGGGGATCTGATCCGGGTGGAGGCCGGCGACCGGGTACCGGCCGATGCCCGCCTGCTGGAGGTGGCCGAGCTGGGCCTGCGGGAGGCGGCCCTCACCGGCGAGGCCGAGGCGGTGAACAAGCTGGCCGGACTGGTGTTCGAACCTTCCACCCCCGTCCTGGAGCGTCAGAACTGCCTGTTCCAGGGCACCGAGGTGGTGCGCGGCCGCGGCCTGGCCGTGGTCAGCGCCACCGGCATGGACACCGAACTGGGCAAGATCGCCCAGATGATCAACACGGCGGGGGGGGAGACCACGCCGCTGCAGGAACGGCTCGATGGCCTGGCCAACGTGCTGGTCGTCTCCGCCCTGGCCCTGGTGGCCGTGGTGGTGGTGCTGGGTTGGCTGCTGGGCCAGCGCCTGCTCGATCTGCTGGAGGTGGCCCTGTCGATGGCGGTGGCGATCGTGCCGGAAGGACTGCCGGCGGTGATCACCGTGACCCTGGCCATCGGCACCCAGCGGATGGTGCAACGCGCCGCCCTGATCCGCCGCCTGCCGGCCGTGGAAGCCCTGGGTTCGGTCACGGTGATCTGCACCGACAAGACCGGCACCCTCACCCTCAACCGTCAGGTGGTGCAGGAGCTGCGCAGCGGCACCACGGCGCTGCAGGTGAGCGGCAACGGCTACGACCCCCACGGCGACTTCCACACCACAGAGCTCACCCCCCCCGCCGGAGTCACGGCTGGTGTGGCACCGGGGGGCCGCAATCTTCTGCTCCAGGCCGGTGTCCTCTGCAGCGACGCCGAACTCAAGCAGGAGCCCGATAGTCGCTGGGAAATCCTCGGTGACCCCACCGAAGGGGCCCTGGTGGTGGCGGCGGCGAAGGCCGACCTCGACGGTTTCGCCCTGCGCAGCCACTACAAACGCCAGGCCGAGATTCCCTTCAGCTCCGAACGTCAGCTGATGGCGGTCTGGGTGCAGGATCGCGACGGCAGCCTGCAGGCCCCCCTGGGGGAAACGTCGGCCGGCTCCACCACCTTGATGATCAGCAAGGGGGCCCCTGAAGTGATCCTCGGCACTTGCGATCGCTGGCTCGCCGCCTCCGGTGTGGCCACCCTCAGTACCCCCCAGCGCCAGTGGTGGCTGGACCAGGCCCGCGACCTGGCTGCGTCCGGCCTGCGGGTGCTGGCCTTCGCCTGCGCCCCCCACCACCCCAGCCCCGAGCACGAACTGGAGCATCAGGTGTTGCTGGGGCTGATGGCCCAGCTGGATCCCGCCCGTCCCGAGGTGGCCGAGGCGGTGGCCCGCTGCCGTGAAGCCGGCATCCGTCCGGTGATGATCACCGGCGACCACCCCCTCACCGCCCGGGCCATCGGCGTCAGCATCGGTCTGGTGGAGCCGGGTGCCGAGGTGGTGCTCGGCCGGCAGCTGGAGGAGGCCGATGCCGCCGGGCTGGCCGCGATCGTGGCTCGGTGCAACATCTACGCCAGGGTGCCGCCCGAGCAGAAACTGCGTATCGTCAAGGCCCTTCAGGGCCTGGGGCAGATCGTGGCCATGACCGGCGACGGCGTCAACGACGCCCCGGCCCTCAAGCAGGCCCACATCGGTGTGGCCATGGGGATCACCGGCACTGAGGTGAGCAAGGAAGCCTCGGACATGGTGCTGCTCGATGACAACTTCGCCACGATCGTCAATGCCGTGGAGCAGGGCAGGCTGGTGTATGCGAACATCCGCCGCTTCATCAAGTACATCCTCGGCAGCAATGTGGGCGAGCTGATCACCATCGGCTCCGCCCCCCTGCTGGGTCTGATGGGCGTGCCGATGACCCCCCTCCAGATCCTCTGGATGAACCTGGTCACTGACGGCGTGCCCGCCCTGGCCCTGGCGCTGGAGCCCGGGGAGGCGGGCCTGATGCAGCGCCCCCCCGCCGAGCCCGGCGAATCCATCTTCGCCCGGGGCATCGGCAGCTACATCCTGCGCATCGGGGTGGTGTTCGCCGTGATCACGATCACGATGATGCTGTACGCCTCCCGCTCCGGCTCTCCCTGGAAGACGATGGTGTTCACGATGCTGTGCCTGGCGCAGATGGGACACGCCCTGGCGGCCCGCAGCGACCTGCCGCTGATCCAGGTGAATCCCTTCAGCAATCCCTGGTTGCTGGGGGCTGTGGTGTTCACAGCGTTGTTGCAGTTGTCGCTGCTCTACGTCCCGATGCTGGCCCAATTCTTCGGCACCGTGCCCCTTTCAGCCCGTGATCTGGCCATCTGCGTGGGATTCAGTCTGGTGTTTTTCCTTTACCTGGAACTCGAGAAGGTATGGCGGCTCTGGCGCCGTCGTCGCAGCGCCGACGCCTGAGCCCCGCACCGACCCCGGCCGACTGATAACGAGTGCTTGGTGAACCCATAGATCTTTCCTTCGTGGAAAGGCCTCTGCTCGTCGCCTGTGATCTTAGTGTTCGCCACCACGCGGGCCATCTCCGATCCCGATCGTTCTCCCGCCATGACCCTGCTCTTCGCCCAGACGGCCTGGCTGGTTCCGCTCTACCCCCTGGTGGCGTCCCTGCTGTCGCTGCTGTGGTCTCCGGGGCTGATCTCACGCACGGGCCCCCGCCCCTGCGGCTATCTCAACCTCACCCTGGTGAGCGTGTCCTTCGTCCACAGCACCGCCGCCCTGATGGCGCTGCATTCCAATTCCGCCGCCGGTGCGGCCGCTCTCTACAAGCCCCTCACCTTCGGCTGGACCTGGCTGGAGACCGCCGGGCTCAAGGTGGGCTTCGACGGCCTGATCACCGAGCCGGCCCTGATCGCGATGACGGTGATCACCGGCCTGCATGTGTTGGTGCAGATCTACGCGATCGGCTATCTGGAGATGGACTGGGGCTGGCCCCGTTTCTTCGGGTCCCTGAGCTTCTTCGAGGCCGGTCTGTGCGCCCTGGTGCTCACGGACTCGCTGTTCTTCAGCTACGTGATCCTCGAGCTGCTCACCCTGGGGACCTACCTGATCGTCGGCACCTGGTACAACCAGCCCCTGGTGGTCAAGGGCGCACGCGATGCGTTCCTCACCAAGCGGATCGGCGACCTGATCCTGCTGGCGGGCCTGATCGCCCTGCTGCCGATCACCGGCACCTGGAACTTCCATGGGCTGCAGGCCTGGGCCGCCGATCAGGTCAACAACGGCAACCCCCTTCCCCAGGTTCTGCCGTTGATCCTGCTGGCCTTGATCGCCGGGCCGATGGGCAAGTGCGCCCAGATCCCCCTGCACCTGTGGCTCGATGAGGCCATGGAGAGCCCTTTGCCCTCCACCGTGCTTCGTAACTCGGTGGTGGTGGTGGGCGGCGCCTGGGTGCTGCTGCGGCTCGAGCCCCTGATCGAACTCAGCCCCCTGGTGCAGACCGTGCTCGTGATCGTGGGCGGAACCACGGCCCTGGTGGCCTCCCTGATCGCCCTCGCCCAGATCGATGTGAAGCGCGCCCTCTCCTTCCTGGTGAGCAGCTGGCTCGGCCTGCTGTTCGTGGCGGTGGGTCTGGGCGGCATCAGCGTGGCCGATCACCTGATGCTGGTGTATCCGCTGCCGATGGCGCTGATGTTGATGGTGATCGGCGCCATCGTGATCACCAACGTCACCCAGGACCTCACCCAGCTCGGGGGCCTGTGGAGCAAGCGTCCGCTGATGGGCCTGGCCTTCCTCACAGGCGCCGCCGGCCTGATGGCCTTGCCGCCGTTCGGTGGCTTCGCCGCCCTGCGCGAGCTCATGGAGCTCACGGCCGAGAGCTCCCATCCGGTGCTGCTCGGTTGCCTGGTGCTGTTCACCAATGCCCTGATCAGCGCCGGCCTGATCCGGGTGTTCGGTCTGATCTGGGGCGGGCGTCCGTCGGTGTTCACCACCCGCTCCGCGGAGGTGCTGTGGCTGATGGCCCTGCCCACCTTCGTGCTCATGGGCCTGGTGCTGCACCTGCCGCAGCTGCTGGTGATCAACGGCGTCTTCGCCCTGTCCCCGCTTCCGGGCTGGGGGCCGCTGGCGGTGCCCCTGCTGATCTCCACCCTCGTGGGCGGCGGCCTCTCGGCGGTGTTTTACCTGCGGCCCCACCCCCTGGCCCATCTGCCGGCCGCCCTCGGCGGCCTGCAGGACTGGCTGGCCCACGACATGCAGACCGAGCGCTTCTACCACCGCACCGTGGTGTGGCTGGTGGTGGCCCTGGCCAGGCTCAGCGCCTGGTCGGATGACCGGCTGATCGAGGGCTTCAGTGGTGCCTCCGGCAGTGCCGCCCTCGAGGGTGCACGCCGCCTCAGCTTCACCACCTCCGGCCGCACCCAGGCCTATGCCCTCACCCTCGTTCTCGGGGTGCTGCTGATGGCCGCCTGGCTGCTGGCCTCCGCCCCTTCCGTTCCGTCCGAACTCGTTCGCCCGTTCCGCTGATGGGATCGTCCACGCTCCTGCTTCTCCTGGCCGCACCCCTGGCCGGCACCCTGCTGCTGCCCCTGCTGCCGGCAACCGTTGCTTCCGTTCGGGTCCGCGGCATCGCGGCCCTGTTCGGCGCCCTGCAGCTGCTGGTGGGCCTGCTCTGTTGGCAGACCCCCCCCGCCGACCTGCAGCTCTCCTGGCTGCCGAAACTCGGGCTCAGGCTCGATCTCGGTCTGGATGGCCTCTCGCTGCCGCTGGTGCTGCTCACCGCGCTGATCACCTCTCTTTCGATCCTCTCGGCAGCGGCTGACCAGTCCCGGCCGCGGCTGTTCTTCTCCCTGATGCTGGCCACCAACCTGGGTGTCGTCGGGGGTTTGCTGGCCCGCAACGCCCTGCTGTTCGTTCTGGCCTTCGAGCTGGTGCTGATCCCGATCACCCTGCTGGTGGCGGTCTGGGGGGGCGAGAAGCGGGCCGGTGCCGCGGTGCGTTTTCTGCTCTACAGCGCCGTCTCCGGCCTGGTCCTGCTGGCGGCGGTGCTGGCCTTCGCCTGGTTCAATCCCGCCGGTCCGCTCTTCGCTTTCGAGGATCTTCGCCAGGCCCAGTTCTCCCCCACGGCCCAACGCTGGATCCTGGCCCTGCTGCTGCTCTCCTTCGGCCTGAAGCTTCCCGTCTTTCCCCTGCACGGCTGGCAGCCCTTCACCTACGGCCAGACCCCCACCCCGGTGGTGATGCTGCTGGCGGGCTCCGTCTCCAAGCTGGGCGCCTACGGCCTGCTGCGCTTCGGCGTGGGCTTCCTCCCGGAGACCTGGGCCGCCTGGTCGCCCTGGATCGCCGCCGCCGGCTCCATCAGCGCGGTGTACGGGGCGCTCAACGCCATCGCCCAGAACGACATCCGCCGCCTGATGGCCTTCAGCTCCCTCGGCCACATGGGCCTGCTGGTGCTTGGGCTGTCGGCCGCCACCCCCCTCAGCCTGCAGGGGGCGGTGGCCCAGATGCTCGCCCACGGCATCATCGTGGCCCTGCTGTTCGCCTGCGTGGGGCTGATCGAGCGCAAGACCGGCACCACCGCCATCCCCGAGCTCTCCGGCCTGATGAATCCGCTGCGCGGACTGCCCTTCACCATGGGCATGCTGCTGCTGGCCATGATGGCGGCCGCCGGTATCCCCGGCCTGGCGGGCTTCCCGGCCGAGCTGCTGGTGTTCGAGGGCAGCTGGACCATCTTCCCCCGCATCACCCTGGTCAGCCTGATCGCCTCGGGCTTCACTGCCGTCTACGCCGTCCGCCTGTTCAACAGGGTGGGCTTCGGCCGCCTCGACAACGAGCGTGCCGAATGGACCTCCACCTGCTGGAGCGAGCGGGCGCCGGCCATGGCCCTGGCCGTGCTGGTGATCGCGGCGGGCCTCTGGCCTACGGCCCTCACGGGCTGGAGTGAGACCGAATCCACTGGTCTGGCCCTGCGCACCCAGCCGTTCCTCAGCCGGTCCGCCGCCCAGCCCCTCAGCCTCGCCGCCGCCGCCTCCCCCCTCATCGCCGTCACCCTCCCTTCAGCCTCGGAGCTGCGCACGTCATGACGCCCCCCACCGCCACGGCCCCCGAGCCCGTCACCGCTCCCCTGATCCCGCCCTCCACCCATCGCTATGCCGATGTGATCCACCGGCTGGAGGCCGGCGGCTCGATGCTGCCGGACACGCCGGAGAACCTGATGCAGATCATCGGCATCTACAAGGCCTATGCCGTGCCGATGGACTTCTACTGGCGCGACCTGCTCTACATCGCCGAGCAGGTGTTTCTCGATCCCCTGCCGGCGTTCAAGTACTTCATCAGTCAGGAGTACCTCGATCTCCCCAATTCCTACGCCGGCGATCAGTCGAAGCTGCGGATCTGGCGTGGTGGCGAGAAGGCCCACCCCGAACTGCTGGAGTTCATGGCCAATGGGGAGGCCGGCAAGATGCCGAAGCTGCTCCATCACCTCTGGCACGACCGGATCAACATGGAGTTCGCCGAGGCGTGCATGGAAGCCATGCTCTGGCATCAGGACATGGGCGGCCGCTTCTACGACTATCTCGACAGTGACGCTTACCGGGCCAACGCCGATCGCGCCATCAAGGCCTACTTCCGCGGCAATCCTCTGATGCTCGGCCTCTATCGCCTGTTCCCTGAGATGTTCATGGAGCAGGTGAAGAAGATGAGCTACTACGCCAACCTCGGCCTCTTCTGGGAGGTGATGGCGCCGGTGTTCTTCGAGATGAGCGACATCTACGACGAGGGAGGTTTCTCCGGAGTGCCCGCCGCCATGGATTTCCTGGTCAACGGCATCTTCGCGGTGGCTGGCCGGCCCATCTATCACCACGTGTATATCAAGGGTGAGTGTTTCGAGATCATCCCCAAGAGCGAAGGCTTCACCTGGCTTTACGAAGCGGCTTTGCCCTACGTGGAGGCGGTGTTCTACCGCACGGCACCCTTCCGGGGCACCAAGAGCTACAACGCCCAGGCCTATCAGGTGCCCTCCGATCAGGCCGATTTCCACTACGGCATCCTTTATGCCGACGTGTTCCCCGTGGGCTCGGCCGGCATCCCTCCCACCCTGCTGATGCAGGACATGCTGCATTTCCTGCCCCCCTATCTCGTGGATCTGTACAAGACCCACAAGCGGGGTGAGGAGGATCAGTTGATCCAGCTGGGCATCACCTTCCAGCGCTCCATGTACAACGTCACCTCGGCGGTGATCCAGGCCCTGCGCGACGCCCTGCTCTATCCGCTCGATGACACCGATCCCGAGCACCTGATGGCCAACAGGCGTTTCTTTGAGGCCCAGATGGACCGCTTTCTGCGGCCTGAGGCGCGCCTGAGCCAGATCCAGACCCAGGACTACCGCTAGGAGATCCCCATGGCCAACATCATCGAGACCGCCAAGGGCGCCGGCGTCTTCGGCACCCTGCTCACCGCCGTCGAGGTGGCCGGGCTCACGGGTGCCCTGGAAAGCCCCGGCCCCTTCACCGTCTTCGCCCCGGTCGATGACGCCTTCGCGGCCCTTCCCCCCGGCACGGTCCAGACCCTGGTGGACAACGTGCCCCAGCTGGCCCGGATCCTCAAATTCCATGTGCTCTCCGGGGCCTACCGGCGGGAGCAACTGATTGAGCAGCCGGAGTGGGAGAGCCTGGAGGGGGCACCGGTGGCGATCCGCCGGGCGGAACCCTTTGAGGTCAAGAACGCCACCGTTGTTTCCGCCGACATCGTCTGCGACAACGGCATCGTGCATGTGATCGACCGGGTGATCCTGCCGGGATGAGTAGAGCGGGCCTGCTGGGGCTGGCGCTGGTCGGTGCCCTGGTGGGCTGCGCCGCCGGCAACGGGGACCCCGGCAGCCCCACCATGGCCAAGATCCGCGACCGGGGAAGGCTGGTCTGCGCCGTGGATGGGGCCGTTCCTGGATTCAGCACGGTGGGCCCCGGCGGCGCCTTCGTGGGCATCGACGCCGACTTCTGCCGGGCGGTGGCTGCCGCGGTGCTCGGGGACCCCACCAAGGTGGAGTTCCGGCCGGTGACGGCAGGCGAGCGCTTCGTGGCCCTCAGCAGTGGCGAGGTGGACCTGCTCTCGATCAGCTCCACCCACACCCTCAGCCGCGACGCCCCAGGCGGCAATGCCCTCAGCTTCGGGCCTGTTTTCTTCTATGACGGCCAGGGGGTGATGGTGCCCAAGGCCAGCGGCATCCGCCGCCTGCGGCAGCTGGCCGGCAAGCCGATCTGCGTCGAGAGCGGCACCAACACCGAGCTCAACCTGGCCGATCGCATGCGGGAACTGGGGGTCGCCTACCAGCCGCTGCGCTTCCAGTCGGGCGAGCAGGCCTATCCGGCCTACGAGCAGGGGCGCTGCGCCGCCATCACCAGCGACAGCTCCCTGCTGGCGGCCAAGCGCAGCGGCTTCAAGGATCCTGCCGCCCATGGGCTGCTCCCCGAGCTGCTCAGCAAGGAGCCCAGCGCCAAGGTGACGGTGCAGGCGGATCCGGCCTGGGCCGATGCGGTGCGCTGGGTCAGCCACACCCTGCTCCAGGCGGAGGAGAGCGGCTTCACCCAGGCCAACGTGGAGGCCCGGCGGGCCGCCGCCAAGAAGGACACCAGCCAGGCGGAGCAACGCCGCTTCCTGGGGATCGAGGGGGATTTCGGTCGCCAGCTGGGCCTGCCCGCCGACTTCACACTGCAGGTGGTGAAGGCGGTGGGCAACTACGGCGAGTTGTTCGAGCGCCACTTGGGCCCAGCCACGCCCCTGGGCCTCGAGCGGGGCCTTAACCGGCTCTGGAGCCGCGGCGGCCTGCACATCGCCCCGCCCTTCCGCTGAGGAGGTTCCGGGCGGCCTACCTGCGCCGGCCCGCACCTGCAACAATGCGGCCACCTCAAGATGCCCGCATGTTCTGGAACCGGACCCGCTCCCTTGGGGTGTCCCTGTTGGCGGCCGGCCTGCTGGCCGGTTGCGCTGGAGAGGATGGCGGTGTGCAGAGCCAGAAGCTCTCCACAATCACGGGGCGGGGCAAGCTGATCTGCGGCGTGGAAGGCAAGCTGCCCGGCTTCAGCTTCGTGGGCCCCGACGGCAAGTACCTGGGCCTTGATGTGGACGTCTGCAAGGCGGTGGCCGCCGCGGTGCTGGGGGATCCCGAAAAGGTGGAGTACCGCGATCTGAACTCCAGTGAACGCTTCGCCGCCCTGGCCAGCGGCGAGGTGGATCTGCTGTCGCGCAATACCACCATGACCCTGAGCCGCGATGCGGCCGGCGGCAACGGCCTCAGCTTCGCCCCCACCACCTTCTATGACGGTCAGGGCGTGCTGGTGCCCGTGGCCAGCGGCATCAAGGACCTCAAGGGCCTCGCCGGCAAGCCGATCTGCGTCGAGAGCGGCACCACCACCGAGCTCAACCTGGCCGACCGGATGCGGGAGCAGAACATCCCCTACACGCCGCTGAAGTTCCAGACCAGCGACCAGACCTTCGCCGCCTACCTCGGCGACCGCTGCGTCGCCGTCACCAGCGACCGCTCCCAGCTGGCCGGCAAGCGCACCAGCTTCCCCAACCCCGATGCCCACACCCTGCTGCCGGTGGTGATGAGCAAGGAGCCCCTCACCCCCGCCACCACCAACGGCGATCCCGCCTGGGCCGATGCCGTGCGCTGGATCGTCTACGGCCTGATGCAGGCCGAGGAGAGCGGCATCACCCAGGCGAACGTCGACGCCAAGCTGGCCGAGGCGAAGGCCAACAAGAACCTCGCCGACCTGAGACGGTTCCTCGGCGTTGAAGGTGACTTCGGCAAGCAGCTGGGCCTGCCGCCCGACTTCGTGGTCAAGGCGGTGAAGGCGGCGGGCAACTACGGCGAGATCTTTGATCGCAATGTGGGCCCCGCCTCCGCTCTCAAGCTCGACCGGGGCCTCAACCGCCAGTGGAAGGATGGCGGGCTGATCTACTCCCCGCCCTTCCGTTGATGGCGCCGGTCCCCCCCGCCGACCCGACCCCATCGCCACTGTCTGCCGCGAAACTGCCTGCCCCAAAGCCACCCTGGTGGCGCGACCGCCGCGTCGTTCCCTGGGTGGTGCAGGCCGTGGTGGGTCTGCTGGTGCTGCTGCTGATCGCCTTCCTGCTGGGCAATCTGATCCGCAACCTGACGGCGGCCGGGCTGCTGCTGAGCTGGCGCTGGCTGCAGCAGCCCGCCGGCTTCGACATCTCGGAATCGGTGATTCCCTTCAATGCCCAGCTGCCCTACTGGCGCGCCCTGGCCGCCGGTCTGGTCAACACGATCCGGGCGGTGCTGGTGGGTCTGGTGGGGGCCACCCTGCTGGGCACCCTGGTGGGGATGGCCTCCTTCAGCCACAACGGCCTGCTGCGGCGCCTGGCCCGGGTCTACGTGGAGGTGGTGCGCAACATCCCGCTGCTGCTGCAGCTGGTCTTCTGGTATTTCGTGGTGTTCCTCACCCTGCCCAACGGCCTGGCGGCCATCCAGCTCCCGGGCGTGGTGCTGGCCAAATCGGGCCTGTACATCGCCGGGTTCGGCGAGGGCCTGCGCTGGATGGGCCCCACCCTGGTGAACGGGGTCTGGCAGGCACCGGTGCGTCTGAGCGTCGAATTCGGCGCCCTGCTCACCGGCCTGATCGTTTATTCGGGGGCCTTCATCGCCGAGGTGGTGCGGGGCGGCATCGCCGCCGTTCCCAAGGGGCAGTGGGAGGCGGCCTCTTCCCTGGGGCTGAGCTGGTTCGCCACCCTGCGCCGCATCGTGCTGCCGCAGTCGCTGCGGGTGATCGTGCCGGGTCTGAACACCCAGTACATCTCCCTGGCCAAGAACTCCTCCCTGGCCGTGGCCGTGGGCTACACCGACCTCTATTCCGTGGCCGAGACCACGCTCAACCAGACCGGACGGGCGGTGGAGGTGATCCTCGTGCTGCTGGCGGCCTACCTCACCCTCGACCTCTTGATCTCCGCTCTGATGAACGGTTTGAACCGCCTTGTGCAGATCCGGGAGCGCTGAGATGAACCCCCTTTTGCGGCGCCTTCGCGCCGAACTGTTCGCCACCCGCGCCGACGCCGCGCTGAGCCTGGTGTTGATCAGCCTGATCAGCCTGGCCGCCATCGGATGTCTGCGTTGGGTCCTCACCCAGGCCCAGTGGGCCGTGGTGAAGGTGAACAGCACCCTGTTCGCGGTGGGCCGCTACCCGGTGGAGCAACAGTGGCGCCTCTGGCTGCTCACCGCCCTGCTGGTCGCAGCCAGCGGTGCCACCTGGGGCCTGATCAGGGCCCACCCCCGCCCCGACCGCACTGGCGTGCTCTGGCCCCGCAACGACCGCCTGGCCGTGGGGCTGCTCAGCCTGATCGCCCTGGCTTTGCCCTGGGCCCTGGATCTGAACCTCGCCATCGCCGGCCGCTGGTGGGGGCTCACCGTGCTGCTCGTCTTCTGCCGCTGGCTGGCCGGTCGCTACGGGGCCAGGCTGTCGCCCGCAGGCCAACGGCTGGCGGCCCTGGTGTGGCCGGTGCTCTACCTGGTGGGCATGGTGCTGATCAGTGGCGGCCTGGGCCTGGTGACGGTCTCCCCGTCGGAATGGGGCGGCCTGATGCTCACCCTGCTGGCCTCCAGCTTCGCGATCCTGCTGTGCTTCCCGATCGGGGTACTGCTGGCGCTGGGGCGCCGCAGCGACCTGCCGCTGCTGCGCTGGGGTTCGGTGCTCTACATCGAGTTCATCCGCGGCGCCCCCCTGATCACCCTGCTGTTCCTCGGCCAGAACATCCTCGGTTTCCTGCTGCCCGGTGGCCTGGCGCCCGAGCGGGTCTGGCGGGCGGCCTGGGTGCTCACCTTCTTCGCCGCCGCCTACCTGGCGGAGGCGGTGCGCTCCGGCCTGGCGGCCGTGCCCCGGGGCCAGCTGGAAGCCGCCCGCTCCCTGGGGCTGTCGTATCCGAAGGCCCTTCAGCATGTGGTGCTGCCCCAGGCCCTGCGGGTGGCCCTGCCGGCGATCGTGGGCCAGTTCATCTCGCTGCTGCAGGACACCACCCTGCTGTCGCTGATCGGATTGCTCGAACTGCTCGGCACGGCCCGCACCGTGATGGCCAACCCGGCTTTCCTGGGGCGGAACGGCGAGGTGTACCTCACCCTGGCGGTGCTGTTCTGGGGCTGCTGTGCCGCCCTCGGACTGGGCAGCCGGGCCCTGGAGCGGCGCCTCGATCCCCACGCGGTGCCCAGCGCTACCTGATTTGTTTCCCCCTTCCCCGCTCCGTTGACGCTTCCCGCCCCATGAGCCAACCCAGCAGCGAACTGATGATCGAGGCGCGGGCCGTCGAGAAGTGGTACCCCAACGGATTCCAGGCGTTGCGCGGCGCCAGCCTGACGGTGCGGCGCGGCGAGGTGGTGGTGATCATGGGCCCCTCGGGTTCGGGCAAGAGCACCTTCATCCGCACCTTCAATGCCCTGGAGGATTTCCAGAAGGGCAGCATCACCGTCGACGGCATCGTGCTCTCCAACGACCTGCGCAACATCGACGCCGTCCGAAGGGAGGTGGGGATGGTGTTCCAGCAGTTCAACCTGTTTCCGCACCTCTCGGTGCTCGACAACCTCACCCTGGCGCCGGTGCTCGTCCGCAAGCGCCCGAAGGCCGAAGTGGAGCAGCAGGCCTGGGCCCTGCTGGAGCGGGTGGGCATCGCCGAACAGGCGGGCAAGTATCCCGGCCAGCTCTCGGGCGGCCAGCAGCAGCGGGTGGCGATCGCCCGGGCCCTCTGCATGGAGCCCCGCATCCTGCTGTTCGATGAACCCACCAGCTCCCTTGACCCGGAGATGGTGCGGGAAGTGCTGGAGGTGATGCAGAACCTCGCCGCCGAGGACATCACCATGGTGGTAGTGACCCACGAGGTGAAGTTCGCCCGCCATGTGGCCCATCGGGTGGTGCTGATGGCCGACGGCGAAGTCGTGGAGGAGGCTGAACCCGAGCTGTTCTTCACCAACCCCAGCCATCAGCGCACCCGGCGCTTTCTGGATCAGATCCTCTGAGTCGTCCTACGCCCGCGTCGCCCAGTCAGCTGCATTCAGCTGCGGGAACAACCCGTCCTCCCGCTGCACCCCCACCAGCCATTCCCGGGGCAGGTCGGTGCCGTGCTCGAGGGCATCGATCAGGCGCCAGAAACGGTCGAGGTGACGGCGGATCCGCTCGCGGGCCAGGCCGGTGGTGGTGCCTGCCCGCAGGATGAAGCTCCAGTCGGAGCTCTGGGCCAGGAGCAGTTCACGCCCCGCCTGGGTGAGCAGGGCGCGCTGGTCGGTGCTGCCCACCCCCCGGTTGACCCGTTGCACCATGGCGCGGGAGGCGCGCTGCCACTCGGCCACGACCCAGGCGTTGGTGTCGTTCAGCCAGTAGTCGTGGTAGCCCCCCTGGCCCCAGCTGGAGGGGGCCGGCCGGCAGACCTGCAGGTTCCGGTTCTGGCTGAGCACATCGCGCAGGTGGGTGAAGCCCACGTCCATCGCGGGGCCCTGGCGGAACAGTTCGGCCAGGAACTGGGGCCCTTCGAACCACCAGTGGCCGAACAGTTCGGCGTCAAAGGGCGCCACCAACAGCGGTGGCGGCTCGATCGTGGCGGCCAGGCGGGCGATCTGCTCGGAGCGGCCCCGTAGAAAGGCGGTCGCGTGCTGCTTCACCTTCTGGGCTGCCTGTTCCGGGTCGTAGGGCTGCTTCAACTCCAGGGGACAGCCCTGAGCCGTCACCCGGTGCAGCTTGAGCCCGAGGGGGCGACGGTCGTGGATGTCCTGGGCCTCCAGGGCGGCTTCCGGCAGGTCCCAGCCCAGGTCGCGGTGGAACTCCCGGTAGGCGCCGTCGCCGGGATACCCCTGGCTGGCACTCCAGACCGGCAGGGTGGATTCGCTGTCGCGGGCGAAGAAGGCCACCCCCGCCGGGGAACAGATCGGCGCATAGACCCCGTAGCGGGGACGGGGCAGACCATGGAGCAGGCCGTGGCCGTCGAGCAGGGAATAGCGCAGGCCGCACTCCGCCAGCAGCCGATCGAGGTCCTCGTAATAGGCACACTCCGGCAGCCAGATGCCCAGCGGGCGCACACCGAGCAGCCGTTGATGCTCCCGCACGGCGGTGAGCAGCTGGGCCCGCACCGCCTCCGGCGACTCCCGCAACAGGGGCAGATAGCCGTGGGTGGCGCCGCAGGTGATCAGATCCAGGACGCCCTGCTCCTGCAGGCGCCGGAACCCGGGCAGCAGGCTCCACCCCAGCTCCCGCCACTGGGCCTCGATGGCCGCGAGCGTCACCTGGAGCTGGCGGGCCGGCAGCGCCAGGTCCGGATCCGCCTGGTCGAGGAGGGTGCGGCGCAGGGCCAGCCAGGCTGGGAAACGGCCGTTCAGGGCCCTGTCGCTCAACAGCGACAGCAGGGTGGGGGAGAGGCCGAGGGTGAGTTTCGGCCGCTGCTCTGGATCGGCGGCGGCCCGCTCCAGCACGGCCAGGAGCGGCAAATAGCATTCCTGCAGCGCCTGGAAGTACCAGTCCTCCTCCAGCGAGCCGGGTTCTCCCGATCGCACGTAGGGGAGATGGGCATGCAACACCAGGGCCAGATCGCCTGCGGCCATGGGGAAACCTCTGTGGAGCCACTGTACGTTCCGCTCCTGGAGCGGGGCCGTCCGGCCCCTAGAGTGGATCTAACTCATAGCTGTTCCGCTTAACCCCATGGCCCGCGATCCCGGCCGGGTATTGATCTTCGATACCACCCTCCGCGACGGGGAGCAGTCCCCTGGCGCCAGCCTCAACCTCGAAGAGAAGCTCGCGATCGCCCAGCAGCTGGCCCGCCTGGGGGTGGACATCATCGAGGCCGGCTTCCCCTTCGCCAGCAGCGGCGATTTTCACGCCGTTCAAAAGATCGCCGCCAGCGTGGGCACCCCCGACGGGCCCGTGATCTGCGGTCTGGCCCGGGCCGCCAGCGGCGACATCAAGGCCTGCGCCGAAGCCGTGGCCCCCGCCGCCCACCGGCGCATCCATACCTTCATCGCCACCAGCGACATCCACCTCGAGCACAAGCTGCGCAAGACCCGCGCCGAGGTGCTCGCCATCACCGCGGAGATGGTGGCCTATGCCCGCTCCCTGGTGGAGGACGTGGAGTTCTCCTGCGAGGACGCCGGCCGCAGCGACCCTGCGTTCATGCACCAGGTGATCGAGGCGGCGATCAACGCCGGCGCCACCACCATTAACATCCCCGACACGGTGGGATACACCACCCCGGCCGAATTCGGCGCGATCATCGCCGGCATCAACCGTTCGGTGCCCAACATCGACCAGGCGGTGATCTCGGTGCATGGGCACAACGATCTGGGGCTGGCCGTTGCCAATTTTCTTGAGGCCGTCAAGAACGGTGCTCGCCAGCTGGAATGCACCATCAACGGCATCGGCGAACGGGCAGGCAACGCCTCCCTTGAGGAGCTGGTCATGGCCCTGCACGTCCGCCGCAGCTACTTCAACCCGTTCCTGGGCCGGCCGGCCGAGCAACGCGATTCCCTCACCAACGTGCGCACCGAGGAGATCACCAAGACCTCCCGGCTGGTCTCCAATCTCACCGGCATGGCCGTGCAGCCCAACAAGGCGATCGTGGGTGCCAATGCCTTCGCCCATGAGTCCGGTATCCACCAGGACGGCGTGCTCAAGCACCGGCTCACCTACGAGATCATCGATGCCCGCACCGTCGGCCTGGCCGACAACCGGATTTCCCTCGGCAAGCTCTCCGGCCGCAGCGCCTTCCGTGCCCGGCTGGAGGAGCTCGGCTACACCCTGGAGCGCCACGATCTCGACGACGCCTTCACCCGCTTCAAGGAGCTGGCCGACCGCAAGCGGGAGATCACCGACCGGGATCTCGAAGCGATCGTCAGCGAACAGGTGCAGCAACAGGACGGCCCCCGCTACGTGCTGCAATCGGTGCAGGTGAGTTGCGGCACCAACCTGCAGCCCACCGCCACCGTCACCCTGCGGGATGGGGACGGCATCGACCTGACCGAGGCGGCCATCGGCACCGGTCCGGTGGATGCGGTCTGCCAGGCGCTCAACCACCTGGCCCAGGTGCCGAACGAACTGGTGGAATTCAGCATCAAGTCCGTCACCGAGGGCATCGACGCCATGGGTGAGGTGACCATCCGCCTGCGCCACCAGGGGGTGCTCTATTCGGGCCATGCCGCCGACACCGACATCGTCGTGGCGGCAGCGCAGGCCTTCGTCAACGCCCTCAACCGGCTCGTCTCCGGCAGCCAGCGCGCCCCGCTCCACCCCCAGAAGACCCCGCTTCCGGTGGCTGAACTGCCGCGTCTGTGAACGCCCCCAACCGCTCTTCGCTGGCTACCGGCCTGCAGCTCGCCCTGCTGCTGCTGGTGGCTGTGCTGCTGCTGCTGCCCCTGCTGTGGCTGGTCAGCACCTCCCTCAAGGGGCCGGCGGAAAACATCTTCACCAGCCCCCCGGCCCTGCTGCCGAGCCAGCCGAGCCTGGAGGCCTACGGGCGCCTGTTCGCCGCCAACCCCATGGGCACCTACCTGCTCAACAGCACGATCGTCAGCGCGCTGGCGGTGCTGGCCAACCTGCTGTTCTGCTCCCTGGCGGCCTACCCCCTGGCGCGGATGCGCTTCCGCGGCAGGGGCCTGGTGCTGGCCCTGGTTGTGGCCACGATCCTGATCCCCTTCCAGGTGGTGATGATCCCGCTGTATCTGCTGATGGTGCAGATCGGTCTGCGCAACACGCTCTGGGCCCTGATTGTGCCCCAGGCCGCCACGGCCTTCGGCATCTTCCTGCTGCGCCAGAGCTTCCTGGCGGTGCCGGTGGAACTGGAAGAAGCGGCCCGGATCGACGGCTGCACCCCCATCGGTGAGTGGTGGAACGTGATGCTGCCGGCGGCCCGGGCCGACCTGATCACCCTGGCGATGTTCGTGTTCATCGGCACCTGGAGTGATTTCCTCTGGCCGCTGATCATTCTCGACGACCCCACTCTCTACACCTTGCCCCTGGGGCTGCAGCAGCTGGCCAGCAGTTTCTCCCTCGACTGGCGCCTGGTCGCCGCAGGCTCGGTGATCTCGATCCTGCCGGTGTTGCTGCTGTTCGTGCTGCTGCAGCGCTACATCCTGCCCAGCGCCAGTGGTGATGCGGTGAAGGGCTGAAGCACCCTGTCAGCGTGGGTGGCCCTCAGGGGCTTCCAGGCGCTGGGGGGCGCAGAACGCCGCCATCGCCGCGGTCGGCGGCCGGTGGGCTGGGGCGGCCGGCGGGTCCTGAGGACGGCAGCGGCACAGCGGGAAAAAAGTCCGGATCCGCCTGGGGGCGCCGCACGGCGCGGCCCTGCATGTCGGCCAGGGCGGATCGCCATTGCTCCTGCTGCCGCTCCAGGGCCTCGAGCCGCTGGGCGCTGGTCTCGAGCGTTTGCAGGCGTCCCAGCATCGCTCGCTGCTGCTCCTCCAGCACGGAGGTGCGATCGAGGGCGCGGCTGTTCTCCAATCCCTGCAGGCGCTGCTCCAGCCGCATCAGCCGCTGGCTCTGCTCCTGCGCCTTGCTCAGGATCACCAGAAACAGCACCGCCAGCATGGTGCTCAGCCCGAGCTGCAACCAGCCGGTCCAGATCGGCGGGCCTGGGGGCGCCTGGGGAGGGCGCCTGGCGCCGTCGTCGTCGCGGTCAGTGATCGAGACCATGCGCCCCCTGTGCTGATCCATGCTGGCCTGCGCGGGCCTGGCCGTCAGCCGACAGAGAGGGGAAGGGGAGCCCCGCTGCGGACACTGGCGCCGGCCAGCAGCTCCGCCACGGTGGAGCGGTAGACGGCCGAGGCCTGCTCCGGATCCCGGCCGATGCAGGTCATGCCCAGCTTGCCGAACTCCGAGAGGCAGCCCAGCAGATGGAAGACGCTGCCTTGCAAGCGGGCGGGGTCGTAGTGCAGGCCGGCCTCCGCCACGATGTCGATCAGGTCGAGGGGCATCAGGCCCCGCAGGCGGGGGTCGCTGAAATTGTCGGTGGCGCGGTAGTGCAGCGGTTGCCCCGTGGGGGAGAGGAAGCGACCCGTGCTGGGCTCGAGGCTGCCGGCGGTGATGGCCCGCAGGGCCATGAAGGGATGGGTGGTGCCGCCCTGGCGCAGGTTGACTTCGATGGCCTGCAGGTCCCAGTCCTCAGCAAAGCGGCGGGCGATGAAGTCGACCCCATAGCGCTCCAGGGCCCCTTCAGCGGCGAGGGCCTGCCCAATGGCCTGGCCGTGCTGCATCAGCGCCACCCGGTAGGGCTCGGCGGCGGGGAAGCAGCAGCCCAGGTAGGTCTGGCCGCCGGCGCCACCGAGGATCTGCTCATGGGTGGAAAGCACCTCCACCATCCCCCCTGGGTGGATGGTGCCCTGCACGCTCGGCGAACGCAGCACCTCTCCACCCTCCAGCCAGGCCTCGGCCAGGGCCCCCTGCTGGGCCAGCAGCTCCTTCCAGGCGGCCGCCGGCATCGGCAGGCCCTCCAGGGCCTCAGCGAGCCGGGCGACCCGCTCCCGCCTGGAGAGGCCGGCCAGGGCCAGGGGAGTGAAGTCGAGCCGGGCATTGCCTTCACCGCTGAAGCCCTCGTTCAGCTTGATGACGCAACCGCCCAGTTCGGGGTGCGAGTCCCAGAGATCGGCCACCGCCTCGGCCAGATCCCCGGGGCTGTGGGCCAGCCCGCTGCCGGGGGGATGGGGAACGCCGCAGCGGGCGAACAGTTCCCGGCTGCCGGCCTTGGTGCCCCAGTAGCCCAGGGCCGGATCGGTGCCCAGCAAAGGCACCTGCAGGCGTTCGGAGAGCGTCTTCTCCAGCTCCGTCACCACGTAGCAGTTGATGAAGCTGCGGCCGGGCCGTAGCCGTTCCCGGATCCTCCCCAGCAGGGCCGGACGCTCCAGCAGCTTCTGGGTCAGGGGTCGGGCGGAACCGTCGTCGGTGTCGAACAGGTGCAGCCGCCGGCGGGCATGGGAGGTGGGGACGCCTGGCATCAGCTCCAGCACCGCGTCCACCACCAGTTCGGGCAGCAACTTGCTGGTGACGTAGACCACCTGCACTCCGGGATTGCGCAGCCGCATCAGGGAGAACAGCTGCCGCTCCTCGTAGTGGTGGGCCCCCGTCACCAGGGCCAGCTGGGAGGGGTCCATGGTGAGCGAGGGCACCATGAGCAGATCGAAGTCCGCGCCGGCCGAGCCGGTACCGGCGTCGCCATGCTCCCGGCCCCAGGGGGCCTGCAGCTGCTTCTGCAGGTCGCGGAAGCTGAGGACCACGGCGCATGGGGCGGAATGTCGTCATGCTGCTCCCAACAGCGGCCAGCGCCAATGGAGTCCATCGCGGTGAGTGCCCTTGGCTATGGGGCCGCGACGTTAACCACCCTCAGCCTGTTCCCCCAGGCCGTGAAGACCGTGCGCAGCGGTGACACCAGCGCCATTTCGCTGCGGATGTACGGCCTGTTCACCCTGGGGATCCTGGCCTGGGCCGTCTACGGGCTGCTCAAGGCCGATGGGCCGCTGATCGCCGCCAATCTGATCACCCTGGTGCCGGCGACGGTGGTGCTGGAGCGCAAGCTGCGGGCGCTGCTGGACGGGCGAGAACGCTGGGGCCGTGGTCCCCGGGGGAAAGGCTGAGATGGCGGCAGCGGGGGGCAACGACGCCCTGTTCGTGGCGATCGGCGCGGTGCCGGGGGCCTTGTTGCGCTTCCGGGTCATCAACCATTTCGAGCCGATGCTGCCCCGCAAGCACTGGGGCACCTTCGGGGTGAATCTGATCGCCTGCTTCGCCATCGGCCTGCTGGTGAGTCTGCAGTCCAGTTGCGGCCTGGCAGCCGGGCGCACCCTGCTGCTGCTGGGCACGGGATTTCTGGGCAGCTTCAGCACCTTCTCCACCTGGATCGCCGAACTGCACGCCACCCTGGACCGGCACCAACGCCGGGAGGCCGTGCTGCTCTGTGGCGGTTCGGTGCTGGGGGGACTGCTGGCCGTGGCTGCCGGCCTGGCCCTGGGCAGCTCCTAGGACACGCCATGGCAACGTCCCCGACCGGAGGCCATGCCGCCCTGCGCCGCGAGGCACGGGACCTGCTGTTGGTGGCCACCGGAGCCGTGCCCGGAGCCCTGCTGCGCTGGCACCTGGAGGACCTTGGCAAGGGCCTGATGGGGGGTCACGCCGGGCTGATCGAGTTCGATCTGATCGCCAACCTGCTCGGAACGTTCCTGATCGGCGTGATCGCGGCGCAGCCGGCCCCTCGCCCCAGGCTGATGCTGCTGGGGGGCATCGGCTTCTGCGGATCGCTCACCACCTTCAGCAGCTGGATGCTGCAGATCAGCCTGGCCCTGCGCCGCGGGCGCCCCGACGAAGCGCTGATCGTCGTGCTGATCAGCCTGCTGGGGGGGCTGGTGGCGGTGAGCGTGGGTCTGGTGGTAGGCCGCTGGTTCAGGCGCTGAAGGCCTTGCGGGGCGAGATGGGGTAGGGAATGCGCCGGTGGCGCATGCGCCGCCAGACCCGCACAAAAGCCCTGATCACCAGTTCCAGCTCGGCCCGGGAGATGCCGCTGCCATCGAGCTGGCCATCGTTCTGCCTGGCTTCGACGAGGCGTCGCACCATCGCCTGGGCCTCCGACTCACTGGTGCCCGGCGGCAGGGAGCGCAGGGCGGCCTCGCAGCCATCGGCCAGCATCAGGATCGCCGTCTCGCGGCTGCGGGGGGCAGGGCCGCGGTAGCGAAACTGCTCTTCCCTGACCGTTGGATCCCGCTCCTTGGCCTGGTAGAGGAAGTACCCCATCTTGAGCCTGCCCTGGTGCTCGGGGATGAAATCCGCGAGGGGACGGGGAAGCCGGTAGCGACGGGCCAGCTTGAGGCCCTCGTCGACATGGGCCTGGAGGATGGCGGCGCTGGCGAAGGGATCGTCGAGTTCGTCGTGGGGGTTGGCGCCGTGCTCCTGGTTCTCGATGAACCATTGGGGACCATGCAGCTTGCCGACATCGTGATACAGGGCTCCGGTGCGGATCAGATCCACATCGGCCTGGATGGCGCGGGCCCCCTCCTCCGCCAGACCGCAGATCATCAGGGTGTGCTCGAAGGTGCCCGGCGCCTCCATCGACAGCCGCCGCAGCAGGGGGCGTTCCAGGTCGGCCAGTTCCATCAGCCTGGCCCGGGTCAGCAAGCCGAAGAAGCTTTCCACCAGGGGCGCCAGCAGCAGACCCGCCATCAGCAGCCCCGTCACCAGCAGGGCTTCCTGGAGCAGGTCACTGCCGCTGAACGGTCCCGGGGTGGTGTCCAGGGCGCGGAGGTTGAACATCTGGATCAACAGCCACTGCAGCAGAACGGCACCGACCGGGAGCAACAGGGCCAGCTGCAGCAGCTGGGCCCGGTTGCGTTGGCGCCCGGCAAGCACGGCCGCGATCGCCGCCACCAGGGCCGCCACCCCCAGCTGGGGCACCAGCAGGCCCTGCACCGGCACCGGCCAGAGCATGGCGGCCACGGCCAGCCAGGCCAGGCCGGCCGCCGTGCCCAGGCCCTGGGAGAGGAGCAGGGTGGGGGGAACCAGCAGGGCCAGGGGGCTCACCTGGTTACCCAGCCAGAGCTTGCAGCCCTGCACGAGCACCAGCATCGCCAGCGCCAGCAGGGCCTGACGCGGTTCGAGGCTGGCCCGCCAGCGGCGCATCACCAGCAGCATCACGCCGCAAGCCGCGAGGGCTTCACTGAAGCGGACCAGCCAGGCCACGGGGCGGGGGCGGTGATTGACCAGGTCGAAGTGTTCCAGCACATCGAAGGACTGGGGGCTGATCGCCTCCCCCTGACGGGTGATCAGGTCGTTCTTCCTCACCCGGATCGTGGGCAGCCCCTGGCGGGTGAGCAGGTCCTCGATCCGGCGCTGGCTGAGGAAGCTGTCACTGCGCAGGTTGGTGCGTCCCTGCAGGCTGCTGGCCAGCAGGCGGCTGCCCAGGCTGCGGGCTGGTGGTTGGAGGTTGTTGAGCTGCAGCACCGAGGCCTGCAGCAGCTGGCCCTCGGACAGGCTGGCCACAACGCCCTGGCTGAGCATGCGCTGCTGGGCCCGACGCAGGGAGACCTTCCAACGCATCAGTTCCGGAGGCGTCAGCCCCGTCAGCCAGCGGCGCTCCTCTTCGGTGAGGTTGAGGGAGTCGGGGCGGGGCTGGTCGTCAGCCACCTTCTCGCGCACGTTCTGCAGGCGTTGCTCCAGCCGTTGCACCAAGGCCTCGCTGGCCAGGGGGTCGACCACCTGAACCTGGCTGCGCGGCAGCATCTGGCTGCGGCGCTGCTCCAGATCGGTGCTGTCGATGACCGTGGCATCGGCGGGCGCCCGGGCGGTGAAGGGGGCCGCCATCCCCGGACGCAGGTTGGGCTCCACCAACCAGGGCCAGCTGGTGAGCAGCGCCACCAGGAGGCAGCACAACAACACAAGCAGGGAGCCCCCGCTGCGCCAGGCCACCAGGGCCTGGCGAGGACGCTCGAGCCGCAGCAGCTGGCGCCAGAGTCCCCTGATCCGCCGCAGCCCCACTTCCATCCACTCACGCTAGCCAACAAGAGCGGAACCTCCATCAGGGAGTTGCTGCGTGCATGCTGGGGGTCGGCAACGCGTTCTCCCCATGGCCACCCTTCTCGACGGCCGGCGACTGGCGGCGGAGATTGAACGCCGCCTGAGCGCCGTGATCAGCGAAGGCCTGGCGGCGGCAGGACGGGCCCCGGGTCTGGCGGTGCTGCGGGTGGGGGATGACCCCGCCAGCGGCGTCTATGTCGCCAACAAGGAAAAAGCCTGCGGCCGCGTCGGCATCAGCAGCCATGGCGGCCATCTGGCGGCGGACACCCCGGCCGAGGAGGTGCTGGCCCTGATCCGACGCCTCAACGCCGACCCGACGGTCGACGGCATCCTGCTGCAACTGCCGCTGCCGGAGGGACTGGCGGAAGAACCCCTGTTGGCGGCCATCGACCCGGACAAGGATGCCGATGGTCTGCACACCCTCAACCTGGGCCGGCTGCTGAAGGGGGAGCGGGGCCCGCGCAGCTGCACGCCGGCCGGGGTGATGGCCATGCTGCGCAGCGCCGACGTGCCGATCGCCGGGGCCCAGGCGGTGGTGGTCGGCCGCAGCATCCTGGTGGGCAAGCCGATGGCCCTGATGCTCCAGGCGGCCGACGCCACCGTCACCGTGGCCCATTCCCGCACCCATCATCTGGCCGAGGTGACCCGCCAGGCCGATCTGCTGGTGGTGGCGGCCGGCCGCCCCCGGCTCATCGGCGCGATGCATGTCAAACCGGGGGCGGTGGTGGTGGATGTGGGCATCCACCGGCTGGAGGGGAAGCTCTGCGGCGACGTGGATTACGAGACGGTCGAGCCCCTGGCAGCCGCCATCACGCCGGTGCCGGGTGGGGTGGGGCCGATGACCGTGGCCATGCTGCTGGTCAACACGGTGGTGGCCTGGTGCTATCGCCACGGCCTGGAGCATCCCCTAGGGGATCTGCTCCCCTGATGGAGGGGACGGCAGGGAGAAGGCAACGGCTTGCTCTATGACCCGGATGAAGGCCGCCTGGGGCAGGGGCTGGCTCAGCAGATAGTCCTGAATCTCATCACAGCCGAACCGGCGCAGCAGGGCCAGCTGGGCCGGGGTTTCCACCCCTTCGGCGATCGTGCGCAACCCCATGGAACGGGCCAGGCTGATGGCGTGAAGATCCTCTCGGTCCTTGCTCAGCGCCGCGGTCCGCCTGTGCACGAACTGACGGACGCTGAAACTCCAGGGACGATCTGGACTGTTGCCGCCAGGAGGCCTGCCGGCAGAACCAAGGGGCCAGCCCCCGGAGAGGGGGGGGATCAACAAGGGACCCGGAGCGCCCTCAGGGGGAACGGCAAGAGCCCTGGAATGTCTCCTGTCGAGAACCCGCTGAGGGCCAATGGGCCACCCCAAGCAGGCTTTCGGGATTGATCACCCATCCGCCCCTGAGGCAGTCCAACCGATCCCAAACTGTTGCGCGGACCCGGCACCTGCCATCATCGGCCTGAGAGAATCCGCGCCAGCACTCTGGACCCCATGGCCTCGGCGGTGAGCACGGCGTTTGACTTCACCGCCTACCTGGAGGCGGCGCGCTGGCGCGTGGAGGCCGCCCTGGAGAGCTCCCTGGGCCCGGAGCGCCCGGAGTCGCTGCGGGAGGCGATGCGGTATTCGCTGCTCGCCGGCGGCAAACGCCTGCGGCCGATCCTCACCCTGGCGGCCTGTGAGCTGGCCGGCGGTGACGCGGAGCTGGCCATGCCGACGGCTGTGGCGATGGAGATGATTCACACCATGTCGCTCATCCACGACGATCTGCCCGCCATGGACAACGACGACCTGCGCCGCGGCCGACCGACCAACCACAAGGTGTATGGCGAGGCCAAGGCGATCCTGGCGGGCGATGCCCTGCTGACCCGAGCGTTCGAGATGGTGGCGTTGCGCAGCCCGGGAGTCCCCCCCGAACGACTCCTGCAGGTGGTGGGCGAGCTGGCCCTGGCCTCCGGTGCCCCTGGTCTGGTGGGCGGCCAGGTGGTGGATCTGGAGTGTGAGGCCAGGCAGGTGGATCTCGACACCCTCGAATACATCCATCTGCACAAGACCGGCGCCCTGCTGCGGGCCTGCGTAATCTCCGGCGCCCTGATCGCCGGGGCCTCCGCCGAGCTGGTCGCGGCCCTGCGCACCTACGCCCGCGGCATCGGTCTGGCCTTCCAGATCATCGACGACATCCTCGATGTCACGGCCAGCAGCGACGTACTGGGCAAGACGGCGGGCAAGGATCTGGCCGCCGACAAGACCACCTACCCCAAGCTGCTGGGCCTGGAGGAATCCCGCCGTCGCGCCGACGCCCTGGTGAGCGAAGCCAAGGCGGTGCTCACCCCCTGGACCACCCAGGCCGCACCCCTGCTGGCCCTGGCCGACTACATCACCAGTCGCGACCGATGAGCGAAGCCGTCGGCGCCCTTAAGGCCCTGGGTGAACTCTTTGCCAATGGTGTGCTCGCCTGGGGCCTGGTCGCCTGCGGCGTGGCCCAACTCTCCAAGCTGGTGATCGAACTGGTGCTGCATCGCCGTTGGCGGCCAGCGGTGCTGGTCGAGACCGGCGGCATGCCCTCGAGCCATTCCGCTCTGATGACGGGCACCGCGGCGGGCCTGGGCTGGGAACTGGGTTTCGCCGATCCCCTGTTCGCCCTGGCGGCCGTGCTCTGCTTTGTTGTTCTCTATGACGCCAGTGGGGTCAGGCGCGCCGCCGGACTCACGGCCCGGCGGGTGAACGGCCTCCCCGACGGCCTCTGGGACACCCAGGCTGAGGCTGGCGACAGCGGCACCGACCCCGTGCTCCGTCCCCTCAAGGAGAATCTGGGCCACACCCGCACCGAGGTGCTGGTCGGCAGCCTGATGGGCCCCCTGGTGGCCCTGCCGGGCCTGGCCCTGCTGGGATCGCCCTGGCAGATCGCCCTCCAGGCCGGTTGGTTGCCGCTGGGGTGAGCGATCTCTCCGGCCTGAGCGACGACCAGCAGAACGCCGCCGCGGCCTTCGCCGCCTGGCTGTCGGCCCCTGCCGACGGCCAGGCGTTCGTGCTGGAGGGTTATGCCGGCACCGGCAAGACGTTCCTGTCGATGCGCTTCCTGGCCCAGGCGGAGAGGGCCGGCCTCTGCTGGACCGTGGTCGCCCCCACCCACAAGGCGGTGGGCGTTCTGCGCCATCACCTCGCCCTGGCGGGCCTGCAACCCACCTGGTACCCGTCCACCATTCACCGGCTGCTGCGGCTCAAGCTGAAGCGGGAAGGGGATCGGGAGCGCTGCGAGGAAACCACGCAGACCGCCCTGGCCCTCGAAAACCTGGGACTGGTCCTGGTCGACGAGGCCTCGATGGTGGATGGCAGCCTGCTGGACATCACCCTCCGCTGCGCCCAGGCCTACCGCACCCGCCTGGTGTTCGTGGGGGATCCGGCCCAGTTGCCGCCGGTAGGGGAGGAGCAGAGTCCGGTGTTTGCCATGGGCCGGGCGCAGCGGGTGGCCCTGACCCATGTGGTGCGCCACCAGGGCCCGGTGCTGCGCCTGGCCGGCGGCCTGCGGGACGGGAACCTGCCCTGCCGCCGGCCGCCCGTGCTGGCCCCGGTCCATACCAGCTCGGGCCGGGTGTCCCTGCTGGGGCGGGACGACTGGCTGGCGGCCGCCCAGGAGGGTTTGCGCCGCAGCGCCGCCGCCGACGATCCCGACCTGGCCCGGATCCTCTGCTACACCAACCGGTCCCTGGAGCGGCTGGTGCCGATCGCCCGCCGCGCCCTGCACGGCGCTATGGCGGACCAGCTGCCCGTGCTCCCCGGTGAGGTGCTCATCACCCGCACGGCCGTGATGGCGCCGGCCTGCCGTGAGGGGGACGCCGCCGCCGAGGAACCGGACCTGCTGCTGGGCAGTAACCGGGAGCTGGTGGTGCGCGATGTGCGCCCGGACCGCTGTGATCTGGCCGATTTCGGTGTCGAAGCCTGCCTCGGCGCCCCCGTGATCGACACCCTCACCGCCACCGTGGAGGCAGGGGAGGCCCAGCTGAACCTGCGGCTGCTGCCGCCCCTCGGCAGCGGTCCACGCGCCAGCCTGGATGGGGTGATGGAGGGGCTACGCCAGCAGGCACGCGAGGCGGGCAAGAAAGATGGCAAACCCTTCTGGCGCCGCTACTTCCTGGTACGCGACGCCTTCGCCTCCCTGGGACCGGCGGCCGTGCTCACCGTCCACCGCAGCCAGGGCAGCACCTTCGGCGAAGTCTTCATCGACGAGGACGTCTTCTGGCCCCGGGAGCTGCTGCTGCGGCAGCGGCTGGTCTATGTGGCCGTCAGCCGGGCCAGCCAGGCGGTGACCCTGATGGCCGGGGCCGGTGATGCTGCCGAGCGGGAGCACTGGGGACACTGGCTGCGGGAGGCTGACGCCAGCGCAGGGCACGGACCGGAGCCCACCTCCTAGCATTGATGCGTTTGTTTTTGCTGGGGCCTCACCTGAATTCCCTGCTCGCCGCGTCGCCACCCCTGGCGGATCCTGCGCCCAACATGGGCACCACCCCACCGGCCCGCAAGTCCTCCGCCAGCCAGGCCGGAGCCAGTGGGATCGTTGGCGGCGGAGAGCTGATCACCGAGGTGGGGGCCCTGCTCGTCGCAGCGGTCCTGGTGGGGGTGATCGCGGTGGTGCGACGCTGGCTGAGGCTGCGCTCTCGGCCAACGATGCCGGGGCTACCACGGGAGCGGGTGTTGCCGTTATCGCGCCACGGCACCATCCACGATCCCAAGTACCTCGGCCGGATTCTTGAGGCTGAGGACCCACCGGCCGGTCCCTGATCTCAGCCGGCCCGCAGCCCCTCGATCCCCTGGGAGCCGAGGTAGGCGGCCAGGCCGAAGCAGACGGCGGCCACGATCAGCTCGGCGTTGGCAAACAACCAGCCCTTGCTCGCCTGCAGCACGGGCAGCAGCCGTTCCTGGCCCACCAGCGCCAGCCCCGCCAGGGGCAGCAGCAGCAGCAGGCCGGTGAAGAGGCTGAAGACGCCAGTGGTGAGCACTTCCCTGGGCCGGCTCAACCCCGCCTCCAGCAGGCTGGCGGCGGTCTTGGCATACAGGAACAGATCGTCGGGGCTCGACACCTGCACGGCGGCACTGAGGCCGAGAAGCAGCGGCAGGGGCAGGGCGCAGAAACCATCCAGTCGGCGGGTCCAGCCAGGGGGACCACCCTCCTGGCGTCTACCAAGCAGCCCGTTGAGGCCCAACGCCAGCAGTCCGCCCGCCCCCAGCAGGTCGAGGCCAGTGCGCTGATCGGTGCCCTGCTCCATGGTGAGCAGCAGACCATGGCCCACGCCCAGCAGCAGGGCCATGGCCGCCGCGGAGGTGAGCAGCCACCCCATCACGAACCAGCTCCCCCGGCGCAGCGGGCTGGGGCCCACCAGGATCAGCAGCAGCAGGCCGATGTGCAAGGGGCTGAAGCTGATCGCCAGACCGAATCCGAACAGTTCACGCCAGAGGCTGGTGGTCGGCATCGCGGTGGTCTCTCACACCCCATTGTCCGGTACCGCCCTGCCCAGGCCAGTGGTGGGGGTGGCTTGAGGGAAGCGTCAGAGTGGCGGTTGGTTGCATGCCCGTCCCAATGGCCCGTCTCCAGGAAGCCCTGCGCTCGCTTCGCACCCTGCGGCTGCTGGGGGACATCGGCCGCAGCGGTGGATCCCTGACCAGCGTGGCCGATCTGGTGGACAACTTCGCCGACAGCCAGCAGATGTCCTTCTGCCTCGAGCGCTTCCTGGCCCTGCCCGGTGGCCGGGAGTTGCTGGCGGAGGCGCCAGCGCCCCTGCAGCTGGATCTGGCGTCCCTGGCTCAGCTGCCGCGGGGGACACTGGGCCACAGCGTCGCCGGGGTGCTGCTGCGGCTCGGCTACGACCCGGACTTCGCCCGGCCCCGGCCCGTGGCAACGCCGCAGCAGTGGCTGATCCAGCGCCTCGCCACCACCCATGACATCCACCACGTGGTGAGCGGCTTCGCCACCGTCGGCGAAGGGGAGAACGGAGTGCTGGCGATCACGGCCGTGCAGATCGGTTTCCCCGCCTTCGTCGTCTTGAACACGGCTGCGTCCTTCGGCAGCTTCCGCTTCCAGCCCGAGCGCTACGCCCTGGTGAGCCAGGCGATCGCCCGCGGCATGGCCATCGGACTGGCCAGTGCCCCCTTCTGCGTGCAGCGCTGGGAGGAGGGTTGGGAGCGGCCCCTGGCCGACTGGCGGCGGCAGCTGGGTGTGCTGGATCCTCTGCAGGACGAGCCCTACGCCATGCGCCGGATGCTGGACGATCTGGACGCGGAACTATGAGCACTCTGCGACGTCGGGCGCCCCGGGCGTTCAGGTGCGGATCTCGAACCAGTCGGTGCCAGCCACCGCCACCTGGGCGCTGGTGACCCCGCTGACATGGGCGCCCTGGGGCCCCTTCTCGCACCAGAGCCGCAGTTCCACCAGCCGATCGGGAAGCCCCTCCGCCTCCAGTTCCACCGAACCGTCGGAGCGGTTGCGCACCCAGCCACTGAGGCCAAGATCCATGGCCTTCTGGCGACAGCCCACCCGGTAGCCCACCCCCTGCACCAGCCCCCGCACGTTCATGCGCCAGCGTTCATGGGGGGTGGTGGTCACCCGGAGAGCGGGCTGAAGGAAACGGCGTTCATCGGCAGCGGCACGGCGCTGGCGGCGGCTCTCGCCAGTCTCGAGGGAATCGCCGGGCATCCAGCCCAGTGGAGGTGCAGCCAGCTGGCGTGAACGTTCGGGGCGGTCCATCCTTCGCTCCTTGCTGGTGTTCCCCAGCCATCAAGTTGCCACAGGCACTCCCCGCCTGACAACTCATCACCGAGGGGCGGTTGGGGCCGCAGCTGCCAGCGGTGGAACTCATGGCCGCAGAGGGCTTCACCGCGGCGCACCAGCAGCCCATCGGCGCCGGGCAGGGCCTGGCGGTAGCCGAGGCTGAGGGCACCCCGGCGGGCGCTGAAGGGGAGCAGGCCGGCCATGGGGTGCCGGTTGCCATCGCCATCCTCCAGCTCGCGACCCAGCAGCAGCAAGCCACCGCATTCAGCCACGATCGGCAGACCGGCGCGGGCCGCGGCGCTGAGGTATCCCAGGCTGCGGCGGCTGGCCGCCAGCTGGGCGGCATGCAGCTCGGGGTAGCCCCCGGGTAGCAACACCGCGCGGCAGTCCTCAGGCAGGGGCTCGTCGGCCAGGGGACTCCAAGGCACCGGCCGCAGGCCGCAGGCCGCAAGCAGCTCCTGGGCTTCGGGGTACCGGAAGTGGAAGGCCGCATCGGTGGCGATCGCCACTGGCAGCGGGCCAGGGGCCACCGCGGATCCGGCGCTGACACTGGCGCTGGCGGAGATGGCTGGCTCCGGCGGGCCCTGCTGCAGGCACCAGCGAATCGGATCCAGCGGTTCCGGCCGGCCGGCCGGCGGCCCCAGCAGGGGCCAGAGACGGGCCAGATCGAGGTGTTCTTCGGCCAGAGCGGCCCAGATCCGCTGGCGCTCGCCCAGGTCACCCAGTTCACCTGGGGTGAGCAGGCCCAGGTGGCGGGAGGGCAGCTCCAGGCTGGGGTGGCTGGGCAGCAGCCCCAGCAGGGGAACCTCGATGGCCGCGAGGGCTTCGGCGAGCAGGCGGTGGTGCCGGTCGCTGCCGACCCGGTTGAGCACCACTCCGGCCAGGGCCACCCGGGGCGGGCCGTGGTCACGGAAACCGCGCACCAGGGCCGCCAGGCTGCCAGCCTGGCGCGACGCCTCCACCACCAGCACCACCGGCAGCCCCAGCAGATCCGCCACGGCGGCGGAGCTGCCCTCACTGCCGGAGCCACGGCCATCGAACAGGCCCATGACCCCCTCCACCAGCACCCGCCCGGCCCGGCCGCCATGCCAGCGGTAGCAGCGCCGCACCCACTCCTCGCCGCAGAGCAGGGGGTCGAGGTTGCGGCAGGGGCGACCCGCCACGGCCCCCAACAGCTGGGGGTCGAGGTAGTCGGGCCCCACCTTGAAGGCCTGGAGGCTCTCCCCCCGCGCCCGGGCCACGGCCGCCAGGGTGAGACTCAGGAGGGTCTTGCCGCTGCCGCTGCAGGGGGCGGCGATCAGGCAACTCATGCGGTCGCGTGGTGGTGAGCGGGGTGGCTCGCCGGGGAGGGAGGGCGCTTCAGCCTGGCAGCAGGCTGGCCGCCAGGGGCACGGCCGCCGCCAGCAACGGGGCGGTGGAATCGTGGCCACCCGAGAGCAGGCGGGCCATCTCCATCTCCTCGCTCTCCTCAGGCAAGGGCACCACGTCCTCGGCCAGCTCCATGCTGGCCATGCCGCCCGACTCCAGCCGCATGCAGCCCCCCGATTCCGAACACAGAATCACGCACAGGGGCGGCCGGTGCACCGGTTCGCAGATCAGCCGCATGCCGACGATGGCGCCGGGGTGGGTCTTGGTGATCCCCATGGGCACAGGCATGAGCGTGAACTGGACCGACACACCGTCGGTGCGCTCGAACTCCGCGGTGATGCCGGGGCCCGGCCCATCCACCTCCACCGCGTAGCTGCTCACCAGGTGCCAACCCAGACGGTCGGCGATCCAGGCGGCCAGCAGCAGACCCTTGACCGGGTGATCCCCCTCCACATCGATGTCGAGTTGGACCACATGGCCGAGGGCATCGCGACGCGACGGGGGATCGAACACCATCGCCAAGGATTCACGCCAGGTGCGCAGCCGCAGCCAGTTGAGATCGTTAACGGCCTGACCGGCGTTGATCCGACCCAGCATCAGGTCGAGGCAGCGGCGCGGTTCCCCGAGGGAACTGTCGATCACCAGCCGGCGGGGCACCGGTGCCAGCGCCTCCAGCATCTCGGAGGGTTCATCCAGGCTGCTGTTCCACCACACCCAGCAGGGCAGGCTGTCGTCCACCAGGGTCTGGAACAGGTCGAGGCTCTGCTGGAGTGCTCCCATGCCGCCGCGCAGCACCACCACATCCCCGCAGGCGGCTCCCACGCCGCCCTCCTCCGGCAGCGGGCAGTAAGCGGCCACGAGGGTCTCGAGGGGATGGCCGGGGTCGAGGGTGGGCGCCAGGGTGATCAGCCGCCGCGGCATGTGGGCACTGATGGCGCTTTCCACGAACTGACCCCGCAGGTCCTGGCTCTTGTGGTCGCCATCTTTCTGGCCGATGGCCCAGGCCAGCCGGGGATCCATCGGCGCCGTGCTGAGGGGCAGGTCGGTGTCCGGCAGCGCCAGCCGGGCCGCCTCGAGAAGCTCCTGGCGCAGCAGGCCGGTGATCGGCCCATCCACCCGGCCGATGCGCACCATCTGCTGCTCCAGCCAGGAGGGCTCCCACACCACCAGGGTGAAGGTGGCAGCCCCGATGGACCCCTCCAGGTCATGGGTCCAGAGGCGCTGGAGGTAAGGATGGACCTCCTCGGGCGGCAGATCGAGGGGGGCCTGGAGGGTGAGCTGGGGAGCCATAGGGGGGCGCTGGAGGGGGCGGAGATCGCCGGGCGGCTGTAACGGATCGGACGTGGGACGGCCAGGGGCCGTTCGTCAGGGGCGGCGCCAGATCAGGCCGTCATCGGCCAGGAGGCCATCGGCGGCGGCCGGACCCCAGGTGCGGGCTTCGTAGGGGTGCACCGGCAGCTGCCAGGGGGATTCCTCGATCAGGGCCAGCAGCGGCGTGTAGAGCCGCCAGGCCGCTTCCACCTCGTCGCTGCGGGTGAACAGGGTGGGATCCCCCAGCATGGCGTCGGCGAGCAACCGGACGTAGCCCTCATCGGAGGGTTCCCCGAAGGATTCGTCGTAGCTGAAGGCCATGTCGACGGGCCGACTGCGCATCCCGGAGCCGGGGGCCTTGACCTCGAACTTGAACTCGGCGCCCTCATCGGGCTGGATGCGCAGGATCAGCTGGTTGGGGGTGGGAGCGCCACCGGCGGCGTCGAAGAGATGCACCGGGGCCTCGCGGAAGGTGAGCACCACTTCGCTGAGGCGCTTGGGCAACCGCTTACCAGTGCGCAGATAGAAGGGCACGCCCTGCCAGCGCCAGTTGTTGATGGCCACCTTCATGGCCACGTAGGTCTCGGTGGTGCTGTTGGGGTTAACCCCGGGCTCCTGGCGGTAGCCGGGCAGGGGCTTGGCCAGGCTGCCGCCGGCGGCGTACTGGCCCCGCACACAGCACTTCCAGGCCTCTTCCTCATTGGCCAGGCGGGCCGACTGCAGCACCTTGGCCTTCTCGTTGCGGATCGCCTCCGGATCGAAGCGGCCGGGGGCCTCCATGGCGGTGAGGGCCAGGATCTGGGTGAGGTGGTTCTGCACCATGTCCCGCAGGGCGCCGGAGGATTCGTAGTAGCCGGCCCGTTCCTCCACCCCCACGGTTTCGGCCGCCGTGATCTGGACGCTGGAGATGTAGTTGCGGTTCCAGATCGGCTCGAAGATCGTGTTGGCAAAGCGCAACACCAGGATGTTCTGGACCGTTTCCTTGCCCAGGTAATGGTCGATGCGGAACACCTGGCTTTCCTTGGCGCAGGCTTGCACCACCTTGTTGAGGGCCTGGGCGCTGGCGTAATCACGGCCGAAGGGCTTCTCGATCACCACCCGGCTGCGCTCGGGATCGGCCAGCAGGCCCGCCCCGGCCAGCGCACGGCAGCCGCTGCCGTAGAACTCCGGCGACACCGAGAGGTAGAAGGTGCGGTTGCCGCGGGTGGCCCGCAACCGGTCGATGCCTTCCAGCCGCTGGCCGAGGCGCACCAGGTGGTCGGGCTGCTGCAGATCCACCGGCTCGTAGAAGAGGCCCTGGGCGAACTGCTCCCAGGCGCTGCGGTGCAAGGCGATCTCCTCGGCCAGCGCGGCGCCCATCTTTTCCCGGAACTCCTCATCGCTCCAGGGCCGCCGGGCGCAGCCGAGCACGGCGAATTCGCTGGGCAAGCGGCGCTGGCGGAACAGCTCGAACAGGGCCGGGATCAGCTTGCGGTGGGTGAGATCCCCGCTGGCCCCGAAGATGACGATGCACTGGGGCGAGATCACCCGCTCCTGGCGCAGACCCACCCGCAGGGGATTGGTGAGGATGGCGGTCATGGGGAGGTCGTCCGGTCACCCTGGTTTAACGGCTGCTCCGGCATCCCGCTGCATCGCCGCCGCAGGGAGCCTGCCGGTGTGTGCATTCTCGGATCGTCGGCCATGGAAAAAGCCCGCCGGAAGCGGGCCTTGGAGCGGTTGGTGGGTCTGGTGGGCCGCTGGGGTCAGTAGGTCTCCACGTGCCAGCGGTCGGCCTTCTTGAGCTGGGGCCGCAGTTCGCTCCAGTTGAGGTCCTTGGCGGCGGCAGCGGCGGTCATGGCCTCGTCGATGCCGGGCTCCATGCCGCGCAGACCACACATGTAGACGTGGGTCTTGGGATCTTCGATCAGGGAGAAGATCTCATCGGCATGCTCGGTGACCCGGTCCTGGATGTACATGCGCCCGCCGCTGGGATTCTGCTCCTCGCGGCTGATCGCCTTGGTGTAGCGGAAATTCTCCGGGAATTCGGCCAGGTAGCGCTGCAGGTCGTCTTCGTAGAGCAGGTTGGGGGTCTTGGGCACGCCCATGATCAGCCAGGCCTTGCCACGGAACTGATACGCGGGGTTCTTGGCGCGCTCGCTCGGCTCGAACATGCGGCGCAGGTAGGCCCGCATCGGTGCGATCCCCGTACCGGTGGCCAGCATGATCACGTTGGCATCCTCATCGGCGGGAAGGAGCATCTCCTTGCCCACCGGGCCGGTGATCTTCACCTTGGCCCCCGGTTCGATGTCGCACAGGAAAGTGGAGCAGACGCCGTTGATGGTGCTGCCGTCCTTCTCGTACTGGAGCTGGCGGACGCAGAGGGAGACCGTGCCGCCCTCGCAGTTGTCGCCATGGCGGGTGCTGGCGATCGAATAGAGGCGCAGCTTGTGGGGCTTGCCGTTGGCGTCCTCGCCATCGGGAATGATGCCGATGCTCTGGCCTTCGACGTAGTGCAGGTTGCCTTCGGAGAGGTCGAAGGTGATGTGGTTCACACGGCCGATGGCCCCCTCCGTCAGGAGGCTGTAGTTGTCGATGACCGTGCCGATGAAGGGGTCCTTCGGCTTGTAGAGGTTGACCGGGACGTCGGCGTGGCTCACGGGGGCTTTCTTGGCGGGGGTGGGGGTGGGGGTGGCGGCCGGGGCTTCGGCGGGGGCTTCAGTGGCGGCGGCCTCAGTGGCAGACCCGACCGGGACCTCCTCTGCGCTGATGGCCCGGATCCGACCACCCTGAAGGGCGATGGTCTGCATCAGTCGCTGCAGTTGGCCGAACGGCACGGTGAGGCGGCGTTCAGCCCGCCGCTGCAGACCGACGCCGAATCCTTCAACGACGACCGTGAACATGCGGCCGTCGGACTGGGTGGCCTTGCCGGTGGAAACGCGCATGCGGGCGACGGTGCCGAAAATCGGCCCGATCATAGAGAACACGCCTCAGACCGATCGGTGTGCCTTCTTTGACCGGAAAGCGGAAACACGGGCTAGTTTGTGTTCCGTCGCACCATTCCCGGTGCCGACCGCTGCCACCTTCCCCCAAGCCCCGAGCGAGCTCCGATCCGTCTTGGCACAGCTTCTGGCGTTCTTTCCCAGCCCCGTGACCCTCCCGTCCCCCGAGGCCATGGTCGCCAGAGAGGCCTGTTGTGCCCTCGACACGATCCAGCAGGAGATGGAGCGGCTGCCCCACGGCACCCGCCGTCTGGCGGTGCAGTTGCGCCTCAACCTCGCTCCCGAGTGGATCTGGTCGGTGCTCATCGACTACGACCACCTCGATCAGTTCATCCCCAACCTGGCCAGTTCCCGCCAGCTCTGGCGTCGCGGCAACCAGGTGGCCCTGGAGCAGGTGGGCACCCAGCAGTTCTGCGGCCTGCGCTTCAGTGCTCGCGTGCAGCTGGAGCTCAATGAAGAGCCTGACCAGGGCCGCCTCGCCTTCCGCATGCTGGAGGGCGATTTCCGCTGCTTCCAGGGCCTCTGGCAGGTGGGTGTCGACGACACCAGCACCTGGCTCCTCTACGACCTCACGGTGCAGGGCAAACCGGGCATGCCGATCGGTCTGATCGAGCAGCGCCTCAAGGAGGATCTGGCCAGCAATCTCCGGGGCGTGCAGCGGGAAGCGCAGCGGCGCTTCGAAGCGGACTGAAGCCCTCCGCTGATCAAAGGCTTCGCGGATCCAGGCCGAGAGCCAGCCATGGGGGCTTAGCCGCCGATGGGGCTCTTGTCTCTGCCCACAGGGCAACGGATAGCCCTGGGGTCCAAAGCTTTATCAGCTCGGACCCGTAACCGATGCATACCCCCAAGGGGATTCGAACCCCTGTCGCCTCCGTGAAAGGGAGGTGTCCTAGGCCTCTAGACGATGGGGGCGAGGCCACAGCCGGCTTGCCGCCGATCTGATGTGATGGACGCTACGGGCCAGAGGGACCCTTCGTCAAGGAAGGCCGCTGGCGGCGGACGGTGGGCTGGCGGCGCGCTCCGGCTCGGGGGAGCTCTGGCCGGTCCAGACCGGCACCGTGAAGTTGAAGCAGGCACCCTCACCGGGTTCGGACACCACCCAGATGCGGCCTCCGTGCACCTCGGCGATGCGGCGGCACACGGACAGCCCAACACCGAAGCCGGAGGTGGTGCCGGAGGTCTGGGGCAACCGCACCCGATCCTGGAAGATGCGGTGCTGCTCCTGGCGGGGAATGCCCGGACCGCTGTCGCAGATGCTCACCTGCACCCACTGGCTGGTGCGGTGCATGAGGCTGAGGCTCACCTTGCCGCCATCGGGGGTGAACTTCAGGGCGTTCTCCAACAGGTTGAGCAGCACCTGGCGCATGCGCCGCTGGTCGGCATGGACATCGGGGAGGTCGGAGGGGATGTCGGTGACCAGCTGCAACCCCCGACCCAGCCAGAGCTTCTCCAGCTCCAGGATCGCTTCGGCCACCACCTGGCTCAGGTCAAGGCGCTGGGGATTGAACATGGCCTCCCAGCGGGTGGTGCCCACCTCCAGCAGGTCCCTGGAGAGGGCCTCGATGTCGTCGAGCCGGCGGTTGAGCACGTCGCGGAAGCGGCTCTCGTCGATCTGGCCCAGGGCGTGGCTTTGCAGGGCCAGCTTGGCGGCGGTGAGGGGGGTACGCAGCTCATGGGCCACCATGCGCAGCAGCCGTTCCTGGACCCCGAGCCGCTCGATCAGGGTTTCGTTCTCCTGCCGCAGCACCAGCAGCTGGTCCTCAAGCTGCACCTCCCGCTGGCTGCGGCTGCCGTCGATCTCCGCCGGCCTCAGGCTGAGCCCCAGGCTGGTCACCACCTCCATCTGCTGCCAGCGGGGCAGCCAGGTGCGCAGCTGCACCGCCAGGGTGTTGCCGGCGAAGACCTGCTTCGGCAGGGGGTCGAGCTTGATCAGGGCCGGGGTGGCCACCAGCCGGTGCAGTTCGAGCAGCTCGGGATGGTCGGCGGGATCGGCCACCTGCAGCGACACCTTGCAGGTGCACTCCTCGGAGCTCATGAAGCCGAGAAGGGACCTCAGGTCGGCCGAGGCCATGTGGTGGCGGGCCGCCACCAGCAGCAGCTGCAGCGGTTTCTGGGCCTCCGCACTGGCAGCGCCGGACTCTGTGGTGGCGGTTGCCACCGCCGACGACGGGAACTCGGACTCCCCCAGGACCGGCAACGGCAGGCATGCGGCGATGCACTCAACCTTATGGGGTTCTGGGCACAACCCCGTGAACCTCGCTAGGACTTCAGGGTTCGCCAGACTGCGCCGGGGTGGGCCAGCCATGACCGCACCAAGCCAACCAGGTCTTTCCAGGGGAGCTCCCGTCCAGAGCCGCATCCGCCTCGACAGCAACCTGAGGCGTTGGTTTGCCCGCAACCTGGGCCTGTGGCGCTCGCGCCGCACCTACTTCTTCACCGAGGAAGATGCGGTGCTGCGCGTCGACATGAACCTCCGCATCGAGGTCCACGGCGAATTGGTGGACGGGGAGGAGGGCTACCGGTTCAGCTGGTGGGCGGAGGGGCATCAGCCCTTCTTTGAGAGCAAACCCGATTACAGGCCCGAGGGCACCATGGAGGCCTGGCTGTGCGGTCACCAGTTGCGGCGCAGCTGCGGCTACCTGGCGGGGGCCCCCACCGTCAGCCAGATCCGCCAGATCGATGAGCACACCATGGCGTTCCAGTCCCACTACGACGACTGGGAGGTGCTGGAGCAGATCCGCCTGGTGGACCAGGACAACTACCGCTCCCGCTCGATCCACACCTGGCGCCACGGCAGTCTCGAACTGGTGGAGCTCCACCACGAGATCCGGCTGGAGCCCGCGGGAGAGCCGATCGGTTAAGCGCTGTCAGCGCCTTGGCCCTGGCGCCAGGGCCGCCTCGCGGAGCGGTCTCTGTGGCGGGTGTGGCAGCCGCTGCGATGCATCACGATGGGGGTTCACGGATTTCTACCCCTTTGTCTCTCCTGCTTCGCCGCACCCGGCCGCTGCTGGCAGCACCCCTGCTGGCCATGCCGTTGCTGCTGGCACCCGTGGCGGCCCATGCCGCACCCGCCACCGCCGCCGAGATGGGTCTCTACACCCGCATCGGCGCCGTCAACGTCTGCATCTCCCGCGCCGCCGGTATCGACTTCGAGAAATCGGTGGGCATCGCCGGAGAAACCATTGCCCAATTGATTCTCGGCCAGCACAAGGGCGAGATCCAACAGGTGGGCACCAAAGCCCTCTCCATCGAGGAATTGCGCCGCGGTGCCATCAATTCGGCCGTGCTCGGAGCGGCCGAGATCTGCCCCAAGGAGGTCCCGGCCAACGTGATGAAGAAGGTTCAGGACGCCATCAAGCAGCAGGGCGCCGCCAAGCCAGCCCCCAAGTGAGTCACTGATGGCTGTCGTGCACCTCGCCGACTACCGGCCCGCGCCCTACCGGCTCGAGCGCACCGATCTGACGCTGCGCCTGTTCGCCGACCACGCGCTGGTGGAGGCGCGACTGGCGTTCCTCCCCGGGGCTGGCGCCGACGCGCTGGAGGGAACCATCGCGCCGCTGGAGCTGCGGGGCGTGGATCTGGAGTTGCGCTCCCTGGAGCTCGACGGTGTTCCCCTGCCCGCCGAGGCCATCCAGCTGGAGGGGGACCGCCTGCTGGTGCTGCAGCCGCCCCAGCGACCCTTTGTGATCGCCAGCACGGTATGGGTCGATCCGCGGGCCAACACCAGCCTCGAAGGGCTGTACGTGAGCGGTGGGATGGTCACCACCCAGTGCGAGGCGGAGGGCTTCCGCCGCATCACGTATCACCCGGATCGCCCCGACCTGCTCAGCCGCTTCCGGGTGCGGATCGAGGCCGACCGCCACACCGCCCCGGTGCTGCTCTCCAACGGCAACAGCGTCGAGGCCGGCGCCCTGCCGCCCGGACCCGACGGGGAAGCCCGCCACTACGCCATCTGGGACGACCCGTTCCCCAAGCCCTCCTATCTGTTTGCCCTGGTGGCGGGACGGCTGGAGGAGATCCGCGATCAGTTCGTCACCGCCAGCGGCCGGACGGTGCAGTTGCGCCTGCATGTGGAGCCGGGCGATGCCCCCTTCACCGCCCACGCCATGGCGTCCCTGAAGCGGGCGATGGCATGGGACGAGCGTGTCTATGGCCTGGAGTACGACCTTAATGAGTACAACATCGTCGCCGTGCGCCACTTCAACATGGGCGCCATGGAGAACAAGAGCCTCAACATCTTCAATTCCAAGCTGGTGCTCGCGGACGCTGCCACGGCCACCGATGCTGAGCTGGAGCGCATCGAAAGTGTGATCGCCCATGAGTATTTCCATAACTGGACGGGCAACCGCATCACCTGCCGCGACTGGTTTCAGCTGTCACTGAAGGAGGGGCTCACCGTCTTCCGGGATCAGAGCTTCTCGGCCGATCTGCATGGCCAGGCCCTGAACCGGATCGAGAACGTGGCGATGCTGCGTAACACCCAGTTCCGGGAAGATGCGGGGCCAACGGCCCATCCGGTCCAGCCGGATCAGTACCAGGCGATCGATAATTTCTATACCACCACGATTTACGAAAAGGGCTCGGAGGTGATCCGGGTGCTGCACACCCTGCTGGGGGAGGAAACCTTCCAGCGGGGCATGGCGTTGTATGTGGAGCGGCATGACGGCACCGCCGCCACTTGCGAAGACTTCGTCCAGGCGATGCAGGACGCGGCCGGCGAAGTGGACGACAGCTGCCGCCTGCCACCCTTCGATTTCATGCAGTTCCGGCGTTGGTACCACCAGGCGGGCACGCCCGTGCTGCAGCTGCGGCGCCGCTGGAACAAGGCGGCCGGGATCCTGGAGCTGTACGTGCGCCAGTCGACCCCCGCCACCCCTGGCCAACCCCACAAGCAGCCCCTGGTGATCCCGCTGGCCGTGGGACTGGTGAGCCAGGCCGGCCAGCCCCTGCCGATGCGGCTGGTGGCCGAAGACCCCGACCATGGCGCCGCCCCGCTACTGCCGCGGCGCTGGGGGGCGGGCACCCGCCTGCTGCTGATCGATCAGGAGGAGCAGTGCTTTCGCTTCGAAGGGTTGCCGGCCCAGGCGCCGCCGCCGGCCCTGTCCCTGCTGCGCCAGTTCTCGGCGCCGGTGAAGGTGGAACTGGGGCGGCCCTGCAGTGAGCTGGTGCACCTGCTGGCCGCCGACAGCGACCCCTTCGCCCGCTGGGACGCGGGCCAGCTGCTGCTGCGCCGGGCCGTGTTGCGCCGGGCCGCCGGCCGGGTGGATGTGGTCCTGGAAGAGGCGCTGATCGCTGCCTTCGAGCGGATCCTGGCCGATCCCTCCCTCTCGGAGGCCAGCCGCAGTGTGCTCCTGGCCCTGCCGGGGCTGGCCGAACTGGAGGATGCCGCCCCGCAACCCGATCCACCGGCCCTGTTCGCTGCCCTGCAGGCCCTGCGTTGCCGCTTCGGGGAGGCCCTGGCCGAACCGCTGCAGCGGGCCCTGGAGCGGGTCAGCGCCCAGTGGTCCCTGGCCTGGCCGGAGGGGGTGGGCGACCGGATGCTGACGGCTTCGATCTGGAGCTGGCGCGCGGCCGCCGGCGACACTTTGGTGATCGCCGCGGCACGGGCGGCGGTGGATGGCCCGTCGATGACCCTGGCCCGGGCTGGCCTGCGAGCGCTGCAGGATCACCCGATCGCCGCCCGCCAGCAGGCGGTGGAGGCCTTCTATGCCCGCTGGGAGCAGAAGCCAGTGATCCTCGATTCCTGGTTCGCCCTGGAGGCCTCAGCCCCCTTCGCCGATGGTCTGGAGCGGGTGCAGCGGCTGCTCGACCATCCGCATTTCGATCCGGCGGCACCCAACTCGGTGCGGGCGGTGCTGGGGGGACTGGCGGGCAATCCGCCGGTGTTCCATGCCGCCGACGGCAGCGGCTACCGCTTCATGGCCGACCAGATCGCTGCCCTGGACCAGCGCAATCCGATCACGGCCTCGCGCCTGGCCAAGGTCTTCAGCCGCTGGCAGAGCTACGGCCCCGGAAGGCGGGAGCGGATGCAGGAAGCCCTCGAACAGCTGGCGGCAGCGGAGCTCTCCACCAACACCAGGGAAGTGGTGGGGCAGTGTCTGGGCGGACCGGTGCAGAGCACCTAGGGGCGTGGCGGAGGCTGGATCCTGGGGGCAGCACCGCTCCCGGTTCCGAACACTTCTTTGTTGAGGCGGCGGAAGGCGGCCAGACGGAAAGCCGCGCCCTCCGGCCCGGCGTGCTGGCCCCAGAGCCCTTCCCAGTAGAAGAAGATCACCCCGTGTCCCCGGGCGGCGGCAAGGCGCACCTTCTGCTCGAGGATGGCCATCTCGGGGGTGCGGCCGCCGAAGCCGGAGAGGATGCCGATCTCCACGGGCATGCCCCAGCGGCGGGCCTTGACCAGGGCCGGCTGGTCGAGATCGCGCTCGAAGCCCTTCACCGAATAGGCGTAGTTCTGCACGATCAGGTCGTCGACCAGTTCACCCAGGGCCCAGAGCTCCCAGTCCTGCAGCCAGTGGTTGTAGGCGAAACGGAAGGGGCCCGGCGACAGGCTGATCACCGTGCGGCGCGGGCCGCCCACGGTCTGCATGGTGCTGCGCAGTTCCCGCAGCAGGGCGGTGAGCCGCTGGCGGCGCCATTTCATCCAGTAGCGATCGTTGAAGTTGGCGGGAGGCTCCCGGCCGGTGTCCGCCAGGTAGAGGGCACGGGTGTAGGGGTCGTAGCCCAGTTCCACCGGCCAGGCGAAGTGGTCATCGAGCTGGATGCCGTCGACCCCGCAGCGCTGGACTATCTCGCTGATCAGGCCGATGAAGCGGGCACGCACCCCCGGGTGGGCCGGATTCAGCCATACCCGCAGGTCCTTGAGCGGGGAGGTCTTGAGGTTGGCGCCGTGCATGGCGTAGAGCGCACTGCCGTCGGCGCGGCGCAGCACCCACTCGGGATGGCGCTGCACCACCTCGGCGTCGGCCGGCTCCATCAGGCCGTACTCGAACCAGGGGATCACCTGCATGCCACGGCGGTGGGCCGCCTTGGTGAAGCGGCAGATGGGGTCGAGGCCGGGGTTGGAGCGGGCCAGGGCCGGCTCCAGCGGTGCCCAGCGGCTGCGGTGGAAGGTGGCCCCCCGGCTCCAGACGTTGGGATAAAGGGTGTTGAAGCCGGCGGCATCGAGTTGGCCCACGGCGGCCTCGATGCGGTTGGCGTCGTAATAGAGGGGGCTGGGACTGTTGGTGAGCCAGACCCCCACCCGTCGCTCGAAGCCTGCTGGCAGGCGGCCCTGGGCGCCGGCCGGCCGGGGAGCTGCCACCGTCAGGGCCAGCAGGGCCGTGACGAGCACGGTGAGCGGCACCGGCAGATGGCGCTTGAGATGGGCGAAACGCTTGAGCGGCAGCCGCTGGACGGGTGGTTCGGGAGCGATCATGGCGGTGCCGCTCAGCGGAACATCGAGCTGACCGAGCTCTCCTGGTGGATCCGCCAGATCGTTTCCCCCAGCATGTTGGCGATCGAGAGCACCCGCAACTGGGGGAAGTGCAGGTCGGGGGGCATGGGGATGCTGTTGGTCACCACCACCTCCTCGAACAGGCCCGGGGTGGAGAGCCGCTGGACGGCGGGCGGGGAGAACACGGCGTGGGTGGCGCAGGCCAGCACCCGGGCCGCCCCCCGCGCCCGCAGCAGCTGGGCGCCCTGGAAAATGGTGCCGCCAGTGTCGATCATGTCGTCGATCAGGATCGCCGTCTTGCCGACCACATCGCCGATCACAGTGAGGCTTTCGGCCACGTTGTGGCCGGAGCGCCGCTTGTCGATGATCGCCAGGGGCGCATCCTTCATCTGCTTGGCGAAGGCCCGGGCCCGGGCCACACCGCCCACGTCGGGGGAGACCACCACCACCTCACCCAGATCCCGGGTGGAGAGGTAGTCAACCAGGACCGGCGAGCCGTAGATGTGGTCGCAGGGGATGTCGAAGTAGCCCTGGATCTGGGAGGAGTGCAGGTCCATGGCCAGCACCCGCTCGACGCCGGACTTGACCAGCAGGTTGGCGACCAGCTTGGCCGTGATCGATTCCCGTCCGGCCGTCTTGCGGTCGGCCCGGGCATAGCCGTAGTAGGGAATGACGGCCGTGATCTGGCGCGCCGAGGCCCGCCGGCAGGCATCCACCATGATCAGCAGCTCCATCAGGTGATCGTTCACCGGAGCGCAGGTGGGCTGGACCAGGAAGACATCGCAGCCGCGGATCGACTCCTGAATCTGGATGTAGAGCTCACCATCGGCGAAGCGCTTGATCACCCTCGGGCCGTCGGGCACACCGAGATAGGCGCCGATTTCCCGCGCCAGGTCGGGGTTGGCGTTGCCGCAAAACAACCTCAACCGGCGAGGGTCGTGGCTGGTGAGGGGCGGCTGCCCGCTCTGCTCCACTCGTTCAGCGGTTGAGAAAGTGGACAAGGGCGCAGGCGGCGTTGCTTCGCAGCACGATGGTAGAAGCGAGCCGGCCCGGACAGTGCAAACAACCATGACGGTTTCAGGGACCGAAACGCAGCGCCGCGATGGCCTGCTGCTGGTGGGCCTGGGGTTGCGGCGGGAGCTGGAGGGCCTGGCGGCGGTGGCGGCGCGGCTGGCCGCCGCTGAAGGTGTGGCCCTGCGGGAGCTGGCCGACGCCGGCGATCCCGATGCCGGCCTGGCGGCCCTGAGCGCGGAAGCGACAGGGGCGGCGGCGGCCCCGTGGCTGGCCGCCCTGCCCCTGGATCCCGGCCTGCCGCTGACGCGGGGCGGCAGCTGGGCCGAGGCCCTCGGAGCCTGGCGCCAGCCCTGCCTGCTGGTGCTGCGGGGCGAGCAGATGGCCACGGGACTGCCGGCGGCCGGCGCCGCCCTGCTTGAGCGTTGGCGGGTGCCCCTGGCCGGGCTGGTGCAGGTGGGCGGCGACTGGCAGCCCGCGAAGCGCCGCCGCGACGGCCTGCCCTGGCTGGGCTGGCTGCCGGACAGCGACGAAGAGCGAGGGGAGGCGGCCGGGGCTGCGATGGCGGCGCTGCAGCAGGTGCTGCGGGGCCGCTGGCGGGTGCTGCAGGCGGCTTAGGAGTTTGCGGAAAAACCGTCTAAGCAGTCGTGTTTTCCCATCTCCGAGCTGATTTCTCGGTGATTTCGTCAGATGGGTTCAGTTCAAGCGCTCAGACAGCCCGATTTCGCAGCATTTGGACTGTTTTGGTGGCCCGGCTGCTGCCGTTTGCGCACACCTTTGGGCATCTGGTGGTTCATGCCGCCGCCATGGTGGGCCTGAGCAAGTTGCCCAGGCGGATCAGGTTGTAGGCGATCACGTGCAGGCCGAATACAGCACTGACGTTCTCGGTGCCGCGCAGTTTGAACTGGCGCAGTCCGCCGAACGCCTTGATCCAACCAAACACCTTTTCGATCCCCCGGCGGGCATTGATCGACTTGGCGTAGCCCACATGGCGGGTGGTGCGGGCATCGATCGCTGAGCCGCCGCTGCGGGCGGTGTTCTGGGCCACGTGGGGCGTGACACCGATCCGCCGCATCTCAGCGACAAAACCTTTGGTGTCGTAGTTCTTGTCGGCACCGAGCGTTTTCTGATGGGCACCGGCGAGGCCTGCTGCCATCTCCTTGGCGGCATCCCGCTCACTGGTGCCCGTGGCTTGTGTGACGCGGCAATCGACGATCAGGTCATGACGGTTGTCCATCAGCACATGGCCCCGGTAGCTCAGCTGCGCTGGATGGGCTTT
>NZ_JAGQCD010000059.1 GCF_024345975.1 Cyanobium sp. Cruz-8D1 | reverse complement strand
ATGCCGTTCCACCTGCGTCACATCGGCTCCCAGCACATTCGTGAACATCACCACATCTCGATTGCCAGCCGTATAATCCAGATCGCTGATCTGCTTTCGATCTCCTCCCTGCGCAATCACATACACGGCATCTCCGATCCCGCCATTCAGGCTGTCGTTGCCACGACCGGCCACCAACCAGTCACCACCTGAGCCGCCACTCAATACATCGTTTCCGGCTCCTCCAATGATCAGATCCTGCCCAACTGAGCCTTGAAGATGGTTGGATGGTGCAAACCCTCGGAATAGTTGATGCTCCGAGAGAAGTTGGTAGAAGATGCTGTTTGGAAGCTTCTGAGCCGAGGCATACTCCTGAATCCTAGCCAGAATCAACTCGCCTTCATCCCCTAGCGACCTCAAGGCTCGACTCAGACGGAACAGCTTGAGAAAGTCTGAGGACTGAAGGACATGAGCATCAAGATAATTTGCCACCTTCGCAAGAGTAGTGCTTGAAGACTCCGAATGAATAGCTCCGTCAGGTCCAACGAAGTGCTGCAGGATGGGCCAGCCATCCGTCTGAAGGATCAACTGATCTTCCAACTGGAGACGAAAATCCTCGTAGGCCTTATGCAGCATCGTCACTGAAGCCCCAACGGGGCGAGGATCAACCCAACCTTCGCGATAAGTCTGACCGAGCAGACGTTCCATGACAGCCAGGCGTCCGTCAATGGAGTTCCAGTTTGATACGTCCTGCTCGGAAGACACTCCGACCCAGTAGAAGATCAAGGGATCAATCAATGCCTCCCGCTGCACGGTGCTGCCTTGGATCCATCGTTGCAAGATCGATCGCAAGTCACCGGATAGATCCGAGGCCATGGCCTGATGTAAGTCCGGAACACTGCCCATCCCCTTCAAATCAGGAAGGCTTGCCAGTCCTTCGTCTAGTAGAACAGGACGAAGCCATTTCGTCCGTGCCTGATCTACTCGAAACCAAACATCGTTCATGGATTGCATCGTTCCATCGGAAGCTTGGAACGCACCGATCTGAAGATGACGATTACCCTGAGGATCGGTCAAGCTTGACGCTGCATAGCCAACCCCAAGCCGAAGGACACCAGCCTCATTGAAGGTTTGAAGCTCGCCTTGATCGACAACGCCATTGCTATTTCCGTCCAACCAGATCTTCAGAGTGTTCCACGCTGAATCGAGATGATCAATGAAGTGATCTCCATTGTCGTCAAGAACTCTGAGGGCCTCAAAGCCGTTGGCGGCCTTACTCCCATTCGGTAGCAACGTATGATTTCCGAACAGTTCAGCTCCACTGTCGATGGTCCCGTTCCCATCAAGATCGCGAACCAGTAGACCATCCGTAGAACTGACCCACCCGGTCCGTTCAGCAAAGCCATTATCGTCGTGATCAAAAAAGATTCCAGAGGCACTCTCTGCCAAGGTGATAACACCATTTCGGTCAAGATCCAGAACAAGCGGGCATGAATAAGGCCTTTCCGCCGTCTGGAATTGATCTCTCATGGCCTCCATGCCTTTGTCCCAGAGATCAGCAAGGTGGCCAGCTAGAAACTCAGCCGTTTCGTCTGCATAGGCACTGCCAAGCATGGAAGCGGACAAGATCAGTCCACCAGCGGCCAACCAACCCAGGGGACCAGCGGCAAGAAGAGGGGCCACAGCAAGTGAAGCCAATCGGCCAGCCAAGATGGCCCCTGCATTCTCCAAAGCCCATTGGGTCAGAATCCGCTCAGCAGATTCTTGATCTCCTGCATCCATGGCCGCCTTAGCGTCATGGGCCACGGCAGCGAGGCTGACAACATCAGCAATATGGCCCAGCTGGTCCAGGGCCTTGAGCCATCGGGTTGTGCCGAGTCCGTTCTGAGCCTGAAGATCCTGCCTGTAGTGAACAGCCAGATTGTCCTGAGCTTTCCGGATGTCCTGAAGCGCCTCTCGATGAGCAGCAACCCTCTCTGGGGGAATGAAGTCCGCCATGGACCGCATCGGAGTATCGGGGGGAGGAGCTGTCCCATTGATGACATTCGAATCCTCGAAGAAGCTTCGGGCATCGAGGATGTATTGGTTTCTCTTCAGTAGTGGGTTCCCATCAGTATCAACGGCAATTTGCAATCTAGACGAGCGCTCTTCTGAAGCCGCAATGATAACTCGGAATGCTTGTTCTACCGTCATGCCGTTGAAGGCTGCTATTGGAATGCCATCAATGCTGGTGACATTAGGATTTCCAAGAATAATTGGGAGCTCCGTCTGAAAGAACACGCGACTCATGGATGCTCCACCAGTTATCGTTACGACTTCGCCCACCGCCTCTGCGGCAAATCGCGCAGACAACTCATCCCAAATACTATTTGGAATTCGAACTCCATCAACTGTATCGCCATAAAGAAAACCGCTAAGCCTATCTGGATCATCCTTGAATATCTCGTCAAACTTATCCGCCAGAAGATTATCCTTGTTTCCATTTTCATCGATCATATTGAGAAACTTACTCACTTCAGACTGATCGATGATGCGTACATCGTTTCCCGATTCCAAAAGCGAAACAGCCATCTCGCCCGCGCGAACAACTCCAGCCGATTGCGCCTCAAATCTGCCTGCTATCCCGCTGTAAAGGACAGTGACCGACCCTTTTGTATTCCAGTCGATCCTTCTAATCAGGCTGAGCAACTGCTCCTTAGTCTGAACCGAGGCGAGTTCAGCCCTTGCCTGCTGTGCAGTAAGCATGACGAAAGTCCAATGAGACTACTTTTTATGATCTAAACTAGAACTCAAACACAACAGTCCGATTGGGTGCAAATGAATTTCTCCTGCCGTCATATCCATAACAGCAAAGCGCCTCTTTAAGAATGGATATCGCCGTTGCAGGGTCGAGTCCTCCGAAGTTGTCAGGCTTGACACACACAATCGCCTTCCATACAATCCGATACGGATCATCCCTAAAACTGGTTGATCTATCGCCCAGGCTCAAAACAAATGAGAGAAGCCGATCCTCCATAGACAGGACAAATCTTCCTTCAGGCGGATACCCCCTGGCAGGATCCTCAGAAATCTCTCCCCAAAGAAAGAGGTCTCGCACAAAATCCCTTGTCCAGTAACATTTAGAACTTGGAGCGAACGGCAAGTCATACTTGACGATGTCCTCATCCGAGACCACTTCGTTCACGAAGGCCATCTGGATCTCTTCAAAGGCGATGGAGCCGAACGGGGGGAAGCCTTGATCCGCGATGGCGCTGTTGCCATCGCGCGGCTTCCCGGGAAACAGGAGCTGCACGTTGAGAACGTAACGATGGGGAAAGGATTCGGCCAGTTCCGGCAAAAAGCCGAAGGCCTGCATGTCCTGTTCCAGGCTTCCCGGGAGCGGTCAAGCCCCCCTCACCGATCCAACTCCAACCACTTCCGCGCCTCCACCGCCGCCTTCTCCTGCCCCTGCCGGTGCCCGAAGGCAAACGCCGCCACGCAGATCAACGTGATCGCCGCCGGCACCGTGCCCGATGGCAGCCGGTTGCGGTTGGCCAGGTCGTCCGGCAGGCCCCCCAGCGTCAGCACCAGGAAGCCCACCGCCCCCAGCGCCGTCAGGCCATAGAGAAACGGTGTGACCGTGCGGCGCGTCAGGGCGTGCAGCAGCAGCACCGCCAGACCCACCCAGGGCAGGCTTGAGCCCAGCGCCCACAGCCAGCGTTCTCCCGATCCATCGCTCAGCCGGCGGCGGCAGGCCAGTTCGCGCTTGAGGCGGCTCATTCGCGCCGTGGCGCGCCGCGCCGCTCGGCCAGCACCTCCTGCACCTGGCGCCAGTCGACGCCATGGTGGGCCAGGGCCACCTGGAGGTGAAAAATCAGATCGGCCGCCTCGCCGGCGATCGCCGCCGGGTCGTCGTCCTTGCAGGCCATCACGAATTCGGCGCTCTCCTCACCGATCTTCTTGAGGATGCGGTTGTCGCCCCCCTCCAGCAGCTTGTTGGTGTAGCTGCCGGGCTCGGGCCGCTGCTTGCGCCCGTTGATCACCCTTGCCAGTTCGGTGCACACATCCGCCGGTGGCGGCAGGGCGTCCGGCCCCCCATCCGAGGCCGTTTCCCCTTCCTCGTAGAAGCAGCTGCGGGCACCGGTGTGGCAGGCCACCTGGCCCACCTGCTCGATCGTCAGCAGCAGCACATCGGCATCGCAGTCGTAACGCAGCCCCCTCAGCTTCTGGAAATGGCCGCTGGTGGCGCCCTTGTGCCATAGCTCCTGCCGCGAACGGCTCCAGTAGTGCACCTCACCTGTGGCCAGGCTGCGCTCGATCGCCTCCCGGTTCATCCAGGCCACCATCAGCACCGCCCCGTCCAGCCAGTCCTGCGCCACCGCCGGGATCAGCCCCGCCCCATCGAAGCGCAGCGTGGCGATCAGCTCAGGGCCCACCAGCTGCCCCTCCCCACCGGGCGACGGCGGATGACAGGATCCAGGGGAAGCGGCGGTTGGAGCCCCCAAGGGACGCGACGTCAGCTGCAGTGATCCTCCCCCATGTCCACCCCCGCGGCCCACACCTGCAGCAAGAGCTACGGCGGCTTCCCCTGCTGCCATCGCCAGTGGCGCCACCCGGGCCACTGCCGTTTCGTGCACGGCTACAGCCGCAGCTTCACCTTCTGGTTCGCCGCCCACCACCTCGACGTCCACGGCTTCGTGGTTGATTTCTCCAGCCTCCAGCCGCTGCGCGAGCGGCTGGAGCAGCAGTTCGACCACACCTTCCTCGTCAACCACGACGACCCCCTCCTCTCCCAGTGGCAGACCCTGCATGACCAGGGCGCCCTCGACCTGCGGGTGATGGCCAACGTCGGCATGGAGGCCAGCGCCGAACTGGTGTGGGGCTGGGCCAACGAGCTGCTGCACCAGCGGGATGGCGGCCGCAGCTGCTGCTGGCGCGTCGAGGCCCGCGAGAACGAGGCCAATGCCGCCTGCTTCCGCGCCCTCCCCGACTGGTTCGAGGCGGGCGCCACCACCAGCTCCGCCACCCCGGAGCCCTGGCCGGCGCCTTGATCCTCACCCGACTCGCCACCGCCTGGGCCCTGTTCCAGGGGCTGTTGATCGAGGCGCTGCCCTTCCTGCTGATCGGCGTACTGATCTCCGCCGGCGCCCGCTGGTTCGCCCCGGGGGGGCGCTGGCTGCGGCGGCTGCCGTCCCACCCCCTGCTGGGCCCGCTCACCGGCGCCGCCCTCGGTTTCGCCCTGCCGGCCTGCGAATGCGGCAACGTGCCGGTGGCCCGCCGCATGCTCAGCGGTGGCGCGCCCCTCGGCGCCGGCCTCGGCTTCCTGTTCGCCGCCCCCGTGCTCAACCCGATCGTGATCGCCAGCACCTGGGCCGCCTTCCCCGACCAGCCCTGGCTGCTGCTGGCCAGGCCCATCGGCGCCGTGGTGGTGGCCGTGGCCCTGTCTCTGCTGCTGGGCCTGGTGAGCGAACCGCTGCTACTGCAGGCCGACCTGCTGGCCGAACGGCGCCTGCACCAGCCCCTGGCGGCGGTGGGACTGCTGGAGCGCTCCAGCGGCCTGGTGGGGGCCCCAACACCGGCTGAGGCTGCCCCGGTCCGGCCGCCCCTGGCCGAGCTGATCAAGCACGCCAGCCAGGAATTCCTGCAGCTGGCCCTGCTTCTGGTGATGGGCAGTGTCATCGCCGCCCTGGTGCAATCCTTCGTGCCCCGCAGCTGGCTGCTGGCGGTGGGCGGCGCCCCCACCCTCTCGATCCTGGCCCTGATGCTGCTGGCCCTGGTGGTGTCGGTGTGCTCGAGCGTGGATGCGTTCCTGGCCCTCAGCTTCGCCGCCCAGGTCACCCCCGGGGCCCTGCTCGCCTTCCTGCTGCTGGGCCCGGTGATCGACCTCAAACTCGTCAGCCTGCTCGGGCTGCTGTTCCGCCCCCGCGGCCTGGTGCTCACCACCGCCGGGGCGGGCCTGGTGGTGCTGCTGATCGGCCAGTGGGTCAACCTGTGGCGCCTGTGACTCCCCCACCGCTGCAGCGGGCCGCCCTCTGGCGCGCCGCCAGCCTCGGTCTCTGGGCCCTTGTGCTGCTTGTCAGCAGCATCGACGGCCGCCTCGATCTGCTGCTGCGGGCCGTGTTCCACCCCCTGGTGGCCCTCGCCGGCCTGCTGCTGCTGACGGTGGCCCTGCTGCAGCTGCGCCTCGCCTTCGGGCCCGGCCGGCAGGAGCGGGGCGACCGGCGCCAGGCCCGCACCCTGCTGCTCACCGCCGCCATCGCCCTGCTGGTGCTGCTGCTGCCGCCGGCCCCCTCCTTCGCCGACCTGGCCGGCCAGCGCCCCCGCGACGAGACCGCCGACAGCGAGCTCAGCTTCGTGTTGCCGCCCGCCCAGCGCAGCCTCACCGACTGGGTGCGGCTGCTGCGCAGCCAGCCCGATCCCAAGTTGTTCGCCGGCGATCCGGTGCGCATCAGCGGCTTCGTGCTGCCGATGGAAGGCGAACCTCCCCAGCTGGCCCGCCTGCTGGTGCGCTGCTGCCTCGCCGACGCCTCCCCGGTGGGGCTTCCCGTCCACTGGCCCGCCGGCCAGGCCCCCTTCCCCGCCGACCAGTGGCTGGCCATCGACGGGGTGATGGGCCTGGGGCCCGCCCCCGGCGGCGGCGAGCGGCTGGAGGTGATGCCCAGCCGCATCCGGCCGATCCCCCGGCCAGAGCGGCCCCTGGAACCATGAGCCCGCGCTCCCGCCTCCCCTGGGCCCGGCCCCTGCCCCTCTCCTTGAGCCTGGCGGCCCTGCTGGCCCTGCTCCAGCAGCAGCTGCTGTGGCGCCAGCCGCCCCGGCTCGACCGGCTCACCCCGGTGGCCGCCAGTTCCGGGCCCGCCGCCCTGCAGGCCCGCTTCAGCCGGCCGATGGATCCGGCCAGCCTCCAGGCCGCCAGCAGCCTCAGCCCGCCCCTGGCCCACCGCTGGCTCGGGGATGGCGACACCCTGCTGTTCAACCTGGCCCCCGACCAGCGCGTCAGTTCCCCCTTGATCCTGCAGCTGGCCGGCCGCGATCGCCGCGGCCTGGCCCTGCCCCCCCAGCGCTGGCAGTGGGATCCGCGCCCCCGGTTGCTGGCGGTGGTGCCGGTGGGCTCCGGCGAGCAGGTGCAGCTGCGCGAGCACGACGGTCGCTGGCGGCCGATCACGCCGGTCTGGCCGCGCATCACCATGCTCGAACCGCTCGGTAACGGCGAGGCCCTGGCGGTGGTGGCCCGCTCCGAAGCCGGCCGCTTCCGGGTCTGGCGGGTGCCGCTGCGCCAGCAGCCCCTGCGCCCCCTGGGCCGCCAGGGCAGCGCCGCGCCCAGCCCTGTGCTGGCCGGCGCGCCCGAGCCCCTCGGCGCCACCGACAGGGTGTTTGCCCATATCAGCGCCAACCGCCGCGGCGACCTGCTGGTGCAGGCGGGCGGGGAGCAGCCCGACCAGGTGAGCCTCCAGCTCTGGCCCGCCAGCGGCGGCCCGCAGGACCTGCCACTGGAGGCCAGCGGCGCGGTGCGGCTGCTGCCGGAAGGCGGCTCGGCGGTGGTGCCGGAGATCGATGGCCTCAGCCTCCAGGACCTGCCACCCCGGCCGCCCCGCCGCCAGACCCTGCCCGGCAGCCGCGACCTGAGCAGCTTCTGTCCCCGCGCCGGGCGGGCCCTGCTGGTGCGCCACTGGCCCGATTTCCGCCGCTCCCTGGAGCTGGTGGAGCCGGGCCTGGCCCCGCGCCAGCTCTGGATCGGCCCCCAGGCCCTGGTGGCCACGGCCTGCAGCCGCGGCGGCGAGCGCCTCTGGGCCATGCTCGTCGAAGGATCAGGCCGCCCGGCCCTCACCCTGGTCAGCCTCGACCACCGCGGCAGCGTGCTGGCCACCAGGCGCCTCAGCCGCTGGGAGCTGGAACCCGGCACCGGCCTCAGCTACGACCCCACCAGCGACCGACTGGCCGTCGTGCTGCGCCAACTGGAGCAGGCCCAGGGGGCCCCGCCACCGGCCCAGGTGGTGCTGATCGACGCCACCAGCCTCACCCCCGAGCCCCTCGATCGGGAGGCACTCCAGGCCATCTGGCTGCCGGCAGGGTAGAAACGGGACCATGCAGGCCCCCTCCGCCCCTGATCTCCCCCCCCGCCAGGCCTCCCTGCTGGCGGAGCTGCGCCAGGCCGACGGGGAGCTGAGCGGCCAGGATCTGCACGCCCGGCTGCGGGGTGGCCCCGCCGCCATGGGCCTGGCCACCGTCTATCGCCACCTGCGCCAGCTGCAGCAGCGGGGCCTGGTGCGCTGCCGCCACCTGCCCAGCGGCGAGGCCCTCTACGCCCCGACCGAGCGGGACGAGCACCACCTCACCTGCGTTGACTGCGGCAGCACCCGTGTGCTCAGCCACTGCCCGGTGCACAACCTGCACCTTCCCGGTGAGGACCTCGGCGGCTTTCAGCCGATGTATCACACCCTGGAATTCTTCGGGCTGTGCGAACGCTGCCGGGGCGTCAGCCCTTGAGGCTGTCGCGGTGCAGCACCGCCATCACCTCAAGGATCTGGCTGCAGCGCTCGGCCGGCACAGTGATGAGTTCCCCCAGCCGCTGCAGCATCTCCTGCTCCACCGGCTTGAAGCTGCGGTTGGTGTGCACCAGCAGGGCCGCCATCGCGTAGGCCGTCTCCTGCTGGGGTGGCGTCAGCACCGGCGCGGCCTCCATCAGCAGCGTCTCCCAGCCGCCGCTGCGCAACCGCCCCAGCAGACCATCGAACATCGCCCCCATCACGGCGTCGCCGAGCTTGCTGTACGGCGAGCGCACCTCCAGCAGCTGGCGCAGCATGGCGGCCTCATCGGCGTCGAGGGCGCCATCGCAGGCCACGGCGGCAAGGCCGATGGCGGCGAAGGCTTCGCTGGGGTTCATCGAACGGGTTCATCGGCCGCCATTCCAGCAGCCTTTACGGCGCCGGTAGGGGGCTCATGGGGCGGTCGCGCCGTCAGAATCCCCACAACGGCTTCGCTTCTCCCCATGACCAGCACGAACCTGGATGCCCCGGCAGCGGCAGCAGCGGTCAGCGAGGCCAGGCCGATCTCCGTGCCGGTGACGATCCTCACCGGGTTCCTGGGGGCGGGCAAGACCACCCTGCTCAACCACATCCTCACCAACCAGGAGGGCGTCAAGACCGCCGTTCTGGTCAATGAATTCGGCGAGATCGGCATCGACAACGAGCTGATCGTGGCCACCGGCGACGACATGGTGGAACTGAGCAACGGCTGCATCTGCTGCTCGATCAACGGCGAGTTGCTGGAGGCCGTCTACCGGGTGCTGGAGCGCCCCGAACCGGTCGACTACCTGGTGGTGGAGACCACCGGGCTGGCCGATCCCCTGCCCGTGGCCATGACCTTCCTCGGCAGCGACCTGCGCGACCTGACCCGGCTCGATTCGATCATCACCCTGGTGGACGCGGAGAACTTCGGCCCCGAGACGCTGCAGGGGGAGGTGGGCCGCTCCCAGATCGTCTACGGCGACATGATCCTGCTCAACAAGTGCGACCTGGTCAGCGAGGAGCGGCTGGAGGCCCTCGAAAGCGAGCTGCGGGCGATCAAGACCGAGGCCCGCATCCTGCGCTCGGTGAAGGGCGCCGTCCCCCTGCCACTGCTGCTGAGCGTGGGGTTGTTCGAGACCGACAAAGTGGTAGCCCAGCAGCAGGCCGCCGCCGCCGCCCCCAGCCACGACCACGAAGATCACAGCCACTCTGGCCACAGCCACTCTGACCACGACCACGGCAGCCATCCCGACCACCAGGCGATCGAGGGCTTCACCTCCCTGTCCTTCCGCAGCGACGGCCCCTTCTCGCTGCGCAAGTTCCAGAACTTCCTCGACAACCAGATGCCGGCCGGCATCTTCCGCGCCAAGGGCATCCTCTGGTTCAACGAAAGCGAGCGCCGCCACGTGTTCCACCTGGCCGGCAAGCGCTTTTCCATCGACGACAGCGACTGGCCGGGGGAACGCAAGAACCAGCTGGTGCTGATCGGCAAGGATCTCGACCACAAGCGGCTGCGCCAGCAACTGCTGGCCTGTGTGGCCAAAGAAGCCGGCAAGGGCTTCGCCTGATCGCCCTTGCTCTATCGCCCTTGCTCTTTTGGCCGAATGGCGGCAACCACTACGGAAGCACCGGCTGGCGCCGCTAGGGTTACCCCCTACGAACATTTCCCATGACCGAGTTCCTCCTGATGACGGGCGCGCTCGCCCTTCTCGGTCTGGTGTTGTGGATGGCGATGGACTCCGACGACGACAGCGGCGGTGGTGGTCTGATGCAACCCGCCCTGATCCCGGTGCGGCGCTCCACGTCCTACTGAGGCGTAAGCATTGATACGCGCCTTCGCGTCGTTTGGTCCGTCTGCCAACGGGGAGCCTTCATAGGGTCCGGGCACACCCCCGTTCCTCCCGATGCCCAGCGCCAGGCTCCCCCTTCGTCGTCTCTTGCTTCCCGCCGGCGGATCCACTGCCGTGGGCGCAGCGTTGTTGGCCTTCTTCGGCAGTGGCACGCCGCCGGCGATCGGCCAGTCCATAGCCAACCATCCCGCCATCGCCCAGGCAGGCGGCAGCATCGGTGTTTATTCCGGCCGGCACTACAACACCGACAAGGAGCTCTATCGCCAGTTCACTGCCCGCACCGGCATCAAGGTGAACGTGCTGGAGGCCAAGGACGACGCCCTGCTGGAGCGCCTCAAGAGTGAGGGCAAGAACAGCCCCGCCGATGTGCTGGTGCTCGTCGACGCCGCCCGCCTCGACGCCGCCACCGACCAGGGCCTGTTCCGGCCAAGCCGTTCTGCCGCCCTTCAGCGCGACGTGCCCGCCAACCTGCGCGATGCCCAGGGCCGCTGGTTCGGCCTGACGCGCCGGGTCCGCGCCGTGGTCGTCAATCCCAAGCTGGTGAATCCCGCCACGATCCGCACCTATGCCGACCTGGCCAAGCCGGCGTTGAAAGGCAAACTCTGCCTGCGGGAGCGCAAGAGCCCCTACAACCAGTCGCTGGTGGCCAGCCGCATGATCCTCCACGGTGATGCCGCCACCCGCACCTGGATCCGCGGCATGGTCGCCAACTTGAACCAGCCCTTCTTCACCTCCGACACCCCCCTGGCCCGGGCCGTCGCCAAGGGAGAGTGCGGCGTGGGCGTGGTGAACTCCTACTACGTCGCCCGCATGCTCTCCGGTGAAGGCGGCGCCCAGGACAAGCAACTGGCCCAACAATTGAAAGTGGTGTATCTCAACCCGTCCCACGTCAACATCACCGGAGCCGGTGTCACCCGCCATGCCAGGAATCCGCAGGCGGCGATCAAGCTGATCGAATTCCTGGCCTCCCCCACCGGCGGCCGCGGCTACGCCGAAGCCAACAACGAATACCCCCTCAAGGGCTTCGGCGATAATCCGATCCTCAAGCGGTTCGGCACCTTCCGGGCCGATGGCGTCTCGGTGCAGCAGATCGGATCCAAGAGCAGGGCGGCCACCCAGATGATGGAATCAAACGGCTGGAAGTAGGTCACCGGATGGGGGTTTTGGCAACGGCCGAGCGGGCAGCAGCCAACAGGACCGCGCCACCACTGCGGCGTGCACCCCTGGCGGCGGCCGTGCTGCTCGTCTGCGGCCTGGCCCTGCTGCCGTTCCTGGTCCTGGCGGGCTTTGCCGTGCGGGAGGCCGGCTCCAGCCGTCTCTGGCTGGGGAGCGAAGGCCTGGAGCAACTGACCAACACCCTGGCGCTGGTGGTGGGCGTTGGCCTGATCGGTGCCTTCCTGGGCACCGCCAACGGCTGGCTCACCGCCTGCTGCCAGTTCCCGGGCCGCCGCTGGCTGCGGCTGGCCCAGGTGCTGCCCCTGGCGGCCCCTGCCTTCGTGCTGGCCGCTGTGCTGGTCGACCTGGGCAGCCGCTGGGGTTTCCGCGTGCACGGCATCGGCTGGGCCGTGCTGCTGCTCAGCCTCACCACCTACAGCTATGTGTTCCTGCTCTCCACCGAGAGCTTCGCCGGCAGTGGTCAGCGCCAGCTGGAGGCCTGCCGCAGCCTGGGCGTGGGCCCCTGGGGCAGCTTCCGGCGGGTCGCCCTGCCCCTGGCGCTGCCCTCCATCGGCGCCGGGGTCGCCCTCAGCGGCATGGAGGTGGTCAATGAGCTCGGCGCCGTGGAACTGCTGGGGGTGCCCACCCTCTCGCGGGGCATCCTGCAGCGCTGGCAAGGCGAAGGGGACCTGCAGGGGGCCGTGGGTCTGGCCCTGATCGCCCTGGTGCTGGTGAGCCTGCTGGTGGGGGCCGAACGCTGGATGCGTCACCGCAGCCGCCGCTGGAACATCGGCCAGGACGGCGCCGGCACGTTGCAGTGGGAGCTGCGGGGCTGGCGTCGCCACCTGGCCCAGCTGCTCACCCTGGCGCCGCCCCTGGCCAGCCTGGGGATCCCCCTCACCTGGCTGGTGCTGAGCCGTGACCATCTCCAGAGTGATCCGCTCGAGGAACTGCTGGCCCTCACCGGGCGCAGCCTCGGCCTGGCCCTGGCGGCCACGCTGGTCACGGTGGCGGCGGCCCTGCTGCTGGCCATCAGCCGCCGCTGGCTGTCCCAGCCCCTGCTGGGCCGGCTCACCTTCTTCGCCGGCATGGGCTATGCGGTGCCCGGCACGGTGCTGGCCCTGGCCCTGATGCTGATCGGCGGACCGCTGCAGCTCAGCCCCCTGCTGCTGCTGCTCTGGGGCTACGGCGACCGCTTCCTGGCCGTCTCGAAACAGGGACTCGATGCCTCTTTCGAGCACATCCCCCCCAGCCTCGACGAATGCGCCACCAGCCTCGGCTGCGGCTGGCTGGCGGTGCTGCGCCGCATCCACCTGCCCCTGCTGCGGGGTCCGCTGCTGGTGGGGGCCCTGCTGGTGTTCGTCGACGTGGTGAAGGAACTGCCCCTCACCTTCTCGCTGCGCCCCTTCGACTTCGACACCCTCTCGGTGCGGGTCTATCAGTACGCCAGCGACGAACGGGTGGGGGCGGCCCTGGTGCCAGCGATGCTGATCCTGGCCCTGGGGCTGGCGGCTTCGGTGGCCCTGATGCCGAGCCTCGAGCGGCAGGAGAAATAAACCATCAGAGCGACCTCAGTCGCGGCCGCAACAGCACTTGCCGCCTTTCCACTTGGAGCATTTTTTCTGGCGGCAGCCTTTTTTCTTGGCCTGCGGCTGCGGACCGCGGACGCTGATGGCGGCGGGGCTGTCGGAAAGGCTGCCGAGGGACTGGGCCATGGGTCAGGCGAAGGTAAGGGGGGGGGTAGAAAAGAAAGAGATCAGAAGGCCAGGGGAGCACCATCCACCAGGGCCGGCGCCAGCCGCAGGCTGGTTGCACCGCTGGGGACCTGCAGCAGCTCGGCGGCCCGGATGCGGGAGATCAACCGGGTGGTGGTCACCCGGGTG
>NZ_JAGQCD010000058.1 GCF_024345975.1 Cyanobium sp. Cruz-8D1 | reverse complement strand
CTGCAGAAAGCCGATCAGATCAGAAGGCGACGCGGGCTTGGACAAGAGAGAGGAGCAATCCAACCGAGGACAGCAGCCCAATAAAGGCACCGCAATCGGCCTTGTGACTGACTTTCAGTCGGCCCTGGGTGTGCAGGGCATCCGGCCTGGATCAGTACCCCTTCCAGATCCAGCTCGCCGGTGATATAGTAGGGCTGACTGATCGCTACGCCCAGGGCTGCCGAGTACAGCTTCACCTGGGCAATGTAGACGCAGTCGGCCGGAGGCCATACGCCGACCCACCACCTGGGATCTGGGCGATGATCCAGTTGCGGATCGCAGTATTTAGAGCGGCCACATCCACGTGCTGGAAGAAGTAGTGGAAGGCTGAATCGGAAGGCGGCCGCCGGAGCTCAAGGCCCAAAGCCGCTTTGAGCACCTTGTGGTGGCGGTGGCATAGGCGAAGCCTTCTCCTTCAGGAGAAGCGTTCCAGATCCCGCAGGCTCTGGCAGCGGCTCAAGATCCCAAGTACCGCAACCAGCAGCAGGTACCAAGCCGGGATGCGAACGCCCCGTCGCATGCGCGCGTCCGGGATCGCCTTGAGGTAGCTGATCAGATCGAGATCGGTTGCAGCAAAAACGCTCTCGAGCACGGGGAGGAAGCGATTCCGACGACCTCGACCCATGATGACAGCTCCGACAAAATACCCTGGGACAGACTTTGAATCAGCCCTGCCCAAACGTGATTGGTGCTGTAAAGGCAGCGCTTGGAGGTTTGCACAGGTACGGAGTTCATCCAAAGTAGCGCTGCCGGTGGGTCGCAGGGGTTGATCGGTGAGGCCGGCCTAGAGCTGGCCGATGGTGTGTTTGCGGTAATTCAGCGCATTGCCCACTACCACGCCCGCCAGCTAAGGCATGCTCAGCAGTGGTAAAATGTGTTTAATCCGGGCCAGTCCGCCGAATGCCAGCAGGGGCAGGTCCGTCTGCGCTTCCACCGGCTTCAGAAGAGCAGCGTTGAACCCTTGGCCTTCCCCTTCGCCCGCCGCATCAATCACCAGCACTTCAGACACTTGCTCAGCAGCGATCAGCTTTCGGATCGAAGTAGCCAGTGGGGCATGGGAGCCGAGTCGGTGTTGCATCTGATGAGCCTTTCCCTCGGCTGTCTGCACCAGTGGAATAGCAGCCACCAAAGCCTGCGCGCCCACAGCACTGACCATTGAAACCTCTGCCTGGAGGTTGTGGCTGAGCACCGCATCCAGCACTAGTTATTCTAAGCCTGCCCGAACTACCGCCCTGGCTATCTTCCGTGGATAGACCGCCTCCGTAGGTGAGGGGGGGTGCTCAACCCCACAGCCCCCAGGCTTTCAATCAGATCCAGATCGGGGCCGTGATCGCCACGGCCCATCGACAGCACCACGATGCCATCAGCCCCCCAGCGATCAAGGCTGATAGGGGTTGCCAACATTGGGACAGGTAGTGGCTAATATTGAAGAACTAATCTTTCGCCTCAAGAATATATGCCATGAGAATTATAAGTGCTAGAACAATTAGCGTCTCTCAGAGGACGCCAAAGCTTTTGAGCTGGAGATTAAAATCTAGGACCTTCTAGAGCTACATTTTCCAAAAGGAACATTTCAAGATTTAGCATACGCGCAATAAAAAACTGCGACAAGAGACATGTATGCGACTGAATCGAAGCGACGATCGCAATTGGGGCGATATTAATATGGGAGCCTGATAGAAGAATTGCTTAAGCATCGAAGACGTAATGCGTGGTCAATAAACTGAAGAAGCAGATAGTCATCATATTTCTTTGCAGACAGCTGCAAGCTAATAGGTAAACCATCAACGGATAAACCAATTGGGACATTAATAGAAGGCATGCCTAAAAATGTCCAAATTAGGGAAGGGTCTGGCAATTCGGTTTCGTGTCGCAAAGGAGCGGTTGTAGAAGTGCTCAAAGAGATAATGACATCTATCTCTGCAAATAAATGCCGGCTTTTTTCAATGAGGAGAGATTGGCTTTCCAAAGCTGCTTTAAAGCTGGCAGAAGAGATACTGTTGCCACGTAAAATGGCTTCACGCATTAGAGAGGAAATACAATCCCGAGCTAGGGCTTCTTGCTCAAAATAATAGGACAGTGATTTGTCGTATATAACTTGATGATCAGAATGAAGATCTGTTCCAAAATGATCAGGAATAGTTTCAAGCTCGATATGTGAATCAGCCTGAAGTGCGTCGGCAAACTTTTCGATATTAGCCTTGATAGCTGGCTGAGCGGTTTTCCAAAAGGCAGACTTGAAAAGGCCTACTCGCCATAATTCGCCAGGTACCTTCGGATAAGGCCCACGTTTATCAACATTGCTGTAGACATAAGGATAGTTCGGCCCTTTTACCCGGATAGACGAGAGTATTCTTCGAAGATCTGAAGCAAAGAAACTAAAGAAACCAATTGTATCGAGTGTATCTGTGGTTTTTAAGGAGCCTGTTCTTGGAATAAGACCAAAGCTCGGCTTCATTCCCCAAACCCCACAGAACGAGGCCGGTCTAATGATGGATGCAGCCGTTTGTGTTCCTATCGCGAATGGAACAATCCCAGCTGCCACGGCTACTGCTGAACCACTAGATGAAGTTCCGGGAGTTCTAGAAGTATCGTATGGATTAAGAGTTTCATTCAGAGCATGAACCGCAAACTCAGCAGTTATCGTCTTGCCAAAAGGAAGAGCTCCGTTTCGAAGCAACGAATCGACGCATCGAGCATTATTGCCAGCCTCAAAATTATCCCAAAGGCTAGATCCCATCCCAGTAGGCATGAGAGAAGTGTTAAAAACGTCTTTGATACCAAAGGGAATAGATTTAAGTGGCTGAGCAGCTAAAGGGAAAGACTCATACCGCATTAAATCAGCTTCGGCCTGAGTATAAACACATTTAAAAGCGTGAAAAAGAGGGTTGAATTCTTGGTGTCTTTGCTCGGCGCATTTGTAAGGTGCAAATTTATCTATGTGCCCTGATTCTATAAACGCTACCAAGTCGCTAATTGTGTAACACCGAAATAGATCATTTAGGGCTTCTTCCTGCATCACGACCACCATGATTCAGAATCTAATAGATCTTGATCTTTAGGCGTTAGGCGTGAATCGGTAGAACCTTGCATCCGCTTAAGTATTTGCTCCACAAAAGGCTCGAGTACTTCTGGGCTTTTACGGAGTTTTTGTACTGGCTTGACCGAGGTCGAATCAAATGATGATGCGCGATGTTTCTTGATTTCATCATCAAACTCTTCCTGGGTAAGGCCAGATAGTTGTTTATAGTATTCAAGGGCATGCGGTATTTCCGCGTCTATGCGAGATGCTATGGCTAGACCCTCATCTCTTGTCATCAATCCGTTTCTAATATCTACAGCAGCCTGCATCGTTGCACGGCTAAAACCGCGCTTATGGTAACACATATAATCATGTACACCGGCCATAATACACTCGGCACTTTTAAATCCTTTGAATGCGCTCTCCATTTCCGTCTCGCGCCAGCCGTAATGTGACTTTATAAACTCAGTTTGTCTTTCTTCGTCCCAGAATATATAGTCTCCAAGGTGAAGGCCCCATACGCCTGTGTTGGCTATCTCTACAGATGAAGGGACGCGAAATAATGACAACTCTTTGAGTGAGGCGCAGCCAGTATTAGCCATCTCCTCTGCCGTCTTTTTAGCGGATACTCGCGTAAAGTAGTCTTTGTCATAGGATCCAACTGAATCCTTATATGTTGCTCGACCCGAGCTTTCGCAAATTGATTCACCCCAAATCAAAAGTCTAATTCCAAACGCAACTGCAATCTTCAGAGGAAACGACCCAACTCCAGCATGGCAATGCCAACATGAATCACCAATTTCAAAAAGTGATTGCCGCGCTAGCCGATTAACAAGATCTCTTGATGGAGTAAATTGAATATGGTCCAATCCAAAAGTCTTAAGGCAAAGCTGTAGATTGTAAAATCCAGTTTCAGAGTACCAATTATGACTAAACGTTACAGCTAGCGGACGTAAATTAAAGACCTTTGTGAGGATATGAGCCTGATAGAAACTATCTTTACCTCCTGATATTGGTAGAATGCAATCATAAGAGGTGGCTTCTTGTTTTGCTTTATCAAGAATTTGCTTAAGCTCGTGTGATCTGTCCTTCCAGCTTATATGCATTTTTTGTTCAGATGTTCTACATGCCGTGCAGATTCCTAGCTCATCAAATGAAACACCTTCCTGGCTGTCAGGAATACAGCATCGTTTACAGTAAATCATTTGTTATTTGGAAGAAAGTTTTGTCATTTAAAGGTTAAAATTCATGCCTTTTCAAACAAAAAATAGCTCGAGTCTTCATCTGCTGACATATTATCCTATCTCCAGACGAATCTATGATCCACTAGCTTTAAGCTTGGGTATCGTTCCCATAATTCCCGGCTAAATTCACGCTTAAAGAGCTTTTTGTTATGCCCTCTGTGCTCTAGCTCAATTGGGATTGGCGAATGATATTCATTGGCCAGTATGTATCTGCATGACAATGTGTAAAGCTTGTCGTAAAGCGCAGGCAGTAGATTTGGCGCTTGGTGAATGAGGTCTCCGGTGCAGAATGCAAGGCCATATGCCTGCCTGCTCTCAAACTGATAGAAAGAGCCTAAAGGCTTGGTGTTTCTTTGGTAGAACTGCATGGGCTTTGGCATTAATCTCTATGCGGCATGTGGTGATATTTGGGGAAAGCGCGGCATGTGCATCAAGGCTAATACCGATGTTTGCGCCCAATTCAATGGCTGTATTTAGAGAAATTCTATAGCTGCAAGAAATTTTGAGAAATAATATATTATCGAATGGCTGCTATTGCGGTGAACTTAAACGTCGCCGAAATCCCCAGCTCAAAAAGCTTCTTGCTCTAATTGCATTGTTTTTCGATGTTAAGAATGAGCTGTCTCCGCTGCTACTCATTTAGGGTAGCAGCGGAGACTGGTGTGTTAAGTTGAATCGTTGCCACAGCTTGATGCATCATGCGGCTATGTCATGTGGCAGATACGCAACAACGAAGAATGGGGCAAGCGACAAGGCGGCGCCCAAGGTGGAAGAGTGCTGAACGCGTGTAAACCGCAAGCCATGGCAACCACTAGGGCCTGGGTTTCGCAGCCAAATGCAGCATCAGCCCATGCAAGTGACTCCTCCAGGTAAACAACACTTTCAAGCCTGATCGGCCAAGAAGCTGCCGCTTCTGTGATGAAGTCGTCGTATTTATCGAGCGGTTCGGAGGGGTGGGGCCGCAGGACCAGGGCTTCAAGATCGGGTTGAGGGGCCACCCAGCCCTGTTCGATCAGATGTGGCAGCTGCTGCAGCCAGTAACGCAAGCCCTGAAATTCCCCAGCTTTTAATGCACCAGCTGCGCACTCGCTCCAGGGAATGCGAATCGGTTCGAGCAGGTAAAGCAGCCGACGGGCCGGCCGGCGCGGTTGAATTGGTTGATCCTCTCCTCCAGAGCTGCGGATAGCATTTACCTTATTGCAGAGACCGTCCAACCACTGGTTGGGGAGCTGCAGAACGGGCACGTTCGGAAACGCAGCCTTGGCCAGCATGGCGGCATCCGAATCCGCCACCCAGAGAGCATCAGGCAGCTGCTCTTCGCCATCACGCTCGAAACGATTGCGGTAGTTCACCCAGTGATCAAGCACTGCAACACTTGGGATGCTGCGCTTGCGGGCCAGCCACCGAGCTCTGTGCTCAAGGTCGCTGGCCCAGCCAGTGCCACTGATCAGAACAAGGGCTTCATCAAGCACCTCTTCGAGGTTGTACCTAACGCTCTTGGCCGTTCCCAACCGTTCTTTAAACAGCGGTTCCGCAGGCCCTGCCAAACACAGGCGCAGCTGCGGCTGGAGCGGCTCCAACCAGGCTGCAAGATGACTTGCGGCGCCGGCATCGTGGGCACAAACCGCCACTGAAGCTTCAGGCAGCTGGCTCAGCGAAGCGGGCGTAATAGAGAAGGTCAACTAGGTTTCCCTCGATCAGCTCTTGGTCTACACGAACGGACTCAAGCTCCATACCCGATTGTTCCATGATCCGAACCATCGCGCGGTTCGGGTGTGCGGTGCCACCAGTAACCTTACGCATCCCTTCTTCCGCCAGCAGGGCCTCCAGCACCGCCTGCCAGGCCTCGCGACCGTAGCCCTGCCCCCAACAGCGGCGTTCACCAATCAGCAGTCCGATTTCGGCTGTGCCGTGCTGGCTTTTTCGGTACACCGTGGCGGTGCCGATCGGCCGTTGATCCTGCGTCTTCTCAATCAGTAGAAAGTTGTTGCCGCTCCTCTCAAAGTGCGACAGATAGACCGCGCAGCTATCGGCGGTGTGCTCGATGAAGCGCTGATTACTGAAGCGGGTCACCTCTAGATCATTCAGCCAGGACAGATAGGTGGCGTTAATGTCCGCTGAATGGAAGGGTCGAAGGCGCAAACGTAGAGTAATAAGATTCATTGATCGATGAGCAGTATGGAACTGATGCACAGATCAGGAACCAACTTGCAGGCGTCGTATTCGGGGCTGAGTTCCCAACCAGTGCCGATAAGATCTGTGGCCGCCCCAGAAAAATCAGATGTTAGGTGGCCATGAAAAGATGATAGTAGTGGCAAACGAAGGCAGGTAGGCAAGGCAACTTTCCATGATGTGCGTGCGCAGGTGCTTGTTGCTGAAGCACAAAAGCTGGGGGACACGATGAAATACAAGGTAATTCTTATTCATGGTCTCGGGAGCGAGACTACTCAGCCTGACCACCGCAGTTGCCAATTGGAGAGCATAATTGCCATAATGAATAAACATTATGGTTTGTCCGAGTCACATATTCAACCAGATAATTCGACAGGATTGGCGAGCACCTTTTGGATAGCTACCACAAAGTCATCGATATCAGCTACCGTTAAGGGCTCGCGGATTAGTGGCGTATAAATCAGATCATGATTGTACATGCGCTCCGCCACAGGGCAGATACCCATGCTGTAGTTGTACTCAACGCCTGTGTTGACATTCCAAGGAAAGCCAGCGCGTCCCATCGCAACTTTATTTTGATACAGCGGCGCCAGGTAGAGCGGCTTGATATACCCCTCAATGAAGCCGGTCTGCTCCCATACCTTTGCCGGTGGAAGCTCGGCATTGACAGCACGCACAAATGCAGTGCGAGAAATGCCGGTGCTGGATGCGGCATATTTAACAGGAAAGAGGTAGTAGGCATGTTCGGCGCCTTCGGCAACCTTGGCTGGGGTCAGACCTGGAATCGCATCTAGCTGCTTGGCAAAAAAGGAGGCCAGGTGCTGGCGGTGGGAAACATAACCATCTAAACGGTCGAGTTGTGCGATTCCAATAGCAGCCTGCAGTTCCGTCAGGCGGTAGTTCGAGCCAAGCATATTGGTCAAATCCTCAATCGGCTGCACATCCACCAGGTTTTCACCATGATTGCGGATCAACTGGCAGCGCAATGCTACTTGGTCGTCGTTGGTGACCAGCATTCCTCCTTCGCCCGTATGGATGTGCTTGTGGTAGTTCAAGCTGAAGCCACCTATATCACCAAAGCCGCAAATGGGCTCGCCTTTGTACTTAACACCAGGCGATTGAGCGCCATCTTCAATGACCTTAAGATTCTGCTTGCGGGCTAACGCCATGATGGATTGCATCTCTGACGTCTGGCCAAAGATATGAACCACCATGATGGCTTTGGTGCGACATGTGATGAGCGGCTCGATAGTGGAGGCCGTGATGTTGAATGTGTCCGGGTCGATGTCGGCGAACACAGGGATACCGCCGTAAAATAGAATGGCAGTAGCGGTAGCCGACATGGTGTATGGCGAGACGATAACTTCATCACCCGGACCAATGCCCATAGCTCCCACGGCGGTCATTAAGCCGGTGGTCCAGGAGTTGACCGAAATGGCGTGTTTGTAGCCATAGTTATCGGCCCACTTACGCTCGAACTCTCTGACTTTTTTACCACCCAGCCACTGCGGACAAGGACTACCAAAGAAGCCTGATAGTTCGCCGCTTTCCATTACTTCAATGACGGCCTTCTTTTCCGTATCGCCCATTGTACGGCGTGCAGTGAAGGGATGGATACGGGTGGCTTCGCCACCGTTGATTGCAAGCTTGCTCAATTGAGTTCTCCTTAATTTCCTAGATGTTCAAAGTATCCAGCGTGACCCATCGCCCGTCGCCATTGGCCGAAAGCTTGATAGCCTCCACGGCCAGAGCGGTGCGCAGAGCAGTGTGAGCATCGCAACTCACCGTGTTGATGTCGCCCGCCGCAAGGCGGACCGCTTCATCGGCCATTTTTTGCATAGCTTCCAAGTAGCGAGGTGCCAATGCTACTGGGGGTGCCGGAATAACATAGCCCTTAAAGTTTGGATCGTACTGCATTTCGGTCCAATTCAGGCACCGCCCACCCATTGACAGATCGAAAATAGACTTCTGGCCAATTACACGCAGTTCAAAACAAGTGAAGGCTCGCTGATCAGTGCCAAGCAATGTCAAATTAATGCTGGTTCCAGCGGAATCAATAAATTCAACTTGAGCATCCCAGGCGCGCTCATCCTTTGTCGACCAGTCTGCCTCACCTACATCAAGGGGAGAACCAAGTGACCGAGCTCGCACAGGGCGCGAGCCACACAGGAAGCCGGTGAGATCAATCAGGTGAGAAGCGTTATTGCAGATGCCTTTGCCGTAGGTCGCCACGACGCGCTGTACCTTGCCCATCGCTCCCGCCGCTATCTTGTCCTTAATCTCTCGGATGCTGAGGTCCCAGTTGCGCGAATAATTGACAACGGATCGAGCGCCAGCAGCATCGATTTCCGCAACCAGGCGGCGGCTCTCTTCCAGCGTGGTAGCGAGAGGCTTTTCGATGACCAAAACCTTGACACCAGCGGCCAGAGCCGGTTCAATTATAGCCCAGCGTGACTCGCTGGATGCCGCTACAACTGCCACATCAATATTCTGCTCGGTGAACAACTGCCGGGGATTGGTATAGGCATGGGCGACCTGCCAGTACTGTGCGGCGCTGCGGGCCCGAACTCCATCGGAGTCGCACAAGGCCACCAACTGTGCATTCGCATGCTCACTGAAGGCACGCGCATGGGTAAGCGGGGGCGCATCATCCGGGGTGGTGCGGTCCCATTCGGTTCCGATCATCCCACAACCGATTATGGCGACACGGATGCGCTCAGGGGTATTCATGAGCCAGCAGTTGGATTTCGTCATTCAATCGTGGCAGCGTCAGTCCCATTCGTGCTTCAAACCGCTCGCACCGCATGCGCATATCGGTCGGGCGACGTGCAATTACTGTGGCGACATCTCTAGCATTCGAACGAATCAGGTTGGTCGTTGGAAGGGATGTAGTAGCAGCAAAAGCGAATGCGAAATCAGCCTTGCTCATGCCATCGCGCGAGCCAAGATTGAAAACGCCGAGCGGCCTTTCGACAATTGAGAGATCGATATAGCTGCAAAGGGTGCCGATGAATAGGGGGCTGAACATCACATCGTCAAACACATTGATCGGAGCTGTGCCAAGCAAGGCACAATGCAGCCAGTCGGTAAAGCTGGTACGCCCTTTGCGCAGACTGCGGCCGACAAAATTGGTACGCAGGATGGTGCTGGCGACAATCCCTGCTGCGAATTCACCCGCCAACTTGGACATCGCGTAGTGGTTGCGGATGGTAAGTTTGCCTTCCGCATGGGGGCCTGCGCCGTCATATACTTGATCCGAAGAAATCTGGATCAAATGGCAGAGCTGGCCAGCCGCTTGAATCCAGGCGCATAAGTTTTCAACCGGCTTCACATTGAGCAAGTAGGCTTCCTGCGGATGCAATTCGCAGCGATCGACATTAGTCAGGGCCGCAAGATTGATGATGACTTCTGGCCTTGCTTGGTCGAGGGCGCTCGCCGTCTGTTCAAAGCTGATCAGGTCAGCATTGAGATCGGTGTCGTGTGTGTGGCCCAGCCGAGTGATGTGATGACCGCGTTCTAACAGCAATGGGACAAGTGTACTGCCCAGCAAGCCTGTTGCGCCGGTGACTAATACGTTTGCCATGAATTACGAGGCCATGCGTCCAGCTCGATTTCTTCCAGTTTATTGGGGTCAAATCCTTCAGCGACGTTGCCAAATCCGATAATTACACAAAAAGATGTACCGAAGAACACCATACTAACGACTCTTATTAGTAGCGTAGGCTCGCGCCCAAGCGAGACCCAGCAGCATGGCACGGAAAATCAGCCAGTTAGCGTAAAAACCTTCGCCGAACCTTGATCTGCCCTTGCGATCGTGCGTCGATAAATGAACCTGTCGGATGTTCCAGCCAGAGCGTGCGGCCCTGATGGTCAACTCCGTCCCAATCGAGGGGTACGAGCACAAAATTCCAACTCCTTTAAGTTTTGACAAGCGGTATCCTTTCATGCCGCACAGGGGATCTGAGATACCCCAGAGCAAGACCGCCAAGCTAGCAAACAATGTCTCCGACACACGTTGAAACCTTCCCCTAATGCCAACCACGACATCCGCGCCATCCAAGAGCGCAGCCAGCAAGCTTTCGATGCTCGAGGGTTCATGCTGACCATCACCATCAACCGTGATCGCGAAATCAAACTCCTCTGCTAATGCCTTTGCTAGACCACTAGCAAGAGCCGCGTCATAACCGCGATTTACTCCATGAGATACCACGAGAGCTCCGGCTGCAAGTGCCACCTGCCCGGTGTTATCAGTCGATCCGTCGTTCACTACAATAGCTGAACCAAATACCGAGATCCCCGTCACAACTGCTGCGATCGCTTCGGATTCATTGAAGGCGGGAATAACAATAGCTACTCTCGCGGGCTTCATCTCGAAATTCATTCTATGTCGCTAATCGACAGATGCTGGCCTCTAACTTTCGCGCGGCGAAGAACTTTGTCGAGCAATTCACCCATTCGGTAGGGCGGGAGGCCGTCTGCAGGGCATGGTCTCAACACTTCCAGATCTTCTTTGTGAATAACCTCGCCTGAAGCCATGTCACGCACAAGACGTATAGACCGACGCTGAACGATGACCGTATCTGACTCGTTTTTCTCTACTTTTTTGATGCCATTGCCAAGAGCATTTTCTAGTTCCCGGGTGCGGTCGACCATCTCACTCCAGGCTCGTGGATCCATCGAGAAGGCATGGTCAGGTCCGACGCGATTGACGTCATCGGTGAAGTGCTTTTCGACTATGCGCGCGCCCAAAGCAACTGCACCCAAAACAGTTGAATGGCCCGGGGTGTGGTCAGAGAGACCCAGGACCATGTCCGGATACATGGCGCGATAAGTGTTCAGCACATTGAGCTGGATATATTTAAAGTTCTCCAAGTTTGCAGTGTAATTAGTATTGCATTGCATCAGGGCCAACTGAGGATTGATGGCCAGCGCGGCGCAAACGGCGCGGTCCACTTCGTCCGTCGTCGCAGCACCTGTCGCCAAAAAATAAGGTTTCTGCTTGCTAGCAACAAGTTCAATTAGTTCCAACCAGGTGATATCGCCCGAGCCAATCTTGTAGGCAGGTACGTGAACATCTATATAGTCGACCAAATCCAGGGAATACGGAGTTGTAAAGAATGGAATGCCGGCTTTTTCGCAGGTTTCCTTCAGCGTCTCCGTCCAGTCCAGCTTGACGCTAGCCGCTTTGTAGACATCAAATACCGAATCAGTCCACTTGGCCTGGTGCGACTGCTGGGTCTTAAGGCTTTTAAAGCCATCATCGCTGACGATTGTGGCCGCCTGGAAGTGTTGGAACTTGGCCGCATCGGCGCCAGCTTCGGCCGCCAAATAAATCAAGTTTTTGGCTCGCTCGAGGTCGCCATCGTGGTTAGCAGCGATATCGGCAATGAAATAAGTCGGGTAGTTATCGCCAATTTTTCTACCCTGGATTTCCAAGATCGGCAGCGGGGAATACATGGTGTTTCCTTCAAGTAAAATGATGTGTGGTATTCACCGATTTAGTACCTCGTGCAAGAGTTCGGCACGTTTCCAGTCGTCCTCATTGTCGATATCAACAACTCGCCAGCTAGGTATAACTAGACCGATGCCTGCAGTATGCATTTTCATGTGCGCCTTCCAGGCACTAGCTTTTCCCCAGTAAAATTGCCCAGTATCATGGTAGGCCGCTTCTAGGTCTTGGGTTCGGGCTATTTCGTGCTCAGGGTGTAGAAGCTGCATTTGGCCAGAGGGAAGTCGACGCATCGCACGCTGAATTGGATGAGCGTAATCAGTCACCGGGTAGCAAAAAGAAGCATCATTTCTTTGCATCAGCTCAAATGCATGTACTAGGTCAGATATTTCGAGGAAAGGCACGCAAGGATAGATGCAGCAGGCATACTCAATGCTCCAACCAATCTTCTGACAAGCTTCCACTGCATGAGCTATGACGGGTACCGTCGGCGTCAAATCGTCTGAAAAAAAGGCTGGCCGGAGAAAAGGCGTCTCTGCGCCAGCGGCGCGTGCCACGTCGGCAATGCTCTCATCGTCAGTGGATACGATGATCTTTTCGAATAATCTCGACTGCAGGGCGTAGCCAATTGCCCAAGCAATCATCGGCTTACCGCAAAAAAACCTGATGTTTTTACGGGGAATACGTTTGCTGCCCCCGCGGGCTGGAATCACGCAGAGCTTCATAGCGTCATCTAAGCAGCTAGTTCTTGTGGGTAACGGGATTCTTCATAAGCAGATCGAAGAATGGGTAATGAAACGATCATTAGGCTTGCCCTGAGATTATGCATTGATCAAGAGCAGATTGCCATCAAGGGCAGTAGCCAATAGTATTTTATTCATACTACTTCTCAAGCAAAAACCAGGATGCATCGTCTTGGTGATACAAATACTTGTCGCGATGATAGGAAAAGCCGTACTTTACAAGAGTAAGTCCATACGTGGACATAAGCTCGCCTGCAAAGTCACGCTTGAAAAGCTTATCGGAATGACCCCTATACTCAATTGCGACTGGAGTTGGGTTATAATACTCGGAAACAAGTATATATTGATTCGAATGCTTGACTAAGTTCTCGTAAACGACGGGGAGCCTGGCGGGATCAATGTGAATGAGGACTGTATTTGTAAAAGTAAGATCATAGGTGATTCCCAAGTCTAATGGCTCAACTATAGTCTTTTGGTGTATGGTCGCAACCTTCCTGCTAGCAGCAATCTTGGCGGCTTCTTTATTTAGCTCCACGCCAGAGAGGCTGAGATTAGAATCAATCAGGCTTAGAGCATCTGTAACCGTTCACGGGGTGTGCCGGCCTGAGCTTGACATGACGTAGGCAGTCACCACTTCATGATTGATGCACAGCTCATTTGCTCAGCCTCTCAGCGCGCACCTTTCACTGCTCTGGTCGCTCTG
>NZ_JAGQCD010000057.1 GCF_024345975.1 Cyanobium sp. Cruz-8D1 | reverse complement strand
GCGGGGCGGTGCGGCTCTGGCGCAACAACACCGGTGCCCTGGTCGACCAGCAGGGACGCTTCGTGCGCTTTGGGCTGTGCAAGGGCAGCAGCGACCTGATCGGCCTGCGCTCGCTGGAGATCACGCCTGAGCTGGTCGGCCTGCGGCTCGCCCAGTTCGTCGCTCTGGAGATCAAGACAGCCCAGGGCGTGCTCAGCCCTGAGCAGCGGGCGTTCCTGCGCCTCGTGCAGGAGCTCGGTGGCGTGGCAGCGGTCTGCCGCTCTGTGGAGGAAGCCGAGCAGCTGCTTGGCAGCCCGAGGCAAGTGCTGCTGGGACACTGATGGATCCGGCAGAACTGCAGCAGCGGCTGAGGCGTCTCGCCAAGGCCAACCCAGGCGAGCACCCCTACACCATTGCTCTGAGATTGCAGGCAGAGACAGGGAAGGTGATCACTGGGCAGCTTGCCAAGCAGATCCTGCAGAAGCTCGGACAGGATCAGACCTGATATGCCAGGAGGTGTCAGGAAGTGACTAGGAGTGCCAAGTTTGCCGTATGGTTCGGGAAATCCCATTCAGGATCCTGAACGTGGCCATCACCTACGCGGAGCTGCTTGAGCGCCAGGAGGAGAACCGCGCAGCGTTCGGTCGGATGCTGCTGAACTGGCGAAGAACCAACGGCTGGACCCAGTACACCGCCTGCAGCTGGGCGGAAGAGGCCGGCTTCGATGCGATCTCTTACGGCAACCTCTCGGTGATCGAGCAGGGCAAGGCCGGCGAGCTGCGCCAGAAGGCCTTCTGGCAGTTGGGCGAGCTGAACCGCCGCATCGCCGAGCAGGACTGGGGCCCGGTCAAGAGTCAGGCGATCAAGGACAAGCTCGAGAACGCCATCCCGCTGGGTGACGACGAGTGCCCGGCCTGGACGCCCCTGGAACTCTGGGCCTGCTACTGCGGCCTGCGTGACGTGCCGGAGGCCTTCCGCACGACGCCGGCACCGACCGTTGGCCAGCGCAAAGCGACGGAGCTCTCGGCCAAGTGGCGCAACCAGATGCGCCGGGTGGTCGATGAATGCGGCCTTGAGCCCAGCGACGCCCTGAATTCCCTGGCGGTCGAGGCCAGCGAAGAGCACCGCAAGCGCTTCTTTGCCGTGCTCACGGGCTTCGGCGACTACAAGCCGGAGGAGCTGGCCCCGCTGTGGATCGAGGGCGACCTCTACCTGCCCAAGCGCTGGCTGGACCAGTGGGAGGCCGCCAACAGAAAGGGCAGCAAGCCCAGCGGCCGCAAAGGAAAGAAGCCAGTCACGGCCTGATGGCTAGGAATTAACAGCCGCTGTGAGTGCGGCTTCCAGCAAAGAGCCCTAAGATCCGGACCAGCGGGCAACCGCCCGATTCGATCCGTCATGGCTCCACCCCTCAGGCCTCCAGAGGCCGACATTGAGGCGCCGCCGGCCGTCCCGGCCGACGCCACACCCGAGCAACAGCTCACCCATGCCCTGGCCAGCTTTCAGGCCGAGGTGTCCCCCATCACCGCTGCTGACCTGGCGGAGGTGGTTCACTCAGCCCGCCCCGCCTTCCGCCGCGGGATCGGCTGGTCCGCTCACCTGCGCGAGCAGCAAGGGCGCTCCCGGCTACAGGTCACGGTGATGCACGTCGCCGGGGCCGAGCTTTGCAGCGAGTCCTGGGCTGATGAGGCAAGCGATCTGGCCGAAACCACCGGCCTGATGTTGGCCATGCTGCTGGGCATTCCTGTGTCTGCCCAGGCTCGGGCTGTACAGCCCTATGCAGCCCCTGAAAAGCAGACAGCCGAAGAGCCTGAAGTAGATCCTAAGCAGCAGGCTTGCCTCGATCAACAAGCCGACGATCCTGCTGCTGAGGAGCCAGTCCCCTTGGCTCACACCAGCGATGACGGCACTTCTGCAGACGGTGATCCAGCACTGGCTCCCCTCACCCCTGAGGAGGTCAGCGAGGTCCGCCGCCGTGTGCTCGACCTGTCCCAGGCCGCCCGTCAGGAGCTGACCAAGGCCTTCCGCGAGCACTTCCAGGTGCCGCGCAATGCCCGCTCCATCGGTGATCGCATCACCCAGCGCCAGCACAGCGACTTCATCGCGCTCTTCCTCGAAGAAGCGCAGGGTCAGGTGCAGCCCGAGCCTGCTGCGGAGCCAAGCCCATGAGCGAGAGCCATCGCCCCCGGCCGCCACGCCGCTACGGCGAGCAGCCCCGTTCTCTGGCTGGTCGCCATTTCATCCAGACCCAGGTGCGCACCGACGTCTACCTGCGGGTGCGCGAGCTGATGGAGGCCCGCAACCTCTCGGCCAGCGGAGCGGTGCATCACCTGCTGCGCGAGCGATTTGGTCTGCCGCCCCTTCCCCCGTTCGATCAACAGCCCAGTTCCACCGTTCACCCCGATTCAGCCCATGGCTAAAGACATCTTCCGCACGCCCCTCGCCGAAGTGCGCTGGGCCCACCTGATCACCCCAAGGCACCAGCTCGACAAGAGCAAACCCAAGGCCTGGACTGCCGATCTGCTGCTGGCCAATAGCGACGAGAAGGCCCAGTCCTTCCTGTTGGCGATGGAGGACCAGTTCATCGCTCTGCACGGCAGCCGCAAGCGCCGTGCCGAGAAGGGCTTCCCCTGGAAGCCCGACAGGGAGAAGCCCAGCGAGATCACCGTGGTGCGCTTCAAGGTGCCGCAGTTCCAGCGGCGCGATGGCTCTCTTTCTGAGGGGCCCCGCATCGTCGATGCCAGGAAGCAGCCCTGGGACGGGGCCGCCATCGGCAACGGATCCAAGGTGGTTGTCGCCTTCGACATCTACGACTGGGACGGCGAAAACGGCTGCGGCATGACCTTTCAGCCGCGTGCCGTTCAAGTGGTCGACTTTGTGCCCTACGAGCAGGTCGACCCCACCGACGGCTTTGAAGAAGTCGAGGGCTACACCACCACCGGCGGTGGCGCCGGTGATTGGAGCACTGGCGCTGCCGACGACAGCGAGGAGTTGTTCTGATGCCGCTCGATCGTCAGGGCATCAACTCCGGGGCCTGGAGCGGCAGGCCCCCGCACCGGCCCGGTCCCCAGCTGCCTGCTTTCTGCCGCACCCGCCGGCCCACCACCGTCGCGGTCACGGCCTCCAGCCTGGCTTGCCTGCGCGGGCTGGTGCTGCTGGGGCTGGCATTTCAGCTCAGCACCCTGCTGCTCGTGCTCTCCGGGCCCGTGCCGCCGCGGCCGATGGCCAGCACCAACACCGTCTTCCGCCCCGATGCCGGCACGGATGCCGGTGAGGTTCACCCCGTCACACCGCGTTTAGACCGATGAACAACACGACTTCAAGCGCCCTGGTTCCATTCGACTTCGAAGGCAGCCAGATCCGCGTCTTCACCGATGAGCAGGGTGATCCCTGGTTTGTCGCCGCAGATGTCTGCTCAACCCTCGGCATCGGCAACGTCAGCCAGGCACTCAGCCGTCTGGACGGGGACGAGAAGACCCTCATTTCAAATGAGGGTGCCCCAGCAGGCGGGCCGCCGAGCCTGAACCTGATCAATGAACCTGGGCTCTACACCTTGGTCCTCGGCAGCCGCAAGCCAGAGGCCAAGCGCTTCAAGCGCTGGGTGACGCACGAGGTTCTGCCTGCGATCCGCCGGACTGGGCGCTACGCATTACCAGGGCTCGCGCCTGCGCCGGCATCCTTGCCCTCAGACAAGCAAGACAGCGTCGGCGCCCTGTTGCTGATTGGTCAGGCCGTCGCGCAGGTCCCCGGCGTGAAACCCGGCATCGCCATGGCCGCGACGCTCACCTGCATTCAGGAAAACACCGGCCTGGCGACCGAAACCCTGCGCCGAGCCCTGCCGGCTAAGGAGGACCCGATCTGCTCACTCAATGCCACGGGACTCGGGCAGCTGTTGGGGATGAAGGCCAAGGACACCAACCAACACCTCGCAGCCTGCGGGCTGCAGATCCGCAATCAGCGGGGGGAATGGGAGCTCACCAATGCCGGCCTGCATTGGGCAGAAGCCCTGCCCTATTGCCGCGGCGGCCACAGCGGGTACCAGATCCTCTGGAATCCCGCCGTGGTCAGCGTGCTCCGGGAGCTGGCCTGATGGAGAACCAGACGACCCCACCCCCATCCGGACGTCACCGCGTCTGGGTCACAACGGCAGAAGCCTGTGCAGCACTTGGGATGAGCCGCGAAACCCTCCGCCAGCTGCGGCTGCGGGGGGTGCTATCCCCAGGCAAGCACTACCGCCGCTGGGGCTGCACCCAGGGCCGGGGCCCCCTGCAGTGGCACCTGGAAAACGTGGAGGCCACCATCACGGGGTGGAGTCGGCGGCACCTGCAGCACTGAAAGCCACAACTCGGACGTAGAGTCATGTCTCTACGGGTGGCCGTGAACGGTCGAAGGCGTTCCTTGACACAGTCCAGGCCTCAAGATCGTTCGGCTGACGCCAGCCAGCACTTCCCGCAGGCGATCCGCCGCTGGGGGAACAGCCTGGCGGTCAGACTCCCGGCCGATTGCCTGCGTCAGGCCGGACTGCAGGAAGGCGATCAGATCGACATCGTCGTTGGTCCTGATGGCCGCCTGAGCCTGGAGCCTCTGCGCAAGCTGGATCGCTCTGCCCTGGCCGCTGATCTGCGTCAGCTTCAGGCCACCATGCCTCTCACCCCTTCGGTGATCGAGGACTGCCGCGGCGGTGAACGCTGGTGACGCACACCCATCGATGATCTACCTCGACACCAGCGTGGTGGTGGCTCTGCTGACCCCGGAAGAGCGCAGTGCCCAAGCGCTCGACTGGTTTGGGCAATCTCGGGACCCCCTGATCAGCAGCGACTGGCTGATCACCGAAACCCACAGCGCCCTGGGAATCAAGCAGCGCCACCACGGCCTCAGTTCTGAGGCGCGCCAGGCGGCTGGGGAGCAGTTCGAGCGCCTGCTGCAGGGCGGAGTGGAACTGCGCTCGCTCGATCGCGACCGCTTTCGCCAGGCAGCCGAGCTGCTCCATGATCCAGCACTCGGTCTACGGGCCGGTGACGCCTTGCATCTGGCCGTAGCGCTGCACAGCCGCTGCACCCGGCTGGCCAGCTTCGATGTGCGAATGCAGCAAGCCGCAAAGGTCCTGGGCCTGACGCCGGCGCTGAACTGAGACGCGTCTCTACAGCTGGCGTGAGCAACCATCACCGCGACCCACTGAGCTCACAAGCCAGCCACCTCTGCATGGCGATGGAGTAGCGCCCGGGCCAGCCTCAGAAACCCAACCAAGACAGTCGATGAATATCTGGCAACGCTTGAGCAGGTTCTCGCAGGCCCTGCGGCATTACGCCGCTGAGCTCTGAGCTCGGTGGCCATGGGCCAGCCGTTGCTCCGCCTTGGCGAAGGCGTCATCCACAACGTCATCCCCGCACCAGCGACTGTAGGCAGCCAGGTGGGTTTCTACTGAGTGACCCATGGCTGCAGCAACCACCTTGGGCGGAAGCTCGCAAGTGACATGAGCGCGGTGGGCATAACCATGGCGGCAGGAATAGAGGACCAGCTTTTCGCCCTTCTCTTCGTACTCCCGCCGTAGCTGTTGCCAGAGCGGTCGACGCCGCATGTAAGTCCCAAGGTCCTCAGCCCCATGACCTGGTCGCATCGGCGGCATACGGTCAGGTCGAAATGCTTTCTCGAGCTGCCATTCCTGTGCCCAGTTGTCGCAAGGCAACAGTCGCAGGACTCTTGAGCGGGTGCGCCCCCGACTGGAAACTTTCTGATAGGTCGTCCAGAGCTGCCCTTTTTGAATCTCCAGGTGTTGCAGTTCTTCTGGACGGAGGCCGTAGGCAGCCATCAGCTGAAAGGCCAATCGCCAGCGCGGATCGGATATTGCCTCTACCAGGTCGAGCACGTGGCTGACATCAATCGGAGTTGTGACCCCTCGTTCATCACGCTTTCGACCAACGTAGATCGAGAGATCAAGTGGGGGTGCCCAGGATGACGGCAGCCGCTCCGAATCGACGCCCCAACGCAAAAGCGCTGCTGTGAATTGAACCTGCAGCTGACGGCCACGAGATCCTGGTCTGTCCTTCCATGACTCGATCACGGCCTCCAGAAGTTGCTTGGATGAGGTCGGTCGCCGCTTGCCACCAATGGCATCTAGAATCACAGACATTCGCCGCCAATACATATCATCCCAGGTGCTCTGCTTGATGGCTCCACTACTCAGCTTGTGATCCTTGAAGCCCTGAATCAGCTGTGACCAATTGATTGCCTCACTAACGGTGACTCCATTGGAGCTTGATTCCGTTGAAGGAACTCGCGCATGAGTTTCGATAGCGAGGTCAAGGGGGACACCATCATTGAAATCAGCATGGATAGCAAGCACTGCGGTATGAATCGCCTGCCTATCGGATGCGGACCAATCGAAGGGGAGCACCCGCTGCTGACGGGCACCCCCCGCGGCTGAAGCGGAGACATTGAGGAGAACACGTCCGCGCATTTCTGACACAGTCCAGCCACTACGAGGCCCGAGGTCTGATGTCAACGAAAGCCGCAGAGCTGCTACCCAGCCACGGTCTTTCGCTGCTCGTGCTTGTCGGGGGGCGGGGGTGGTCTTCGGCACGGCACCAGGGAATCAGGCACACACGACACCCCTTGCAAGAGAATCTGCAAGAGAATCGCCCCTTCAGCTTGGCACGCCCGGCCAGAGACGGCCACAGCCTGCAAGCCTAAAAGCCAGTAACAGCACGGGGCTCAGGGGCAGAATCCAGCTGCGGCAGTCGATCTGACAGACTCTATTTCAAGGGCTTTGGGAGCACTAGGTCGCAGGTTCGAATCCTGTCGCCCCGATTGACTTTTCAGGGATTGGCCAGGGGAGATGGGAGAGATTTGGGGAGAGATTCCCTCTCCCGTCCTCGCCCGGTGGTCTCTCCCGCCCGAAGTGGGAGAGGGTCTCTCCCCTTCACCCTCAGGATGGAGTCCTCAACACCGCTCCAACGACTGACGGACTCCAGGATGGAGGTGCTGATCCTCCAAGGGCTCTGAGGCCGTGTCCAGCCGTCTGATCGTCTCCGAAAACCGTGACGACCCGGGCAACCCGCTGGTGCTCGGCGGTGAGGCCATCGATGCCGCAGCGCAGGACCCAGTCGCCATCGGCAAGCTGATGGTCGACCAGGCCTGGGCGGAGGGAGGCGATCCCACCGGTGGAGGCCTGTACTACGAGCGGAACAGCAACCAGCAACGACGGCTGCAGGCCTTTGAGACGGGCAGCGAGGACTTCATGACCGGTGGCTGGGTGCGGGTGCTCGCCAGCGCCGAGCAGGTGCGCAAGGAGCGGGCCGGCATGGAGCAGGCCGCCAAGGCAGGCCTGGTGAAGATCCACGGCACCCACCGGGGCGTTCTGCTGGTGGAGTTCCTCGACGTTCACTGGGGCTGAGCAACCGCCGCAGGGCTCCGGTCGGCGACGGCCGTCCTGAGCGTGCCACGGCTGTGCCGTGGCGTGCATCGGCCAGCCGCCGCCGCCCTCCGCTCCGGGGCCGGTGTTGGGGTTGCTGGCAGGGCCGCTCTCCCGCGGCTGCGGTGGCCGGGCGGCTGCCAGCCGGCGGGGTGTTGGGGTGAGGCCCCGGATTTCCTCGCGCGGCTGCGCGGGCGGTGGCTTTTTTGTGCTGAATTTGGCTGCATTGGTTATCAAGCTGCCTAGCTCATCGTGGGTGGGTGCGTTTCGGGCAGATCGCTTGCCCCGCGGCCGCCCTGCTCGCTCATTAGTGTGTTTGTACTGCTAGAATAAGAGTCGCGCCAAAGGCCACGAGCCCATCGCCTGCGGCAATGAAATTCTCGGACAACTTGCCCCGTTCGTTTGCTCTGTAGCCCATGAGTCTGTCCTCTGCTGCAGTGGCCCAGGCCGCTGCATTGCCTCTTCCTGGTCTCCTGCCGCCGCCGGTTGGAGTTCATCGCTCGGTCGTCATCGTCGCTGCCGGTGGCCGTGATCTCGTCTGGCCCCAAGAGCGCATCGCCTCCGCCCTCCTGCAGCGCAGTTGCGGTCGTCCGGTCCATCTGCTGCTTCACGGCGGTGCCCGTGGCGCTGATCAGGCCATCGGCCGTGCTGCCCATCAGCTGGGTTGGAGGGTCCAGTCCCTTACCGCCGAGTGGGGTCGCTATGGCCGCAGCGCCGGGCCGATCCGCAATCGCCGCCTCCTCGAGCAGGCCCTGGTGGAAGCCCAGGCCCATACCTCCCCGGCCTTCTCCGCCTCGGTGCTGGTGATCGCCTTTCCCGGTGGCCCCGGCACGGCCTCGCTGGTGCAGCAGGCCCGCCGCTGCTCCGCCCGTTCGCCGGTGCCGGTGGTGGTGATGGAAGTGCCGCCGCCGTTCTCACCGGAGCCCCTCGCCGCCTGAGCGGCAATCGCCGTCCCGTTCTTCTCGTTCCCCTCCGCTCCACGTCCCCATGTCTGTTCTCACCGCCCTCGCCGCTCCTCTCTCCGCGGTTCTCCCACAAGTCGCCGGGCCGGCCTGCTCCCTGCAGCGCACCGGCTCCCTCTGGCAGCTGGGCATCGAGGCCCAGGAGCTCACCACCGCCATCGCTCAGCTGGCTGAGCAGCTGGAGGCCGACGACGACACCCGCGCCCAGGCCCTCGCCGAGCTCGAGGCTGCCCTGCTGGCCGAGGAGGGCAACAAGCAGGCCCTTGCCGCCAAGGCCGATGCCACCTGTTGGGTGATCGAGCACCTCCGCGGCCAGGCGGCCTACCGCCAGCAGCAGGCCAAGCGCCTCACCGAGCTGTCGCGCTCCGATGCCTCCCGGGCCGATGCCCTGGAGGACTCCCTGGTCCTGGTCCTCACCCGCCTGCAGCCCACCGCCACCCGCTTCTCCTTCCCGAATCACGAACTCACCTCCCGTAAGTCCCAGGCCGTCGAAATCGACGACGAGGACGCCCTCGATCCCCAGTGGCTGAGCTTCACCACCACCAGCAAGCCGGACAAGGCCGCCATCAAGGAAGCCCTCAAAGCAGGCAGAGAGATCACCGGCGTCCAGCTGATCTCCCGCCGCTCCTGGCGCATCCACTAGGGGCCAGAGGCCCCTCACAAATGGGGTTTCGGTGGTGTAGCCGGGGCCCCCTCCTTGACCCAATCCCTTCCGCAGCTCACCTCGCTCCATCGCTTCCCATCGCCATGACCGTCGCCGCTCCTTCCTCCAACGGGGCCAGCACCATCAGCCGCGCCGCAGCTCCTCGATCCAGCCAAAGGCCGCCATCGGCCCTGGAGTTGATCCGCACCGCTGATCGAGTGGAGGGCCCTCCAGCAGCAGCCATCGAATCCGTCACGACAGTGCAGGCCAACCAGGCCCAGCCCAGCGGCTTCTCCCCCGAGCAGCTCGCTGCCCTCGCCGCCCCCCTCAATCGGGCCAACGTCCGCCAGCGCGAGCAGGGCCGCGGGAAGGTGGCCTACCTCGAAGGCTGGCAAGTCATCGCGGAGGCCAACCGCATCTTTGGCTTTGACGGCTGGCAGCGGCAGACCATCGCCATGCGCTGCGTCGCCCAGGCCGAACGACCCATCGGCAGGGAGCAGAAGTCCGGCTGGGGCGTCACCTACACCGCCCGGGTGCGCGTCACCGTTACCGCCGGAAGCCTGATTCCCCTGGTCCGGGAGGGCAGCGGCGCTGGCCATGGCATCGATGTGGACCTCGGCCAGGCCCACGAGTCCGCTCTCAAGGAAGCCGAGACCGACGCCATGAAGCGGGCCTTGATGACCTTTGGCAATCCCTTCGGCCTCGCGTTGTACGACAAGCGCCAGCGGGAGGTAACCAGCTCAGCGGCACCAGAACGTCCAACGGCCCACCCCCGTCAGGCAGAGCCAGCGCCGCAGCACCAGGAAAGGTCAGCGACAGCAGCAGAGCACCCGGCTCAGGATGCAGCCCCTGCATCCCAGCAGGATCCGGGGCTGCTTCCCCTTGATACGGACACGATCCGCCAGCTGCACGGCGCCATCCGCCAGCTGCCTCGCCCACTGCTGGAGGCCCTCACCCAGGGCTTCCGCAAGCGCTTCTCCATCCCGGAAGGGGCCGCAACGATCGCCGATCGAATCGTGCAGAAGCGTCACCACGATTGGATCGAGGCGTTTCTGGTGCAGCACTCAGGCTTGACGAGCTGACAGCAGGCCTGCCGATTCAGCTTCGCTGCTGGATGCCTGCCTGCGGGGCTGGGCGCCTGGGAGCCGGGCCCGGCAGATCCGGGCGCAGTCGCTGGCGCAGTTCCTGCGGCATTGCGTGGAGCGCGAAAAATTCCCCGATAGCTGGCGGCCACCGCTCGATCTGCGACCGCACATCGGTGTCCCGGCCGCTGAGACGGCTGCCGGCCACCGCAAGGGTGATCCCTTCACCGATCTGCAGGTGCTGCAGCTGCTCGATTCCCTGCCCACCGATCAACCTGGCCGCCGCTGGGCTGATGCGCTGCGGCTGCTGGCGGAGCTGGGCCTGCGGCCGATCGAATTGCAGCACCTGGGGGTGCGCAACGATCCGGGCAGCGGCCAACCGCTGTGGTGGTGCACCTACCGCAAGCGCAGCGGCGGCGGCATGACCGCGCCGCGCTGGGTGCATCCGCTGCCGCTGACGGATTGGGACGGCCGCCGGCAGGACTGGCAATTGCTGGAGCGCTGGCGCTCGGGTGCCATTCAGCTTCCGCCCCTGGGCGGCGGGCCGGGAGCGGCCGATGCGATCGGCACCTATCTCAAGCGCCAGCGGTGCTGGATGGAATTGCGTGAACGAATGGCAGCACGAGGAGAGCGCGCCGTGCCGTACTCGTTCCGGCATGGCTACAGCCTCCGAGGCCATCAGCTGGGGATCGACCCTGGGAGCATGGCCCTGAGCATGGGGCACTCGCTGGAGGTGCACCTGCGCAGCTATCCATGGGCCTCGGGCCAGGGCGCGGCCGCAGCGTTTGCGCGGGCGTTGGAGGGATGAGGTACGACAGGAAATGGCGATGAGGAGTTGTAGGCATGCCCGACGAGCTTTGCTCACTGGGCCGGGGCGGGACACCCCTGAGCGGTGCTGCGCTGAGCCGCGTTCGCCCGCGGCTGCAGGTGATCAGGGTCGGTGGTGATCACGCCGTGCAGGGTGCCGGGCTGTCCGTGCCTGCTGAAGCAACAGCCCGGCCAGGAGCAGGCCCCAGGAGAACGGTCCCGTGGGCCCTCAGCGGATCAAGAGTGAGCTTTCGCCCCCGAAAAACCGCTGCAACTGCTGCCAGCGCAGCTCGGAAACCTGGTCGGTTTCATTCGTCAGGGCAGGCCGCCTTGGTGGACGGGTCCGGCCGAGCGGACTGGCTAGCTGCCAGTTGGGGGTCCTGCGGCAAGAGGAACGCCAAGACACAGGACCAACGAGGCGGAAGCCCAACCCAATCAGGTAGCAAGGTTCGGTGGCAACTCGTGGAGCGCTTGCACGACTTCAGGTTGCAGCATGACCATGATCGTGCCCTCTGGATTGTTGGTCGGCACCTCCAGCTGCAGCGGCAGCACTTCGCTGGGCCTGGGGTCCAGGGCGTTGGCGTCGAACTGGGCCGATGACTCGGGGACCACCTCCTCCCCTTGTCGCACCAGTTCCTCACTGCGGTTCGGCAGCTCCCAGGCGCCGCCGAGGCCATCGCTCAAGAGCAGTGGGCTTTGGTGATCGACTATCTGCCCGGGTGAGCGGGCAGTCAGGCGCACTCGCCAGCCGTCTGGGTAGGCGGGATCAGGTTGCTCGAACAGGGTCAGGCCCCAGGAACGACCTGAGGAATCCGTGAGGGTCCAGCGTTGTGGATCGGCTGCTGCCTGGGCCTGGAGCGGTAGAAGCATCAGGGTCAGGGCAAGCAGAACAGCGGCGAAGACGGGCCGCCAGTTGGGTCGATGCAGCCGGTGCGCAGCTGGGCGGAAACCCGCACCAGCCCCTTGAGAAAGAATGCTCATAACGTCTCTCGCGTCATAGAAGGCTTCAACGCTACTGTTTTATTGGGAAGAGCGGGTGCTCGGCTGTCCATCCACCACGATGGGCCGCCCTCGCCTTCGCAGCTCTCCCCAGTCCCGTCTTCATTCCTCGCCATGACGACAACCATCCTCAAGCGTTCCTGGGGCAACCCATGGAACAGCTTCAAGGACTGGGTGACCAGCACCGACAACCGCCTCTACGTGGGCTGGTTCGGCGTGCTGATGATCCCCACCCTGCTGGTGGCCACCTGCTGTTTCGTGATCGCCTTCATTGGCGCCCCGCCCGTCGACATCGACGGCATCCGCGAACCCGTCTCCGGCGGCCTCCTCTACGGCAACAACATCATCACCGCCGCGGTGGTGCCCAGCTCCAACGCCATCGGCCTGCACTTCTACCCGATCTGGGCCGCCTCCAGCCTCGATGAATGGCTCTACAACGGCGGCCCCTACCAGCTGATCATCTTCCACTTCCTCATCGGCATCTTCTGCTGGATGGGCCGTGAATGGGAACTCAGCTACCGGCTAGGGATGCGTCCCTGGATCGCCGTGGCCTATTCCGCTCCGGTGGCTGCCGCCACCGCCGTGCTGCTGGTGTACGCCATCGGCCAGGGTTCCTTCTCCGACCCCATGCCCCTGGGCATCTCCGGCACCTTCAACTTCATGCTGGTGCTCCAGGCCGAGCACAACGTGCTCATGCATCCCTTCCACATGCTCGGCGTGGCCGGGGTGTTCGGCGGCGCCCTGTTCTCCGCCATGCACGGTTCGCTCGTCACCAGCTCCCTGGTGCGGGAGACCACCGAAACCGAGTCCCAGAACAGGGGCTACAAGTTCGGCCAGGAGGAGGAGACCTACAACATCGTGGCCGCCCACGGCTACTTCGGCCGGCTGATCTTCCAGTACGCCTCCTTCAACAACAGCCGCAGCCTCCACTTCTTCCTGGCCGCCTGGCCGGTGATCGGCATCTGGTTCGCCACCCTGGCCGTGATCAGCTTCTCCTTCAACGTGAACGGCTTGAACTTCAACCACTCCGTGCTCGATCACCGGGGCCGGGTGATCAACACCTGGGCTGATGTGCTCAACCGCGGCGGCCTGGGCATCGAAGCCATCCACGAGCGCAACACCCACAACTTCCCCCTCGATCTGGCGGCCACCGCCAGCACCCCCGTGGCCCTCACGGCGCCTGCAATCGGTTAGTGGGACTTTGAATCCCGCCCAGTCGATCCTGCTTCGCTCCATGGACTGAGCAGCCACCCTGGGGCCTGGAGTGATCCGGGCCCTTTTCAATCTCCTGATTCCCTCCCCCTTCACCGATGGGCAACCTGGCAAGGCTTGAAATGATGCCGCCTTCGCGGATCCCTTTCGTTCCCGAGGCCCCATGCCCTTCGCCCTGAACTTCGTCCACCCGGTGCTGATGTGGGTGCTGCTGGGCCTGATGCTCTACTCGGGCTACCTCGGCTACAAGGCCAGCTTGATCCGCAAGGTGAGCGCCGAGGAACGCAAGGCGCTGGTTCCCCTGCACTACGGCCAGCGTCATGCCCAACTCGGTGCGGTGATCCTGGGCCTCACCCTGCTGGGCGCCGCCGGTGGGATGGCTGCCACCTTCCTCAAGAACGGCAAGCTGATCATCGGCCCCCACCTGTTTGTCGGTCTGGCCGTTGCCGTGCTGGTGATCGCCACGGCCTCCCTGGGCCCTTCCCTCCAGAAGGGCAAGGACTGGGCCCGGGGCCTGCACGTGGCCATCAACGGGGGAGTGCTGCTGCTGTTCGGCTGGCAGGCCACCACTGGCATCGCCATCGTCCAGAAGCTGCTGAGTTCAGCGGCATCACCAACCTCTCTTGGCACCTGATCCGATGACGTTCACCACTCCTCTCCAGCGGCTGACACGGCTGGCCCTCTCCACCCTGCTCCTGATGCTGGTCGGCGTTGGGATGTTGACGGCCCGGCCGGGTACCGCCCTGGCAGCAGAGGCCTCGCCGCCGGTCGATTCGGCAGCACTCTCCAAGGCCGTTGTGGCAATGGAGCAGCTCGATCAGATGCGCATCTCCCTGGCCTCCACCCTCGAGGGCCGCACCGAGGAGC
>NZ_JAGQCD010000056.1 GCF_024345975.1 Cyanobium sp. Cruz-8D1 | reverse complement strand
GCAGGTGGAGGCCTTCCTTGGCCTGGTGCCTGATGGGCAGAACACTGGTTGCGGCCAGGGCTCCGGCCGCAATGGCAAGCCCTGGCGCATGCCCGAGAAGCCCCCTGCCGATGCGCCGCCGCCGCCGTTGAACCGCGGGGCCACCGCCCAGTGGGCCTACCGCAACGCGGCTGGTGAGGTGCTGTTCTGGATCCAGCGGATCCGGCTGCGCAGCGGCGGCAAGGCCTTCCTGCATCGGGTGTGGCTCGATGGCGGCTGGCACCGGCCCAGCCGCCGCGATCCCTTCTCCTGCGAGTGGCCCGCACCGCGGCCGCTCTACGGACTGCCGGATCTGGTGCGGCGACCTGAGGCGCCGGTGCTGGTGGTGGAAGGGGAGGGCACCGCCGATGCGGCCGCTCGCCTGTTCCCACAGCACGTGGTGCTCACTTGGGCCAACGGCTCCAAGGCGATCGCCAAGGCGGACTGGACGCCGTTGGCCGGCCGTGCGGTGACGCTCTGGCCTGATGCCGATGCTGCCGGGGTGGAGGCCATGGAGAGCCTGGCCGCCCTGCTACATCCCCTCGACTGCCAGCTGCAACTGGTGGCCTTGCCGCCGGACCTGCCCCAGGGCTGGGACCTGGCTGATGCCGACTGGACGCCCCGGCAGGCCGCACGGCAGCTGGCGAAAGCAGCCCATCCATGGACGCCCCCACCCACCGCTACCGATGGCAGCGACCACGCCCCGGCAGCAGCGGCGGCACCCAGGCCGGCAGCGCCCTTCCTCTGCCTGGGCTTCGATGCGGATGCGAACTTCTACCAACCCGCCAGCACTGGCCAGGTCATCCGCCTGCCCCGCGGCTGCCACACCGCCACCCATCTGGTGGCCCTGGCACCACTGGAGTACTGGGAGACCCTCTACCCCAGCCGCACCGGTGTGAACTGGCCGGCCGCGGCCAGCGATCTGCACAAGAGCTCGGCTGCGATGGGGATCTTTGCGGTGGAGCGCATCCGCGGCCGCGGGGCCTGGTGGGATGAGGGCCGCACCGTGCTGCACCTCGGCGATCGTCTGATCACCCCCGAGGGGGAGCACCCAATCACCAAGCCGTTCAGATCGCGGCACATCTACCAGCGCCTCGAACGCCAGGAGGGGCCCTGCGGCGTCAAGCCCCTGACCGTGGAGGAGGCGGCGGTGATCGTCAGCATCGCCAACCGCTTTCGCTGGGAGGTGCCCGCCTCCGGCACCCTGCTGCAGGGTTGGGTGGTGCTGGCGCCGATCTGCGGTGCCCTGCGCTGGCGGCCCCACCTCTGGCTCACCGCCGGTGCCGGCTCGGGCAAGAGCCAGATCCTGGATCGCTTTGTGGTGCCGCTGCTCGGCGACCTGCGCCTGCCGGTGTCAGGCGCCACGACAGAGGCCGGCTTGCGCCAGACCATCTGCTCGGACGCCGTGCCGGTGGTTTTCGATGAGGCGGAGAGCAACGAGAAGGGCGACCAGCAGCGGATGCAGGCGATCCTCTCGCTGGCGCGGGTGGCCAGCAGCGAGAGCAGCGCCGAGATGCTCAAGGGTTCCCCCAGCGGTGATGTCAGCCGCTACCGGGTGCGCTCGATGTTCCTGATGTCCTCGATCGCCACTGCCCTCAAACAGGGAGCCGACAAGAGCCGCTTTGCCCAGCTCACCCTGCGCAGCCCCACCGAGATGGGCCCGGAGGAGCGCGAGGCCCACTGGCAGAGCCTCGATCGAGATCTTGAGCGCTACATCACCCCGCAGTTGGCGCGGCGCTTGATCGCCCGCACCGTGTCGCTGATCCCGGTGATCCGCCAGTCGGTCGTGGTCTTCTCCGCGGCTGCCGCCCGCCACTTCGATTCCCAGCGCCTGGGGGATCAGTACGGGACCTTGATGGCCGGCGCCTGGTCGCTGCTCAGCGATGCAGTTCCCAGCCAGAAGGAGGCCGAGGAATGCATTGAGGTCCACAACTGGGACAGCTACAGCCAGAGCACCGAAGTCCCCGACGAGGCCCGCTGCATCCAGACGATCCTGCAGCGGCAGGTGCGGGTGGAGACCGACGACAAACCCGTTACCCGCACCATCGGCGAACTGGTGGAGCTGGCCGCCTGCCACAGCAGTTGCATCGACGTGAGCCCGGGCCTGGCGGCCCAGACCCTGGGCCGCCATGGCCTGCGGGTGGATCAGGACCGGCTGCTGGTGAGCAACACCGCCAAGGCGATCGAGCAGTTCCTCGCCGATACCGCCTGGCAGAACAGCTGGTCCGTGGTGCTGCTGCGCCTGAGCGGTGCGCAACGGGCTGGACCGGTGCGCTTCTGTGGCGCCGGCATGGTCAGCCGTGCAGTCGCCATTCCCCTGAGCGTGCTGTAACCAGCAGCCGTCACAAAACGGCCAGACATAACAGCAGTGGTAACGCCCAGATCTCCTGCCCTGCAAGCGATCTGGATCTCCGTAACGATGTAACGCTCCAGGGAGCATAGAGAGCCCCCTATGAATTCAAAGACACATGCACACCTGCTCAAACAGACACTGCTGCTTGCTAATGCTTCTATATCTGAAAAAGGGTTACATCGTTACAGGCGCCGCCAGAAGCCGCTGCCAGCAACCGATCTCGGATGTGACGCCCTCCGTCACAGCGCGTCACACCTGAAACGGCCATGCAGACCACCACATCGACCTGGCTGGAGCCCATCCCCGGTCTCTGGAGGGATGAGGAAGCCCACCGCTACTGGCTGGGCGATCACCTGTTCCCCGTATCGATCACCGGCGTGCTGGCCCATGGCCTGAGCGACACCGCCAAGCGATCGATCGAGGCCAAACGGCCGATCTGGGAGCCCCGCGGCACCACGGTGCACGCGGCCCTGGAGCGCTACACCCAGGCCCGTTTCCTGGTGGGCAAAAGCGTCAGCGAGGCCCTGCTGGATGCCGAGGCTTTGCCCAGCCATCACCAGTACCGGGACTGGATCTTGCCGTTGCTGCAGCTGCCGCTCTGGGAGGAGGTGCAGGTAATCGCCAGCGAACGACTCACCTGCTGCCTCACCCGCAACGTGGCCGGCGCCTTTGACGGCGCCTACGTCTCACCGGCACTGAGCGAGCGGCGGGGACGCGAGGTGCGGGTGCTCTACGACCTCAAGACCCTCTCGGCCCACGGCCGGCCCTATTCCACCGCCGCCCAGCTGGGGGGCTACATGGTGCTGGAGGCCGCCCAGGGGAACCACTACGAGCTGGGCCAGACGATCTGGAGCAAGCCCGGCGAGGCGTTCACCAGCACCTTCTACAGCCGTGAGCAGTGCCTGGCGGCCTGGGCCGCAGCCTGGAGCCGCTACTGCTCAGCCCGCAGGCCCTTCTGAGAGCCAGGGCAGCCGCGAGCTGAATCGATGAGTTGGCTAGCAGATGCTGGCCGCTAGATTGAGTGGGCTCGGAATCGTCCGAGCAAGTGTTCTGGTGCTCCTCGATGGCGGACCTCCTGCTTGCTGCTCCCTCGGCGCCAGCCGCTGATGCGGCTGCTGACGCTGATCTCGACGCCCTGCTGGACGCAGTCACCGCGATCAAGGCGCAGCAGAAGGAGCTGGAGCAGCAGCTCGAGCCGCTGTTGGAGGCCCTCAACACGGCGATGGCCAGCGGCCAGCTGGATCCCTCCTTCTCCCACAACGACTGGTCCTTCTGCCACAGCCCCGGCCGGCTGACCTACGACTTCCCGGCTGCGGTGCAGCAGATCGAGAAACAGCTCAAGGCCGCCAAGGAAGCAGCGATTCAGCAGAGCAGTGCCACCGAGAAGCGTGGCAACCCCTTCTGGACCATCCGCCCCCCGAAGGCCCAGCCCCTGCCGTTCTGAGCTGATGCCGCCCCGGGCCCACAACCTGATCGTGAGCGCTGCTGATCCGGTGGAGGAGCTGCGATCTGCCCCGGATCGGCAGGACGCGGATGGTGAGGCGGTGTGGGAGCCGCCGGTGGCGGTGGACCCCAGCCGGCCGATCAGTCAGACCAATCCGCCGCGGCGGGCGCCCCATCACGCCCAGACCCCCAGGGCCACTGCCGGGGAGGTGGAACGGCGGATTGCAGAGGCCCAGCTGTGGATTGCACAACGGTTGCCGCTGCTGGAGATCAGGGCAAAAGCGGGCGAAAGCTGGGGGGTGAGCAACGTCAAGACGGTCAATCGCTATCTCGACCTGGCGCGGATGCGCATGGTGGAGGAGCTGATCTCTGACCGGCGCCGTCACCAGGCCGAGCAGATCTTTGCCCTCAATGACTGTGCCCGCCGGGCCATGGATGCCGAGCAGTTTTCTGCTGCTGTCGGTGCCTTCCGGGTGATCGCGGAGATCGGTGGGCTGCTGCGGGCGCCGATCAAGCCGCCGGAGGCGAAATCCTGATGGGCCGGATCGCCGCGACAACCCGGCCCACCTTCACGGTGGCAAGGGATGGCGGCCTTCTGCTGGATCCCGCCACTGACCTCTGGGCCGACTGGGGCCTGCTGGGTGTTCCCGATCCCGACCGGGCGACAACTACCCACCAAGGGCTGCTGTTCCGCGACTTCATCCGCTCCGCCTTCCCCTCGTTTCAGTTCCACCGGCTCTCGGAGCTGCTGATCGACCTTCTGCAGCAGGTGGCCGACGGGAGGCTGACGCGATTGATCGTCTGCTGTCCACCCCGCCATGGAAAAAGTCAGCTGGTCTCGCGCCTGTTCCCTGCTTACTGGGTGAGCCGGCACCCGGAGCTGTTCTGCGCCATCGCCTCCTACTCCGGTGAGTTGGCCTACGCCCACAGCCGGGAGGCGAGGCACTACTACCGGATCACGGGTCACGCGCTCTCCAAGGACTCCGCAGCCGTTGGCAACTGGCTCACTCCCCAGCGTGGGGGGTGCATCGCCGCCGGGGTGAGGGGGCCGTTCACGGGCAAGGGCTACAACCTGGGCATCATTGATGACCCCTACAAGGGCCCAGAAGATGCCAAGTCGGCCCTGCAGCGCGAGCGGCTGATCGACTGGCTCAAGAGCGTCTGGTTCACCCGCGCCGAACCCGGCCTCACCACAGAGGGAGCCCTGCTCCCGGCCGCGCAGGTGGTGGTGCAGACCCGCTGGGACCACCACGACATGACCGCCTGGCTCCTGGAGCAGGAGGCCGAGGAGAACCCGGAGCACTGGACGGTGCTCAACCTGCCAGCGATCGCGGAGCCCGAGGCGATTGCTATGCAGATTCCGCATACCTGCACGAAAGTCCCGGATTGGCGCCAGCCAGGCGAACCGCTCTGCCCGGAGCGGGTCCCGCTGGCGGTGCTGCAGCGCATCCGTACCCGGTTGGGTTCCTATTGGTGGAACGCCCTCTATCAGCAGCGGCCCAGTCCGGCTGAGGGTTTGCTGTTCCGCAAGGGCTGGATCCAGCCGCCGCTGCCGGTCGCTCCCGGCCAGCCCCGTCGCTACGTGCCGCTGGTGCTGAGCTGTGACTTGAGCTTCAAGGACGGCAAGGAGAACGACGCCTGCGGGTTTGCCCTGTTGGGCCTACTGGAACACCAGCGACACCCGGCGGTGGAGGCGCGGCGACAGGGCTTGGCGCTGGCTGCCAATGCCGCAGGAGCCCAAGGAGCGCCGAGGGGTGTGAATGCCACTCACCCCCTTGCTGGTGGCCCGGACCCGTGGGCGGAACTGCAGATCGAGGCCCTCTGGGCCCACCGGCAACGGCTGGATCTGCCGGGGGTGATCAAGTTCCTGCTGGCGTCCCTCGCCTCTTTGGAGCGCCAGGGCCTGCGGCCCAATGCGGTGCTGATTGAGGACGCCGCCAACGGCCCGGCGGTTTGCCAGCTGCTCAGGCGCCAGGTGCCGGGGCTGATCGCCATCCCGCCCAAGGGCAGCAAGGCCTCCCGCGCCCATGCCGTCGCACCGCTGGTGGAAGCAGGCCAGGTGCGCTTTGCCCGCAAGGCCGACTCGCTGGTGGAGGAGCTGCTGGCCTTCTCGCCCCGGGGCGGTGTGGACGACCAGGTGGATGCCTTCTGTCAGGGGGTGCTCTGGATCGAAGCCCAGTTCTGGCGGGGCCGGGGCTATGGCAGCTCGCCGGTGCCGATGGTGTTCAGCCGCTGAGCGATGACGGCTGCCATCGCCCGGCCACTGCGAACACCGGCCTGCCGCATATCTGCAGCTGCCGCTGTTGGTCAGCTGGACCTGCCGCTGCGGCCGCCGGTGGTGGAGAGCTGCCTGGCGCGCCGTCCGCGCCGCCCCCAGCGCGCGCGACCCGCGCCGAGCAATCAGGCTGTGCAGCTGGTGATCGCATTCCCGGCCAAGCCGCGGCGCCATCGGCCGGTGAATCCCCATGCCGCCGCGAATGCCCTGGCACTCCAGCACCGCGACATCGCTCAGACCGTGGCCGCCAATATCTCCCGCCGCACCGGCCACCCGAAGGAAGATCTGGAGCAGATCGCCATGCTCGGCATCCTCCAGGCCGCTCGCCGCTTCTCACCAGAACGGGGATCTTTTCGGCCCTATGCGCGCACCTATGCCAATGGGGAGGTGTATCACTACCTCAGAGATAAGGGCTTCCTGATCAAGGTGCCGGCCTCCTGGCGGGAGCTGCATTCCAGGGGGCAGAAATTGCTGAGGCTGGGGACCGCAGCGGCTGAAGTCCCAGATCGACTGGGGGTCAGTGTGGAGCGGTGGGAGGAGATCGTGATGGGTTGCAGTCAGCGCGTCGTGGCGTGGGAGACAAGTGAGGACATTGGGCAACAATCGACCTGAGCCAAGATGCAACCCTATGAGCCTTAAGCCTGAGAAAACCGGAGCCCTCCCGCTATCTACTGCAAAATCTTTACCATCAAAGCTTATGCGAATCCATGCAACCTTATCTACACAGTGGCACTTTGGCTGGCGTTGGCGGCAGCAAGTTCTTTCATCGTCCTAAAGCGGCTTGCGAAGCTCGCAATCCGTGGGGGCCTCCCCTTGCCTCGACCCATCGGGTTATTTGCAAACACACTCTCGAGATGAGAATCCAGAAGTAATACTAGGAGTGCATCTGACGATTCAGGCTCTACGGAGACAGTGTCGTCGTTCTTGCCCGAAAGGTGCTGTTGCAATTGATTGAGTAGTGCTTGTGAGCGTGTCTGATAATCAGCAATCAGCAGTTGGTCGCGCACCTTCGTTGGCGTATCGAATCCTAGGGACACCAGGTTCTCGAAGAGCTGCCCGGCATTGTCGCCGAATTTGCCACAGGTCGGAAACGCTCCTCGCATTCGCGCGACAAAGTCGTAAACGTCAGAGAAGGTTGACGACTCATCCTGGGATTGTTTAATGCGATCCTCGTTGGCATCGAACAGCTGCTTGATAATCAGGTCGCCACTCACCGTGTTCCCTCCTAGGAGCTCAAGAGACTCCTTCTCTCTCGCAGAAAGCTCTCCCGTCATGGGCTTGTATATCAAGTCGTGCTCAAGTTCATTCCAAACATGCGCGAGCAAGCTGCAAACCTGGATCTCGCACGTCAGCCCTTCAACGTTGTCATTCTCCTCGGTCAAGTCGTCGCGCTTGATGCCCACTTGGCAATGCGTAGCACGGTAGAACTTTCCAGGAGCATCTTTCACATCAACTTCGACACGAGCACCGGCTGGGCCATCGAACAACTTAGTAATTTCCTCGACGACTCGCGCGCGGTCTCCTTCTAGGTAGGTTGAGATTCGTACCCCAGCGAGGTCTGTCACCCTGCGAAGAGCATCATCAGCGGTATTCAGCATTGGCTCAGCACGGTATTTAATCTGCAGTTTTCCTAGTAATTTTTGAGGCGCCTTGGCGCGAAATGTGACAGCTGCGCGAATGGTGTTTGCTCTGATGATTTCTCTTTCACATTTATTGGCAACTAGTCTGGCCAATTTCTCGTAGCAGTCGTACTCTCGGCGATAGCGCTGAAAGGCTTCTTCGATGACTGCGTTATCAAGTGGCATCAAACCCCCCGAGATGAAGCGCCGAGCCCGCGCGGCAAGCATCAACACTCTACTTCCCTTGCTTGATGCAGGCGGCTGACTGCGGGATTCTTCGCCACCGAAATCAGGCTTCGTTGAATCTGGCAGTGTCGGAGCTGGCCCCCAAGCACGAGCCTTTTCGAGCATGGAGATGTTGCAGCACAAGATTCCCGCTTAGGCATGGATTCTCTTGCCAAGCCATCTAGATATCGTCACGGCTCACCCGCCATGAACCGACTATTCATAGAGCTACATGGTCCCGATATCTATCTTGATCGACATAGGCAAGAGGAGGTAGCCCCGCCCAGCGCCCGTGCTTCCACTTGCCACGCCTGATACTGCTGTCTCCCATGCCCCTTGGCTCCAGCACCCAGCTCTCACGGCACTCCAGCTTTCTTTGCGGATCACGACCGACTGCTGGGCCCTGCTTGCCGCCCCTGACGGCAGCAGCCGCAAGGAGCACTACCTGCCCAAGGGCGAGCGGGAACCGGATAACGCCTACCGCAAGCGCCTCGACGCTGCTCGACCTTCGGGGTTCTTCCGCGATGCCCTGCGTACCTACGCCGGCATGCTCAGCCGGGGGAGCTGGATCAGCCTTCCGGCCAGCCTGAGCTCGGTGCTCACTGACGTGGATGGCCGGGGCACGGACCTGGGTGTCTTCCTGGCCGCTGCCGACCTGCTAGTGCTGCGAGATGGTGCCGCCCTGGTGCTGGTGCTTCCCCCTGAGCACAGCTGGCCCAGCGAGGGGGACCGTCAGGAGGCCCTGCGCCGCGGCGATCGCCTCTCCCTGCCCCGGCTGCAGCTGGTGCCCCGGGCCAACTGCCTGAACTGGGAGCTGCCGGTGTCCTACGGCCTGCCGGGCCGGATCATCTGGCGGGAGCCGGTAAACCGGCCCATCAGTGGTGAACCGGCCGGGCCAGAGGGTGCGGTTGCTGAGCAGATCAACGCCCTGCTTGGCGATGCCGACGCCCCGGACCGATGGCACTACCGCAGCCTGCAGCTGCTCACCACCGGCGACCCCACCAAGGGTGGGACCGCCAGGGGCGGGGCCGTCACCGGCCTGCAGCTGGCCCACCATCCGGTCTGCGCCGACCTGCAGGCCACCAGCGGCTGGCGATGCGACGACCCCGTGGTCACGACCTTCGAGGGAATCCACCGGCTACCGGCCTGCTGGTACACCTCCGATGGCTCCGCCTTTGGGGAGGGGGATCTGCCGCACCTGGGCCTGGCGCACCAGTACCTGAACCACTTCCGCTGCAAGAGTGAGTACGAGGAGCTGCTCTCCCGCACGGCCCTGCCGGTGGGAGTGCGCAAGGGCATGGTCGATGCCATGGGCAACAGCCAGGCCGGCCCGGTGGTGCTGGGCCCGAACACCTGCATGGACCTGCCCTCGGACGCCTCCTTTGAGTTCGTCGAGATCCGGGCCCGGTCCTTGGCGGAGCATCGGGCCTGGCTGCAGATCCTTGACGACACGATGCGGCGCGATGCCCTGATCCCCAGCCAGAACCGCGGTGCTGCCCGCACCGAGATGGAGATCAGCCTCACCGCCTCCCAGAGCTATGCACTGCTGCAGGCGATGGCGATCCAGAAGGCCTCTCTCTTCTCCACCCTCCTGCAGCACTGGTGCGCGCTTACCGGCGAAACCCTCACCCCCGGAGCCGGCCTGCAGGTGACGGTGAGCCCGCTCACCCCGCCAATCCAGCCCCAGCCCCAGGTGAAGGAATGGATCGAGTTGTTCGACAAGGGGGTCATCAGCCGGGAGGAACTGCGGCACCAGCTGGCGCTGGCCACCGCCAACGCCATCAGCAGCCCGACGCTGGATGACAGCCCGGCCACCAGGGCAGGGGAGGGAAGTCAGGCCCCAGATCCCAGGGCGCCTGAAGGCTCTGCGCCGGTTCCCCTGAGGCAAGAGGAGTCAGCCGCGCCTGCAGCCGCATGAGCCAGACCCCTAGCGACTCGCCCTACCGCTGGCGGGCCGCTGACCTGGAGGGGATTCGCGTTGCCCTCTCGATCCCAACCCAGATGGCCGCGATCCGCGCCATCAACGACGCCATGGCGGATCTGGAGCAGCTCTACCCCGATGCCATCCCCACTGCCCGCCGCGAGATCGATGCCATCGCCGCCATCGACAGCGAGCTGGCGGAGCTGGGCCCCGAGCAGCTGCAGGCGCCCATCGAAACCCGCCGCAAGGCCGTCGGACCCGACGCCTTGCCGGAGGACGGCACCCTGCCGGTCAAGAAGGCCGACGTGATCGAGTACGACACCGAGCTGCTGCGGGAGGAGACCATCACCCGCTACGGCGAGGGACTCTCAATCGAGCAGGCGTTGCGACGGCAGCGGGGCAGCCACGCCCAAGCGCTGCTGCTGATGCTTCCCACCCTGGCGAACTGGAGCCGCGACCCCCAGCTGAGCGGCAACGGCGGCGGCTTCACCACAGCGCTGGAGCGGGGCTGAGCCATGACGACCACGCCCGCATCAGGGGAACAGTCGCCTGCTGCCCTGCCTCCATCGGCGCTGCAGCCCTACGCCAATGCCCGCATCCTCCTGTTCTCCAATGCGCTGCCGGGGGTGCTGGATTCCGAGCGCACCGGCCGCTTCCTGTTCGAGGGATTCATCAAGCGCCTGCGGGGGATCTCCAGCAAGGAGAACGCCCCTGGTCTGGATACCGGCGACTTCACCTACGAGGGCTACCTCACCCGCGGCGCCGTGCTGCCGCTGACACCGTCCCAACCCTGGGACTGGTTGGCCACGGACATCGCCTGGAGCACCAGCGGCATCCGACCCGTCTCTGCCACCACCCCGGCCCTGCTTACCCCCTGTTTCGGGGCTGTCTGGTTGGGTCCGCTCACGGAGCTGCGCACCCCCGGCCTGCTTCCCTCCCCCAGCCGGGGGCAGCTGGGGGCCTTCTCGGTGACCGAGTTCGGCGGGCTCTACGGCGCCGGTGGCATCGGCTCGCTCACACAGCCGCTGCTGGGCGAACGGATCCAGGCCGCGCTCAAGCCCAACCGCGTGGCGGTGGTGGGCACCGGCGACAGCCTCAACGTGCTGGCCGAGCGCCACGGCACCACCGTGACCACCCTGCGAGGCCTGAACCCCACCATCACTTCTCGGCCATCGGATCAGTTGCCGCTTGGGAGCTGGCTGTTCCTGCCCAAGCGCCGCGCCGCCGCCAACGCCGACACCAGCACCACCAGCCTGCCGAGCGGCTTCTACACGCCCGAAACCCTGGCCACCTACCTGGGCGTGTCGCTCTCGACCATCTACAGCTGGAACTCCAGCGGTTACGGGCCGCCCTTCGTGAAGCTGGGCAACCTCGTCCGCTACAGCTACGAGGACGTGGAGCTGTGGCTGGCCCGGCAGCTGGAGCTGTCGCGGGGGTGACGCAACTGCTCAGAAGGAGGGAGGCCCTACTTCTTGGCCCCCTCGGTGTTGGTGTCGCTGCTGTTCTGGTGGCCGTTCAGGTGCTTCTCGCAGGCCATGGCACCGCTGCCTCCCAGCACTGCTGCGGTGATCAAAGCAATCGAGAGCAGGCGCTTCACGGGGGGCAGGTATCTGAGGTTGACCGTAGGCAGTTCCTCGGCTTCCGGTCTTTCTCCGCTGCCGTCTCCTCACAGATCGATGGCTGGCAATAGCTGGAGAGCACAGCCCGGACGGGGTGCTCATCCACGACAGCCGCGATGGGTCATGGCCACTGCCACTGCTTCTTCCACCTCCAGCACTGCCGCCTCGAGCGGTCAGGGTGCTGACGACAATTACGCCGCCAACGGCCAGAGCACCGACAGTGGTGCCGATGGTCAGGGCACTGCCGATGCTTCGGCAGGCGATCCCCCCGCCCCGGCCACGGCTGCAGGTGCTGACACTGGTGGCGATGACCACCGCAGCTCCGACCCCCTACGGGCCGAGCGGCGCAAGACCAACCAGCTGGAAAAGGAGATCCGCACGCTCAAGCAGCAGCTCAACCGCTTCTCGGAGATCAACCCTGAGGAGTACGCCCGCCTGCAGGAGGCTGAGCGACAGAAGCAGGTGCTGGAGCAGCAGCTCGAACTGCGTGAGCGGCAGATGGAAGAGGCCTCCGCACAGAAGGTGGCCGCCGTTGCCGCAGAACGCGACGAGGCCAAGCAGCAGATCCTGCACCTGCGCAAGGATCGCCTGCTGGAGCGTGCTTTCTCCGAGGCTGAGGGCCGCACTGGTGGCGACGCCAGGGGCACGTTCTTTGACATCTTCAAGGGGCAGCTGGGCACCTGCTTCCGGCTGAGCACCGGCGGCGACGGCAAGGACGTGCTCGAACCGCTCGACTCCCAGGGCAAGCCGCTGCTCGGCGATGACGGCCGCCCGATGACGACAACCGAGTTCCTCGATCAGATGCGCGTGCACCCCGTCTACGGCTTCCTGTTCCAGCAGCGGGGTCCAGCTGGCATGCAGGCCGCCGGCGGCCTGACGGTCTCGGGGATCGGCAGCAACGGCGAGCCGATCAACCCCCAGGCGATGTCGGCGTCTGAGCTCTACCGGGCGTCCTTCGCGGTCAATGGCCGCGGGGCTCGACGCTGAGGCCTCTGCTCACCCAATGGCACGGCGGCCCCGCAACTTCTACGCCGGACTCTCCTTCCGGCCACCGGAGTCGGTGGCGGCTGCAGCCCGCCGTGCCCTGGAGCGCCGGGCTCAGCAGCCGCCTTCCAACCGCGGCATGACGCCGGTGGGGCTGGCGCGAGCCCGGCAGCTGCTCAACCGACAGGAGCTCTTACCGCAAACGATCGATCGGATGGTGAGCTACTTCGCCCGCCACGCAATCGACAAGCAGGGCTCCACCTGGGACACCTACGGCAAGGGCCGGCAGGCCTGGGATGGCTGGGGCGGTGACCCCGGCCGCCGCTGGGCCAGTGCTGTCGCGCGGCGGATGGATGCTGTCGAGCAAGCAGCTCAGCGCGCAGCCAATCCATCGCGCCGCCGCTGACGCGCGAGCCGATCAACCCCGCAACTGCTCGGAGACCGGAAAACACCGCCAGCCAAACGATCAACACCTCAAAAGTGGAGAAACTGACGCGAAAAAAATCGCGAATTCTCCTCATAATTTGCGTTTCAAAATCAGCTCCCTGCAACTCCTTGGAGAGCGCCGCAGCACCTCATAGAAGAACGCAAACTCGGGGGGTATTCCCCCTGTTTCCGGCGGCGGCGCAGGGTGCCTCGGAAATTTTTCAGGTTCTGGGAAATCCCCCCTTCTCAGACCCTGCTGTCCTGGTCGGCTTCCGCGCCAGCCGCTGATCCCCGCCACCAGTGGTGGAGACACGGAGCTCATGCCACCATCGGTGGTGGCAGCGGACCCTGCGCTGATGACGGCCACCACCTTCAACGTCCAGAACCTGCGGGGGCAATCCCTGCTGTTTCGCTGTCTGGAGACGGGCTTCGTGACCACGGCACCTGCTCTCACCCGCTACCAGCAGGGCCGGGGCATCGACCCCAGCCGCCGCGAGTTGGTGGGTGAGCGACCCGAGCAGTGGTGCAGAAGTCGGCCGGTCACGATCTGCGAGCACTGCGGTGCGGCAATTAAGGGCAACCAGTGGACCGTCCGCCAACACCAGCAGAGCCAGCGCTGTAAAAGAGCGAGGACGCCGCTGCCGGCCTGATGGACCATCCGCTCTGGCTCCTGGTGCCTTGGCTGGTCTTCGCTGTCGGCATGGGGCTCAAGGCCTGGAAGGTGACTCGGCTGATCAACCGTCAGATGCGCAGCAGCGCTTGGGGGATCGAGCGCTATCGGGCGGAGCTGGAGCGCAACTGGCAGCGGAGTCAGTCGCTGAGCTGAGACAGCTGAAAGCCCCGGGGGCCGGCAGGCCCACCGGGGCAAGGGGCTGCAGCCCCTGCGGCTCAAAGCACCGCCACGGTGCCGAGCCGCTTGGCCTGCAGCTTGCGGGCCAGCTGATGGGCTAGCTGCGCTGGAATGAAGCGGGGCTTTTTGACCGGCAGGCCGCGGCGCCCATAGAAGACCGTGATGCGCTCAGCATCGGGCGCCTTGATCCCACCGGGATACACGAACACCGCCAGCTGACGGATCTCGCAGCGGGGGAAAGAGGAGGCCATCACGAAGGAGGCGAGGGACACCCGCGTCAGGCCCCGGCTGTAGCGACCTGGCAA
>NZ_JAGQCD010000055.1 GCF_024345975.1 Cyanobium sp. Cruz-8D1 | reverse complement strand
GGCTGGTGGAGCGCTCGGCGCGGCAGGAGCTGATCTGGAAGCCGCCGGGGCTGAGCTGGAAGGTGGTGTAGATCCAGTCCTCGACGTTCGGTGCCTGCAGGATCTGGCCGTCGGCACCGACCATCAATACCGGCACGGCGCCGTACTGCGCGGGTTGAATGGCGCGGCGTTCATCGCGGCGGAAGCTGAACTCCAGCAGGGTGCGGGTGTCGCTGGCGAGCTGCCAGTCGAGGAGATCGGCGCGGGGCACCAGGGCCAGCCTTGGCAGGGAGGCCCGATCGCCATGGGCGATCGCCTCCAGCCGGTGACCTTCTGATTCGTGGCCCGTGGCCGGCGGCAGCACCAGCAGCAGACAGCCGCCATCGCGCAGCACGAGCAGATCGGCGATGAACAGCAGCACCGCCAGGTCGGTGCCCATCCCGTCGACATCACCGACGATGCGCTTGAGGGAGTCCGGCAGTGCCTGCCAATGCAGGAAGCTGAGCATGCCGGCGTAGGTGCGCAGGGCATCACGGAAGAAGCCCGTGGGCTGCGCGTGCTGGATGCGGGAGTCGTAGACCGGATCGGGCTCCTTGATCCCCTGGGGCAGGTAGGGCCTGCGGCGGCAGGAGCCATCCGGAGCCCGAAGGAGGTTCCAGGCATCGAGCACCAGCTGGAGGCGGTCTTGGATGGCGGCCAGGGTGGGGTGTTGCCGCGCCCATGGGGCCGAGAGAACCTGCTTGTTGAAGGCGGCGGCCTCCTCGAGCGGTGAGGGCCGGCGGTAGCGGTTGCGCTTTGTCGCGGAGCGGCTCGGCACGGGCGAAGGAATGGCGGCTATGGGCTATTGCCATTGATGATTCCGGTACCAAACCAGCACGGGCCTGACCCGGCTACTGCCTGACCCGTTCCCTCGTGGAGCGGTGTCTTTCTCGTGACCTGTCGGTCCGTGCGATGGGGCAACCAGCCGGGGAGTCCCGTGATCTCAGCAGTCAGGTGACCTCCCAGACCTTCCACTATTCGTTCGCCAGGGACCTTCTGGAACAGGGAGCTGACATCCGTACGATTCAGGAACTACTCTGCGACAGCGATGTGAAGACCATCATGGGCTGCACCCATGTGCTAACTGGGGACCATCTGGGTTACGAAGCCCCGCCGACATGCTTTGAGGAACAGAGGGATCTTTTGCGGACCGCATATCAATCCATGAAGTAGGTAACAATACGCGAAAAGCCTTGTTAGTAATGACCTTTCCTAGACCTAGAAGGTCAATTCCCGCAGCTTATGGGGCAAAATTTTGGCTGGCGTCAGCTTCTGCGGACCGCCGAATCACTGTTCGCTGGTCTTGCCCTACACTCTTCAAAACCACAAGTCGTACATGTGATGAGCTCTGATATCACCCCTATTAATCTGTCGGAGCTCGCAGAAAGTGTCGATGCTTTCCAGACAGGCTTAGGTGCATATCTAGATCGGCTTGGGCTGCCCAGTGAGAATGTGCTTGTTCCAATAAGGGAGAGGGGGCGAGTGATTTCAAACCTGCCTGGCGTTATTGAACAGGTGCCAGCGACCCTACTTCCTAATTCACATTACATATCAAAGTTTGTTGCCGCTTGCGGCGCGGGACTTTTTGATGCTGCCCTGAACTTCCTCTGGGATGAAACGATTCAGAATCTTCGAGCCAAAGTTGCTCGTTTTGATCTTGAATACTTCTTTGATAGCGTTGTTACGAATCCAGACCGCCGTAGAAGGCTGCAGGACGAGGACAGCCTTAGTGAGCTTGACGATTGGGAGCTGGTTCGAGGCTGCCAGCTAACTGGGATCTTGTCCGAGATTGGATTTAAGCATCTTGACTACATTCGCAATATGCGTAATTGGGCAAGTGCCGCTCATCCAAACCAAGTAGACCTTACCGGGCTACAGCTGGTTTCCTGGCTGGAAACTTGTATCCGTGAGGTTGTAGCGGCAGAACCCTCAGGTCCGGTGATTGAAGTTAAACGCTTACTTGGCAATATCAGGACCAACCACCTAGCTGCCGTAGATGTTGCTCCAATTAATCACAATATACAATTGCTACCGGCGGGTCTTGCTACTTCGCTACTTCGCACTATCTTTGGAATGTTTGTTGACTCTAACGTTGCAGCTGATGCCAAGAACAATATTCGACTTATTGCAAAGGCTGCATGGAATCAAGCTCCACGGGAGGCTAAGCAAGAACTTGGGCTTAAGTATGCGGTTTTTGCCGCTAACGGTGAGCTCTCCAAGCGTGACTCGGCAAGAGAGTTTCTTGAAACGGTTAATGGCCTCACGTTTCTTCCTTCCGACACACTTGCACTTGAACTCGCTGAAAAAGTAGAAAATCTATATGAAGCCCATACTGGTTTCAGCAACTTCCATCACGAGCCTGCTCAAGCACGTGCACTTGCCGCGTATGTTCCAGAGAATGGCGATGTACCAGACGCAGTAAGGGGTCAATACGTCAAAGCGATCGCAATGTGCTATGTAGGGAACGGATATGGTGTCTCAAATGCTGCATATCGATACTATGAGATATTAGTATCCAGGTTTAAGGACGCGGAGATCGCAATCTTGTGCCGCTTACCGCAGGATCCAGAATTTTCCTCCCGTCTTCAGTTTTCATCCTGTGCCGAACAGTTTCGAAGTCTAGCCAGATATCTTAAGGCAAGAACCTCCAACCAGATGCTTATTGAAGTTCTTGATTTCATTTCGACCAGAGCAGATCAGCAAATCTCTAAGTTGTCAACTACAAGCCGGTATAAGCAGCTGCTGAATGACGAGTAGCCAGCGAACAACCCGATGCACCTGGCACGGCATCAGTTCGTCGTCTTTGAGCCACAGGGTATGCGTGCAGGTGATCGGGAGCGTTAGCAGGCCAACGCCAGCCCATTAGAATTCGCAAGTTGCAATCCCGTTTCTCACCCACGACCCAAACAAATGAGCCATGAGCGAATCCCTAAAAGTACATGACTTCTTGGTAATCAAGAAATCTTTGATAGAAGTCAAAAAGATTAACATTCTTATTGGTCGGCAGGCAAACGGAAAAAGTCTTATCGCCAAGCTTGTCTACTTCTTTAGGCGTGCATCGAAGCATTTTCTCGATGGTATTCGCTCACAATCAACCAAAAGGGAGCTTGACAAGACTATACTCGAAGATTTTGAAATCCGCTTTCCAAGGTATGCATGGGAAAGTAGCTCCTTTGAAATCACATACGAAGTCGACCAGATTCGCATGGTTATTGCCGGCAAGAGTGTGGCAAAGGGGAAAACTAGGCTCTCTGTTTCATACTCAGAAAATCTTACCAAACTCTTCGTTGCAAAGAAGCGTGCTTATTCAAAGGCACTAGAAGAATATAGCGCTCATGAAAAGCCAAGCAGAAAACTGCTAAATTATCAGAATCACTTAATGTATGAGTGCGTTGTTGAACCACTAAGGCAAAGCGAGGAGTATGGTCGCTTCTTTGCCTCATCAGTATTTATACCCGCCTCGCGATCATTCTTTGCCAACCTGCAGAAGAATATATTTACTTTCATGGCATCCAACCTCGACATCGATCCATTTCTAAAGGATTTTGGAAGTCTATACGAATCCTCCAAGCGATGGTATAGAGACTCGTTGTTTCCGAGAAAACCCGATGATCTTGCTGAAACGTTGGATCGCTCAATTGAGTCTATCATAGATGGCCGCTATGTATACGATGACGATCAGGACTGGATTCAGTCAAAAGGGCGTCGAGTTAATCTAGTTAATGCATCGTCTGGGCAACAGGAAGCGCTACCCATGCTATTAACTCTTGCAGTCTGGCCTTTTGTCACAGGTGACGGAAAGGATCGAATGTTCTTTATAGAGGAACCAGAGGCCCATCTTTTCCCTACTTCTCAAAGCAGAATCATCTCCATGTTAACGGCTCTGCGAGCCAACCTTGACATGGGATTCTTTATCACAACTCACAGCCCATATATCCTGTCAGCGTTAAATAATAATATCCTGGCTGGCGATGTCAAGAATGAAAAGAAGATTAGTGATGCTGAGTTTAAAGAGATAGGAGGAGGTGGATCTCCAATCGATTTTGAGGATGTATCTGCTTATACAATCACTTCTGGGCATACAAAGAAGATTACTGATACTGAATTTCGCATGATAGGAGGCGAGGTTCTAGACGAAGTGTCCGATCACTTCCAGGCCGTAATGAATGAACTTCTGGAGCGCAATGGAGCAGGCAATTGAGCTACGAGAAATGCACTTCAGTCGTGAAAGACACACGAGTTGTCGTTCAAGAGAATCGCAGCTCCTTCGAGCTGGTCAACGAGGCGAGGCATACAATTGAAAAAGTAAAGGTTGATGGATGTCTCATCACTGGCGATCAAGAGCGATGCGATTGGCTGCTTGTTGCCAAATGCAATCCAGATGTTGCCTACTTTGTAGAACTGAAAGGATGTGATCTGAAGAAGGCGGTCTCTCAGCTCGGAGCAACACTTAATGCGACCAAAGATCGTTACAAGTCAACAAATAGAAAGTGCTATGCTGTGACGACACGAGTGCCCAGGCAAGGCCCATCGGTGCAAATGCTTGCGCGTGCATTTTACAAAGAGCATTCGGTTCCTCTAGAGGTGAAGAATATTCGTGCGTCGGTTAAGGTTGCCTGCTAACAAGCCCCTCGAGTGGACAGGCCACCATCAGCAATCTGCTGAGCCACCTCAGGCTCCCTGCCTGCCACTCAGGAACAGCGTTCCAGCGATCGCCAGTCGCCTCAGGTCTCAGGCGGCAGGGCCACAACGGTGATCGAGCAGGCCTCCTGAATCTCCTGCCAGCGTGCAGCCGTGATGCCAAGCCGCTGGGGCAGCTGACCAGGCGGGAGGCCCTGGCGCAGGAGCTTCTGCCCACTGGCATGCAGATCCCGCCAGGTGGGCGGCACCTTGATGGCAAAGCCCGAGTCCCGGAGGTAGTGGATGATCTCGCCGTTGGCGTAGGTGCGTGCATAGGGGCGATAGGGCCGGCCGCCTGAGGGGTTGTAGCGCTGGGCGGCCTTGAGCAGGCCGATGATCGCCACCTGCCGCAGGTCATCGAACGGGTGGATGGTGCGGCGGGCGAAGTTGGCGGCGATCGTGTCGGCCAGATCCAGGTGCTGCAGCGCCAGGGCGTGGGCCGCCGCACGGGGATGGGGCACCCGGTGCCGGCGCGGTGGACGGGGCCGCTTTGGCGCAGGTGGGTGCTCATCGCCGGGGTGTGCACCTCCCGGATGTTCCGCCTGAGGGTGTTCCGCCGCGGGGGGTGGATCGAAGAGGGAGAGCTGCCGGACCATCAGCGCGAGAGCAGCAGCGGCACCGGCGCGTTCTGGACGCCGAGGCCCTTCCAGTAGCGCTCCTCCAGCCAGAGGGCGCCGTGGCAGAAGGCATCGGTGAGGTCCTTGCTGCCCTTGGGGAAGCGGGGGAGTTCCTCGGTGAGGGGTTCGGCGCGGGGATGGAAGGCGACCTGGCCCGCCTCCAGCAGCGGTGCGACGGCATGGGCGCGGAGCTCCTTGCTGCCGCGCGGGGGGACCGGCAGCAGGCCGATCAAGAAAACCCCAGTGCTGATCGGGCTTCTGGTAGCGGAGTGGCTCACTTTTCGTGTCGCCGCCCCCAGGTTGTCGCCGGCGACAACCTGGGGGCCCTCACCGGCCAACTTGGTTGTCGCGAATCGGCCAAGGGGGTTGACGCGGGACAGCCGCGGATCTTGCGGCGCAGAACCTGCAGCACGGCCGGGCCGTTGGCGGCGTCTTCCACCAGCACCGCGTTGGGCCGCAGGCCCTGCTTGTGCAGTGCGGCGCTGGCCGCCAGCAGGAAGTGGACCGTGCCCGGCAGGCCGAGGCGCTTGCGCACCGCCCAAAGCACCTCGATCTCCAGCTTCTGGGCCATGCCGGGATCAGGCGACAGCAGCCCCATGAGCACAAAGCCGCAGTAGCAGCTGTCCTCCTCCCCTTTGAAGGTCAGATCACAGGAGAGGATCAAAGGTGCGTAACGGCGCTTGGCCTTTCGGGGGAAGGCGCTGCGCAACCAAGCCCTCTGGAAGATGCCGCCGGCGGCCGGTGCCGGCCGCTGCTGGTAGAGCGCCGACCACCAGAAGGCACCGGTGCGTTGGCGGATCTTGAGCAGTTCCTGCAGCGGGAAGCGCTCGGGGCAGAGCGGCTCACCAGGCAGTCGCCAGTCCGGCTCCAGCGTGACGGTGGGTGGGTAGGTGGGCCGATCGGTGCTGTGCTCCGCAATCGCCGGCAGATCGAGCACATGCCAGTGCTGCGGCGCCTGCTCCAGCTCCTGGGCCAGCAGCCAACCGACCATGTCGTTCTCATCCCAGCGGGTGAGCACGATCACCTGGGCTGAGAGGTTGCGCTGCAGAGCGCCCTGGCCGGCGTCGATGAAGGAGGGCTCGGCGCGCAGGAACCAGACGGACTTGAGCCACTCGACGATGCGATCGCGAACGCGGGCGGAGCCGGCGTCATGGGGGCCCTTGTATGGGTCATCGATGATCCCCAGCGAGTAGCCCTTGCCGTTGAAGGGCCCATCGACACCGGCGGCGATGCAGCCGCCACGCTGAGGCGTGAGCCAGTTGCCCACGGCCGCTGAATCCCTGGAGAGGGGGTTGCCGGTGGCGCGGTAGAAGTGGCGCGCCTCGCGGGAATGGGCGTAGGCCAGCTCACCGGAGTAACTGGCGACCGCCGAGAACAGGTGCGGGTGGCGGTAGACGAAGTAAGCGAGGAACAGCTTGGAGATGAGGAGGCTGTTGTGGGTGACCGTGAGTCGGCGGCCGATCACATAGAGGCCGTCGGGTCGGTCCACCTGTATGCAGCGGCCCCAGTGGGGCGAGCCGGGGTCGTGCTCGATGCGGGCAATCGCAGCCTGTCGCTGTGGGGCCAGCCGTCGGATCGCCTTGCGCCGTAGCTGCGTCGGAATCGACATGGTCGGCTGAAAGCCAATCGCAATGACGCTGCGGCGGCCCTCAATGCCGCTGCTGCTGACCTTCGCGGGCGTCTCGCTGCGGTAGGGGCGAAAGCCCAGCCCTTCCGCCAGATCGAGCACAGCTTCGGCCAGCTCAGGAAGCACCGTGGAGAAACTGACGCGGCCTTTGGTGTCAACCGATCCATCGCTATCAATCAGTCCAGCAAGCAACGCCAGACGCTGGTTGATCGACGAACGGAGGTAAATCTCAGGAATGTGCTTCCGTTGAAGGACACGAGCGGCGAGAAGGTCACAACGAAGCGGGCTGGGCTTGCCCTTGCGAGTGTCACCGGCCAGTGAGGTGGCACGGACCCGCTCATAGCCAGGCGTGCGGTGTTGGTGGACGGAAGAAACCTCATAGCCGGCAAGAACCATCGGATCCAGCGGGGCCAGATCCTCGCGGTCATGCGTAACCACCGGCTTGCCGACGGAGCCGTTGCCCAGCCAGTAGCCAAGCGTGTAGGGGCACAAAGGCAGGTCCTGGCGCGGATACCGAAGAGGCTCAGGTGTGGGCAGCTGGTAGAGAAAGCACGAACCGCGTCGACCCAGCTCACCCGTGTGGAGCGGCCGGGATCCAAGTTCTCGCGTCTCAAGAGATTCCCACCGTCGCCTGCGGCGCCTGCGGACTTGCCACTCGTGATTCGGGTGGCACCAGATCTCCTCACCACGCGTCGTGGTGACCTTCATGGTGGCCCTGGCTTCTGCCGAGATCGCCAGGACAAGAGTCGGTTGCCCGTCGGGTCCGAACACCTCGTCGCCGGGCCTGAGGTCACCGTGGCGGTGCCATCCTCGAGGCGTCGGCACAGGGGTGTCGTGAGCACAGAGTTTCCCCAGCCGCGGCGGGCAGGTGACGATCAGCCTGGAGAGCTCGCCATCGGCGATCTGCTGCAGCAGGGCGATCAACACCCGCGCCCAGCGGTGGAAGCCGTAGGCGGGCATCGCCTCGGTGATGAATTCGCGCAGGCTCAGGGGCGCCGCGCTGCCGCTGACGATCGAGGGATCACGGAAACCGAGCACGCCAGCATCGCCCCACGGGTCGCCGTGGAAGGGCGAGCCCAGCACGCCGCCAGCGGCGATGGGCCCTGGCCGCAGCAGGGGGGAAACCGTGGCGGGTGGGGCCAGCATCAGGCGGCCGATGGCGGCTTGATCGGCGCCCGCAGCATCCCGGTGATCTCGGCGAGCACGCGGTGAGCACCAACGGCGGCGGAGAACTGCTCGGCTTCTGCCGCGCGTCGGGCGACGTCTTGGAGGGCAAAGATCGCCTCCGCCTGGTGCACCAGCCGGTCCTCAACCAGCTCCTCGACCATGCGCGAGCGGGCGACGCGCAGGTACTTCTTGAGGGTGCAGTAGGAGGTCATGCCCCAGAGCAGGGCGGCCTGGTCGCGGATGTGGGTGGTGGGGAGGCGCTGGGCCAGCCAGAACTGCAGCTGGGCAATGCGCTGCTCCACCTCCGCCCGGGTCGGGCGCTTGCTGGCGGCCTGAGCCGGGAAGCGGATCCCGATGCCGTCGCCGGCTGGGCTGCGCTTACGTCCCCGCTTGCGGGGTTCCTCTGGCGCAGGCTCCGGCCAGATGGGGTTCCCGTCGGCGTCCTCCAGCGGCGCTGAATCCCGCAGTACCTCCACGGCGGGATCGTCGGGCGTGATCTCGCCGAGGGCGAACATCAAAGCCACGCGCACCTGGCGGCGAGGATCAGCCGTAGGAGAATCGGGAGCCGTAGCTGCTTAAGGATAGCGGACCCAAGGCTACTACCCGTAGCGGGATAGTGTTCAGCAGCGCAGACCGGCCAGCGAGACGGTGCAACGTGCCACCCGGCGCAAGGGCTGGGCAGGTTCGGCCTGCGGCCTCACCCTTGCGCGCGGGTGCTGGGAACGCCTCGCCGCCACCCGGCTGGGGCGGTTGGGTCACGGCGGCCCGGGGCCCGCCGCTGCGCGGGGCGCGGCCCACTCAGGCCATCTGTCTCCTGTACTCATCACTAGCAGCTCAGCTGCTAAACTTACAGGTCCCTAGTCTCTAGTCATGGAGGGCGATCCTGGCTGCGATGTGGCCCCCGAAGTGCCCAGCTATGCGCACCGCACGGTGGTGGTCGTGGCCTGCGGCGGCCGGGAGCTGGCCTGGGAGCCCGGCGCTGTTCGCACCGCGCTACTGGCAGCGGTGAGTTGCCGCTGGGTGCTGGCCCTGTTCCATGGCGGTGCCAGGGGTGCCGATCAGCTGGTGGAGTGCCAGGCCCAGGCCCTCGGCTGGCCGGTGCGCCAGCGCAGAGCTGAGTGGTCGCGGTTGGGGATGGCGGCCGGGCCGATCCGCAACCAGGCGATGCTCGAGGAGGCCGGCGGCCTGGCGCAGCGTGATGGCGCCGGGCTGCTGGTGCTGGCGTTCCCCGGTGGCGCTGGCACCGCCGGAGCCGCTTGACCCGCCTCCCTGCTCCCTTGAAGCTCAAGCCGTCCACTTCTCTGCCCAGGGCCGTTGAGAACCACGCACCAGTCGATGGATTGTCAGTGGATGGCAGCCTGGTCAGCATCGGCACCACCGTTGCTGGTGGTCGTTCTGCCGCGCCGAGAAGCACGCTGGCTGAGTCCCCGTCGTCCTTTTAGGGCTTTGGCCACTTGGCGCGAAATCGCTTGCAGCGTCTTCTGAATGGGCGGATTCAGGAGAAGGGCAAGGAACAGAACGCTTGTGGTTCAACCATGGCGTGCCGGTTACACTGCCTGAAGGAGGTGTCCAATGACAAACGTGTTTGATCAGAAGCAGCAAAAGATTGCTGCCGTCTGCAAGCAGTTCGGCATACAGAAGCTCTTTGTTTTTGGCTCCGCCCTGAGAGACGACTATCGTCCCGGCGAAAGTGATGTCGATCTCCTAGTCGAGTTTCATTCAATGGATATCAGCAAGCGTGTCCATGTCTATTTTGATGTACTCAACGCACTGAAGGAAGTCTTTCAGTCCGACGTTGATCTGATCATGCACGGCGCAGTCAAGAACAGGATCATCGCCAAAGAGATCGATCGTACGAAGCGGCTCGTGTATGACGCGTCGTGATTCGTCTGTTTACCTGCTGGACATTCTTGAAGCCTGTCTGGCTATAGAAGCCGTCTTGGCGGATGTCAGTCTTGTCGACTATCGCTCTAGGCGTTCAGTTCGTTCCTCGGTGGAACGCGAGTTCATTCTGATCGGTGAGGCACTCACGAGATTGTGCAAGATCGAGGCCAGCACATTCGACTTGATTTCAAACTCCAGGCTCATCATTGACTTCCGTAATCTGCTTGCCCATGACTATGGCGCTATTGATGATGATGCCGTCTATGGTCTCGCCTTTTCTGACCTCATTGTCCTCAAGGCTGAAGTGACTGAGCTGCTCGATCAACGTGGGGAGTCAATTCATGATGCAGCGCCTCTGGCCTGATGACACTCGATGGCCGAGCCGGTCGACGTGTGGATGGAGCCGGTCTTCAGGGGAGCTGCCGCAGGATTCGTCCCGAAGCGATACCTGCCCTGCACCTCAGCTGAGCTGACCATGTCAAGGGCCTGGAAACGGTCAGCTGAGGGCTGGGGGCAGAAGCCCCCCACCAGCCAACGGGCGGAAACCGGGTCAGCCGGGCAGATCCGCGCCGCGGGTTGGGGGCGCGAATATTTTAGGGCTCACCAGCTGGAAGTCCAGCTGGTGAGCAGGCGGATCGGCTCGGTGACGAAGTCATGGCTCCCCAAGGTCCGCCTTGCGGGCCTCGGCGGCGAGCGCCTTCCTGATCTGCTGGCGCACGCTCCAGCGCTCCCATTCGATCGCTCTGGCCAGCTGCTCCTCGGGGCGCAGGTCCTCCAGAATTTCGCGGGATGGCTCAGGAGCCAAGGGGACGATCTGGTCCGCGAGCACGAGCAGCTCGGCGGCGATGCACGAAGAGGCGAGTGGATAGCCGCCAGCGGTGCAGGCGGCATGGTGCATCCGCTTCCAAAGCGGGGCCTCCGGCTGTGGAGCGGGGATCGGTTCTTGGGCCGGCGCCTCCAGTTTCTCCACCTCCAGCATCCGCCCCACGAGCGAGTCGGGGTCGAGCGCGTGATCTGGCATCAGCTCTGGCTTCCAGCTCATGCCTGCGCCTCGGGCTCGGCCGGGTCAACCTGCCAGACCACCAGGGCTCCAGCCGGCCTGGCGTAGGCCCCGGCCGTGAAGGAACGCGGAGCCTGCAGCGGGCGCCCGGCGGGGTACCACTCGGCGCGGTCGTGTGGCTGGCGGACGGTGGCGAGCGTCAGGCCTCGCCGTTGCAAGGCCGAGACAAAGCGCTCGTTCCAATAGCAATCACCGCCGCCGGCCACCTTGATGGACTCCTCGAGGAGCCGCTCGTACTCGGTTGGAAGCCGATCGGGTGGACCTATCGCCGGAATCGGCGTTGGGGTGCAGTAACAAGTGAGAAAGGCGTCGACCGTGTGGAAGATGATTGACGCCTGATCGCGAGGATCATGGATGATCGCGTCGGGGCCTGGATACTTCTTGACGAACCAGGCGCTGAAGGCCTGCAGCGCCTTATGACTCGCCCAACACTGGAGATCCGCTGCACTGTCGGTCATGGTTGGAGTTCCTCTGCATGGCCGCCAATGCCATTGCGCTGCGCGGTGATCGGTGGTTTCTCGGTAATTGTTTTCTGTGGGTGCATCACCCTTTAGACATCGCTATTGAGCCGTTACTGGCTGCCATCGGGGTGTTGGAAGAGCTCGTGGCGACGCATCAATCTAGGGGCAAAGTCTGGCCTCGGAGTTGATGTTTACGCCATGCCGCGCATCTGCATCAGACCAGCCGGCCGCGGGTGCGCTGAGGCTCAAGGCTGGGAACCGGTGTGAGCAGGGCAGCCAGGGACAAGGCCACCGCTGCGGCGCTGGCGCTGCTGATGGCGATGCGTTTCAGCTAGCGGACGATCATGAATTGAGCCGTGCTGCTCACGGCAGGTCGTTGAAACGGTTGCGTGGGTCGTCCATGAGCTCCTGGCGCCCCTTCTCCTTGCCATAGAGCCAGGCATCGACGGACTGGCCGGGCTTGGGGCCGTTGGGTTTGAGCTTGGTGACCTTGAACGCGCTCGCCGGCGTCCAGTCCGGCTGCTTGCGGCGGCGGGTCATCGGCTGACCTCAGGAGATGGGGGCCAGTAGGCAGGGGAGATCTGCTGCTGAGCTGTTGCCAGCAGCCTGCGGAGGTGATCAAGGGTCTCGTCGCAGCAGTCGATGTGCCGCTGCAGGCCCGGATCGTCCAGGCGCACGTAGCCGGCGCGCTGCTGGTCGAAGTAACGGATGCGAACCTCCAGGGCATGGAGCAGAGCCCACCAGCACTCCTCCTCCAGGTCGTCGAAGTGGATGGAGCGGCTGCCGGTGGGGAAGTGCGGGGAGGCGGCTTGGTTTTTCTTGGCTCGGCTCATGGCTGTACCTCGTAGGTGGGGAATGGCAGGGCCTGGATCTGTGCCTCGGTGCAGCGGCGCTGCCACTGCTTGCGCTCCGGCAGCCAGCGGAAACCGGCCTCCTTGGCCTCGTCCTTGCGGGAGAAGGGCAGATCGGCGGCGACCAGCCGCCGCGGCTGCAGGCCCTCGACCAGGTGCTCCTCGAGCTGCGGGTCGCGCTCCAGGATCTGAGCCAGATAGATGCAGTCGGTCAGTGCCCGGTGCGCCGCCCACACCGGTATGCCATGGGCCAGCGCCAACGCTGCCAGCGAGGGGCTGGGTTTGATGCCCTGCCAGCTGATGCCGTCACAGGTGCAGATCCAGGGCTTGCCCTGGGCCTCGGTGTCTCCTGCGCCGGTTGTTCTCAGCCAGGCGTCGATCCAGGGCCGGTCAAAGGCGGCGTTGTGGGCCACCAAGGCATCGGCACTGGCCAGCATCGCCAGGAAGAGGGCGTGAGCCTGCTGGGCAGGCTGGGGCTGCTGCGTGAGGACGGGGTCGATGCCGTTGATCTCCTGGGCCCCATTGGCGGCGATGGGCAGGAGGAAGGAGAGCTGCTGCAGCACCGCCCGGTGAGGCACCGAGAAGAGCACGGCGCCAATCTCGCAGAGTTCATCGCTCCCCACCTGGAGGCCGGTGGTTTCGCAGTCCAGCAGCAGCAAGGTGGTGGGCGAGGCCGGCATCAGAGGATCGGCAGCTCGCAGTTGCGGGGGTCCGGGCCGCTGTGGATCGCGGCCGTCAGCACCCGCTGAGCCAGCTCCTCGCAATTGCGATGGACACCGGTGTTCCAGGCCGCCACCACCGTGTCCTTGGTCGCCCGCGTGAAGATCAGCGCCGTTCCTGGCGGATAGAGGGCGGCATTGCCGGCGCGGTAGCCCTCGCGGTAGGCCTTGGCGTGCAGCAGGCGGTTCGCCAGCCGATCGAGCTGGTCCGGTGGCACCGGATGGCGCAGCCGCAGCCAGATGTCGAGCAGCAAGCGGAAGGCAACGTTCAGTGGGATCGGTGCCACCAACATGCGGTGGCAGAAGCAGTCGATCGTCACCAGCCCGAGGTGGCGTGGCAGGAGCTGATCGGGCGGGTGGGAGCGGACAAGGAAGCGGAACATTGCAGCAGGTTTGTGGAGGTGGAAAAGGCCGGGCGTTGCCCGGTGATGGGCTCTGGTGTCAGCGGCAGTCCTGGTCGGGACGTTCGATCACCCGCCAGCGGGGAGAGAGGGGGCGGAAGGCACCGGTGCCACGGCCGCAGCCAGGGCAACGGGCCGCAGCGCGGAGCAGCTGGTCCCACTGGCCCGGGGTGAGCAGCCAGAGACACTCACGGCACTCCCAGGAAGGGGAGCGGGCAGATGGTGGAACCGGCGGCGCCATCACGGGGCGGGAGGACCCGCCTCAAGGCTCTGCAGGACGGAGGCGATCAGCGGCCCGGGTTCGGGGCTGGTGTCGACGGCCTGGTGCAGCACCCGCAGGGGGGCACAGAGCAGACGGGCGCGGTCATGGTGACCAGCCCAGAACTCGCGCTCAAAGGCCTCGAGGAGGCGCCGAGCGAGGTGCTGATCTGGAGGCTGGGGGTGGTTCGGCATGGAACGGTCTGAAGTGGGGCTTGAAGTGTTCTCTTGTCGGGTCAATCCGTAGCGGCAGGGGTTGGTGTTGTTGTTGGCGTTGACGTTGGACTCAGAAAGGAACCTCCTCGCCAAAGCCGCCATAGCCCTCATCGGGCGGTGGCCCCCATTGACGATTGCCATCCCCGCCACCCGCAGGCAGCGGCGGGCCGCCAAGGTCCGCCGGGTCCTTGAGCTGAATCGTGCGGTAGGTGCTGCCACCCCTGCTGGTGTTGTTGTATTCGAAGGCCAGCAATCGGA
>NZ_JAGQCD010000054.1 GCF_024345975.1 Cyanobium sp. Cruz-8D1 | reverse complement strand
CTGATTCAGGCCCATCGATGGGCATGCTCAGCAGAACAAAAGAGCCTCAGCAGCGATGAAGAGTTCAGCGCGGCCAGAATTCGCCGTGCTCAGAGGCTCGATGCTCTATTGGCAACAAACTCCTAGCGGGCGATGGCTGCGGCGATCTCCGGTTCGCCGGGGCCGTGCAGCATCACCCACCAGCTGCTGATCGCATCGATCAGGCGGCGGCCATCGTCGAGCTCCAGCTTGCAACCCCGGGCGACGCGCACCCGCAGCGGCACCGGCGCGGTGGCCACCTGGCTGGTGGGGTGCCAGAGGTGGGGGTGCCAGGGCATCGGCTCAGGCTTCGAGATGGTCCAGGTAACGCGTCGACAGTCGCCGGATTGAGGCATTGGCTCGCCGTTCCAGGCCACGGGCCGTGTCCCGGGTGATGCCCATCTGCCGCGCCGTGGCGCTCAGGCTCAAGGCTTCCCCCGCTGCGATCCCGTAGCGCAAGCGCAGCAGCTCGGCTTCCTGTGCGGGGAGTTCATCGAGCAGCTGATGGATGTCTTCCTGCATCAAGGTGGCATCCAGCTGCTCCAGGGGCTTGCTGACGTCGCAGGCCAGGCTGTTTAGCAGGCTCAATTCGGATTGAGAGTTCAGCTGCCCTTCCAGGCTCAGGGGTTCCTGGGCCCGGAACAGCACCTCGCGGATATCCAGGGACTTGAGCCCTGTGGCGGCTGCCAACTCCTCCAGGTTGGGGTCGCGTCCCAGCTGCTGGCTCAGGGATTGCTGGGCCTGGCGCAGCCGGTACAGCTGATCAACCATCGATGCGGGCAAGCGAATGGTGCGGCCCTTGGTCACCAGGGCACTGCTGATGCCGTCTCGGATCCACCAGGTGGCATAAGTGGAAAATCGGTAGCCCCGGCTGGGGTCGAACCGTTCCACGGCCCGGATCAGCCCGATGGTGCCCTCCTGGATCAGGTCCTCCAGCTCCACAGGGGTGTGCTGGTAGCGGCGAGCCATGATCACCACCAGGCGGATATTGGCGAGCACCATGCGGCTGCGGGCCTGGTCGGCCTCCCGCAGGCAGCGCTGCAGCTGGCGCACCTCCATGCCGGCTTCTCGGGCCCAGGCTGCCAGGCTGGGGGCCACGCCGCCGGCACGCAAGGTCATCTCCTGAGCCACGTCGGTGGCTCGGCAGCCGCCTTGAACCAGCCTGGCCAGGCTGATTTCTTCCTCAGCGTTGAGCAACGCATTGCGGCCGATGGCAGCGCGCATGTGCTGGCTGAGTGCGTCGCAGTCGCCCTTGGGGCGGTTCTGTGGCGCAGGCATCGGACTGTCGTCTGCAGTTGAGTCGCGAAATAGTAATGAGTATTTTGTGGAGTTGGGTTATTTCTGAGCTGTTGACCAACTAGGAGCTGCAATATTTGCGATCACAAAAGCTGATCAATGCCTGGAGATGCGTTGGCATTCCAGGCTTCCGTTGGCCATGGATCAGGCTGATTGCTGGTCATGTCTGGCTTGTTTGACCAGCCAATAGGCCGCGGCAATGCCTACCACAATCACCCCAAAACCGGCCATGAGTTGGGGATTGCTTTCGGTGCCTGGTGGTAGCACAATCACTTTTCTGGCTACCGCGGTCATGGCCGTGAGCAGCACCAGTTCGATTTGTACAACCTGATCACGCAGATAGGCGGTCACGTTTTGCAACACTTCCAGGGCGATAAAAATCATCAGGAGCCGATCAAGAAGCTGGATGAGTCCTCCCTCAAACCAATCCGTCTGGAATCGAGCGATTTTGATGCTGGATTCAACCACCAGTTCGATGACGGCAAAGCCGATCACCACGGCCAAGAGTAGGGCTAAAAGTTTCGCCAGTAGCCTTTCATAGCCATGCACGATGGAGAGGAAACGTTTGTCGCCAAACTGATCCATGGGGTATCACTAAAGAAAAAAGGACCCGTCCTGGCCGACTCCTCTGGGTTGGGATTTGGGCGTCAACCTAAGGCTGCGACCGAGCGCTGCAGGGCGTCGCGACGGCTGAGGCTTGTGTGCTCAGGGTCCAGCTTTTTATAGAGGCCGAGCTTCTCCAAGCGGCGCTGAGTCGTGCCGGTGGCGCCCACCACAAATACCTCACGCCCTTTCTCGATCGCCTCTTCCACGGCGTTTTCCACGGCCAGGGCGGCGGTTACCCCGAGGTGCGACACCTCGCTGAGGTCAAACACCACCGCCCTCACCTCGCCGATGGCGTTGTGCTCGCGGGCGATGGCTTTCGCCACCCCGAAGATCATGGCGCCGTTGAGCTGGAACAGCAGCACCTGGCCCTTGCCCTGATCGAGCAGGGCCTTCTCGTCATCGGGGAGCAGCAGATCACCATCACCGGTGCTGATCGACTTAACGCTCTTGCTTTGCAGGGCGCTCATCTTGTCGATGGTGAGGATGTTGGCGATGAACACGCCGATGCCGACGGCGGCGATCAAATCCACCAGCACGGTGAGCGCGATCACCAGATACATGATCAGGGCGCCGCTGATCGAGATGCGGTGCGCTCGCTTGAGGAAGCCCCAGTCGACGATGTCGACACCCACCTTGAGCGCGATGCCGGCAAGCACGGCCTGGGGAATCTGGGCCGCCACGCCGGCGAAGGCCAGGATCACCACCATCAGGATCACGGCCCGGCTGATGCCCGAGAGGGCGCTGCGGCCGCCGGCCTGGATGTTCACCACCGTGCCCATGGTGGCGCCGGCACCGGCGATGCCACCGAACAGGCCGGACGCGATGTTGCCGAGGCCTTGGCCGATCAGTTCCTTGTTGGAATCGTGCTCTGTACGGGTGATGCTGTCGGCCACCACTGCGGTGAGCAAGGCATCGATGCAGCCGAGCATGCCGAGCACGGCGGCATCGATCAACATTTTGCTCGCTTGTCCCAGCTCGAAGTAAGGCATGCGCAGCTTGGGGAAGCCCGAGGCGATTTCGCCGATGCGGCGAATCTCCTCGCCACCACCGTCACCGCTGAGCAGGGTGAGGGAAAGCACTGTGCCTGCAACCAGGGCAATCAACTGGGGTGGAGCGATTTTTTTGATCGCCCCCGGGGTGAACCAGAGGATGGCCAGGGTGATCAGAGCCAGAACAACCTCCGGCTGGCGTGCGTTCTGAATCAGCTGGGGCAGGGCGTTGAGGGTGCCGATCACGCCGCCCTTGGGGATGGCCTGACCGAGGAAGGGACCCAGTTGCAGGATGATTAGGATGATGCCGATGCCGCTCATGAAGCCCGAGATCACCGTGTAGGGCATCTGGGTGACGTAGCGGCCCAGCTTCAGGAAGCCGAAGGCGATCTGGAACACACCCGCGAGCATCACCACGGTGAAAGCCATGGCCAGGCCGTTCTCCGGATCGGCGGCGGTCAGGCTGGCGATCACGGCGGTCATCACCACCGTCATCGGCCCGGTGGGCTCGGAAATCAGGGAGGGGGTACCGCCGAACAGAGCGGCAAACAGACCCACCAGCACGGCACCCCAGAGCCCGGCGGCGGCGCCGGCCCCGGAGGCCACACCGAAGGCGAGGGCCATCGGCAGGGCGATGACCGCAGCGGTGACGCCGCCGAAGATATCTCCCTTGATGTTGTTGGTGCTGATGTGATTCAGCACCTTCAGACCCGGGCGCCCGTGGGGCTCCGATGAGGTTGTCATCGCTACGGCACATGGTTGGCGCGGAACCTTAGGTGCGATTCCCTGCAACTGGGTCAGTGGTTGCCGGAATCTCCTCCGGTCGTCGACGAGGGTGACGGGGCGCTGCTGGAGTGGAGCCCCAGCCGGCAGGTTTTTGTGCCTATATCCACGCCACCTTCCATGAGGCTGCATGCTTCTCCCTCCCGCATCGCTGCTGGCAATTGCCCCCTTGCTCGAGATCAGCCCCCACCAGCTTGAAGTGGCGGAAACCCTGATCCAGGTGGGCCGCTTCGTGGTGATCTTCCTGGTGGCGCGCGCCATCGCCGAGCTGCTCGTGCGCCTGCAGCTGCCCACCATCCTGGGTGAATTGGTGGCAGGCGTGCTGATCGGCGTGTCGGGCCTGCACCTGATCGTGCCCCCGGACACCCAGGCCCAGCTGGCTGCCGGCGTCACGTCGCTGGTGGGATCCCTGGCCGGCATCGCGCCGGAGGCGGTGAGCGAGGTGTACAACGAAACCTTCCCCAGCTTGCAGGCCGTGTCCCAGCTGGGCCTGTTTGCGCTGCTGTTCCTCACCGGTCTGGAGAGCGAGCTCGATGAGCTGGTGGCCGTTGGCCTGCAGGCCAGCACCGTGGCGGTGGCTGGGGTGGTGCTGCCCTTCGCCATGGGCACGGCTGGCCTGTATTTCCTCTTTCATGTGCCACTGATTCCCGCTGTCTTTGCCGGGGCGGCGATGACGGCCACCTCGATCGGCATCACAGCCAGCGTGTTCGGCGAGCTCAAGTGGCTCAAGCGCAAGGAGGGCCAGATCGTGATCGGTGCCGCCGTGCTCGACGACATCATCGGCATCGTGATCCTGGCGGTGGTGGTGGCCATCGTGGGTGGCGGCGCGTTCAGCCTCGGCCCGGTGCTGAAGCTGTGTCTGGCGGCGGTGGCCTTCGTGGCCGTGGCCCTGGTGCTGAGCCGCACGGCCGCGCCATCCTTTGACTGGGTGGTGGACCGGCTCAAGGCGCCCGGCGATGTAGCCGTGGCCAGTTTCCTGGTGCTCACCGTGTGCTGTTTTGCGGCACAGGCCATCGGCCTGGAGGCGGCCCTGGGTGCCTTCGCCGCGGGGCTGATCCTCAGTGCCTCGAAGCACACCCATGACATCGATGCGGCGGTGAAGCCCCTGGTGGCCCTGTTTGCCACCGTGTTTTTCGTGCTGATCGGCACGGGCCTGGATCTCTCGGTGCTCAACCCCCTCGATCCGGCCAACCGGGAGGGATTGGTTGTAGCCGCTTTCCTGCTGGCGGTGTCGATCGCCGGCAAGGTGGCCGCCGGTTGGAGTTACCTGAGCAAGGAACCCACCAACCGCCTGGTGGTGGGCCTGGGGATGATGCCGCGCGGCGAGGTGGGTCTGATCTTCCTGGGGCTGGGCAGCCAGGCCGGCATCCTCACGCCCGCCCTGGAGGCCGCCATCCTGCTGATGGTGATTGGCACCACCTTCCTGGCCCCGATCCTGCTGCGGCTTGTGATTCCTCGCGAACCCGGTGAGACCACAACCGTGGTCGCCGACCAGCCCGCCTGATTCCGTGCCGTTGGCTTCGCCCTATGCGGGGCAGCGGCTATGCCTTTCCACCCACCACCGCAAGCCGCGAGACCTGGCCCTCCCTCTCCCACTGGGCGTCAAACTCCCGATCAATGTGCTTGCTGCTGCTGGCACTCCATGCGCGGGCCTCCCCCACGGGCAGCCCTGAGCAGTGCATCACGTAGATGGTGGGCCATCATCCCTCCCAGTAGCCGAGGTCATGATTCGGCCAGAAGTCGAGATACCAGCGGCACCAATCAGCTGGTGACCGATCACCGTCGCTGTGGGCCAGGCGGGGCTGATATGGCTTGGGCGGTGCTGATCGTATTGCCTCCAGCAGCCAGCTCGGAGCATCAGTGAGCTCGATCTCAACGGGGCTGCTACTGGGGCCACCAGCGATAGGCGCCGGTGATGGGGTGGGCGCCATGGATGACACTCTGCTGGTCCAGCCAACGGAACTCAATGGCGCCATGGGAGGCGGGCTTCAATCCGGAGCGCTGGCTGCTGGGAACCAGCAGCCCTAGGACCCTTTCGATCTGGCGCGGGTTGAGCGGGTGTCCCGCGCCAACCCTCTTGGCCGTCTCGCGAGAACCAAGTTGGCCTGTGGGGAGCTTGATGGCCCCCAGGTTGTCGCCGGCGACAACCTGGGGGCGGCGACATGAAAACTGAGCCACCCCGCTTCCAGAAGCCAGATCAGCACTGGGGTTGTTGGATCGGGTGCTCCCGCAGATACCGGTGCCAAAGCAGCCGGTGTTGCTCCGCGCTGAGGCGTTGCAGAAGCAGCTGGCAATAGCTGGAGTGGACGCAGCCCGGATGGGGCGTTCGCTTCAACCACAGCCGTGATGGGTGGACCCATGAACAAGCGCTTCTTCAACCAGCCGCAGGTCCCGCAGCCTCCGCTGGTCCGTTTCGATCAACCGCAGCAGTGGCCGAACCAGCCGCCGGCTGGCGAGGAGGACGACGCCGACGGTCTCGCTGGCGACAGTGACCTGCTCGGCGGCGATGCTGACCTGGGTGATGAAGACCTCGACGACGAGGAGCTGGAGGACGAGGAACCCATCAGTGGCGATCCGCCTGCGGATCCGGTCGGCGAAGCCCTCAGGGCCGAGCGGCGCCGCACCAACCAACTGGAGCGGGAGCTGCGCACCGTCAAGCGCCAGCTCGGGCAGTTCTCCAAGATCAACCCCGAGGAATACGAACGACTCAAGGAGGCCGACCGCCAGAAGGAGCAGCTGGAGCACCAGATTGCCCACCGCGAGCGGCAACTCCAGGCCGATGCCGACCGCAAGGTGCGCAGCGTGGCCAAGCAGCGCGACAAGGCGCTGGAGCAGATCAACGAGCTGCGCAAGGAGCGGCTGCTGGAGCGCCTCTTCATCGACGCCGAGGGACGCCCCGGCGGCGACAACCGCGGCAGCTTCTTCGACATCTTCAAGCAGCAGGTCGGCGCCGAGTTCAGGCTGGAGCAGGACGCCAACGGCCGTGACGAGCTGGTGCCGATCGACAGCAAGGGCAATCCGCTGCTGGGTGATGACGGGCAACTCAGCTCCCGTGACCATGTCGAAACACTGCGCACGCACCCGGTGCTGGGATTCCTCTTCTCCCAGCGCGGCGGCCTCGGTCCGACGAGCACCATGGCGGAGTTCGATGGCAATGGGACCCTCACCAACCTGCAGACGATGAGCTCCTCCGAGCTGTACCTGGCCACCTACGCCAAGAAGCCGGCCGGCGCGCGTCACTGATCCTGACCGCGGCCCGGGCCGCCGGGCCACCACGCCATCAGCGTCTTCCTTGCCCCCTGGAGTCGCCGCAGCACGGCCGAGCGGTCCGTGCTGCGGCATCCGCGTGCGCACGTACAGACCCCGATGCGAGACGCAACACCGGCCATTCCCGACGGGCCGGGGTTAAGCGGGCGTGGCTGCAGAAGCCAGCGGCACGGCGCCACCGCAGTAGCCGCTAACGCTCACGACCGTCGGGCTTCCTCGGCCGCACGAGCGCCCGGTTCTCCCCGCGCCACACACCAGCGGGGCGGGCGCCGCGGCCGCCGCGAGCGCAGCGAGCACGACCGAGCGGAGCGAGGGAGTTGCTCACAACGGAATGAACGCGCGATCAACACACACACAACACGCAACCGCAAACACGCGATTGAAATAAAACAAATGAACAATCAAACAAATGGGGTATATACCCACAATTACTAAAACGACGCGGACAGCGCTTCCGAAATCTGAGTAATTCTGGAAAATCAATGTCCATCCGAAGCCAGGAGTCCGGGCCACCACAAGCCAACGCAGCCCGCAGCAGGCGCAAGGGCGGAGCGCAGCAGGCGGCCCGTGCTCAACCTCGGCCTTCCCCGTCAGCCTGAGGCGGCCACGGGGCGCAGCGGAATGCCCGAGCGGGAGCGAGCGGCTGGAGCCGCCAGGCCGCCGTCAGCTACTGCGCCGAGGCTGGCGCGGGAACCCCGAGCAGGCGCGAGCGGGTGGAGCGTTTGGCCGCTGGAGCAGCGAACCAGCCAGCGGTGCTGACCCTGCGGTCTGGCTCCTCTCTCGATCAAGTGCCCATCAAGCTCCCATCAAGTGCCCATCAAGTAGCCGTGTCGGATGGAACCCGGCGGAAGGCCCGCCGGGTGGCCCAGGGCACCGGGCCCTACACCGCCCAACGCAGGGGCGGCTCCGGATCGGCCTCCGCTGCGCTGCCGGGATCGATCAGATCCCACCAGGCCCCGGGGCACAGGGGCTCGACGGGCTCGGGCTCCTGCCACTGGCCGGCGGCGACGGCTTCTTCCCAGCCCTCGATGGCCGCCTGCTGCTCAGGGCTGGGGGCTTTGGCCCTGGCCTTGGCTGCCTTCCCCTGATTGGGGCGCTGAACAGCGCAGCCGAAGGCGAAGGCGGCCCCATAGGCGAGCTGGCAGGCGAACCAGATCACGGCAATGGTGTGGACCAGAACCAGGCGGGTTGCGGGCTGAAGGGTGGTGGCTTCCATGGCGATGGAGGCGAAGAACACCGCTCCACCGCAGCGGCAAGCCGGGGGGTCAAGGGCGGCGCAGCCGCTTGTCCTGCCCTTGACGCCCCGGCGACCACCAGCCCGTGAGCGCCGCGAACGGCTGCTGGCTGCCCGCTGCACCATCGGGGAGGTGTGCGCCGAAGGCCAGGGACCACCGCCTCAGCCCTGCTCTCCGCCTGGTTGCCGCACCATCCGGGCTGATAGTCGCGTCAGTGAGCAGGCCGGCATACCCGGCTCGATCGTCGCCTCAAAGGGGAGCAGCCAGCCAGAGCCGGCCGCCCCCCCGGCATGCGGATCAGTGACCTGGGGCCGTGTGCCGCCGATACGGCTCAAGCAGGCAAGCCTCGACGAGCTCCATGGCCAGGAAGGCCGAGAAGCTCATCCCGCCGCAGCTGATCGCTTCTGCGGCCCCCGGGAGGCTGCCGCGATGGCCGGCTGCCGTGCCTGCGGACGCTGCTGAGGGAGGCCGGCGCCGCTGCAGCTCCCCTTCAATGCGCAGCCGCAAGGCCTGCGGCACCTTGGCGCTGGGGCGATGGCCGGCTACCCAGCCGCCCTGGGGGCTCCAGCGACAGCGCTGATCGAGCAGCTTGCTCTGCTTGCCGCGCTTGAGGAACCGAACCACCGCGGCACCATCGGCGGACAGCTCGGGATGGATCGAGACCCGCCAGCGGATGCCGGCTCTGGTGTGATCGTGCAGGACGATCGGGAACGGTGTGGACGCCATGGCCAAACCAGGCGAAGGACCCCGAAGCCCGGCGCGGGGAGGGCAAGGGCGGCAGAGCACAGCGAGGCCGCTGGCGCAGCCCTTGCCCCGCCGCGCACGCTGAGGAGGCCTGTCGCCCTCCCTTACGGCGCCTAGCAGCTCAGCTGCGGCAGCCTGCAGGCGCCTGGATCTTCGTCAGCTGCAAACCGGAGCGGGCCTGCCAGAAGACGACATTCAGTTCTGAGCCAGCGCCGGCGTGTCGATCACCTCTGCGCCACCACTCCCCTGCCCGTGCCCTCTCCCTCCACCATCCAGCGCCGCCCGAAGTTCCGGCTATAGCTACAAAAGCGGGCCGCCTTGCCCAGGGTGGTGCCGTTCACCAGATCCGCTTCCCCCAACGGGTTATGCACGATCAGGTGTGAGGGCGTGATGCCGACGACGATCAGCCAGTGGCCACCACCAGAGAGGCTGCTGACCGGGCCGCGGTGCAAGTAGCCGCAGGGGACGGGAATGCCGGTGGCGATCTGCTGCTCCAGGGTGGAAAAGCTCGCCTGATTGGAGAAGCGAGCCTTGATGCCGTAGCTGGCGAGGGCCTTGATCTGGGCCGTGGCTTCGCTGTGTCGCCGAACTGGCGCACCCGCGCCAGGTACTGGTCGTCGCCGTTGGGCCCGCTGAGGACGCCAGGCTTGAGGAAGGCCAGGAGCATGGCGCAGCTGGAGGAGAAGCACATTCGCCGGTCCTGATCGGTGGCGGAATCGAGCTGGGCGAACCAGGGCACTGGCAGCGGGTTGCCCTTGCTTGAAGGTGCAGGTTCGCTGGCGTCCCCGCGAGAGGTGTAATTCCCCAGGCACCCACTCCCCGGGTAGCCGGGGTGGGCCGCGCACCTCAGGCGGCCGGCCTAACGGCTGGCGTTGCAAGGGGCAGGTGCTCCAGCACCAGGGCATCGCGGGCACGCAGGGCAGAAAGGCTGAGAGCTTGGCACTGCTGCTGGCGGCCAGAGGGGGAAGAGAGGGAAGCCATCTGGGGGACTGCGGAGAACCCCACCCCCACCGGCCGGCCGCAGCGCCGAGACAAGGACGCCCCCCTGGGGGCGCCTGGCCCGATCCTTGACGCGGCGTGAGGACTGGCCGAGGGATTCGGTGGGTGTGCGCAGGCCCGGTGGTGAATCAGGTCTCGGCCCCTTGCGACATAAGGCAGAAGCAATGGGTTGCAGACATCGGTGTAAACAGTGGTGGTGGAGCCACTTGTCGTGATTGAGGGCCAGACTTCCGAACGACATGCGCTGGAGACAGCAGCTGAATGGGTGCAGAAGAGCAGCAGCTGGAACTCCTTGGAGCCCTGGAGGCCCTGGGAGGCTCTGCAGGCAACGGCAAGCTGCGGGAGCTGCTGGGATGGGATCAAGCCAGCTACGAAGCGGTGAAGGAGCCACTCCTTGCTTCTGGGCAACTGCAGGCGGGCCGTGGACGGGGCGGGTCGGTGAGCCTGGCTGGCCACACCCCATCAGCTGATGCCGATGCTCCTACGAGGCGCGGCCGCGCGGCGACAACGACCCCACCAGCTGCTGCTTCCCCTGGCCCCCAGCCCACCGGCAAGCAGAACCTCTCAGCCTTCATCTGGAGCGTCGCCGACCTGCTGCGGGGCGACTACAAACAGAGCGACTACGGCAAGGTGATCCTGCCGTTCACCGTGCTGCGCCGGCTCGACTGCGTGCTGGAGCCCACGAAAGAGGCGGTCCTGGCGGAGAAGGAGCTGCGCGAGGGCCAGGGGCTGGACCCGGAGCAGTTTCTGCTGCGGGTGGCGGGGCACGTGTTCTGCAACACCTCAGCCCTGAGCATGAAGCGGCTGATGGGCGATCAGGACAACATCGGCGAGAACCTGCGTAGCTACATCCAAGCCTTCACCCCGGCGGTGCGCGACATCTTCGAGAGCTTCGAGTTCCACCTGCAGGTGGACAAGCTCGACAAGGCCGGGTTGCTCTACATGGTGTGCGAGCGATTCGCCCAGATCGATCTGCACCCAGAAACGTTGAGCAACGCCGAGATGGGGCTGGCATTCGAAGAGCTGATCCGCAAGTTCGCGGAGCTTTCCAACGAAACCGCTGGGGAACACTTCACGCCGCGGGAAGTGATTCGGTTGATGGTGAATCTGATCTTCATCGAAGACGACCAGGCCCTCACCCAGGGCGGCATCGTGCGCAGCCTGTACGACCCCACCGCGGGTACCGGCGGCATGCTCAGCGTGGCGGAGGAGCACCTGGTGGGGATGAACCCCACGGCTCGGCTGGTGCTGAGCGGCCAGGAGCTCAACCCCGAGAGCTACGCGATCTGTAAGGCCGACATGCTGATCAAGGGGCAAGACATCAAAAATATCCGCTTCGGCAACACGCTCTCGGATGATCAGCTGGGTGATCAGAAATACGACTACATGCTCTCCAATCCCCCGTTCGGGGTGGAGTGGAAGAAGATCCAGAAAGAGGTGCAGCGAGAAGCCGAGCAGCTGGGTTATGCGGGCCGTTTCGGGCCGGGATTGCCACGGGTGAGCGATGGCTCGCTGCTATTTCTGCTGCACCTGATCAGCAAGATGCGCCTGGCTCTAGAGGGCGGCAGCCGCTTCGGGATTGTGCTGAATGGCTCACCCCTGTTCACCGGCGGCGCTGGTTCCGGCGAAAGCGAGATCCGCCGCTATGTGCTGGAAAATGATCTGGTGGAGGCGATCATCGGTCTGCCCACCGATATGTTTTACAACACCGGCATCAGTACCTACATCTGGATCCTGAGTAATCGGAAGCCCTTGGAGCGCAAGGGCAAAGTGCAGCTGATCGATGCCTCCAGCTTCTGGCAGAAGATGCGTAAGAGCCTGGGTAGCAAGCGTAAGGAACTCAGCCCCGAGCACATCGATGAAATCACGCGCCTTTTTGGCAGCTTTGAGGAAGCCGAGAACAATGGCAAGCCGATCAGCCGGATCTTCCGCACCGAAGACTTCGGCTACCGCACGATCACGGTGGAGCGGCCGCTGCGCGATGAAGCCGGCAACGTGGTGCTCGGTCAGCGTGGCAAGGCCAAGGGCAAGCCCCAGGCCGATAGCAGCTTGCGCGACACCGAGAATGTGCCGCTTTCAGAGGACGTGCAGACCTACTTCGAGCGCGAGGTTTTGCCGCACGTGAGCGACGCCTGGATCGATCACGAGAAGACCAAGGTGGGCTACGAAATCCCCTTCAACCGGCACTTCTATGTGTTCACGCCACCGAGACCGTTGGAGGTGATCGACGCCGAGCTCAAACAGGTGACCGATCGGATCCTGGAGATGATCGGGGGCCTGTCGGCATGAGCGAGGCCATAGAGCCAACACCAGCCTCGGATCTGATTCTCTATCAGACGGAGGATGGCAAAACCCGAATCCAGTGCCGCTTTGAAGACGAGAGAATCTGGCTGACGCAGGCACAGATCGCGGAGCTCTACCAGAAAGATGTCAAGACGATTAACGAGCATCTTCTGAATGTCTATGAGGACAAAGAGCTCGATGAGGATTCAACTATCCGGAAATTCCGGATAGTTCGACTTGAAGGAAAACGTGAGGTGACCCGTGAGATCAGCCACTACAGCCTGCAAGCGATTCTGGCGGCCGGTTTTCGTGTTCGAAGCAAGCGTGGCACGCAATTCCGCCAGTGGGCGAACGAGCGCCTGAGCGAGTACCTGGTCAAGGGCTTCGCCATGGATGATGAACGCCTGCGCCAGCCTGTGACATCGGGATTGCCAGACTATTTCGATGAGCTGCTGGAGCGGATTCGTGACATCCGAGCCAGTGAACAGCGCTTGTATTTACGCGTGAAGGACATTCTGGCCCTGGCTGCGGACTACCAGCCCTCGGACTCGCAAACACAGACGATGTTCAAGACCGTCCAGAACAAGCTCCATTTTGCCGTGACCGGCCTGACGGCGCCAGAAATCATCGCTCAGCGCGTCAACCCCGAGCTGCCCAACATGGGCCTCACCAGCTGGAGCGGAGCACGGGTTATCAAAAAAGATGTGAAGGTGGCCAAGAATTATCTCAAGGAAGCTGAGATCAAGGAGTTAAATCGCATTGTGGGGATGTTTCTGGACTATGCCGAGGATCAGGCGCAGCGCCGCAAGCAGGTGTTCCTGAAGGATTGGCCAGAGCGCCTGGATGCGTTTCTTTCCTTCAACGACCGCGATGTGCTGCCGGGGCTTGGCAGCGTGTCCCGCGACGCAGCCGAGCAGCGGGCCTTGGCGGCCTATGAGCAATTCAACGAGCGCCGCCGGCTCGCGGCAGAAGAGCAGGGCGCGGATGATGCCATGGCTGCCCTGGAGGATGCGGCGCGGATTGCGGAGCGGCGCAGCACAGGCCGGGAGAATCAACCATGAGCTTCCCCCGTTACCCGGCCTACAAGCCCAGCGGCCTGGAGTGGCTGGGGGAGGTGCCGGAGCATTGGGAAGTCAAGCCTCTCAAAAGACTTGCTGAGATTCAGACTGGTCTCGCCAAAGGCAAGGAAGTCGAACCAGAGGGATGCATAGAAGTTCCATTCCTGAGAGTCGCCAATGTTCAAGACGGCTTCCTTGATCTGGAGAATGTACACACGATCTTCATCCCAGAATCGTCACTAAAAAGATACCTCCTTCGTCCTGGCGACGTTCTCATGAATGAAGGTGGCGACTTTGACAAGCTAGGACGTGGCTGCATCTGGGATGGCACGATCAGCCTATGCATCCATCAGAACCACGTGTTTGCCGTTCGGCCGCATTTGATTTTACCTTCGTGGCTTAATGCCTACACCTCGTCTATCCAGGCAAACTCTTACTTTATTAGCCGATCAAAGCAAAGCACGAATCTGGCGTCCATCTCATCCTCAAACCTGATGGATCTCCGGGTTCCTGTCGCTCCTGATTTAGAGACCAAGAAGATTCTTGATTTCCTCTCTCACGAAACCGCCAAGATCGACGCCCTGATCGCCGAGCAGCAGCGCCTGATCGAGCTGCTTCAAGAGAAGCGCCAGGCCGTGATCTCCCATGCCGTGACCAAGGGGCTGAATCCAGACGCGCCGATGAAGGATTCGGGGGTGGAGTGGCTGGGGGAGGTGCCAGAGCATTGGGGGGTGAAACAACTAAGGTACGTTTGTAACATCCAGACAGGGTCTAGGGACACTGAAGAGGCGGTCGAAGAGGGCGAATATCCTTTCTTCGTCAGGTCTCAGATCGTAGAGAGGATTGACTCTTGCTCATTTGATTGCGAAGCCGTCTTGACAGCAGGTGACGGAGCAGGCGTCGGAAAGGTTTTTCATTACTATGTTGGACCCTTCGATTTCCATCAAAGAGTCTACATGCTTAACGAGTTTAAGCAAATGCATGGCAAGCTGGTCTATCACTTCCTGAAGGCTAACTTCTTTAAGGGAACTTCGAAAAATCAACAAGGCACTTGATTGTGGCATGATTCCGATTATGATCGGTTAAGCAATCTTCACAACAACTGTGGGTCAGAGAGGCTTCTGGGACGAGCAGCAAAGAGTCACAA
>NZ_JAGQCD010000053.1 GCF_024345975.1 Cyanobium sp. Cruz-8D1 | reverse complement strand
AGGGAAACGGACCTGCCCACCCCTTGCAACGCCAGCCGTGGAGCCGATCGCCTGAGGTGCGCGGCCCACCCCGGCTACGCCGGGGTGGGGGTGCCGGGGGAATTACACCACTGCAGGGGACGCGGGCGGCGCTCGCGGTTGTAGTAGCCCTCGATCCAGAAGGCCAGATCGCGCTGCAGCTGTTGCGGAGCGATCAGCTCCTTGCGATTGTCATCGAGGCTGGAAGTCCTGGTGCAGCAGGTTCTCCACCACCCCAGCGGCTCCGCTGCTGGCCCTGGAGCAAGCCCTGAACGCTCTGCGTGTCCTGGCCTTGAGTTGGGCACACTGCATGAGCCTGGCGACGCAATGGCGACCGACCTGGCGGCCTGCCGCACGCAGCTCCTGATGGATCCGTGGGGAGCCGTAGAAGCCGCGGTGCTCCTGGAATACCGCCTGGATCTCGGCGGTGATCACGGCGTTCTCCGCCGCCAGTGGTCCCGGCACCTCCTGCCGCTGCCGCCAGGCGTAGAAACCACTGCGGGCCACATCCAACTGACGGCACAACCAGGAGACGGGGTGACGACCTGAAAGCTCAGCGATCAAGCGAAACATTTCGGCGACTACTGCTCTTTCGCAAAGTGTGCCGCCGCCAGCCGAAAAAAATCCTTCTCCCTCCTGAGCTCCCGATTTTCCTTGCGGAGCCGGTTGAGCTCAGAGCGCTCCTCGCTGGTGAGCAGACCCTGGTCCCGGGGACTGGTAGAGCCCTGGTCAATACGGCTCTGCCGCAGCCAGCGGGCCAGGCTGCTGGACGGAAGGCCAAGGCGTTGAGCCACCACGTTGCAGGAGAGGCCCTCCTGCAGGCAGAGCGCAACAGCCTCCTGCTACTGCTGTGCCGTGAACCGGCGTCGTGACTTGGTGGCACTGGTCATTGATGGACAGTCTGGAGGTCATGGCTTGACCCTTGTTGACCTGTCCTCAAAACCGGGGGAGGCCCAGTGGGTTTGGTCTGCAGAGCCCGGTTGATCACCTCGGCCACCGTCTCGTCCTCGTAGGTACGAGGCCGGCCGGGACGCAGCTCATCGTTCAAGCCCTCCAGGCCAAGGTCCCGGTAACGTTTTCGCCACTTGCCGACGGTCACCCCCGGACAGCCCCATCCGTTTGGCGATGGATGTGTTGGTCTCGCCAGCACCGCAGGCCAGCACGATCTGAGCACGCTGCACGATCGAGTGGGGTAAAGAGCGGGAGTTGGCGATGCTCTGCAGCTGCTGAAGTTCGTCCTCCGTGGGGACCAGAGGCGGCATCGGACGACCGGCAGCCATGGAAAGGCTCCCTCGGGAGACATTCCATATTTTATCAGTCTTTTACGGGACTGCGCGCTAGGTTCTCGCGGTAATCTCGAGATTCACAACGGGATTTATGATCCCGTGGGATGTCTGTACCGACTCAGGGCCATGGAGGCGGCTACGGCTGAGTACAATTAGCGGAGGCCAATGAGGGGAGTTGATAGATGAATAGAGCTTCGAAAGACGGTGAGGGCGCCGGCTCCACTTTGAGCGCCATCTCGCGGGTGGTCTGCGTAGGGGCTTCGGCCGGTGGGCTGGAAGCCCTGCAGGAGTTCCTCGGCTCATTGACGCCTGATGGTTCCGCGATCATCGTTGCCCAGCATCTGGCACCGGATCACCCCACGTTGCTCGTCGAACTGTTGTCCCGTGCGACACGGTTCGAGGTCGAGGAGGCTGTTGACGGGAGTCCGCTCCGTACAAACAGCGTGACCGTGGTGCCGCCCAATCATGATCTGACCCTCGTCGGCGATCGGCTGGCCCTTGTGGAGGCTGCGGAGCGAGTGGGTCCCAGCCCGAGCATCGACCTGTTGTTCGAGTCACTAGCGCAGAGCTGGGGGGCACGCGCCGTGGGCGTCGTCCTGTCGGGGACGGGATCGGACGGCGCCCGTGGCCTGCGTGCCATCCGGGCTGCAGGGGGTCTGACGATGGTGCAGTCGCCGGAGTCGGCTCGCTTCGACGGGATGCCTCGCGCAGCACTTGCCCTCGGCAGCCCTGACGTGGTGGCCGACGCGGGAGAGCTCGGTCTCAGACTTGTCGCGATCCCGATCTCCGTGGGCGAGGGGGACGGGAATCTGCCTGCGGTCGAGGATGGCGTCATCACCCGGGTGGTGGCGCAGCTGAGGCGCTCGATCGGAATCGACTTCGCTGAGTACAAGCTATCGACGCTCAAACGGCAGGTGCAGCGGCGGATGGCGCTTCGGCAGATCGACGTCATCAGCGACTACGTGGCGTTGCTAGCCGCTGAACCCGATGAGGCGCAGGCGCTCAAGCAAAACCTCTTGGTGACGGTCACCTCGTTCTTCCGGGATCCGGAGGCCTTCGAGGTGCTACGAGACGTGCTTGGCACCTACCTTGCCCGTCCTGGCACTGACGAGGTTCTGCGCGTGTGGGTGCCCGGCTGCGCCACTGGTGAGGAGGTGTACTCGATCGCCATGATCGTCGGCGATCTCATGGGCCGGCCGGCCGACCTCGCCCGGAGATTGAAAATCTTCGGCACTGACCTGGATGAGTCGTCCCTGGCCTTGGCCCGACGCGCCGTCTACCCCGCCTCGGCCCTGTCGCGTATCCCGGAACCGTTGCGGTCGGCCTACGCCAGGCAAGGTGGCGACAGCTTCCATGTCGCCGACGTGCTGCGGGAGTGTGCCGTCTTCGCCCTGCACAACGTGTGCACCGACGCGCCGTTCCCTCGCATCGACGTGATCTCGTGCCGCAACACCCTCATCTATTTCTCTTCACCGCTGCAGCGGCGTGTGATCCGCCGGTTCAACTTCGCCCTCCGGTCGGGGGGGCTCCTCTTCTTAGGCGAGAGCGAGGGCCTCGGTCGTCATTGCGAGGGCTTCACGGTTGTCGATGCAGGTAGCCGCATCTTCCGGCACTCGGGTGAATGCCTGCCCTCGTACGAGCACGTTCCACCCCCGTTCGTCGCAGATGCCACCCGGCAAACACGACCCGCCCATCAACCGCTGACCCTTGAACCCGAGCGGAATGTTGAGCTGATCGCCTTGCTCGAACAGCTCGTGCGTTTCAGCGGCGACGCCTATGTTGTCCTGGACAACCGGCATCGGCCGGTCCATGTTGTCGGTGACGTCTCCTCCTACTGCCGGGTTCCCGAAGGGCCTCTGGCGGCGTCGGTTTCGTCCTTCCTGCGAGAAGAGCTGCGGGATGAAGCGCATGCGCTGCTTCTCCTTTGCCGTGGGAGCAACGAACCCGTCAGCGGGCAGTCACTGTCCATCGAAAGCGTCGATCACCCGTTCCACATGGCGGCCAAAACGCTACAGGTGGGCGAGAAAGCGTTCGCGGTGCTCGCCTTCGTGCCAGACACCGGCCGGAGTGTCGGCTCACCGACACCGCCTGATCGCAGCACGTCGTTTGACCATGAACTGAAGCGCCTCGAGCAAGAAGTACTCGTCAGCCAGGACGCCCTTCGCCGGTCCCTGGCCGAGCTCCAATCGGTCAACGAGGAACTCGAGGCGTCGTCGGAGGAACTGCAGGCTTCGTCGGAGGAACTGCAGGCGTCGAACGAGGAACTGCAGGCGTCGAATGAGGAACTCGCCGTTCTCAACCAGGAGTCCTTTCAGCGCGGTGACCTCCTGCAGCACCTGAACTCCCACCTCGCAAACGTTGAGGCCTCAATCAACCAAGGCATGGTCATCGTGGACCAGGACCTGCGCATCTCGCGGTTCACCCCGCTGGCCGTTCGGGTCTTCGGCCTCGTGGACACGGATGTCGGGCTTCCCGTGCTGTCCGCACGAACGACGCTCCCGATTCCTGGCCTGGCCGCAGCCCTGCGCGGCGTCGTAGGCGGCGGTCCTCGACTCAGCATCCAGGCTCGGGACGACGAGGTTTGCTACATGGTTCAAGTCCTGCCGTACAAGGACACCGACGGAAACCCTCTGGGCGCCATCATCACCCTGACTGATGTGACGGAGCTTGACAGCTTAAGGGCCACCGCCGAGGCGACCCTGGCCGAGCTGCAAGTCAAGTCCGAACTCCTCAATCGGACGGCGTTTGACGAGCTCACCGGGCTTTTTAACCGGAAGAACTTCGCGGACGCCTTGGCGAACGAGATCTCTCGTGCGTCCCGCACCGGTTCGCGACTCGCCCTCGCCTTGATCGACTTGGACCGCTTCAAGGAGGTGAACGACGAGCACGGGCACAACGCGGGCGACATAACACTGTGCGCCACGAGTACGCGGGTGCTGGAGGTCGTGCGTTCCACAGACGTTGTGGGGCGACTCGGCGGCGACGAGATCGGCGTCATCATCGTGGACTACAAGAGTCCCGCTGAGCTCGACGCCGTCCTGGATCGGCTGCTGGACACCCTCCGCCAGCCGGTTGATGTCGATGGCCGGGAGGCGAGAATCTCAGGAAGCATCGGGGTGGCGCTGTTCCCCGAGGATGCCCACTCACCGGAGGACCTGCTCAGGGCTGCGGATGCGGCCATGTACGAGGTCAAGGAACGCTCGGGGAACGGGTCTGCCTACTTCACCTCGTCGATGAACGAGGCGGCCGCTGAGCGGCGACGAATGCGCATTGACATCGGCGCGGCGATCGAAGGTCGCGATTTCGAAATGCATTATCAGCCCATCGTCCACGCGATGACGAACCACGTGTGGGGCGTCGAAGCCCTCGTGCGGTGGCGTCGCGACGGCCAACTCGTTCCAGCGTGCGACTTCATCGACTTCTGCGAGCAGAGTGGCCAGATCCGCGCACTGGGTCTGCTGACACTTGCATTGCTGCGCAACGATCTGCCGATCATCCAAGCCACTGGCCACGAAGACTTGCGCGTCACCTTCAACGTGTCAATCACGCAGCTTGAGGATCCCAACACCTTGAACACCATCGCCGCCATTGACGCGCCAGACGGCCTCGGTGGTCTTGTCGTTGAGATCGTCGAATCCGTCTTCCTCCCCCGCCACAGCAAAGCCTTGGAGCTGCTGGATACCCTCGTGGCGCTTGGAGCCGAAGTGTGCATTGATGACTACGGATCCGGCTACTCGAACTTCGGACTCCTGCAAGCACTCACCCCCGCCTACATCAAGCTTGACCGATCGTTCTTGAGCCAACAGCAAGGATCCGAAATTCGAGCTGCCCTCATCCGCTCGGCCGTTGAGATATCCCATGTGATCGGTGCGACGGTCGTCGTCGAAGGAGTCGAGGATGACGAGCATCTGGGACTCGCTCGCGACGCCGGCGCCGAATACGTGCAGGGATACGCCATTGCCCGACCCATGCCACTCGCTGACCTGACGACGTGGCTAGCCGATCAGCCCTCCCAAGCCTGACCCCGGCTCACAGGAGCCCCCCGAGCCTCCCATGCGCTCCATGCTGGCAGGACGGTGATCCTGCTGGCGGTGCCAGCGTTATGGCTGGACTTCTTCTGCTCGCTCGGAGATGGGGTGGAGAGCCCCAGCGATGTGGACGCTTGCTGCCGATTGATCGAGGCACGTCTCATCGACGCATGAGACAGCCATCACCCGGCGACCCCACGAGCCCGAAAGACGGCTGGTTAAGTAACGGCCGCCAGGTGCTGCGCTTTCGCCCGACCCGCTGGGAGCGCCTGGTGCAGCGGCTGGGAATCACCACCTGCGAGTGGCTCCCCGATCAGGAGATCTCGTTGCTGTAATCGCCCCGGGGAACAGTCCCGGGATCCTGAGCTTCTGAAGCTTCAGCACTGGGGTGAAACTTCAGAAAGGCCTGGATCATCAACCTGGCCCTGGTGGAAGACGGCCAGGCCTTTGCCTACCGCCGCTTCCTGGGCCAGTGCGACGCCAAGGCCTACCTGAATGCTGAGGTCCGGGTGTCTCGCCGCCGCACCAGGGCATGGAGGGTGACAGGCGGCATCACTCGCCCTCGGACTTCCGTCGCGGCAGAGCTTCCGCTCGATCCGGTGGAGATTCAGGATCCGTTCCTGGGGGCCGGCGGGACGCTGCGCTTGAGTCCAGGACGGTGATGTCGTGAGCGTCACCCTGGCTAGTGGATCAAGGCATCCCAGTGGCGTCTTCCATAACAATCCACACCGTCATCGGCATCCCCCCTTGCACTTGTGGTGGCAGACGCGAACATCTGTCTACTACCGGTCGATTGATGACAGCCATGGGACCGTCAACGGATTTCACTGAGGCTTTGGCCGTCCTGGGCCTGAGAACCACGCCCGGAAGCCGGCAGGAACTGGCCCGGCGGGTGGCCGCGCGGCACCCGGCCTCACGGCCGTGGAGCACAGTGCAAACTGCGGCCTATCGGCGGGTGTGGGAAGAGTTGGAGAGCGGCTGCGAGGCCGACGTCCCTCTGGCGGCCTGAGAACGCCCATCGCTTCGAGGATCACCAGTTGCGGTCTCGCGGGACGAACCTATGAGGACACGGTCGATGATTCCCGATCCACCGGATGTGGCGACAGCGCTTGATCTTCTCGGCCTGACGGTGGTTCCGGAGGATTTCGAGGCGTTGTCATGCCAGGTGGCCTGGACGCACCCTGCTGCTGTGGCCATGAGCGATGCCCAGAGCCTGGCCTACCGGGTGGTGTGGGAGGCGGTGGAGAAATGCATCGAGAGCCGGACGCGAGTTGACCTCTGACAGGCAGACCGGCCACCCGCCTTAGACCAGGATTCATGCACAGACCCGGACTAGGTATCCCTCCCTACGTCAACCACTTAACTGCATCCGTAACTTTCTGTTGTACTTACAACCGTTTCCCGTGGCGCGAGTCACTCAAGCCAACGACACCTGGTTCCTGGACACTGCCGCCAAGCAAATCCGAGACGAGGACCTCAGACGCGCTGAGCGTCTCAACGGACGCATCGCGATGCTGGGGTTCACGATCGGTCTGATCGTGGAGGCGTTCAGCGGAGATGGCATCCTCCAGCAGATCGCTGATCTCGCTCTTCTGTCCCAGCGTTGAAGCCGGTCGTTTTCTGTGCTTCACCAACGTCTGCGGCCACCACCATCGCCCTTTTCCCTGGCCGGCCCTCCAGCCGATGGCGCCGGCTTTTTTGCGGTCGGAGTGCGAGAGGGGGCTGCAGTCTCAAGCGCTGCCGATCATCCCCATGCCCGCAACGCTGCGGCGTGTCGAAGGAATCCTCGGCGGGCGGTGTGAGGAGATGAATGACGACCAGCGAGAGCATCGCCCTGAGGATCCAACCGCGCAGCCTTCGCACCGAGGTGGTGGGGCTGAGAGATGACGCGGTGGTGATCCGCCTGACGGCCCGGCCGGTGGAAGGACCGCCAAATGAGGCGATGCGACGATTCGCCTCCGAGCGACTTGGCGTCGCTCTTAGCAGGGTGGTTCTGGTGCGTGGCCAGAGCAGCTGGGGCAAATGGATGGCCGTGGAGGAGTTCTCGGATGACGTGCTCCGCTGTGCTCTTTTGGGGATGAGCGCCCCCCCAGTGAGGAGCTGAGCCTCTCTGGCGCTTGGGATTGTCTCTGGCACGGTTGCAGGCCGGCACGACAACTGCAAGGCGATCGGCACCGATCAAAGGTCCGAGTGCTGTTGCGCCATGGTCACCTGTATTTCGATGGGAATGGTGATGGGGTGGCCTGCGAAAGCTTCCGCTGAAGGGGCGGGCAACCGCACTTTGCTGCTTTGGCCGACATCAGCATGTTTGTTATAGTCGAGCTAATCGATGCTTCACCAACATGGCCCTCTCCGGATCTGAACTGCTGACCAAAGTCAAGGAGCAGGGCGATGCCTCCAAGTCCGAACTGGTGCGGGCTGCCGGCTACGTCAGCACCAAGAAGGACGGCAGCGAACGGCTGAACTTCACCGCCTTCTACGAGGCCCTGCTGGAGGCCAAGGGCGTGAACCTTGGGGAAGGGAGCGGCAGCGCCAAGGGTCGCGGTGGCCGGAGCCTGAGTTATGTGGCCACCGTGCAGGGCAATGGCAACCTGCTGGTGGGCAAGGCCTACACCGCGATGCTCGATCTAAGGCCTGGCGATGAGTTCGCGATCAAGCTCGGCCGCAAGCAGATCCGCCTGATTCCTGCTGGTGGGGCTGACGAGGAGGAGTGAACCTTCCAGCAGCGGGCCCTTCGCGCCGAGGTCACCACAACGGCTGACATGACACCAGTAACCCGGTGACATGGTCGGGCCACTGGGCCAGCACCAGCAGCTCACGGGGGTCACGGGCAAAGCCTTTCTGGGAAAGGGCCGCGAATTGGGCTAGGTTGTCGTGGGTGACCAACGCCCCACGGGCTTCAGCGACCTCGATGGCATCGAGGAACTCCTGGCCTTGTTCGGCAAGGCAGCGTTGGTAGGCCTCCTCGAAGCTCACGCCCTGCTCCTGCAGCCGCATGTAGGCATCGAATTCCGGCGGGCTGTGATCGAGGAAGGCGGGCAGGCTCCTCAGAGCACCGATCGTGATGCCTTCTGTCTGGGTGTGGATGATCGCCACCGTGGCGTCCAGCGACCAGCTGGGCAGGGCGAGCAGCTTGCCCGCGGCGATCTGCAGATGCCAGCGGTAGTCCTCAGCGAGGGCCTGGTGGGTCCGGGCGAGATCAGCCATGGAACAGCGGGTCACGACAAAGCCCGGTGACGAAGCCACCGGGCTCAGAAGGAGTTTGGTTGGTGGGGCGGAGTGGCTGACGCTGGCGCCTGGGGCCAGGGTTCCAGTGGGGCTTCCCGCTGGGTCCGGGGCACCTGGAGCTGAGCTCGTGAACGGTGCGATGGACGGCGACGGCGTGACACGCCAGGGAAGCCAGAGATCCGTTGAGAGTGTTGGAGCAGGGGCCGGATCGTCAGCGCGCTCCTGACGCCTGCCCCGGGGGAGTGTCATTCATCAAAGGGCCTCCGAATCCGATGCAGCCCCCACACCTCCGCAAAGCCGCCTCGTTCGGCACATCGGCATCAAACCAGCATGAGTAGTGAGCATCACATCAATGAGATATTCCGCAACGTTCGGTGACTTTCAGGGAAGGTGTCACTCCTTGGTTGCCACTCAGGCGGCCACGATTAGTGGTAGCGCGTGGATCGGTTCGGGCTCCTCTGGTGGCTTGTTGATCCACACTTCTTCGGGTTGATGCCAGCAGCGGGTGCTTCGGCTCCACCGAGTTGGATTGGCCCGATGGGCCTTCTCGTAGACATCGGCTCGCTGCTTACAGATTGCGGTGGCGGCTCCGCTGTGGCGTTGAAGGGGGCGTGACGAATTTGATGCCGCTGTGGCGGTGCCGGTGGTTGTACCAATCCACAAATGCCGCCACCCACTCGCAGGCCTCGTCTTTGCTCGCGAATGGCCGGTTCGGATAGTCGGGCCGGTATTTGACCGTTCGGAACAGGGATTCCGAGTAGGGGTTGTCGTTGGAGACCCTTGGCCTGGAGAAGGATCTCAGCACCCCCATCTCCTCCAGCCGTGATTCCAGCGTGGCCCCACGCATGGCATTGCCGTTGTCGGCGTGGAGGATCAGTCGAGGCTGCTGGCACTGGTGGCTGCCAAAGCCGCCGGGCCGGCGGTAGCGCTCCTTGAGGCAGGCTCGCTGCACCAGATCCGCCGCGATGTCAGTCGACTCCACCTCGGCCATATCCCAGGCCACCACCTTGCGGCTCCAGACGTCGACCACCAGGTAGAGGTACAGCCACACCCCCCGCACCGTGGTCGGCAGGAAGCTGATATCCCAGCTCCAAAGCCGGTTTGGGCCATCCGCCCGCAGGCGCGGTACGGAGCGCGGTGCCTGCGGTAGCCGGGCCCGCCCGCGGCGGTGGCACTGCCCCGCCTGGTGCAACACCCGATAGAAGCTGCTCTCTGAACCTATGAACAGCCCCTGATCAGCCAGGTACGGTACGTTCTGCCCCGGCGGCAGCGAGGCGTACTCCGGCTGGTTGCAGGTGAGCAGGATCCGCTGGCGTTCCTCCTCACTCAGGCGGTGAGCGACATGGCGGGGGCTGCCTTTACGGCGGTCCTTGCCGTCCCCATCACCACCAAAGGCCTTGCGCCAGCGTTTGAGGGTGCGCAGGCAGATACCGATCTCACGGCAGGCGCTCACCAGGCGGGCGCCAGCGGCATGCGCCTCGCCGATCAGATCAATCGGCCCCGGTCGTAGGCGGTTAGCCCACAGCGCTGGGCCGCTTCCCGTCAGGCGGCATCGAACGCCTGCCAGCGGAAGCTGCGGGGATCGCGGCGGCTGTGGCTGCGGTCCACGGCCTGGTGGGTGGTGATCCTGCTCATCGGGATGCCGAAGGCCGCCTGCCAGAGCAGCACCTGGCCCGCCGCCACCCGGTATTGCTCCGGCGTGTAACCGGAGTGGGCATCGCCATCGCCGCGGCCATCGGGCGGGCTCTCCAGGCTCAGGTGCAGGGCCACGTTGTTGAGCGATCCCACCGACTGGGGCTGGATCCGGACGGTGAAATCGCCAAAGGCCGCCATGCCCGCCCCGAAGGCGCGGCCCGCATCGGGCACGATCCGCAGCCGCTGGCCCGCGCGATCCAGCAGCAAGTGGTAGCTGGCCTGGTCGTCGTCGCGGGGGTGGGGGGTGGCGAAGCGGCGGGCCGTGTCGGCGGCGCTGATCACCGTTTCGTGCAGCACGATCAGCTGTGGCTGGTGCGGCACCTCGCGGCCGAAGGCATCGCGGCGCTGGCGCTCGCCGAAGTTGGTGGCATCGGCGGGGCGGGGCAGCTCGGGGGGCAGGGGTTTCAGGCCGGAACCGGCCAGGTTCTGCACCGGGAACGGGGGGCGGGGGCCGCAGCCGGCCTGGGGCATCAGGAGCAGCAGGGGAAGCAAGGCTCCGGCGGAGCGGCGAGCCCCGGCCAGGCCGGAGCCGGGGACACGCCAACCCTCATCCCTGCCCTTGGCGGCCTCAGCCACACCCCCGCCAGCTGGAACCCCGTCACCACGCTGTCCCTCAGCACCTTGGTCGTGGTGAACGTCGCTGTCGCCGTGCCTATCGCAGCGGATGTCGCTGTTGAAGTCGAGGTCGTTGTCGATTTCGATGCCGCGCCCGTTGCCTGCCACGCCACCCCATGCTCGTTGCCCCAGTCAGGAGCAACGCGGGGGCGGCGTCAACACCGCTGCCGTTTGCCGCGCCGCTCCGCTACGACGGGGTGATTCCACGGGCCGGACCTCCCAAGGCATGGAGCAAGGCCAGGACAACTCCCACTCCCAGCCGGACCCGCTCTGGCTGCAGCAGCAGAAGCGTCGCCTGGCTGAGGAACTGCGCCCGTGGCGCCTGCTGATCTGCACCAGCGATCTGCCCTCCGGCCTGCTGATGGTGGCCAACCTGCTCGACACCCCTCCGGGGCAGCCATCCCAGCAACTGCTGGGCCTCTGCCTGCGGGCCGCCGATGCGCCGGCGCTCCTGCCGGAGATCGCCACCGACGTGCTGGTGCTCTGCCAGGAGTTCCTGCAGGACGGGTCGGCCCTGCCGGTGCTGGACCAACTGCTGCGGCGCCCCTCGCCGCCCACCGTGCTGCTCAGCCTGGCCAACCCGCACCGGGTGGTGATCCGAGCCGCCCTGGCGTCCGGCGTGCAGGGCCTGATCAGCCGGGAGAACGTGGGACGGGGCGTGGTGCTGCAGGCCCTCGCCAGCCTGGGCCGGGGGCAGGCCTTCCTCGATGCGCGCTGCCAGACGGTGCTCACCGATGCGAGCCCGGCCAGCCACGAACTCACCGCCCGCGAGGTGGAGATCCTCGCCCTGGTGGCCGAGGGCTGCACCAACCGGGCCATCGCCGAGCGGCTGCAGATCGCCGAGGTCACCGCCCGCGACCACGTGCAGCGAATCCTCTCGAAGCTGCAGGTGCCGGATCGCACCGCCGCCGCCGTGGCCGGCCTGCGGCTCGGCTACCTCCCCTGAATCCCCAGGCCGGCCCGGTGCTGAGCCCCGAGCGCGGAATCCTTCATCTGCAGGATGGCGGCGGCGCAGGGGCCGTCGAAGGATCGGGGTCCTCCGCCTTCCCTCCCCCCATGGCCATCACCACCGCGGGCAGCACCCCAGGCATCAGCCTGAACCTCACGATCCGCAAACAGTGGAACGGCGCCTTTGACGGGGACATCAGCCTCACCAACACCGGCACCACCGCCCTGAGCCAGTGGAGCGTGAGCTTCGTGAGCCGCTATGCGCTCAACAAGGTGAGCAACTTCTCCCTGCAGCAGAGCCGGCAGGCTGATGGCACCTGGCTGATCACCCTGCGTCCCCCCAGCTGGGGCACCACCCTGCTGCCCAACCGCGCCAGCCGCTCCTACCTGCAGGGAGCCCTGCCTAGCGGCACCCGGTTGGCGAGCCTGAGCGCCAGCGAGGTGCTGCTCGCCGGCAGCAGCGGTGGGGGCAGCTCCTCGCCTGCGCCGATCCCCACTCCAACGCCAACGCCGACTCCAACCCCGACACCCAATCCCACGACCCCCGGCACCGGTGGCGGCGCCACAACCACCCCCCTCACCCCCGGGGGGGTGAACTCCGGCAATGCCGCCGATCTCCTTTGGGGCGAGCGCTTCTTCGCCCCCTATGTCGACATGGGCCTCTATCCCGTGCCCGATCTTGATGGCCTCGCCCGCCAGCACGGCGTGGGGCTATTCAGCCTCGCCTTCATCCAGGCCACCCCCGCCGGTGATGCCGCCTGGGCCGGCCTGCAGGCCCTCAGCCTCACCAGCACCAACAGCCAGGCCATCGCCATCCGCAATGAGATCAGCCAGCTGCGGGCGATCGGCGGCGACGCCATGGTGTCGTTCGGCGGCGCCAGCGGCACCAGCCTGGCCCAGAAACTGGCCGCCAGCGGCGCCACCGCCACTGAGCTTGCCAACCGCTACCGCCAGGTGATCGACAGCCTGGCCCTCAACCGCATCGACTTCGACATTGAAGGCGCTGCCCTCAGCAACCGGGCCGCCAACCAACTCCTCGCCGATGCGCTCAGGCTGGTGCAGCAGAGCCATCCAGGTCTCGAGATCTGGTACACCCTGCCGGTACTGCCCCAGGGCCTCACCGCCGACGGTCTGGCCGTGGTGCGCCAGGCGCTCAGCGCCGGCGTGCAGCTCGATGGGGTGAACCTGATGACCATGAACTACGGCGACGGCGCCGCACCACCGGCCCGGCAATCGATGGGGCAGTACGCGATCGATGCCGCCAACGCCAGCTTTCGCCAGCTGGGCGCTCTGTTCGGCGGCTTCGGCCAGGCTTTCGGCTGGAACCAGCTCGGCATCACCCCAATGATCGGTGTCAACGACATCCGCAGCGAGGTGTTCAGCACCGCCGATGCCCAGCTGGTGGAGGACTTCGCCCGCAGCAAGGGCGTGGGCATGCTGGCGATGTGGTCGATCGCGCGGGATAACCCCGGCCCCCTGGGCCAGGTGGCGAACACCCACACCGGCACCACCGCCGCCAGCGGCAGCTACAGCGCCATCTGGGGCGACTACGGCACCGATCCCGTGATCTCCGGTGGGGTCACAGGCGGCGGGGGCGGCGGCGGTAGCCCGGCTGGAAGCGGCGTGGCCGGTGGAACGGCTGCGGGCGGCACCACCATCGCCGTGGCGGCTGCCACCACGGCCCTCACGGCCAGCGCCACCACGGCCGAGCGCTTCCAGCTCGGCTGGGCCTGGGGCCGCAAACTCACGATCAACGGCTTTGATCCGCTCCAGGATGCGATCGACCTGAAGGGCTTCTGGGCCGAAGGCCAGCAGGCCCGCGTGGTGGCCACCCCCGATGGATCGAGCCTCCTGCTCGACTTCAACGCCCAGCAGGTGCTGTTGCCCGGCGTGGCCGCCTCGGCCCTCAGCGGCCCGGCGCTGCAGATCTGGCAGGGCTGAAGCCAGGCGCAGGGAGAGGCTCAGATCAGCCGATAGCCGAACCAGTCCGGGATCTGGGGCTGCTCGCGGCCTTAGCCGCTGCATCGGCAGGCTCGGCCGGATCAGCGCCAAGGCTGAGCTGCACCTCAAGGCAGTCGTCCACGCTGCTGGCCAGGAAAAACCCGAAGGCATGCAGCTCCGCCAGCTGCTGCGGGTCGTAGCCACCGACTCCGTCTACAGCATCACTCCCCTCTCGCTCAGCATCTGGTTCACACCCTCGAGGATCTGCTCCGCGATCCGGTGCTCTTCCAGCAGATGGCGAAAGTTGAGGATCGTGGTCTCATCAGGGATCCTCCCTTCCATCGTCTCGATTCCGGCGAAGCGGCGGAAGCAGGGCCTATCAATCAGCATCTCTTCCATCAAGGGATCTGAAAGCGTGAACCACTGCTGCAGCAGGTGGATCCGCAGCATCACCTCCAAAGGAATCGGCGGACGACCTCCCTTGCTGGACGGCTTGTGATAGACGGGCTTGATCAAGGCCAGAAACGCTTCCCAGGGAACCGTGATCTCCATCTCGTCCAAGAAGCGCTGACGACGCGTCCTCTTATGGGAACTTCGAAAAATCAACAAGGCACTTGATTGTGGCATGATTCCGATTATGATCGGTTAAGCAATCTTCACAACAACTGTGGGTCAGAGAGGCTTCTGGGACGAGCAGCAAAGAGTCACAAAGCT
>NZ_JAGQCD010000052.1 GCF_024345975.1 Cyanobium sp. Cruz-8D1 | reverse complement strand
CGGAAGGTCTTGGGCTTTTGCATGACCCATTCTCCCAGCCAGATCCATTGCTGTCACTGGGATCTGGGCAGATTCATGGGTGTCTGTGGAGAGGTGCTGGGATGATCTATGCGCAACAGGCTCCTAGTGCAGTCCGATTCCTCCTAATAAACCTGCAATTGCTCCGATGGGGAGCCCTATAAGGGAGATAGCGACCTCCCTAACTTTTTCATCTTTGTGACCCCAGGTAGTGGTCCCAGCAAATATGGTTACAGATATCACACAAACAACAAAAGCTCTGCTTAAAAATGTCTTATTGTTTGTGGCAGCCCTGGATGCATGAAATTCTGCATCTGCTTTCCTGCCTCTTTCGAAAGTATCAATTCTAGTGCCTTCGTAAGTATCCGCAAAGGCATCATCTTCCGGTCCCGGCATGATCCTTATTGAAATTACTAGATTGAAACCAATGCTTTTTCTTTTGTATCAGATCGAATGATGACCTCTTCATTGTTCATCTGCGCTAATTTTGCGATTTTGTAGAGAGAGATAGCGCGACTAAAGATTTGAGCTTTTGTGTAGCCGGTGCTTTCTTGGATTTCATTTAATTGCTGAGCGAGGCTGTCGCTCATCCTCACTGCAAAACGGTTGGTTTCTGGCATGGTGGTTTTACCGGCCGAGGTATTGCCCCCCCCGGGGGGGGGCTGGGCGATCTGGTCTGTTTTGGTGAGGATTGATCCGATTTGGTCCAATCCCATGCAAAGACCCTATCGCTTTTGACACCGCTTTGACACCGCTTTGACACCTTTTGTCGGGTGGCTGTCATCGGTTGCGTGGGACTGGCGCCCCGTGGGTGCTCTCCCTGTCTAGGCATGGCTAGCCGGCAGATCCATTGCGCGGCATGATCCGCCCCAGTCCTGCCTAGGCCTGCCATGCCCCGCAACCGTGCCGGCGCCCAGCTGGCGATACAGGCCCCGCCCGAGCTGCTGGAGCGCCTGCGGGCTGCTGCTGCTGCCCAGCGCCGCACCGTTACCGCCCTGGTGCTGGAGGCGATCGAGGCGGCCCTATCGGGTGGCCTGCCGGCCGCGGCGGCCCCTGCTGCTGGTGCAGAGCTGTTCCAGCGGCTGGCAGCGCTGGAGGCTGCCGTAGCCCAGCTGCAGCGGCCCGCATCACCCGAACGGGTGAGCCCTGCCCCTCGATCGGGTGATGCCCTGGCCGCTGGGCAGCTGGAGATCATCGGCGCCCGCCAGCCGAGGGGCCCTGAGCCTCAGGCCGCATCACCCGAACGGGTGGAACCGATCACTCGAACGGGTGAACCTGAGCCCCTGCCTGAGCGCCGGTTGACCCCTGCCGAAGCGGCCGGGCTGCTCACCACCCCCGAGGTGGGGCAGGCCCTGGGGCTGGCCAGTGATTCGGCCCTGACCAACTGGATTGCGCGAGAGACCCCCAAGCGTGGCGGGAGCGCCGTAGGCGGGATCTATCGGGGCCACCGCCTGAGGGGCAAGGGGCTGCTCCCTGGGGGGCAGAAACCGGGCTGGCTATGGGAGCGGGTGGCGGCCTAGGCCTGCCTGGCTCAGCACCGGCTGTCTACCTGAACTCGCCTAGGCCGCGGCCCGTGACGCCCTGGTGATCTGCTGCTGCAGCTGGGCTGCTGGTGGTAGGTCCGCCTAGATCAGCTGCCTAAGTAAACCTAGGCTTACCTATTGCGTACTAGGCACAACGTCCGTAGTCTGTTCGTACAGATGGCCAGGGAGCCGTGGAATTGATCGCTTACTACCGCGTCAGCACCGCTCGCCAGGGTGAGAGCGGTCTGGGCCTGGAGGCGCAGCGGGTCAAGGTGCAGCAGCTGGCCGCCGATCGCCGCGCCGTGATCGTCGCTGAGTTCGTGGAGGTGGAGAGCGGCCGCAAGGCGGATCGCCCCCAGCTGGCCGCGGCCCTGGCCCAAGCCCGCCAGCGGGGCGCTGTGGTGGCGGTGGCCAAGCTCGATCGCATTGCCCGCGATGCCGAGCTGGTGCTGCGCCTCAACCGGGAGGCCGCGGCGAACGGCATGGGCGGTTTCCTGTTCTGCGATCTGCCGGACGTGGACGCCACCACCAGCGCCGGCCGGCTGATCCTGTCGGTAATGGCGAGCGTGGCCGAGTTCGAGGGGCGCCGGATCAGCGAGCGCACGCGCGAGGCCCTGGCCGCGGCCAAGGCCCGAGGCGTCAAGCTGGGCGGGCTGCGCCCCGGCACGATCCGGGAGAACGCCGCGGCCGCCGCGAAAGCGACCGCCGCCGCCGAAGCCCTGCGCCCGCTGCTGGTGCCGATGGTGGCCGCCGGTTACAGCCTGCGCCGCATGAGCGAGGCCCTGGCCGCGGCCGGCACGGTCACGGCGAAAGGTTCTCCTCTGAGCGCCTCCACGGTTCGCCTGCAGCTGCAGCGTCTTGGGCTGAACTGAGCGGAAGTGATCGGGCGAGCGGGCCCACATTGAACGCATCCATTCGACGGACGTTCGTCATGCCCCAGCCGCTAGTGATCGAGGACCCCCGCCACCCCAGCGAAGCCATGCCTCAGGTGCAATTCCGCGTTCCTCCGGAGGCATTGGAGCGGCTGCAAAAGCAAGCGGATCGACTGAAATGCAGCCGTTCCGGGCTGATTCGTGCGCTTTCGCTGCGTGGCCTGGCGGAACTGGAGCGGGCTACTTCCCGCTGAGAACCGTTGTGCTGCAGCGCCTTTGCCGGTATCCGGCTGGCCTCGGCACTCATACGGCGCAATCGCCCAAATCCCTTGCGGCAACTGGCCCCGCACCTGCTCACCGGCCCGTCGTGGGCGCCATTTGACCGGCCGCGGCCGCTGATTCGATCCTTCCGATGACAAAACGCCCCCGATCCGAGGACTGCCAGCGGCTGACGCTGGCCACGGTTCTCCCCCTGGTGCAGCCCGGCACTGAGGCCCTGACGCTGGCCGATGGCACCGTTCTGGCCCTGCGCTGGGGGGTGGTGCGTGGCTGCTACGGGGGAGATCGAGAGGGCCGGGCCCTGCTGCTGATCTGCCCGAGCTGTGGCCGCCGTGCCCGCGTGCTCCATCGCCCTCCGTCCAAGGCCTGGAGCTGCTGGAATTGCACCCCCATCTCGCGGCGCTCCCACCGCCGGCCAGGTGCCCGAGCCGGGCAACCGAAGCCCCGCAGCTGGAGGCGCCATCAGATCGGCGCCGAGCAACGTCGCTGTGCCTATTTGCTGGGGCTGGCCAGCTGGCCACCACGAAGCATGTTCTGGACAGGCAGCGACCTGCTGGCCTTGCCGCGACGACCTGGGGCGCCCCGGATCAGCCCTCACAGGGCTTGCATGCTGGCTATTCGGCTGTCGGCCCTGGAGACGCTGTGGTGGATGCTGCCCGAGCCGCGGGCGATCAGCCGCCTGACGAAGCAGCTGATGGGATATGCGCCGCGGCCCGACAACGACATCAACAACCTGCAGACCGCTGTGGCGCGGCAACTGCAGGCCACCGCCTGGGCCGTGCGGAGGCCCTCCCGCGATCGGCGCCGATCTGGAGAAATTCCACACCGCGTCTTGTAGGTGGTCGCTGTCGCCACCGTTCGCCCCTGGTGTGACCCACACAAGCGGCCTAACTTCCTGGTGTCGGTGCCGATACCTAATGGTCAGTTGCGCTCCAGCTCCAGCAGCACCGCTTCAACGGCGGGTCAAGGCGTTCCCTTTCAGGACGACGGCCGATGAGCGCGAGCTAATTCGCGAGGCCGCGGCCGCCCAGGGGCTACCCATGGCCGAGCTGATCCGGGAGGCCCTTCGCCGTCAGGGCGTGGCCCTTCCGCGCCCATAAGAAAGGCCCCCGGCGAACCGGGAGCCCCTCTCTACCTGTTTGAGCCAACGCGTTTTCAGGGATCCGACCCCCTGAAAACACCTCCCACGGAATGGAACTCCTATGGAAGACTCGCTTGAGTCCCAGGTTAATCCTGGGACATTCACACCTGCCGAGTGGGATGTAACCCACTTGGAGGCCGTTGCGGATCAGCAACGGTTTCGTCCCAACCATAGAACACCAGTTCGGTTTGAGCACCCTGCGAAGGGCACTCAACACAACGTTTCGGCCGCGGCCGAAGCCGAGCTGAAAGCCTTGCATCGCAAGGGATCTGCTGCAGGCTGGCCGCCCATCTCCTTTCTGGAGATCGCCGCCTGGCACGACCAGAACCGGCCGGATGAGCCAACCCTGGCCCACCGCTGGCGCCGCTGGGGAGGCTTCGAGTTCATCCCCAGCCAGCAACGACCCGCCCCCGCGATGAAGCGGGCTGGAGGTGCGCTGTGATCGGCCCCCTCCCCCTGATCGGCTCCAGCTGGGACGTAGCTGCAGGCCCTGACCGCACCCTCCCCCACCACCTGGCCGAGTGGGTCGAAGGATCCGCCGTCCATCCCGAGCTGGCCGCGGCCAACCTGCAGACCCTGGCCGGGTCTGCCGTAATCGAGGCCCTGGCCGGTGATCGGCTGGAGCAGCTAGGCGCCCATGCCCAGCAGTACGCGACGGCCCCCGTTGTTCGCCTGCTGCAGGCCCTCGAACCGGTCGCCGCTGCGGGTGGCTGGTGGTGCTCAGGCCTCGATCCACTGGCCGACTGGGCCCCGATGAGCTGGGGCCAGCTGAAGCCCGACGCACCGCGCCGTGACGCTGACGGCAAGGTCATCAAGCTGGAGGCCCCCTGGGGTCCCCCGACCCGTTCGATCTGGCTGAGGGTGCCGGCCGTCGTCGCCCAGCTGGTGGCCGATCGCCACCGCCTGCCGCTGCCGGCCGCCGTTGCTGCTGACCATGACGGCCGAGCCGGTGCCTTCTGGCGCTGGTGGGCTGTTGAGCCCCGCTTGCCCTTGGTGGTGGCGGAAGGCCCAAAGAAAGCCGGCGCCCTGCTGAGCCTGGGGCTGCCCACCGTGGCCCTGCCGGGCATCGACAGCGGCGCAAAGCGGAACGGCCCGCCGGGCAGCGACGGCCGCCGCACGGGCCCGCTGGAGCTGATTCCCGATCTGGCCGCCCTGCCCTTGGCTGGCCGCCGGGTCATGGTCCTTTTCGATCACAGCAGCAAGGCCGAGCCACGCGAGCCGATCGCCGCCCGCCACCTGGCCCGGCTGCTGCTTCGAGCTGGTGCCCGCGAGGCCCTGGCCGGCACCGTGCCCGGCACCCACGGCAAGGGGGCCGACGATCACATCGTCAACGGCGGCACCTGGGAGCAACTGGCCGCGGCCCTGGCACCCCTGGGCCCTGAGCCGGTCCTGCCCCGTCTGCGGGCTGCCGATCGCATCGCCCCAGCTGGCCCTGGCCATTTTCTGGGGGTGAGCTGCCCCCTCCCATCGCCCGAGCTGGCGCCGCTGGTGATCCTCAAGGCCCCGATGGGCTGCGGCAAAACCGAGGCCATTGCTCAGGCCCTGGCGCCGCTGGCCGCGGCCGGGGTGCCGATCCTCATGCCCTCGCACCGTCAGGCCCTGGGGCAGGCCGCGGCCGAACGGGTCGGTGTGCCCTGGTGCCCGGTGCCCGGATCGGATGAACGCCAGCAAGGGGTGGCGGGCTGCTGGGATTCCTGGTGCCCCTCCTCCCACCTACAGATCAGCGGCCACAGCTGGAGCGGCGCCGCCCTGGTGCTCGATGAGTGGGCCCAGGCCGTTGAGCACCTGCTGTTCTCCACCGGCACCGCCCTGGCCGATCGTCGTGCCGAGGTGCTGAGAACAGCTGCCGATCAGCTTCCCCGGATGCGGCAGACCATCGCCGCCGATGCGCAGATGCCCGAGTGGGCCGTGCGGCTGCTGGAGCGTCTCACCGGCCGCCGGGCCCTGGTGATCCGCTCCGAACACCAGCCGATGGCCGGCCGGCCACTGCACTGCCCCGAAGGATTCGGCACCCCTGCCGCCGCTGCTACCGCGTTCCGTGCCCAGTGGGCCCAGCTGGTGATCGCCGGCCGTCCGTTCCTCTGCTGGACATCAGCGCAGCGGGCCGGCATGAACAACGCCCCCCAGACCCTGGCTGCCGTCCATCGCCAGTGGTGCCCCGAGGCCCGCGTGCTGGTGATCGACTCCACCACCCCCGAGGCCGCGGCCGAACTGGCCGCCGACCCTGACGGGGTGGCCGAACAGTGGGATGCGATCTACTGCAGCCCCTCGATCAGCTCAGGGATCAGCTTTCAGCGGTGGAAACCGGCGGCCGTGATCGCCTACGCGGGGGGTCGTATTGCCCCCGAACACGCCGCCCAGGCCCTGGCCCGCGTTCGCTCTCCTGAGGTGCCCGCCTACCTGTTCGCCCCCGAGGGCGGTGCCCTGAAGGTCGCTTCTAGAAGCACCGAGCCGGCCGAGCTGATCCGCCATCTGCAGGCCGTTACCGATCCTCTGTTCGGTCAACTGCAGGCCGCCGGGGAGGCCTGGCTGGAGGCCTGGTCCGAGGCGGGAGCCCACCGCAACCGCCAGCGTCACGCCTACCGCGCCACGATCGCCGGGCTGCTGCAGGCCGAGGGGTGGGAGCTGCAAGCCCCAGGCCCTGAGCCCTGCCCGGCTGCCGGTGCCAAGGCCGCGGCCGACCTGGCCGCCATCGCCAAGGCCGCCCTGGCTGCTGAATACGCCGCCGTGATCGCTGCGCCCCAGCTGGAGCCGGAGGCCGCGGCCGCCCTGAAACGTCGCCGCCGCCGCACCCCTGAAGAACGCGCCGCCCTGCAGCGCCACCAACTGATCGAACGCTGGGCCCTGGGCACCGCTGCCCCTTCCCTGCAGCTGCTGGAGGCCGACCGCGACGGGCTGCGCGATCGCCTGCGCCTGGGCTGGATCCTCGCCACCCCCGAGGCCCTGGCCCTGATCCCCGGCCACGATCAGCAGCGAATCGCCGCCCTCGATCCCACCGGCCAACCCTTCGCGCCCGATCGCCTGCGGGTGACGCTGGGCCCGAAGGTCGCCGCCCTGATCGCCCTGGGGCTGCCCCAGCTGCTGGCCCGCTTCTCTGCTGGTGAGGTGATCGCCGCGAACGATCCGGCCGTGATGCAGCTACACACCACCGCCACCGCCCACCGTGCCCAGCTGGTGGCGGCCACCGGCTGCAGCCCCGGCAAGTTGCCCACCGGCACCCTGCGGGCCCTGCTGCAGGCCTGCGGCTGGGAGCTGCAACGGGTCGGACGCATCAAGGCCCGCGGCGCCGGCCGGGATGCCCTCACCTACCGCGCCCAGCTGATGGCCCTGCCTGAAGGGGTGACGACCGAGGCCCTCGCAGCGGCCTGGCTGGCCGAACTGCAGGCCGCGGCGACTGGGGCACTTTTCTCCCCTACATGGAATCTCTGTAGGGGGCAAAAGTGCCCCACCCTTCCAGACCACGGCCCGCCCCCCCCTCACCGGCCCTCGCCCTGGGGTCGGGTGGTGCCGATTCCATGGGCTGCAGCCCTCCGGACCCATCAATCGGTGCCCCTGGCCGCCTGATTCCGTTCACCGCCCTCTGTTCCCCATCCCCATGTCCTCGATGCCGAATCCCTTACCACCGGATGACACGGACCCGGCGCCTGCGGCGGCTTCCCGGCGCAGCAGGAGAGCTCACCGTGCCGAGCAACTGGCGCCTGCGGCGGCTGCCCTTCGCCATCTCCCTCCTGTTCAGCCTCCCCCCTCTCCGGTGGCGCCTCCGGAGATCCTGGAAGCCATCGGCGCTGAAGCTGAGCAGCTGGAGGCCTTGGAGTTTTTCTTGTGCGACTTGCAGCGGTTCCCCCTGGGGCCAGCCACGGCGGCTGAGGTGGCACGGGTGAGGGGGTTGCTGCTCAACCTGTCGGCCGCTGCCGCTGCCCTTCAGACCCTGGATCTGAGGCGTTGAGCCAGCCGCTGGTGATAGTCGAACCGGATACTTTGTGCCCAATCGCTATAACAACTATCAGAGCCTCATCTTTACTGGCACGGCCGCGGCCACCCCTTGGAGGAGGGTGACTCTGCCTTCTATATCAATCAGTGGCCCTCGTCGTACATACACGCCGCATAGCCGTCGCTTCCGTTGAGAGTTGAGCCAGAACCACCAAAGCTGATCAGACCTCTTTCTCGATCTGCCTTCCTCACGTAGCTGTCGCTGGCGTTCGCACACTTTTTCTGTGCTGATTGGTAGGAAATACCGCGCCAGACTCCGACGGCAAATACCCCCGCTGCGATAAGTCCCGCAAGGACGATCATGCCTGCTGCTGATCCAACAAGAAACTTCAGGAAACGGTTAGCCATCAGAGGAGGTGCAGGACTTTGAGATCCATCTTCACCGGCCTGTTGCGTTGGTAGGGTTCGCTGAGATCAGGCCGGCCGGATGCGCCGCCGATCCCCCGCAAACAATGAAATCCGAATCCCCCACCGCCGACGCGGTGGAGCTGCTGTTGCTCGCCGGCCTGGTGGCCCTCGAAGCGGCCGCCGTGCTGCTGGTGTCCCTGGTGGCGCTGGCGCTGGCCGCGGCCGGCTGGAGGCCCTCAGCATCCCCTGCTCGATCGCTTCCCCCTCCCCCTGCCCTGCATCCCCTGGCCCTGGTGGCCGAGGAACTGCTGGAGCTTCCGGCCGCGGCCCTGAGGCCCATGGCTGGAGTCCGCTCGAAGCGGCTGCCGAAGCGCGAGCTTGTGGCCCTGGTGGCCTGCTGCTGATCAGCCGTCGAAGAACTCCTCCGGCTTGATCTTCTTGTAGGCGTCAGGCGTATCCGAGGGATAGCGCTTGCGCAAATCAGCTGCCTCTTGTGGGGTCACTGTGTATTCGACCTCTCGCTCGGCATCGATCTCGGCCTTGATGTCATCGAGAAAGGCGTAGGGGTCTTTGTCTTTCATGGGGCTCCGAATGCTTCCTCAACAATGGACGGTGCCGCCCGGCCGCGGCGGTGGAGTTGACGCGGGTGCCTGCTGGACCTGATGCGGGAGCAGTTCGAGCTGACCTTTGAGACCGCTTCCGCCCCGGCCGCTGACTCCGCGGACGATCCGTGAACGACGCGCTGCCCAACACCCGCACCGCCCGCTTGGCTGTGCTGCGTGAACAGCCGTCCGCACTGTCCGCGCACTCCGCGGACCGCGTAATGTCGCCCCCAGGCGAGCCAGCAGAAACGGCCGCCAACCCGAAGCAATGAACCCAGACCGCCCGGAGGGGCTGGACCTGGGCGCCCTCGCCCTGCTGCTGATCGGCGCCGCTGTAGTGAGCGCGGCCCGCGGCATGGCCCCGCAGATCGCCCTGGCCCTACCGCCCCAGCGTCCGCGGAGTCCGCGGACGCTCCGCTCAGCCCCCACCCTGGCCCCAGCAGCAGGCCATCGCGTCCAGCTGCTGGAGTCCCTAGCCCTGGGGCTGCCGTTGCCCGTGGTGGTCACTCCCTAGCCGGCTCGCTACGGTCCGCGCACTCCGCGGACTGCGATCGTGCCCAATGAGCTGGCCCCCCTGGAGGCCCTGCCCGATGGCCAGCTAGTGGCCGAGGTGCTGGAGAGCCTGGGGATCAGCAAGAGCACGGCCTACAAGTATCTGGGCGAACTGCAGATCAAGCCGCAGACCCACCGGGCGAAGGCCTGGCTTTCTGGCGATGAGGTTGAGCTGCTCACCGCCTACGCCCGCCACCGTGGCGCCCGCCTGTCCGCTGCTGAAGCCCTGGCTGCCGTGGGCCGCGGCACCCTGGTGGTGAGCCGACCGGCCGCGGCCGTCCCTGAGCCGTCCGAAGCCTCCGCGGACTCCGCGGACGATGACCGGGAGCAGCTGGAGACCCTGGCTCTGCAGCTGCAGGCTCTGGGCGCTGCGGTGGAGCTGGGCGCCCCACTGACGACCCGGCAGGTGCGCCTACTGCTGGGCGCCCGCCCTGGGGGTGATCGCGTCACCCGCGCCGGGATCGAGGCCCGGAAACTGGGCTACAACCTGTGGCAGCTGAGCCGCGCCAAGGGGAAGGGCTGAGCGATGCCCGAACCTGACTCCAGAGCCGCCCGCCTGGTTGATCGGTGCCCGCCCTGGTGGCCTGTCGTCACCCGTGGCCGTGTCACCGCCCGGCGCCATGGCCGCAACCTGTGGACCTTGGAGCCGTCCTTAGGCATCCAGAGATGCCGTCCTGCACCCTGTCCATAGCCTTTCTCTAGACCACTCACGGGGCCGCATTGAACACGGGGAGTCTTGTCTGGCCGATTGAGCTGCTGGCTTTTCTGCCGCTGGTGATCGCCGTGATCCAGTGGATCGTGCCGGTCCTGCGCAGATGGCTCAGCTCAGGCTGGCACTGGCTGATAGACCAGCCTTGGGGGCGCTGGTGGAAGCTACCTGCCGGCGTGCTGCCTCCTATAGCCAGCATCCTCACTACCAGACCACCGGCCATCGTTGAACAGCACGCCAGCTGGCTTGCTCCTATCGTTTGGGTCCTCGCTGTGGGGGTACTGATATATGGCATCGACCAAAGCGCCCGAGAACAGGCCCGGGGACAGGAAGACAGCCTCCTGGCTTTCTCCGATCGAACAGCGGATCTCTTCCGTCAAGAGGGAGACCGAATCCTTGCAGAGGGAAGCCGAATCCTTGAGGAAAGACAACGAAGAGCTCTCGAGGCAGCTATCGCAGCTGAGAGCGAGGAAATCGCAGATCTTGAAAAGTAGAGCGGTGGTAGCGGAGAAAACCAGCTTCTCTCGTGCGGCCGTAGTCATCGGCAGCCCCAGGTCCCCTATCCGATCCTGGAGCTTGGGCCCTGTCCGACTGGGGGAACCAAGCACTTTGGCTCCACTAAGAGTCTCCATACCGGGCTAGGCCAGCGGGGTCAGGCCAGCCAGCAGCGGACACGGTGACGGGTGACGCCCATGCGGGCAGCTTCGCCAGCAGCTGGAGGCCCTCGGCCTGGCGATCAATGCGGTCCCGGTTCGATCACCGGAGTGGGACCGCCTGGCTGAGCAGTTCGGGGAAGTGCTGGGAGGGGTGCTTGCCCTGGCTGAGGAGCTGGAGCGATAGGCCGCCAATCCGTCCGCGGACTCCGCGGATGCTCGAGGGCATTGTTCGCCTGAAGCCCATCGCAACTCCAACCCAGTCACAATCAGCGGGACTGAGGCTCCCCTCCCCGTTGAGCACACCCCAAGCCCTGCAGACCTTTGCCGATTGGGTGGCCACGATCCGGGGTGATGAGGACAGTGAGGCCCAGACCTACGTGAACAGGCTGCTGCAGGCATGGGGCTGGGCTGACTCCGTTGAGGCGGGCACCACCTTCGAGCGCAAGATCCCCAAGGGCAGCCTGGCCGGCGGGATGGGCAAGGCGGACGCCCTGATCGAGGGCACACGCGCCACGGTGCTGATCGAGATGAAAAGCAGGGGGAAGGCACTCGCGCCACATTTCCCGCAGCTGCAGCGCTACTGGATCTACCTCGCGCCGAAGCCGGTCTATTCGGTGCTTTGCAATTTCGATGAGCTGTGGGTCTACGACTTCAACCAGCTCGTGGATGAGCCCTTGGTGAAGCTGCGAGTGGCGGATCTGGCCGGCCAGTCGTCCTCCCTTGCCTTCCTCAGCAAGAGCGAGCAGCCGGTTTACTTCGGCCTCAACCAGATCGAGGTGACCGAAGCCCAGGCCCGCAGCATGGGGGAACTGTTCAAGCGATTGCGGAAGCGGGGCGAGGAGAGCGGAGCCTTCACGGCACTGGAGGCCCAGCGGTTCGTCCTCCAGTGCGTCCTCAGCCTGTTCGCAGAGGATCGGGGCTTGCTGCCCAACCTGCAGTTCACCCAGGCCCTGGACGCCTGCAAGGGGGGGCAGAGCAGTTACGACGTGCTCGGCAACCTGTTCGTTGAAATGAATACCCCCGGCACCACCCCCGGCGGGCAGTTCCGTGGCACGCCCTACTTCAATGGAGGGCTCTTCGCCCACATCCCACGGCTGGAGTTGCTCTCAGATGAGCTGGATCTGCTGAGCGCCAGCGCCGAGGAGAACTGGCAGCGGGTGCGTCCCAGCATCTTCGGCAACATCTTCGAGGCCAGCAGCGATGACGCCACCCGCCACGCCCACGGCCAGCACTTCACCAGCGAGGTGGACATGCTGCAGATCATCCGGCCCACGATCGTCGAGCCCTGGGAGGAGCGTATCGCGAACGCCAACAACATCGATGAGCTGGAAGCACTGCGGCTCGCTTTGACGCAGTACCGCGTCTGCGATCCAGCCTGCGGTTCCGGGAACTTCCTCTACATGGGCTACAACGCCGTCAAGGATCTGGAGGTGTCAATCCTGCGGCGCATTGACGAGCGCCGCCGCTCCGAGGCGAAGAAGGACCAGGGGGTGCTCGGTCTGGTGACGCCGCTGCAGTTTTTCGGCATGGACACCAGCCCCTTCGCAGTGGAGCTGGCCAGGGTGACGCTGATGATCGCCCGCAAGGTGGCCAACGATCGCCTGGGGCTCACAGAACGGGATCTACCTCTCGACAACCTCGACGCCAACATCAGGGTGGCCGATGCGCTGTTCACGCCCTGGCCGGAAGCGGATGCCTACGTGGGTAACCCTCCCTTTCTCGGCGGGAAAAGAATGCGTGCAGAATTGGGAGACAATTACACTGAGCGTGTCTATGGCCGCTTCCCTGACGAATCTAACTTTGCTGATTTCTGCACTCATTGGTTTCGGATTGCGCATGACAATCTTGGCCCGGATGGGCGAGCAGGTCTAGTTGGATCCAACACAATCCGGAGAGGTTATAGCAGGAGGGCGTCGCTGGAATACATCTGTAAGCATGGCGGTTTCATCAGCAACGCTGTTTCTACACAGCCTTGGTCTGGAGAGGCTAAGGTCCATGTGAGCATTGTGAATTGGAGCAAGCACACTCCATCTACATGGTTTCTTGACGGCAACGAAGTTGAATCTATCAACGCGACTCTCGGTAATTCGGCTGACATCACTGAATCTGCCGTCCTCAATGCTAACCAGGGCATTAGCTTTGTAGGAGTACAGCCTACAGGTGCGGGATTTGAGGTTCCTCTTGAAACTGCTCAACAGTGGCTGCAAGAGGACGAGAAGTATGATCAGATTGTAAGGCCCTACTCCGTAGGGAGCAACCTTACGAAGAACCCTTTGGGCAAGCCGGATCGGTGGATCGTTGACTTCAATGATTTGCCGCTTGAAAGGGCGGAAACTTATAAAGCACCGTTCGAGCACGTTAAGCATTATGTGAAGCCGCAACGGCTTGCAAGCCCCAACGTTGCTCTTCATCAAACCTGGTGGCTTCCATGGAGATCTCGCCCGGCGATGAGGGCTTCACTTATCGGCAAGAAATTCTACTTTGGTGTACCGGAAGTTTCTAAGTGGTTCATCTTTGTAAAATGCGATCTCGATTGGCTGCCTTCCAACCTTGTAAAGGTGATATCCAGTGATGACATGTACATTTTTGGCGTGGTAACTTCTTCGGCCCACAGGCTTTGGGTCAACTCACAGAAATCAACACTTAAGGGAGACACTCGATACACTCCAACTACTTGCTTCGAAACCTTCCCCTTCCCCCAGATCGTCGCTCCCGAGCTGGTGCAGCAGATCCGCCAGGCGATGACCGCCCTCAACGACTACCGCAACGAGGTGATGGTGGCGAGAAACTGGGGCATTACTGACCTCTACAACGCCTACTTCCACGAACCCGCCAGCCAGCTGGCCAAGCTCCACCAGGCGCTCGACGCCCTGGTGCTCAAGGCTTACGGCTGGAAGGCCAGCGAAGACATCCTCAGCAACCTCCTGGACCTGAACCTGGAGCTGGCGGAACGTGAGGCGGCGGGGGAGAAGGTCGTGGGACCTGAGGCGCCCGCCTGAGGCCAGCCCTGCTGCCCCCTGTTCCACTGAGGCGGGACACCACCCCTGAGAGGGGTTCCCACCCATGAGCAAACGCCGCACCCATAACCCCAAGCACTTAAGAACCGCCGTTAGTGAAACCAACCCTTGCTTCAAGGTTCCCCACAAGCGCTTCGGCCTCGTGGGAAAGCCGCTTGCTGGTTGTCATGGAGGGGATAGAGAGGCGTCAGCTTTCCTGAGAGAGAGGGGCGGGGGAATTGGGATCGTAGCAATCGTCGCGGGACCAGATAAACTATTCTATACAATGCTCTGACTTCACCTAACTTGGACAAAATGAATCGAGCGCTTATTCTGCTTACCGTTCTCTTCACACTGCCCTTAAGCGAGATCCCAGCCCACGCCAAAAGCGATAGTTGGAAGACTGGCGTTGTCATGGGGTCAATCTGCTTCGAAAGAGCTGGCCTACTCACTCCTGAGCAGTCAGGTGAATCTGTCTACAGAATCTTCGCCAAACACGGCTTGCAAGTAGGTCCAGCTGAGTTCGACGAACTACTCAACAGAGCTGAGCAACGCCTCAGTGAAAAGCCAGCGTCCTTCTGCGACGAGACAATTCGAAGGTTTCGCCGATGACCATCCACCTCAGACCTTGCCAGCGCTCACGTAAAGGCTTGGAGGCTGCGTCTGTCCGTGGAGCTTGCGTGTGATGACGCTGAGGAGGAACCGGAGGCGGTCCCCCTTGGCTTTGGCGCACCGATCGAGGTCTCAGAGCTGGAGGACGGCGCCGTGGAGGATCGGCGGATGGGGTTCTGATCTGTCCCGTATCCGTTCCATCGCGGGACGTACAAGTGGCAGCAGCATCACGACGTTTTTCCTTTCCCGCTCCCCATGCCCCGATGCCGGCGCCCAGGCCGGGGAGGATCTGCGCGACATTGCCGAAGCGGCCCAGCTGGCCGCCGATCAGGCCGTGATCGCCGCCCCCCTGCTGGAGCCCACCGCTGCCGCTGCCCTGCAGCGCCGCCGCAAGCTGGAGCCCGATGAGCGGGCCGCCCTCGATCGCTTCCGCCTGGCTGAGAGCTGGGGCCTGGCCGATGCGCCCCCCTCGCTGCTGCTGCTGGAGGCCGACCGGGACGGGCTGCGCGATCGCCTGCGGCTGGGCTGGCTGCTCTCCACCCCCGAGGCCCTCGCCCTGATCCCTGCGCACGATGCGGCGGCCGTGGCGGCCCTCGATCGCACCGGCCGGCCGTTCGCACCCGATCGCCTGCGGGTGGCCCTCGCCCCCCGGGTGGCAGCGCTGCAGGCACTGGGGGTGCCCCAGCTGCTGGAGCGCTTCGCGGCAGGGGAAACCCTCGCCGCCAACGATCCGGCCGTGATCGCCCTCCACACCACCGCCACCGCCCACCGCTCCCAACTGGCCGCGGCGGCTGGCCTGAGCCCTCGCAAGCTGGCAAGCGGCACCCTGCGGGCCCTGCTGGAGGCCTGCGGCTGGCAGCTGCTCAGCGCCGGCCGGATCAAGGCCCGAGGGGAGGGCCGGGATGCCTACGCCTACCGGGCCCAGCGGGTGGAGTTGCCCGAGGGGGTGGAGGCCCAGGCCCTCGCCGCCGCCTGGCTGGCTGAGCTGGAGGGCCCCACTGCTGGGGCTAAAACGCCCCCTACATGGATTCCCTGTAGGGGAGAAAAAAGCCCCACGCCACCCCCCAGCGGCCCGCCACCCCATCACCACCGCTGGCCGCTAGCCCCTGTGCCTCTGATTCCCTGGGGAGCAGCCTTCCCGCCCCCTCGATCAGCGGTCCTGGTCGCGCCTTGATGCCTTTTCCGTCCACTAAAAATAACTAGGAGCCTGTTGCGCATAATGCCTGCGCTCACGCCATCCACCTCAGCCCGGCACTTTGTGTGAGCCGGCTTGTGCGGATTTTAGGGTACAAATCATACAAGGACAAGGCGATTAGCTACGGATGG
>NZ_JAGQCD010000051.1 GCF_024345975.1 Cyanobium sp. Cruz-8D1 | reverse complement strand
ATCGTGTCGATGTTGGCTGTGTTGCTAATGCTGATGAAGTCAGTGCCGGCCTCGCCCTGAGCCAGGGAGACATTGCCGCCACTAATGCTGATCGTGTCGTTTTCAGTGCCAGCTGAAATGGTGCCGATGCTGCCACCGGAAATGACGATCGAATCGTTCTCGCTGCCAGCGTTGATTGAATCAATCGTCCCGCCGGCAACGACGATTGAATCGTTATCAGCACCAGCATCGATCGTGTCGATGTTCGCTCCACTGCCGATGCTGATGAAGTCAGTGCCGGCCTCGCCCTGAGCCAGGGAGACATTGCCGCCACTAATGCTGATCGTGTCGTTTTCAGTGCCAGCTGAAATGGTGCCGATCGAGCCACCGGAAATGACGATCGAATCGTTGCCTATCCCGGCATTGATCGAATCAATCGTGCCGCCGGCAACGACGATTGAATCGTTTGCAGCGCCTGCATCAATCGTGTCGATGTTGGCGCCGCTGCCGATGCTGATGAAGTCGGTGTCACCCTCGCCCTGAACCAGCGAGACATTCGCTCCGACACCGGAGATGCTGATGGTGTCAGTACCAGCACCCGCTGAAATGGTGCCGATCGAGCCACCGGAAATGACGATCGAGTCGTTATCGCTGCCTGCATTGATTGAATCAATCGTCCCGCCGGCAACGACGATTGAATCGTTATCAGCACCAGCATCGATCGTGTCGATATTGGCGCCACTGCCGATGCTGATGAAGTCGCTGCCGCCTTCTGCCTGGATCAACGAGACATTGCCGCCACTAATGCTGATCGTGTCGTTTTCACTGCCAGCTGAAATGGTGCCGATGCTGCCACCAGAAATGACGATCGAGTCAGCTTCTGTACCGGCGTTGATCGAATCAATCGTTCCGCCGGAAACAACTATCGAATCGCTTGCGGCACCAGCATCGATCGTGTCGATACTGGCTCCACTGCCGATGCTGATGAAGTCGCTGCCGCCTTCTGCCTGGATCAGCGAGACATTGCCGTCGACGGAGACGGTGATCGTGTCAGTGCCTTCACCAGCGGTGATGGTGCCGATCGAGCCACCGGAGATAGCGATCGAATCGTTGCCTATCCCAGCGTTGATCGAATCAACAGTGCCAGCTGTGACCGTGATTGAGTCGTTGTCATCGCCTGCATCGATCGTGTCGATGTTGGCGCTGCCGCTGATGCTGATGAAGTCAGCGCCGCCATCAGCGGAGGCAAGCGACACGGTGCCGCCAGAAATATTGATCGTGTCGCCGCCACCACCGGCGGAAATGGTGCCGACCTGACCACCGCTAATGGAGAACAGATCAACGGAGTCATCACTACCGCCTAGAGCGATCGAGACACCACCATCGGAGATATTGATCGTGTCGCTTCCCGCTTCACCATCAACGAAAGAAACCGTGCCCCCACTGATAGAAATCGAGTCATTATTAACGGACCCTTTAATTACATTGACAACTCCATCTGTGACCGAGATTGTGTCCTTGCCGAATCCAGCATCTATCGTGGAAACGCTGCCGGCAGAGACGATCAAATCGTCGCTACCAGAGCCATCAATCAGCGAGACTGCGGCGCCGCTGGCGATGTTGATCGTGTCGTTGCCGTCGCCAGCATTAAGGGTAATGATGCTGCCACCGGTGACATTGATCGAATCGTTGCCAGACCCTGCATCCGCCAACGAAACATTGCCGCCACTAATGCTGATCGTGTCGTGCTCAGCGCCAGCACGAATCGTGTTAACGGTGCCACCAGAGATGACAATCGAATCAACGCCTATGCCGCCACCGACCGAGCTGACTGTTCCAGCTGTCACCGAGATCGTGTCAGTGCCGTCTCCACCATCGATGGTGTTGACGATACCGGCGCTGGTTATGAAATCGGCGTCGCCGCCACCTTGGGCGAGGGAGACGAAACCACTGCCACCGATCGAAATGGTGTCAAAACCGCTGCCAGCATCAATCGAGGTAACAACAGCATTTGCAATAACAATCGAATCGTTGCCAGCATCACCAGCAGCCAGGGTGACGAAAGAAATTCCGGTTCCTGTGCCAATATTGATGGTGTCATTGCCTTCGCCGGCCAAGATCGAATAGATGCCAGAGCTGTTGGCGATGGTGATGACATCGTCACCAGCTAAAAGAGTAATCTCACCGATATTGCTGTTGCTGATAACACCAGTGTCAGCGTCGGCGGTGCCGGTAATTGTGCCACCGAAGTTGTCATTGCTGTCGTTAGATAAATCCTCCAGCAGCCCAATCCATTGCTCGCGTGTGGAGCGGTTGAAGGGGGTGATGTGATTGGCTGGTCGCGCACCGGAGGGAGCAGCGGCAAGGCTGCGATCAAGGGTCCAGGTGCCGCCGAGGCTGGGGTGGCCAATTGGGGTGCTGCTGGCGGAAACTGTGGCGCCGCTGCTAGCGGCGATCGCTTCGAGCAGCTCAGGGTTGCGGCCAAGGGAGCAGCACCACAGATCGATGTGGCTCAGCTGCAGGCCACGAAGCAAGGGTGCGGCCACGCGAAAATCGGTGGCCTTTAGCGGGTGACAACCGGCGAAGCGGATGCTGCCGTCGTCGCCGCCGTGAGCAACGATCGCCAGACCGTTATAGGAAAGGAAGGCCGGCGCAGCTGGGGCCAGCTCAGCAATGGACACCCCTGCGCTGAGTGCGGAGAGAATCTGCTGGAGAGGATCGCGCTGAGGCTGAATCAGCAGCGGGATGTGCCCGGGCTGCAGCCCATCCAGCAGCACCTGCAGATTGGGCAGGCTGGCGTCTATGGCTACAAGCAAGCAGCCGTGGGAAACGCCCAGCGATTGAGCGGCAGGGCTTGAGGTGTTCATACGCCGGCACCCGACGGTGTGCCCATGCCGGCCCCGGTGGTGGAGCCGAAGCGGAAGTTGTCTTTGGTGAGCGGGCCGCTGGTGTTGACAGTGCCGAAGCTGATGCTGCCGCGGCTCCAGTCGCCGTCGGCGTCGTACATGAGCTGACGGGTGTCGGTGGCGTAGGCGAGGTAGGCGGTGCCGATGCCGAGCTTCTGGATGTCGGCGAGGCTGCCGGCGGCCACAGCGATGCCGTTGCTGCCGCCGGGGTTGCCGTCGAGCACGCTGGTGCGGCCGTTGCTGTCCACCTTGAGCATGGAGCCGTACTGGTCCCAGAGGTCCTGGGTGATGGAGGCGAGGGAACTGTTGAGCACGAGTTGGTCGCCGCCAACGCCGGCTTCGAAGCCGAGCAGGGTATCAACACCACCAAGCAGGGCACCGAGGGAGCCGCTGAGACGGCCGGTGGTCCAGAGCTCCTGCTTGTCGGTTTCGCTGAGGGAGGCCCAGAAGCTGGTGTCGTTGAGCAGGTTGAGGTCGGTGTTGGAAGCAGCGGCGGTGAGGGCGGCGTTGGCGTCGGTGAACAGGAATTGATCCCTGGCGTTGGCGGTGCCACTGATCACATCAGTGCCGAGGCCACCATCGAAGCTGTTGCCAAAGCCGCTGTCGGCGCCCTGGAGCACGTCATCGCCGAGCGAGCCCCACAACACCACATTTTCGCTGCGGTCGCGCACCTGCAGCAGGTCATCGCCGAAGCTCGACCAGAGGGAGGAGCGGCGGGCGCGATCGAGATCGATGGTGTTGTCGCCATTCATGGCGAACAGGAAACTGCCGTTGCTGGAGCCGCGGATCGTGTCGTCGCCGGCGCCGGTGATCACCGTGGAGCGGCGGAAACCGTTGAAGCTCTGCTCGGGGAAGGCAGCGTCAGGTTTATCAACCAGATAGGTGTCGTCGCTGAAGACGCCGTCGCCGTCGCTATCGATCTGCACATCCCGCTCGCTCAGCACCCGGCCGACGATCAGATCATCACCAGCTCCAGTGATCACCGTGGAGCGGTTGAAACCAGCCGCCAATGCGTTGCTGCGGAAGGGATTGGCAGCGGTTGCACCATCGGCGAAGATGCCACCTTCAGCGATCAGGGTGGCGTTTCCGTGGGCCGCAGTGATGGCGCTTTGGTCGACACCAACACCGCGTAGCTGGCTGTAGCGGACGGGGATGGCGGGGGGCTCGAGATCGGCGTCTACTTCAGCGTCGCTGGGAGGCAGGTCTTCGACATCGAGCAGGGCGAGACCACGGGCGTAGAGGCTGTTCTCCAGGGCGGGGGAGCCGGTGATGGAGCTGCGGTTGATGCCGACGGCATTGAGGCTCACATCAACGGGTGACACCAGGCCGGCGCGGACCGGTGCGGCACCGTTCTGCACCTGCAGCCGGGCGATGGCATCACCGCGGAAGTTGCTGGTGCCATCGCCATTGCCGGAGGTAACGCCAATGGCGGTGACGCGATCCAGGCCGACAGCATCGGCCTGGCCGCTGGCCTGCACACGGGTGGCGCTGCGATTGCCCAGATCAAGGCTGGTGGTGGCCGCCACGGTGGCGTTGGGCTGACCCAGCACCGTGCTGGACTCGATGCCGCGCACACGCGACAGGGCCTCAAGGCGTGATGTGGGCGTGCTGCCAGCCGGGGGAGGGAGGTCAGCGCCACCGCGGACGCTGGCCCGTGCCTCGAAGGGGGTGGTGACGCTGCCGACGAGCAGATCACCGAAATAGTTGTTGTAAACCTTGAGACCGGCCAGGCCGGTGTTCAGCGCTCGGGCTGTGGCTGTGGTGTCGCCACGACCAATGGCATTGGCTTGGGCTTCGGCGATGCCCTCGATGGTGCCGCCACCGGTATAAAGGCTGAGACCGGAGGCGTTGAGTTGCCTCGCCTGAGCAAGGCGGCGGTAATAGGGAGAAGCGCCCGCACCCAGACCGATGGCCGAGGCCTCGGCCACCACCGGATCCGTGCCGAGCACGGTACGGGCGGTGGCGTAGGCCTCGGGATTGGCCGCCAGATTGATGCTGCTGCCCAGCCACTGGCTGCTGTTCTGAGGCAGGCGCAGGGCAACGGCGGTGGACTGGGCAACAACGGGCTGGCGGGCCATCGGCGAAGAGGCGGGAGGCAGAAGGTGTCAGCAACAAAACAGTCAGCACAGGTGGGATAACCCAGTGCACTGACATCCGCGCAGGAGACGAAAAAGGCGCTGCTCAGCGGGGCCGAGCAGCGCCCTGGCCGTCAGAGCACGGCGCTGGAGGATGCAGCGCCCGCCGTGTCGGAGGCAACGGCACGGGAGAGTGCGTCGGCCCGGCCGGTGACGTTACCGCTACCGATGATGGTGACGTTGTAGTTGTTCAGACCCACCGCGTTACTGGTTGCCGTCGCCACAGCCGTACCGCTCACCGATGTGGCGGTGACGGTGTTGGCGAGGTTGGCAATCGCCGTAACGTTGCCGCCGAGCGAGATATCGCCAGGCGTTGCAGTTGAGGCTGTGATACCGAACGCATCAGCCGTGCTGACTGCCGTGCTGTTGCCATTCACCGATGTGGCCCCGGCGTTGAACACACCGGTCGAGCGACCGATGATGTTGTTGGTGCCGGCCTGTCCACCGATCAGATCGGTGTCCTGGATACCTACGACGCGGGCAGGATTGGCGGTACCGCCGATAGTTGCCGTTGTAGTTGGGCTAGTGGTTCCAGAAACCGATGAAGCCAACACATTCAGGCCGGCCACCGCCTCACCGGTGATGCCCCCGCCGCTAGGGCCGGCGGTAAGGGTGGAGCGGTTGCTTGCGTCAAGCAGAGATCCATCAATACCGATCGCCTGGATGGCTTCGGATGTACCACCTGCTGTGGCGAGAGAGGAACCATCCGAGGTGCCAAGCACCGAGGCGATCACATCGAAGGAGTCCGTCGACGTCATGCCACTGGCCAGACCGATGACGGCGCGGCCGGTGATGCTGCCCGTGTTGCCAACAGTGAAGTCACTGTTGGAGCTGAGGCTGATACCGATGGCATCAGCGTCGGTGAGGGTGGCTGCTGCGCCGCCCGTGCCATTAACGGTCTGGGCAATCACGCCAGCGGTGCCGGCCGTGTCGGCAGCACGCAGGAAGGCATTACCGGAGATGTCGCCGGAATTGCTGATCCTGAAGTCATTGCCGCCGTCGGCATTGGCCAGGATGCCGGTGGCATCGAAGTTGGTCATCGTGGCCGTAGCCGCACCCGCCACCGTGGTGGCTTTGGTGTTGCCGATGCCATCGGCCTGTCCCAGCAGGTTGCCGGAGCCACCAACTGTGAAGGAGGTGTTCTCGATGGCGGCGACCGCCTGGCTGGTGGTTGCACCAGCACTGGAATTCACCGATTCAGCCGTGCCCGTGATGGTGCCGCGACCGGTGACCACAAAGGTGCCGGTGCCGGTGCCGTTGGCTGGGTTGAGGATGCTGCCGCCCACATCAACGGTGCTGTCGGCCAGACCGAAGATGGTGTCAGCAATGGCGCTGGTTCCCGCAGCTCCGTTCGTGGAAGTGGCCAGACCCGTGGTGGTGGCCGTACCGGAAACGTTGGGTACGAGGCCCCCGTTTGTAGTGGCTCCGAACAGGGTGCCACCCACATTCAGATCCACCAGGCTGGCGCCGGCCACCGTGCCTGAGGCCACGTTGGAGGTGGCGACGCCAGCGACGTTGTCGGCGGTGGCGCCGGTGGTGGCGATCGCCTGGCTGCGCAGGGTGGAATCGGAGCCAACGTTGAGAATCGTGGCTACCGGACTAGTTGCGGAACCAGCACCAATGACCGAATCGAAGTTGCCGTTGGCGATGGCAGAGCCGGTGCTGACGGCCTCAGCGGTGGATTGCTGGGTGAGCTGGGCACCGGCGGTGAGGCTGGCGGTGGAGCCGGCCGTGATGATTGTGCTCTGAACACCGGCGATGGTGCCGCCATCGGCATTGGCGAAGGCGCTGCCGTTGGTGGTGGCGGCCAGAGCATTGACGGTGGAGACACCCGTGGTGGTGAGGGTGCCGCCGGCGCCGATCGCCACGGTGCTGCCGTCGAGGCCGAGGATGGTGGAGTCGTTGACCGAGCCGGCGCTGGCCAGGGCGGTGCCGTTGGTGGTGTCAGCGGTGGCGTTCAGCACCGTGCCGGCTGTGGCGCTGAGCGTGGCGTTGCTGCCGACGTTGATGGCGCCAGTGGTATTGATACCGGCGGCGCTGGCGAGATCGGCGATGCCGGTGGCATTACCAGCCACCGTTTGGGCGTCACCATTCACCGTGGCGACAACCGAACCGGTGATGGTGGCGGCGTTGCCGAAGTTGACGCTGGTGGCGCCCGTGATGGCTTCCGCAGCATCCAGGATCACACCGGCGGTGGCATTGCCGGTGGTGCTGGTGGCTTCGGCGACGGCGGTGGTGCCTGCCGCAGTGGTGCCGAGCACGCGGGCGCGGAGTGTGCCGCTGTCGCCTGCAGCTATGCCAACATCGCTCACGCCGAAGACATTGCCGGCGTCGGCATTGGCCAGGGCTGCACCAGTGGTGGTGAAGGCATCGGCCATCACCGCAGAGGCGGCATCCACATTGGCAACGCTGCCGCTGCCGATGGCGATGTTGCCTTTCAGCACACCGATGTTGTCGATGATAGCTGCGTTACCCGCGTTGGCGGTGGCGCTGCCGTTGGTGCTGGTGGCGCCGGCGGTGATGCCGGCGATCGAGGTGACGGCCAGGGTGGAGGCCCCGCCCACATCGATCCGGCCGGACGTATCGAGATCAATACCGGTGGCGGTATCGAAGTCGGCATTGGCCTGGGCGCTGCCGGTGGTGGCGGTGGCGGTGGCCTGGGAGAGACCGGTCTGGTTGACCGTGATCAGGGAGGTGGCACCGACGTCGATGACGCCGTTCGCACCAGCATCGACACCGATGCTGCTGGTGATTACCGAATCAGCTTGTGCTACGTCACTGGATTCATTACCAGTGGTGGTGGCCGTGGCGATCGCGTCGCTGTCGGCCAGCAGGTCGATGGTGGAGTTGGCACCACTGCTGATGTTGGCGCCGATCACGCCAGCCACGGAGGCGATCGAGGCCTCTGCGTTGGCCAGAGCACTCACCGAGGTGGCTGTGGCCTCGGCCCGGCCGATGGCGTCACCATCGATGCTGCCGGTGCCGCCGATGGTGATCGGTGAGCTGTTGGCGAAGGCCACCGTGGAGATAGTGGCGGAAGCGTTGGCGGTGCCGGCAACGCTGCCGGTGTTGGCGATCGCACTACCGTTGGCGACACCAGAGATCGTGCTGCTGTCGCCGACTGCGACAACCGCCTCGCTGGCGTTGCCGTTGATGAAGATGACTGCCATCTCAGGTCAGCTCCTGAGTGACGAGGGTCAGAAATGAAGTCACTTTGCTTCCAGGGGGGGGGGGGGCAGGAGGCGACCTGAGTCATCTCACTTGCCCCACTCTTGCATCTGATGTGCAGCAAAGCAATGCAGCTGCGTCAATGCGCATCGCAGCAGCCGTTGTGGTAGGTGGCCATGCGTGTTAGTTCCCTGTCGAACATCAAGCCCATGTCGGCGCCGTCGCAGAGGGGGCTGGCCAGCACCTGGGCCCTGAGCGTGGTGCGCAGCTGGCGCAGAGCAGCGGGGTCGGCGCCCAGCTGTCGGGCAATCGCCACAAAGCTCTCCTGGTCCTCGGCGATCCATTCCGATCGGCCCAGCGCGGTGAGCATGGCGGAGGTGAGCCGCCCGCCGATCCAGTCGCCGCGCAGGGCCACCAGGGGCGTGCCCATGAACAGGGCATCGAAGCCGGTGGTGCCGCTGTTGAGCGGCGTGGTATCGAGGGCGATATCAATATCGTTGTACAGATTCATGTGGGCGTTCCAGTCGGCCACCCGCTCCACCAGCTGCAGCCGCTCGGCAGCAATGCCCGCCTCCTGCAGCTGCCGCTCGATCCGGCCGCGCATGAAGGCATCAGCGCAGCGCACGTCCTTGAGCACCAGCACACTGTTGGGCACCGCCTGCAGCACCCGGGCAAACAGCTCCACACTGGCCGGGCCCACCTTGAGCAGGTTGTTGAACGAGCCAAAGCGGATCTGGCCATCGATGGGCCGGGGCGCTGGCGGCGGTGCCCCCACGGGGGGCTGATAACACACCCACAGCCGCGGCAGCCGCCAGATGCCCTCCGAAAAATGGTGGGCCTGATCGGGGGGGGTCACCTCGTCGTCGCCGATGAACCAATCGATCGCCGGCACGCCGGTGCTGCCGTGGAAGCCGATCCAGTGGCACTGCACCGGCGCGCAGCGCTGGGCCAGCAGCGGCAGGCGGTTGCCGCGCATGTGGGAGGTGGTGTCGATCAGGATGTCGATCCCATCGGCCAGAATCCGCTCACGGGCGCTGGCATCGTCGAGACCCACCAGGGAGGTGTGGGCCTCGGCCAGGGCCAGCACCTCCGCATGCTGCGGTTCGGTCCGCTCCACCGTGCTGTAGAGGTGCACGCGGGTGCGGGCGGGATCGTGGTGGGCCAGGTAGGAGCGCAGAAAGTAGGCCACAGCGTGGGAGCCCAGCTCAGCTGAGATCACGCCCAGCCGCAGGGGGCGATCCAGCGGGATCGGGCGCTGCTGAAAAGGTGGCAGGGTGGGTTCACAGAACACCCGCACCCAGTCGCGGGTGGCGGCCAGGGTGGATTCGGGCGTTTCGATCTGGCTGAACGAGAGCAGATACACCAGGTTGGAGAGGGCGGTGGCGAAGTCGGGCTTCAGCTCGATCGCCCGCCGGTAGCAGCGGGCCGCCTCCTCAAACACGCCCCGCTCCTTGAGCAGCACCCCCAGGTTGTAATGGTGATCGGCGAACGGCTCATGCAGGGCGATCGAGCGCCGGTAGGCGGCCTCGGCCTCATCGAGCCGGCCCAGGTCCTGCAGAGCCACCGCCTGGTTGGCTTCGGACCTGAAGAAGTCCGGGTCGAGCCGGAGGGCGGTCTGGTAAGCCTCCACAGCCTCCTGGTTGCGCTGGGATTTGTGGAGGGCGTTGCCGAGGTTGTACCAGGCCAGCACGTTGCCGGGGTCCACCGCCAGACAGGCGCGGTGGCTGGCCTCCGCTTCGCCATGGCGTCCGAGATCCCCCAGTTTGACGCCACGGTTGGTGTGCGCCATCCCGTGCTGGGGAGCCAGCTCCAGGCAGCGGTCGTAGGCGCTGATCGCCTCCTCCGCCCGGCCCTGATGGTGCAGCACATTGGCCAGGGTGAACCAGGCATCGGCAAAGCCTGGGCGAGCGGTCAGGGCCCGGCGCAGCAGCGCCTCCGCCTCTTCAAGGCGGTCCAGCTGTCCAAGCGCCACGCCAAGGTTGAACAGAGCTTCGGCAAAGGTGGGCGCCACGGCCTCCGCCCGTTGCAGGGGCTCCAAGGCGGCGGCGTATTCACCCCGCTGGTTGAGCAGGCTGCCGAGGTTGCAGAGGCTCTTCACGTGGTTAGCATCGAGGGCGAGGGCCTGGCGGTAGGCCTGCTCCGCCTCCTCCAGGCGCCGCTGGGCCGCCAGAGCCACGCCGAGGTTGAACTGGCCATCGAGGAAAGCCGGCGCCACCGCCAGGGCCTGGCGCAGCACCGCCTCAGCCTCCACTGGATCATTTGCCGCCAGGCGCAGCACCGCCAGGTTCGAGAGGGCGGCGGCGTTCTGGGGTTGCCGCTCCAGCAGCTGCCGGTAGGCCTGCTCAGCGCCAGCGCCATCGCCGCAGGCGGCGCGGCGGATGGCCAGATCAAAAGCCACCAGGAGATCGTCCGGCAGGGCGGCGGCCAGGCGGGCGTGGAATTTCAAGGCCAGGCGCGGCTCGCCCAGCTCGGCCCAGAGCAGGCTCAGGTTGCGCAGCAGGTCGACGGATCCGGGCTGGAGTGCCAGCCCCCGCTCCGCCGCCGCCGCCGCCAGTTTGGGCTCCCCGGCAGCCCGCCACCAGGCGCTGAGGTTGAGCCAGGCACTGGCATGCCCCGGATCAAACGCCACGGCACGGCGGCAGGAGGCGATCGCCTCCGCTGCCCGGCCGGCGCCAGCCAGGGCTACCGCCAGGTTGAAGTGCACCTCGGCGGCGGTGGGGTTGAGGGCCACCGCCTGGTGATGGGCGGCGATCGCTGGCTCGCTCTGGCCCAGATCAGCCAGGGCCACGCCCAGGCTGGAGGCGATCGAGGCGAGCTGGGCCGGCTGGCGGGCGGCCTCGCCCTCGGCCAGCAGGCGCTGTAGCAGCGGCTGATAGACCGCCACAGCCTCAGCCTTGAGGCCCTGCAGATAGCAGCAGAGGGCCAGGTTGATGGCGCCCTGCACGTGGCTGGGGTGGTGCGTCAGCAGCTGCCGGTACACCTGCTCCGCTTGGGCAGGCTCTCCGCAAAGACGCAGGGCGTTGCCGCGGTTGAACAGGGAAACGGCGTAGGTGGGGTTGAGGGCGAGGGAGCGCTCCAGGTGGGCCAGGGCCTCAGCAAAGTGCTGGCGCCGCAGGGAGATGGCCCCGAGGTTGCACCAGGCCACCGAGTGGTCGCCCTGGGTTTCGATCCAGGTGTGGTAGCCGGCCTCCGCGGCCTCGAGATCGCCGGCCAGGTGCTGGTTCACCGCGGCCTGCAGGGCGGCGGGCAGTGGCTCCTCCCCGTCGCGCGGCACTGATGGGGGAGCCGTGGCTCGGGGCCTGGTGGCGGAGCGGGCCACCTTGCAGGGGGCTGTGGTCCGCTGGCTGAAGCCTTTATGTTTTGCCACAGCTGCGCAGCTTATAAGCCGCATTATTGCTGATCGCAACGATAGGGTAAGGCCAGCTGCCGCTGAATCTCGATGCCGACCCCCTGGTACGCGGTGAGCGTCACCCGGTCTGAGGCCAGCGAGTTTGACCGGGGCACCCTGCTGGGCCGCAGCCTCAACCAGATGCCCCAGGCGTTGCGGCCCCAGCTGCACCTACGCACTGAAAATCGCGGCCCGGCGGCGATGGGCCTGGCTGAGGCCTACAACGCGGCGATTGACGCGCTGCCGGCAGAAGGAATTGTGCTGTTCGTGCACGACGACCTGTTCCTCCACGACTGGTTCGTGGGCGAGCGGCTGTGGGAGGCGATGTTGCGCTTTGATGTGGTTGGACTGGCGGGCGCCAGGGGCGTCAGCGCCGATCAGCCCGGCTGGCTGCATCGCCTCGATGGCGAGGGCCTGCCGCTGCGCCAGAGCGAGGGGTTGTCGGGGATGATCAACACCCTCGATCCCCTGCAGCCCAAGTTGCTGGAATTCGGCCCCACCCCGGCGGTGTGCGAGTTGCTGGATGGCGTGTTTCTGGCCACCCGGCTGGAAACCCTCAGAGCTACTGGCCTGCGCTTCGATCCGCAGTTTCGCTTCCACGGCTACGACAGCGACTTCTGCCGCAGCGCCCTGGCCCTGGGGCTGGTGCCGGGCACCTGGCCGATCAGCTGCACCCACGGGCAAACCGGCAATCTCGATGCCGACTGGCAGGCGGCGGCGGCGGCCTATCGCGGCAAGTGGGGTGCCCTGCCGCTGGCCTGAGCCGGGCCTGAGGGCGTCAGAGCTAGGCCAGCAGCCGGGCCACCAGGGCCTGGCCACTGGGGGCGTGAAAGACGAAATGGCCGGCGTCGGCGATGCCGTGCAACCCCAGCCCTGGCCGCTCAGTGGCCAAAGCCAGCAGGCGCTCACGGCTGGCCAGTCCCACCAGGGTGCCGCAATCGCTGTAGCCAGAAGCGCTGCGGAAGGCGCCCTGCAGCCCGAGCAGCACCTGCACCGGCAGGGTTTCGGCCAGCGCGGCCAGCTGCTCGAAGTAGGGCCCATCGTGCTGGAAGTTGAAGAAGCTGTCGGCCACCAGGCGCTGTTCGAGCGGGTCGGTGCTGGCCAGGGCACCGGCCTGGAGGGCGGCCGGGATGTCGCGCGGCAGCAGCGGTGGATCGCCGAGGATCAGGCCGGCCACAACCCCCTGCCCCGCAAGGCGCTGCGCCAGGGCGAGGGCCACCAGGGCGCCGAGGGAGTGGCCCACCAGCCAGAGCGGCCCGCTGCGGCCGGCCTGGGGCTGGCGCTCCAGCAGGTCGGCTGCCAGGGCGGCGGGATCGAGGGGCTCCAGATGGCGCCAGTGCTCACGGCGCTGGCCGTGGCCGGCCAGGTCGCTGAGCAGCACGGGCAAGCGCTCGGGCAGCTGCGCCAGCAGCGGCAGGAACTGGCGCCGGTCTTGCATGGCGCCGTGTAGCAGCCACAAGCCTGTCGCCCCAAGGGATTGCAACGGTGGCATCGCAGCGGGAACGGGCAGGAACACGTAGGCAGCTTGCATCAGTGTGCCGCTCCAGGCGGTTGGGTTTTGAGCGTTTGGGTAGCTAGGCGATGGCTGATCGCCTATCACGATTGCCCAGCGGTGTCAAGCAGCACTGAAGCAGTATATTCGATGCATATGCCGCTACCCATCCGACTGTGACGCTTGAGCACCGCTCGCGTCCGCCGGTTGGGTTTCAGGTGATTGTTGTGTCTGCACGGCTGTGAACGCTTGCGGCGCCGGACCCAGCACCAGCGCCCCCAGACGGCCCTCCATATCTTCTACGCCCTTGCCCACCCCACCGGTGCTGCTGCTGGCCTGGCGCCGACCGCACACCCCGTGCCAGGTGATCGATGCCATCCGGCCGGCGGCGCCGCAGCGGCTGGATGTGGCCTGCGATGGCCCCAATCCCGACCGGCCAGAAGAGGCCGAGAAAGTGGCCGCCACCCGGGCCGTGATCGAGGATGCGGGGGCTGGCCCTGCCAACTGGAGCGGTGTTACAGCGACGTGAACCAGGGCTGCCGGCTGGGGGTGAGTGGAGCGATCAGCTGGTGTTTTGAACAGGAGGAGGAGGGGATCATCCTGGAGGCCGACATCGTGGTGCATCCCGATTTCTCCCCCTACTGCGCCGATTTGCTGGAGCGCTACCGCCAAGACACGCGGGTGTGGGCGATCAGCGGCGACAACTTTCAAGACGGCCAATGGCGCGGCAGCGGCAGTGACTACTTCAGACACCTACCGCACTGCTGGGGCTGGGCCAGCTGGCGGCGGGCATGGCGCCCTCAGCCACCTATTCCCCAATGCGGCGGAGCGACGCTTCTGGGCGAGTATCTGGGAGCGGCTGGACCGCCACAACCAGCCGAACACCTGGGATTATCAGTGGAACTACACGGTGATGGCCAACAGCGGCTTTGATGCGAACAGCACCCGCACCACCGCCCCCACTGATCGCCTCGCCAATCTCCACTCTGCGCCCCTGGGCGACCTGCTAGTTCCAGCCCATGTGCTCCGCCACAGCGAGGCCGATGATTATTTCGTGCACCAACACCAAGCTCCACCAGCCCCTGCCATGAGTTCCGCAATCCCCCTGCCCGATCCCACCAGCCCGCGCCCGCGCCTGCAGGTGGCATTAAACGAAGGCGAGCGCCTGGCGGTGGACCTGGGCTGTGGCGGCAAACCCCGCAACCCGTTCAACGCGGAACGCTTGATCGGCCTGGATGTGATGACAAACCAAGAGGGGGTGTATCCCTGTGTGATCGGCTACGAGCCGCTGCCATTGCACGACAGCAGCGTGAACTTCATCAGTGCCTTTGACTTCATCGAACATCTCCCCCGCACCGCGGTGGTGAATGGCCAACTGATCAATCCGTTCATCGACACGATGAGCGAGATCTGGCGGGTGTTGAAACCGGGCGGGCTGTTTTTCGCGCAGACGCCCGCCTACCCCTCGATGGCGGCCTTTGTGGATCCCACCCATGTGAATGTGATCACCGAAGGCACGGTGAGCTACTTCGCCCGCCGCCAGGGGCTCGATGGCAGCGCCGTAGACCCCTGGGGCCTGGATCTAGGCCACCAATATGGCTTTCGCGGTGAGTTTCTGCTGGTGAACCAATGGTGGGCCGGCACCCACCTGTGCTGGAAGCTGCAGTGCGTGAAGGGGGAGGCTTGATTCAAGGGCGGGGCAAGCACGCTGATCCTCGCGCTGGCTATGGGCGCAATCTGCGCCAGTTTCCCCTTTCATACTTCTCCTTCTTGATTCCTGATGCCATTCGATTCCAGCTCCCGCATCCTGATCACCGGCGGCACCGGCAGCTTCGGCAAGGCGTTCATCTCCGAAACGCTCAGGCGCTTCCCAGAAATCAAGCGGCTGGTGGTGTACAGCCGCGATGAGCTCAAGCAATGGGAGCTGCAGCAGATGTATCCGGAGAAGCAATACCCCCAGTTGCGTTTGTTTCTTGGTGATGTGCGCAACCGCGATCGCCTAAAGCGTGCTCTCGAAGGCATCGACACCGTGGTGCATGCGGCAGCCTTGAAACAGGTACCAGCGGCTGAATACAACCCAATTGAGTTCATCAACACCAACGTGCTCGGCGCCGAAAATGTGGTGCAGGCCTGCCTCGACACCGACGTAAGGCGGGTGGTGGCTCTGAGTACAGACAAAGCGGCCGCCCCGATAAATCTCTATGGCGCCACAAAGCTCTGTTCAGACAAGTTGTTCATCGCTGCCAACAACATCAAGGGCACCCGTGATCTGCGTTTTTCGGTGGTGCGCTACGGCAATGTGATGGGTTCACGGGGCTCGGTGATTCCCTTCTTTCTGGAGAAGGCCAAATCCGGCGTACTGCCGATCACCGATCCGACGATGACGCGCTTCAATATCTCGCTGAGTGAGGGTGTGGCGATGGTGCTCTGGGCGCTTGAACAGGCCCTTGGCGGCGAACTATTTGTACCCAAGATCCCCAGCTACCGGATTACCGATGTGGCCGAGGCGATCGGTCCGAGCTGTGAGAAGCCGATCACCGGCATTCGCCCCGGCGAAAAAATTCACGAGGAAATGATCACTGCCTCCGACAGCTTCACCACTATCGATTTGGGCGCCTACTACGCGATCCTGCCTAGCGATGGCAGGGTGCAAAAGCGCTACCAGGAAGCCAGTATCACCATGATCCCGGTTCCCAAAGGCTTTGCCTACAACTCTGGCGCCAATCCAGAGTTTCTTAGTGTGGGTCAACTCCGCTCGTTGATCAAGGAGCATGTTGATCCGGTCTTCCAGCCCCTATGAGCAGGAGGGCCCGCACGCAACTTTAAATGAATAGCCTTGGATAATAAGTTAAGAATTGCAATTAAGCGATCTTCGGCAGTGCGTAGCATTGGAATTGCCATTAAAATCTAAACATGTGGTCAGTATCATCAAAACTGCACTGTGTAGGGTAGCTCTGCCTTGCCACCAATCTAATAACTTTTAGCGACAATGAACAACTTCGCAACATCGCAGGAAGAATTCTGGGCCGGGGAATTTGGAAGCGCTTATATTGACCGCAATAATAGCAAAGAAATTACAAGCTCAAACGTTGTTCTTTTTAGTAATATTCTTGCTAACCTAAATAATATTGACTCTGTGCTAGAGCTTGGATGTAACGTCGGGCTTAACTTAGATGCTCGTAACTGTTCAGGGGGGAGAAAGCTCCGGGGCAGTTCCGCTCTTGACAGACCTCTGAAAACAGCTTGGATCTCAGGCAGAGACTGCCCGAGATGCATCCACCACCTGCCGGCATTTCTGAGAGTGAC
>NZ_JAGQCD010000050.1 GCF_024345975.1 Cyanobium sp. Cruz-8D1 | reverse complement strand
CGCCTCGCCGGATTTCAGTCGATCCGAGCCGGACTACAGGCGGTGATGCATGACATCACGACGCTGCTGGAGATGGCGATGCGCCAGCCAGAACCGAACCCATGCTGAAACTTTGAATCAGCCCTGCTGCCTGCCGCATGGGAGCGCCATGGCCGGGCGGCCGGGCCGATCCGCAATCGGGAGCTGCTTGAGCTGGCAGTTACAGAGGCCCTGGCCCACACCTCGCCGATGGTCTCCACCTCGGTGCTGGTGCTGGCCTTCCCCGGCGGCTCCGGCACCGCCTCGCTGGTGCAGCAGGCCCGCCGCATGGCCTCCCGTTCTCCGGTGCCGTTCGCCGTTGTGGAAGTCAGCCAATCCGCCGGTCTCTGGACCGTGCCCGCTGCATCCGCCTGCCCCTGAAGCCTTCCGCGTCCATGGGCGCCTGCCGATCCATTCCCCTCGCACTGCCATGCCTGTTCCCACCCCTATCCCTACAGAGGTCTCCTCTGCCCGAGTGGCAGTCGCTACAGCACCCGTCGGCCCGGCCTGCATTCTCCAGCGTTCCGGTTCCCTGTTCTGAGCGCCCGCGCAGTCTCCCGCAATAGAACAGCAAACCCCAAGCGGCGGCATCCATCTGTTTTTGCCTTCGTCCTGCATCAGCTTCCCTTAGCCATCCCCAGCTCCTGCATGCGCTTCCAGAAGCCGCTCTTGCGGGCATGGTTCTGACGGATCCCGGCGAGGTACGCGTCGTGGCTGGGGATCTCCCCCCAGTCGGCGATGCGCTGGCTGAGCTGCTCGCAGCTCTGCAGATGATGGGCGGCATGGCCGTAGCGGCTGGAGCGAGCGTTGGCCAAGGTGAAGTCCACCATCGATCGCAGGGCGATGGTGGCGGCCAGGGGATGCGCCTGGCTCAGCTTCTCGGCGGTGGCCCCCAGAAGGATGTACTGGTCTCCATCCAGCTGGCTGCGGCGTTTCACCACGAGCTCTGAGGCCCGGCCGAGGCAGGAAGGCCAATGGATCAGGAAGCTCAGCGCCTGATCCACCGAAGGATGGGCCAGGGCCTGCTCGATCGCCCGTTGCTCCGCCGGCCCATCCTCAAAGGCCGGTAGGCGATCGAGGTAATCCCGCAACACATCTGAGCGAAGGCAGCGCGTAAACAAGCTCCAACGGGCGGCTTGGGCCTCGTCCGGCCGGGCCAGGGCTTCAAGGGTTTCGATATGGGTCTCCTCCCATTCCATCTCCGGCCAGCGGCTGCGGTCGGGAGTGGCTCGGGTGAGGTAAGCAAGCGCGTCTTCCGGCCGCCCAACTGCCAGCAGCCGCCGGGCGATGCCGGTGGCGATGCGGGGGAAGCGCTGCTGCTCGGGCGTGTACTGGGCGATGTAGGCATCGATATCGCCCATCGCCGTGGCCACGTCCTGAAGGCCCAGCTTCACGGTCCACTGGCGCGAGCTTTCCTCTCGCTCATGGGCGTAGGTGGGTCCGCCGGAGCCCCAGCCCACCTGCTGCCACTCCTGCCGCGGCGGCACGGGAACCGGCTGCTCGGCCAGCTGCTCGAACCGGGTCTTGAGCAACGCCAGTCCCTCCGGCCCGAGCGCCGGCTTCAACTGCGCGATCACCCCGTCGAAGACCCCATAGCCGTTGTCGCAGAAGGCCTCGAACACCTGCTCCGCCAACGTGGCTGGGTCAAGCGGTGCCGCCTCGGTGAGCCGGGCCAGCTGGCCCATCGCCTGGCGGAACAGATCACCAAACAGCCCGCTGCTGTCATCGCAGCGGCCCAGCACGTTGTTGCCCAGCTCTAGGAACTGCCACAGCAGCTCCCGGGCGGCCGCGGGTTCGGCCTGGGCGATCGGGCCGGTGATCGCCTCCAGCTGCAGGGTGAGCTCCTTGAGCACCGCCCGGCGCTGCTCCCGCTCCAGAAAGCTCCGCGAGCGGGCGATGGTGGCCAGGCGCTGGCGCACCTGGGCAGCGGCGTCGTAGGGACTGGTGGCGTTGGCCACAGCCAGGCGGATGCGGCGCTTGATCGCTGGGTCACTTCCGGCCAGCTCCAGCAGCAGCTCCACCAGGCACTCGGGTCCCAGGGCGATCAAGGTCTGGGTATTCAGGGCGGAGGAACGGGGCACCGGCAGGGAGCCACGGAACGACTCCCCAGCCTGGCCGATCGGGCCGCTCTGAACGGTGAGGCCAGGTGCGATCGCCAGCGCTCCCCGGACATGGCCCTGGGCATCAACTGCCGTGGCAGGCCATGGTGCCATCAGGCAACCCATGAGTCTTTTAAGATGTCATCATTCATCCTTGCCTGTCGTTTGCCTGCTTGGCCCAGCTCAGTCCCATCGTTCAGCACCCCCCGGCGGCCCTGGAGCAGGCCCTGCAGCGGCTGGGCCGCAACATCCGCACCGCCCGGCTGCGGCGTCGCTGGCGGCTGGAGGACGTGGCCGAACGGATGGGCGTGAGTCGCTTCACCGTGGCCGATGTGGAGCGCGGCAAGCCCGGCACCTCGATGGCCGCCTACCTCGGTGCCCTTTGGGTCCTGGGGCTGCTCGATCAGCTACAGGTGGTGGCAGATCCCGACCGGGATGAGGAGGGCAAGGCCCTGGAGGCGGCTCGCCAGCCGGGTCAGGCCCCCCGCCGCCATCGCTTCGACGACGACTTCTGATCCACCACGCCTACCCGCGGCGCTCTCCAGCCATGCCATCGGATCTCGAGTGCTACGTCTATGTGGTCCTGCCGGGCAGCACGGAGTTCGTCACCGCCGGCCGGTTTTCGCAGAGCCGCGATCGGCAGGGCCAACTGGTGGGCACGTTCGTCTATGGCCGCCGCTACCGGGAGCGCGCGGAGGCCGTGGAGCTGGATCCCGTCCAGCTGAAGCTGCGCCAGGGCCCCTTCGAGACGGCCCGTCTGGGGGGCTTCTTCGGGGCGCTGCGCGATGCCCTGCCGGATCACTGGGGTCGCCGGGTGATCGCTCGCCATGGCGGCCTGGGGGAGCCCAGCGATTTCGATCTGCTGCTGCTCGGGCCAGATGACCGCTGCGGTGCGGTGGGCTTTGGCCGCGGCGTTGAACCACCGGCGCCGCAGCGTCGCTTCCACCGCACCCTCGATCTGGAACGCATCAAGCAGGCGGCCGATGCGATTCTCAGCGAGGAACCCCAACGGGCAGGCTCGGCCCTGGAGCAGGTGGAGGGGCTGCTTGGCCAGGCCGGCACCTCGATGGGCGGCGCCCGCCCCAAGACCACCGTGGAGGCCGATCAGGCCCTCTGGCTGGCCAAGTTCCCAGCGCCTTCGGATACCTGGAACCAGCCGCGGGTGGAGCACGGTCTGCTGCTGCTGGCTCGCCGCTGCGGACTGCAGGTGGCCGACAGTCGTCTAACCCGGGTGGGCGATGTGGATGTGTTGCTGGTGAAGCGTTTCGATCGCGACTGGAGCGAAGGCGGATACAGGCGCCATCGCATGGTGAGTGCCCTCACCCTGCTGCAGGCCGAAGACAGCGCCACCGATCGCGGCAAGTGGTCCTATCTGCTGCTGGCCGACGAGCTCCGCCGCGTCAGCGTTCAACCGGCGGTGGATCTGCGGGAGCTGTTCAGCCGGATCTGCTTCAACGCCGCGGTCTCGAATATGGACGACCATCCCCGCAACCATGCGCTGCTGGCCCGATCCCGCAGCTGGCAGCTCAGCCCTGCCTACGACCTCACCCCTGCACCCGTGCAGGCCGAGACCCGACGCGACCTGGCGATGGCCTGTGGCCTGGTGGACCGCAGCCCCAGCCGCTGGGCCAACCGCCGGGCGATCCTGGCCGCGGCGGGCCGGTTTCTGCTGCAGCCGGCAGAAGCCGAAGCGATCCTCACGCGGATCTTCACCACCGTGGCGACCAGCTGGGAGGCCACCCTGCGCGAAGCCTCGGTGAGCCACGGCGACTGCCAGCGCCTCAGCCGCGCCTTCCTATACCCGGGGCTGGAGCTGGATCCGGAGGTGGCGGAGTGATGGCCGCCCCACTGCTCGCCGCCCAGTACGGGCACAATCCACCCATGTGCAGCAGCTTGAACGCCCCGCCCTATGTCCATCGCTGACGACCTCGTTCTCTGAAGTCATCCCCCCTGATGCCCAGGGCTGATTCAAAGTTTCAGCATGGGTTCGGTTCTGCCTGGCGCATCGCCATCTCCAGCAGCGTCGTGATGTCATGCATCACCGCCTGTAGTCCGGCTCGGATCGACTGAAATCCGGCGAGGCGCAGCAGGTTGAGGGCTGCCGTTCGCAGGCTCGCCATCGCGCCAGCGCCATTGCCCCGGTAACGGTGGGCGTCCTCATGCAGCTGTGTGTCCCGGATCCAGTGCCAGCTCTCAATGCTCCAACGGTCCCGCACCTGTCGCAGCAGAGCTTCTGGCGTGGTGCGCAAGCTGGTGAGAAAGTGGTGGGTGGCGTGAAATGGCTTGCCATCACGGGTGCCCTCGGCGGTCACATCCACGATCCAGCTGGTGCCGCTCCAGGCCTCCTGGATGTGCCCCGGAGCCTCTTTCGCCCGCAGCGTCCAGGTGATGTCGCGGCCATGGCTGACCTCGTGATCGGTTGCCACGAAAGGGATTTTGCGCTTTCCCTGGAACTGGCTGCGGATCTGGCGGTACAGCGTCTTCTGGTTGGCTCACCGCTTCGCGGAAGGCTTCGCCTACACCGTCAGCAGGAAGTCGGCCCCCTGCTCCTGGAGGAGTTGAAAAAAGGGCGCTGCGTATGAAGCGCATCCGCCTGGATCAACACGCCCTCAAGTTCCAGCTCACCGAGGAGCGCTTTGAGCACAGCCCGCTCATGGTTTTCGCCGGTGGCGTAGCAGGCCTGGCTGTAACCCTCAGGCTTCTGCGAAGCAGTACGCCACGCCCAGAGCGGCTGAGTAGAGCGTCACCTGGGCAATGAATGCCGAGCCACCTCCAGGTGTGTGCTCGATCGAACCCCGCAGGGTCTTACCGTCACACACCAGCTGGTCGAGACCCGCTGCACCACCAGGGATCTGGGCAATCGTCCAATCACGGATAGCAGCGCAGAGGGCCACCACGTCCACCTGCAGGAAGAAGTACCGAAACGCTGAATCCGACGGCGGCCGCCGCAATTTGAGCCCCAGCTGCTCACCTAATACCGCATGGTGGCGCCGTGCGAAGGCGAAGCCTTCTCCGAAGGAGTACCGCTCCAGATCCCTCAAGCTTTCGCAGCCGCTCAAGATGCCCAGCACGGCCACCAGCAGCAGATACCAGGCGGGGATACGTATCCCACGCCGCATCCGCGTGTCGGGGATCGCCTTGAGGAAGCTGATCAGATCGAGATCGGTTGCAGCAGAGCAGGTTTCGCGCACAGAGAAGGAGCAAGCCCGCTCAGCGAACCCAACGCTGGCAGCTCAGGCCAGCGCGCTTGTGACACACTTTGAATCAGCCCTGCTCAGGACGCAGGCCAAAGGCAGCCACCAATTGGAACCCCAGCCGCCACCGGGGATCAGGAATGTCGTCGACCATCTCGAGGATGTGCTGCACCTCGATTGGGGTTGTGCGGTTGATCTCGGCTCTCTTTCTCCCGACATAGGGACTCAGATCCAGCGGTGGTGCCCAACAGTCCGCTAACCGTTCCCCATCAACGGACCAGCGGAGCAGCGCCGCGGTCTGCTGAACCTGCATCTGCCGCCCTCTGGCTCCAGGCTGCTGGGACCAGCGACTGATCACTGCATCCAGCAGCTGGCGCGACTGGCTTGGCGCCGGCTGTCTCTGCATCACGGCAAACACTTCGCGCATCCGTGGCTGCCAGACCTTGACCCACGAGCTGCTCTTCAGTTCTCCACTGCTGATCTTGCGTTCGCGGTAGCTCTCGATCAGTGCAGGCCAGTTGATCGGACCATCAGGATCTGAATCCAGCGACGGTTCGGTCTCGGCGGGGCAGTTTGCATTGATCGTGTCCTTCTCTGTGTCCTGGCTGCCCAAGTGCAGCTGCAGGGCCTGGTCGAGGGGCGTTCCCGCCACGAAGGCTTCTCTTGCTGCGACAGCCGCCGCTGCAATGTCTTCGGCATGGGCCGCTGACCAGGGCCAGCCCAACAGCACCTGGCGCTGCTTTCCATCGCCAGCCCCAGCCGTGACCCGGAGCCTGGCCCTCCCTCTGTAGGGACTGACAGACCACCCTCTCGAGAACCCCCGCGCCTGCATCCTCAGGGCCAGCAGGGCGCTCACGGGATCGGGCTTTCTGGCGGGCGCCGAGCGGGCCATGCGCGGGAGGGGGCGGAACTGCTCACAGGTGTGAGCAGAAGTGTGAGCAGTTTGACCTCAGAGCTTGGCACGGGTGGGCAGGAGAAGGCAGCGACTTTCAGCCTGAAAGCCGCTGCCTTGACTAGGATTTGGACCAAATTCAAGGCCCTGACTGAAACGCCCCCTGATGGGTTCGAACCATCGACCGGCTGCTTAGAAGGCAGCTGCTCTATCCAGCTGAGCTAAGGGAGCACGCAGCGCATTGTGGCAGCGTTCGGGGGCCAGTCCACTCCGGTAGCCACCCGTACAGTGGACGACCGCGCTTGAACCGTTCCATGGCCGCCACCCGGCTCAGCGACAGCCAGAAAACCGAGCTGGTTGGGCGCTTCCGGGAAGGTTCCAGCAGCCAGGAACTGGCGGTCACCTACGGCTGCAGCCCCAACACGGTCATCCGGGTGGTGCGCCTGGAGCTGGGGGACGAGGCCTACGAGCGCGTCAAGTCCGAGCGCTCCCGCCGCCGCAGCCGGCCGCCGCTGGATGGGGCCGCCCCCCCGGAAGCCCTGCAGACGGCCCTGGCGATCAGCAGCACCGACGAATCCAGCCCGGAACCGGAACCCACCCCTGAACCCACCGAGGCCTTCACCCCCGAGGAGCCCGAGCCCGAGCTTGAGCCCGCGCCTCCCGCGCCCGCGCCTGCCCGCAAGGTGTTGCCCGATCCCCCCCGTCGCCTGAGCGTGGCGGCGCCGGTGAGGGCCGAGACGGTGGCGGAGGACGGACCCGCGGTGCTCGCCATTGAGGATGCCGACGACTTCGGCGGCGATGACGACGACCTGCTGACCAGTGACGACGACGACAGCGAGGACGGCGCTGACGGGGAGTTCAACCCGTTCCAGGTGATCCCTGTGGTCCGTCTCGACGACGGTGCAGCGGCCGGTGGCGAGGGCCAGCTCCAGCCCCTGGTGGCCGCCGCGCTGCCCACCAGTGCCTACATGCTGGTGGACAAGACGGTGGAACTGCAGGCCCGGCCCCTGAGCGAGTTTCCCGAGCTGGGACGGCTACCCGCCGCCGAACTGGAGCGCCAGGCGCTGGTGGTGTTCCTCAATCCCCGCCAGGCCAAGCGCCAGTGCGGCCGCACCCAGCGGGTGATCAAGGTGCCCGACCTCAAGGTGTTCGAGCTCACGGCCCCCTACCTGCTGGCCCAGGGCATCAGCCGGGTGGTGATTGAGGGAGCCCTCTACGCCCTGCCGGGCAGCTGAGGCCTCAGCCCTCGTCGGCGGGGGTGGTTCCGGGCAGCAGCAGGGCCGCGCTGGCGCCGCCGCTGATCACCCCCAGCACCAGGGCGACGCCCACGATGAAGCCAGTCGGCAACGGGGCGGTGCGGGTGAGGCCGAGGCGCAGCTGCGGCCGATCCTCCAGGTTCTGGGCCCCCAGGCAGAGCAGGGCCAGCAGCAGGGTGCCGCCCAGCAGGCTGCCGCACAGGAGGCGCAGGCGCAGAAGCATCGCGGCAGCAGCGGGGTGGACCCCAGTCTGCCCTGGCTTCAGAGCGGCGGGGCCGGCTCCTGGTGCAGCAGGGCGTAGAGGGCCCGGCGGCTGTGGCCGCTGCTGAGCGCCAGGCTGCGGGCGGCCTCCCGGTTGCTGAGGCCCCCCCGCACCAGCGCCTCGAGGGCGTGGCGCAGGGCGGTTTCGTCCCAGACGGGTGCGGCCGCCGGCGGGGCACCGCCCAGCACCAGGGTGCATTCCCCCTGGGGCGGGGTGCGTTGGAAGTGCTCCAGGGCCGCCGCCACGCTGGGGCCCACCTGTTCTTCGTGGCGCTTGGTGAGTTCCCGGGCCACCTGCAGGGGCCGGTCCCCCAGCACGGCCAGCAGGTCTTCGAGCAGGGCCAGCAGCCGGTGGGGGGCTTCGAACAGGACCATTGTGCGCTCCTCGCCGGCCAGGGCCTCCAGCCGTTGGCGCCGGGGCCCGCCCTTCGGCGGCAGGAACCCCTCGAAGCAGAAGCGGCCCGACGGCAGGCCGCTGCTCACCAGGGCGGTGGTGACGGCGCTGGGGCCGGGGATGCAGATCACCTGGCGGCCGGCGGCGCGGACGGCGGCCGCCAGCTCCTGGCCGGGATCCGACACGCCGGGCAGGCCGGCATCGCTGATCAGGGCGATCGCTTCGCCCGCCTCCAGGGCCGCCAGCAGCTGGGGGATGCGGGCCGTCTGGTTGTGCTGGTGGAAGCTGAGCAGGGGCACCCGCAGGCCGAGGTGATGCAGCAGCAGGCCGCTGCGGCGGGTGTCCTCGCAGGCGACCCGGCTGGCGCCGGCCAGCACCCGCCGGGCCCTTGGGGAAAGGTCGTCGAGGTTGCCGATGGGGGTGCCCACCAGATAGAGAACTCCGGCGGCGGGTTCGTGCTCCTGCACCGGTTCCTGCACAATGCCTTTTTCTCGCTCCCATGATGCCGTCTCCCTTCGCCCTGCCCGACGGCATCGGCTGTGAACCGCTGCTGACGGAGCTGCGCCGACTGGCCTGGGGCGCCGCCGACATCCTGCGGGCCTACGCCCGCGGTGAGCAGCCCCCCTACGGCTTCCCGCCGGCGATGAGCGTCGACCATGGCGGCGAGGGGCCGGTGTCGGCGGCGGATCTGGCGGTGAACCGCTGGTTGCTGGATGGCCTGGCGGAGGCTTTCCCGGCCGCCGGCTGGACCCTGCTGAGCGAGGAGACCGCCGCCGAGGTGCTGGTGCCGGGCCAGCCACTGGACGCCGAGTGGCTGTGGATCCTCGATCCCCTCGATGGCACCAAGGACTTCCTGCAGGGCACCGGTGAGTACGCCGTCCATCTGGCCCTGGTGCACGGCCAGCGGCCGGTGCTGGGGGTGGTGCTGCTGCCGGAGCCGGAGGAGCTCTGGTTCGGGCTGCTGGGCGCCGGTGGGGCCGGCAACGGGGCAGGAGAGGCCTGGCGGGAGAACCGGGCCGGCGAGCGCTTTGCGCCTGCCCTGAGCGGCCGTAAGGACGATCTGGTGCTGGTGGCCAGCCGCAACCACCGCGACGGGCGGCTGGAGCAGTTGCTGGCCGACCTGGGACCCGCCCGCAGCCTGGCGATCGGCAGCGTCGGCGGCAAGGTGGCGACGATCCTGCGGGGGGAGGCCGACCTCTACATCTCGCTCTCGGGCCGCAGTGCTCCCAAGGACTGGGACATGGCCGCCCCGGAAGCGGTGCTGCGCGCCGCCGGCGGCGGCTTCGACCATGCCGATGGCCGGCCACTGCTCTACAACACCGGTGATGTGCGCCAGGCTGGCTGCCTGATCGCCAGCAACGGCCCGGCCCAGGCCGAGATCTGCCGCCGTGCCGCTAGAGCGATGGCGACCATCGATCCGGGCTTCGCGGTGTGAGGGCCTGACCGCCGGGCCAGGCCCCCGGGGCCTCAGACTGGCGCCGGCTCCTGCTGCTCCACGCCCCGCAGGGTCAGGTTGATGCGGCCGCGGTTGTCGATCTCGCGCACCCGCACCGTCACCTGGTCGCCGACGTTGACCACGTCTTCGACCTTCTCGACCCGTGACTCGGACAGCTGGGAGATGTGGATCATCCCCTCCTTGCCGGGCAGGATCTCCACGAAGGCACCGATCGGGATCACCCGGGTGACGGTGCCGTTGAACACCTCGCCTTCGCTGACGCGACGGGTGAGGCCCTCGATGATGCGCTGGGCCTCCTCGGCGGCGGCGCCGTCATGGCTGGCGATCGTGACGATGCCGCCGTCCTCGATGTCGATCTTGGTGTTGGTGCGCTCGGTGATGCCCTTGATGGTGCGGCCGCCGGGGCCGATCACCGTGCCGATCAGTTCCGGATCGATGCGGAAGCTGAGCAGGCGCGGGGCATGGGGGGAGAGGGTGTCGCGGGGCTTGTCGATCGCCTCGAGCATCTTGCCGAGGATGTGCAGCCGGGCCGGGCGGGCCTGGTTGATCGCTTCGGCGATGGTCTTCACCGCCAGGCCGGAGATCTTCATGTCCATCTGCAGGGCGGTGATGCCCTTCTCGGTGCCGGCCACCTTGAAGTCCATGTCACCGAGGAAGTCCTCGATGCCCTGGATGTCGGTGAGGATCCGCACCTCGTCGCCCTCCTTGATCAGGCCCATGGCGGCGCCGCTCACGGGGGCGGCCAGGGGGACGCCGGCATCCATCAGGGCCAGGGTGCTGCCGCACACCGAACCCATCGAGGTGGAGCCGTTGGAGCTGAGGCACTCCGACACCACCCGCAGGACGTAGGGGAAGCTCTCCTTGGAGGGCAGCACGGGGATCAGGGCCCGCTCAGCCAGGGCGCCATGGCCGATCTCGCGGCGACCGGGGGAGCGCATCGGGCGCGTCTCCGCCACCGAGTAGGGGGGGAAGTTGTAGTGGTGCAGGTAGGTCTTCTCGCTGATGGGGTTGAGATCGTCCATCTCCTGGGCATCGCTCGGGGTGCCGAGGGTGGCGCAGGAGAGCACCTGGGTGAGCCCACGCTGGAACAGGCCCGAACCATGCACGCGCTTGGGCAGCACACCCACGGCCGCCTGAATCGGACGCACCTCGTCGAGGCTGCGGCCATCCACCCGCTTGCCTTCGGTGATGATCTGCTGCCGCATCAGCTTCTTGGTGAGGCCCTTGTAGGTGTTGCCCAGGACCTTGCTGTTGCTGCTCACCGCCACCCGGATCGGATCGTCATCCTTGAGGGCAGCGATCTTGTGGCTGACTTCGGCCTTGATGGCGTCGAGCTTCTCGTCGCGCTCACCCTTGGTCTGGCTGAACTGCTTGAGCACCTCACCGATGCCACCGGCGCATTCCTGCTCCAGGTACGAGGGCAGGGCGGCATCTTCGCTGCGCTCTTCGGGGAGCACCTGCTCGATGCCGAGTTCCTTGAGCAGCTCGAGCTGGGCCCGCAGCAGTTCGCCCACGGCTTCGTAGCCGAAATCGATGGCCTCGATCACATCCTGTTCGGGCAGCTGGTTGGCGCCCGCTTCCACCATCACCACGCCGGCAGGCGAGCCGGCGACGACCAGATCCAGCTCGCTGCGCTCGATCTCGCGGAAGCTGGGGTTGAGCACGAAGTCGTCACCGAGCAGGCCGACGCGCACGGCGGCCATCGGGCCCATGAAGGGGATCTTCGCCAGCAGGGTGGCCATCGAGGCCCCGGTGACGGCGAGCACATCGGGCGGGACCCGCTCATCGAGGGACATGCAGGTGGCGACGATCTGCAGGTCGTCGCGCAGCCAGCCCGGGAACAGGGGCCGCATGGGCCGGTCGATCAGGCGACAGGTGAGGATGGCTCGCTCGGGGGGGCGGGCCTCACGACGGAAGAAACTGCCGGGGATGCGGCCGGCGGCGTAGAGACGCTCTTCGTAATCGCAGATCAGGGGCAGGAAATCGATGCCTTCGCGGCCTTTCGAGCGGGTGGCGGTGACCAGGATCGACGTATCGCCGCATTCCACCATTACTGAGCCCCCAGCCTGGGGCGCAAATCGGCCGCTGGTCAGCCGGATCTCCCGACCATCGAAGGAGATCGACTGAGTGTGTCCTTGCACTGGGCGTTATGTCCGTTTTGTTGTCACGCACCATTCTCGCATCCACCCCCGCCCGGCCATGAAGAAGGCGCCCTCCAGGGGCGCCTGCTGCGGCTGAGAGCCGTTGCGGCAAGGAGCTTGCGCCCCGGCGATCACCAGCTGGACTTGACCACGCCGGGGAGCTCGCCTTTGTGGGCCCGCTCGCGCAGCTGGTTGCGGCAGAGTCCGAAATCGCGGTAGAAGCCGCGGGGCTTGCCGGTGGCCCAGCAGCGGTTGCGGATGCGGTTGGGGGCGCTGTTGCGGGGCAGCGACTGCAGCTTGCGGTGGATCTCCAGGCGCTCCATCGGATCGCCGGCCGCATCGAAGGCCTCCTTGAGGGCGGCACGGCGCGTCGCGAAACGCTCCACGATCTTGCGGCGCTTGACGTCACGCGCGATCATCGACTTCTTCGCCATGCGGCCGGAGGAGGGAGAAACTTCAGCCTGTCACCCTACCTGTTGGGCTGACCTGCCAGGGGTCAGGTCCCCGGATGGCTGGGGCAGAGGTCGGCTAGGCCGCAGCCCTGGCAGCGGGGCTTGCGGGCCACGCAGACGGCCCGGCCGTGGAAGATCAGCCGGATCGAGAGGTTTTCCCACTCGGGCCTGGGCAGCAGCTTCATCAGATCAGGCTCGATCCGCTTCGGGTCGGTGTGGCGGGTGAGCCCGAGCCGGTGGGCCAGCCGCTTGACGTGGGTGTCGACGGTGACGCCGGCATTGATACCGAACGCGTGGGCCAGCACCACGTTGGCGGTCTTGCGCGCCACCCCCGGCAGGGGCAGCAGCTCCTGCATCGAGGCGGGCACGGTGCCGCCGTGGTGTTCCATCAGCAGCCGGGAGGCGGCCACGATGTGTTTGGCCTTGTTGCGGTAGAAGCCGGTGGATTGCACATAGGGCTCCACTGCCTCGCTCTCGACGGCGGCGGCGGCGGCGGCATCGGGGAAGCGCTCGAACAGGGCCGGGGTCACCTTGTTGACCCGCGCGTCGGTGCACTGGGCCGAGAGCATGGTGGCCACGAGCAGCTCGTAGGGGGTGCGCCAATCGAGGGAGCAGGTGGCGTGGGGATAGAGGGCGCCAAGCCGCGCGAGGATCAGCGGCGCCCGCTTGCGGGGGCTGGGAAAGCGGGACACCTCAGCGGCTGAGCAGCTGCTGGATCGCCGGCAGCTGGCTGGTGTCCTTGACGATCAGGACCAGGGAGAGGCCCACCAGGAACACAAAGCCCGACTGCATGAAGGCCATTTGGTAGCGGTCGGCCAGGGGGCGGCCACGTACCCCCTCCAGCAGCAGCAGGGCGAACTGGCCGCCATCGAGCAGGGGCAGGGGCAGGGCATTGAGCACCGCCAGGTTGATCGAGATCAGGGCGGTGAACAGGAACAGGCTGCTGCCCCCCTGGCTGGCCAGGGAGGCCCCCATCTCGACGATCTTCACCGGGCCCGACACCTGGGGGGCGGTTTCACCGAAGTGGGTGATCAAGGTGCCGAAGCCTTCCACGGTGCGGCGCGTCAGCGTTAGGAAGTCGTGGTTGGCCTGCAGGATCGGCTCCAGCGGGCTGGTGGCGGGCCGGAAGGTTTCGCTGCCGTTGGGCTGCAGCTGGGCGCCGATGCGGCCGATGCCGCCGCTGTCGGTGGGGGTGAGGGGCAGGGTCAGCGTGGTGCCGTTGCGATCGGCCTGCAGGCTCAAGGTCAGGCCGGGGGCGTCCTTGATGCGGCCCACCAGGGCCATCACGGCCTCCTGGCCGCCGGCCAGGGGGGTGCCATCCACCGCCACGATGCGGTCGCCGGGCTGGAGGCCGGAGCCGGCGGCCGCTTGGCCGGGCTGCACGGCGGCCACCACCACGCCGGGGGTGGCGCTGAAGCCGGAGGGGATGCCCAGCACCAGCCCCTGGGCCAGCAGCACGCTCCAGGCCAGCAGCAGGTTGGCGATCACGCCGGCGGCGATCACCAGGGCCCGCTGGGCCAGGGGCCGGTTGCGCATCAGGTCGGGATCGTCAGCGGCAATGCTGCTGCTGTCCTCCTCGTCGTCGGGGAAGGCCACGAAGCCCCCCAGGGGGATGGCCCGCAGGGCGAACAGCACCCCGCGGCGCCGCCGCTCGATCAGGGCGGGCCCGAAGCCGATCGAGAAGCCGCTGACCCGGATGCCCTGCCAGGTGGCGGCAAAGAAGTGGCCGGCCTCGTGCACCACGATCAGGCCCGCCAGGATCGCCAACGCCGTCAGTACACCCATTCCATCTCCCTGCTCTGGTGGCTTCATTCTGCGGGAACCGCCCCGGCAGCGTGCCAGGGGCCCAGAGCCATGGCACCGCGGGGACTGGGACATAACATGCCCCCATCGCAATTGAAGACTGTCTGGATGTCACCAGAACAGACCGAGGGGGAAGGGCCGCTGGAGGAGTTGCGTACGGCACTGCGCCATGTCCTGCCCCCGGGGGTGTCTGCCAGCATCCGTCTGTCCTCCGGGCGCACGGTCTATGTAACGGCGAGAGACATCAGCCGTACGGGGGCCTGCGTCATCCGGCGCGGCTCGCTTGAGGTCGTCGCGCAGGAAGAAGTGCTTCTCGACGTGAGCGACTACGAAAGGAATCAGAGCATTTCCCTGCCCGCTCGCGTTCAGTGGGTCAAAACCAAGAGCTACAACACCTTGGTGGGGCTGGTCTTCTCGGACGGTCCGCTGCTGCCGGGCACCATGCTGGATCAATATCTGGACCAGACGCTGAAGGCTCGGGGCTCCGTGGCGGAGTGAGGCTCCTCTGATGGGCTCTGCCGGAGCCTAATTTTAGGCCCGTGAATGGATGGATTCGGAAGCCAGGCCTGCAACGCCGTGAGCGCCAATTCACCTCGGCTGCTCCAAACGATTGACCTGCTTAGGTCTTTTTGGCTTGAGGACCTGGATTGCTCTTGGCCGATGGGGCAGGAGACCACCCCATCCAGTAACCAGGAGCTTCTGGTTTTGCTAGCGTTTCGCGAGATCCAAATGAAAAGGTGGAATCACCCACTGGAGTCCACGCCACATAAACCGTTCTGCCATGTCCCCTAAAGCCCGCTTTCGCAACGCAAGGCTTCTTCTTCAACTGTTTACCGCTCACTCCAAGAAAGAGCAGCAGGTGGGCTCGATCATGGTGGCAGGCGTCCTGGTGATCCTCGCTCTGCTTGTCGGCACATTGGGTCTTGTGGCGATCGTTAACGGTTCCAACCAGGCTTCGCTTGGTAGCGGAGAGAGCCGAGATGCGCAGCAGGTGGCGGAAGCCGGCGCCGATCAGATCATCGCCACATTCAACCAACCTGAGAACCGTCAGTTGTTGGTGGCGGGAAGTACGCCTCCCGACCAATGGAGCACCACCAACATGAACTTGCGGAGCCCGTGTGTCTCTACAAGCAATGTTCGCCCCGGTGCAAACAATGATGGCATGCCATCTGCTAGGGCGATAAATCTAGCTGATGATCAATTCCGCAATCTTGAGAATGCTGATCAAGTCAATCAGGGTAATCGACGCTTTCGCCTGCGCACAATTCGTTATTCCACTGGGAATTCAGGCAGTACAGATCGTCGGGCCGTCTACCGCACCTTCGACGCCGATGGAACGGTACGGAGCCAGGCCGGAACGATTCCTACGGGCACAACGTTCAATACGCTTCTAAATCTGGACGACCCCGATGGCGGCGGGGCTCTGCGGCCGGGCACGCATACGGGGTATGTGGCTGTCACGGTGGAAGGCCGTCTTTACCGGCCGGATGGCACGTTCTCCACGTCAACCATCACGAAGGAATTTGAGGTCCTGCCCAAGTGCTGTGGTGGTTCCTTCGGCAGCAATGATTCCGGCGGCAACACCTCAGGCACTTCTGCAGCTGGCGATTTGGGTGCCGACAGTCGCTTCTGCGGCATTGAGTTTGGCATGATCACCGGCATCAATGGGGGACGATTTCTCTCCCAGGCTGCCAACGATCGCTACACCAAACGGAACTCGGCAGGCCAAGTCGTCAATATTGGAGCGATTCTAGGGATCATCGCCGATTCCAGCTATGTGTGGGATCGCAACACCCAGCAAGTTGTCAGCAACATCCAAGTTGGTTGTCGAACCGTTCCTAGTCCATGCAATACATCCGCAGAGATCATTCCTGGTGACACAAGCGGGAACACCCTTGTCAATTATCACGCAGTTTTCAATGGAACCACAACGCCAGGCATTTGTCCCCCGGTCTCTCTCTCGCCGCTTTCTCAGGCCCTTGGCAATGCCGCTTCCATTGCAGGTCGTGCGGCTTCCTGCATTCCGATCGTCCCGCTTTTCCTCTCTTCCGGGTTGCCCAGCATAGCCAGTAAGTACACCCATGTATGGGCGGCTGGTGGCCATCCCGACATTGTCAGCAAGCAAACGGTCACTTCTGCGAGTCCCGGTGATTATCCCCAGATCAGGCTTGAGTCTGGTGATCAGACTGGCGTCAATGCTGCCGGTGTCAACCTATGGATCCGATCCAACGGAGCTACTTCGGTCAACCAGGCCACGCCTGGACCGTTCCTTGAATATTGCAACACCAGATGGTTGCCAGGCAACGCCTGTTCCTCTGTCTTTGATGGATCGGGCTCCAGGATTCACACCTGGGCGGTGATCTCCAGGCCCGGTCCTTTGACGGGAGGAATTGGCGATGACTTCGCTTCCAACAGCCTGTCTGGCTATACCGCCAACTCCACACCACGATGGCCTTCCATCTGGCAGTTTAACGATCGCGTGAGCAGCAATCTCACAACAGGTGAACTGCTATTTCTGAATGGAGAAGTCGTCTTTCGAAACACATTGAACACGAATTGGGCGAGTGGCTTTGTAAATGCGCCATCTATAGCTAGAGCTGTAAATCTTTATGCACTGAAAACTCCGGTACTTGAGTTCACTTTTGAACGAACAGGCGTTGGAAGCTTTACTGGCGATAGTGCCCTGAGATTGGACTATAGTTTTGGTGGTGGTGTTACTACTGATGGCAACATCAACACCAACACAGGCTGGGTTGGGCTTGCAACCATAACAGCAAACGGCGCTGTTTCTGGTGCCGCTAGTGGCTCCAACTGCACTAATCCTGGAGGCTCAAATCCCACAATCATCTGCAGGATTGCCTTCCCGGCAGCAGCATACGCGGCCAGCAACCGTTTTAGTCACTATGTGAAGTTCCGCATAAAGCCGAACGACCAGTATCGTCAAAATAACAATCTACGCACCGTCACTCTGGACAACGTTGCCATCAAGAGCTCAACGGCAGGAGCTGATCCTGAGTATCTCAACTGGTGCGAATACAGCGCAAGCTTCCCCGTAACGACGTCATTCTCGGGCGGTTTCCATTGCCTCGGCCCCACCATTGACATCCAAGCACTTGGCAACAACCTATGGGTTGATACCACAGACCATTCGGTCAGCTTTTACTACAACCGCCCAACAGATTCCAGAGGCATCTCCAATACGGCGCCTTTGATCAATCTTGTCCGCGGTGGGGCGATGTCTAACGTGTCTTGCTTAAGAGTTTGCGGAAAAACCGTCTAAGCAGTCGTGTTTTCCCATCTCCGAGCTGATTTCTCGGTGATTTCGTCAGATGGGTTCAGTTCGAGCGCTCAGACAGCCCGATTTCGCCGCATTTTGACT
>NZ_JAGQCD010000005.1 GCF_024345975.1 Cyanobium sp. Cruz-8D1 | reverse complement strand
CTCCGGTGGAACCGATGGTCGTCCCTCTGAGGCGTACAGCCTGCAGAAAGTGGGATTGAGCCGATCAAGCGCCTGATCCGCCAGCTTGCGAATCCGCCTGAGCGGATGGCTGCTCGGGATCCGCTCCTCGATCGAGACGTAGGAGAACAGGGAGCCGCTGCGCTCCTGTTGGCCTCGCATCAACGAATGGGCAGTTGATGCATTCTCGCAGAGGTGGCCGGGTTTTTCAGCAAACTCTTAGGGGCATGTAGCCGCAGGAGCTGATGATCAGAACGGTCCACATCCGTGGCTGAAACCCTTGCTCCTTCAGGGTTTTTCTACGTTGTCTGCCGTTTCACCCCTTTATCCCGTGTGGCGTTCGCCTTGATTTTGTTCATCGTCTGCCTATGAGAACGTCCTTCTCCGATAGCGAAGCCCGTCGCGAGCTTTCTCTGGTGCTTCAGTACATCGGCTACGGGCTGTTTGGCCTGTTTGTCGCCTTCCTGCTCAAGCTGGTGCTGCCGGTGGCGTTGCTGCAGCCCGCCTGGCAGTTGAAACTGGCCAATGCCCTGCGCACCACGGCACTGTTTCCCTTGCTGGGGGCGGTGCTGCTGCTGCTGGCCCAGCTCTTGCGCTCCCAGTCCACCCGCCTGGCCGACCAGGTGCAGTGGATGCGGCGGCTCGCCTTTTTCGCCGCCATCGGCTTTCTGTTGCTGATCCCTTTGCAAACCCATGCGGGGCTGAAGCTGCTCGGTGACGGCAACAGCGTGGAACTGCGCGCCATGCGCCAGGTGAAGCAGGTGGCTGAGGAGATCCGCTTCGCCAAGAGTGAAGCGGCCCTGAAACGGGCAATCAGCCAACTGCCCGGCGCTCCCGCCCAGATCCAGGGCGCGTTCACCAAGCCCCTCGACCAGGTGCGGGCCGTGGTGCTTGATCAACTCCAGCCCCAGATTCAGCGCGCCGACTACCGCCTGGCAGAGCTGCGCAAGCTGCGCCTGCAGGGGGGATTGCTGGGCTGGATCACCGATGGCCTGGCGGCCCTCGCCCTGGCTGTCTGCTTCGCGGCCATTGGTCAGCTCAAGCGTGGAGGCTCCAGCCTGCTGCTCCACGTCCTTCATCTGCCGGACGTCCTGCGTTTTCGTCAAGGCCTGGGCCGACGTTCCCGGCAGCCGGTGGATGCGGCCTGGCTTGCATCGCTTCAAGACGATGGGGAGGACCCAGCCTCGCCAGGGGCAGGCCAGCCCCCCCCTGTGAAGCGCCCCTGAAGGCCCGATCTAGGCCCGCACCACCGGGACATCGCTCAGCCGGGTGGTGGCGGCCCTCGACAGGCGCGAGCGGCGCATCGTCCAGCGGGGCCGCAGGCCGCAGGCGGCCCACTGCACCGTGCCGCTGCCGTAGCGGCGGTTGAGGCCGTCGACGGCGGCCATCAGGGCCTCGCGCCGCTGCTGTTGTTCCGGTGGCAGCGGGGCCAGCAGGTGGTGCTGCAGCAGCCCCACCGGCTGCAGATCCTGCAGCAGCACGCCCGCCTTCTGCAGCGGCTTGTGGGGCCGGAACAGCCGCTCGGCCAGGGGCAGGGCGGCGGCGAGCAGCACGGCGGTGTCGTTGCTTGGCAGCGGCAGGGCGACGGTGGCGGCATTGGCATAGAAGCGGGTGCCGTTGAAGGGGCTGCTGCGCACGAACACCGTGACGCTGCTCGCCCGCTGCCCCTGGCGGCGCAGCTTTTCGCAAGCCCGGCTGAGGTAGGTGGCGATCGCCTGCCGCAGGTCCTCGAGGCTGGTGACCGGTTCGCTGAAACTGCGGCTGACGCAGGTTTCCTGCTTCGCCGGCGGCACGGCCACCAGGGGCAGGCAGCTGTGGCCGCGCAGTTCCTGCTGCAGGCGCACCCCGACGACGCCACAGCGGTGCCGCAGTTCGCCGCTCGGCATGTCGCGCAGGGCCCGGGCCTGGCTGATGCCCCGCAACCGGCACCAGCGGGACAGCTTGCGGCCGATGCCCCAGACGTCCTCGATGGCGATCGCCTCCAGCCAGGGGCCCGGATCCCCGACCTGGCCCAGATCGAAGACGCCGCCATGGGAGAGGTCGCGTTTGGCGATGCGGTTGGCGATCTTGGCCAGCACCTTGGTGGGGGCGATGCCCACCGCCACCGGCAGGCCCAGCTGGCGGCGCAGCTGCCGGCGCAGGTCTTTTCCCCAGACGGTGAGGTCGCCGTCGCCGGGGGGGCGGTGCAGACGGCCGAAGGCCTCGTCGATGGAATAGACCTCCAGCTCCTCCACCCAGGCTTCGAGGCTGGCCATCAGCCGCTGGCTCATGTCGGCGTAGAGGCCGTAGTTGGAACTGCGCACGATCACGCCGCGGCGCTCCAGGTCGTGGCGCACCTGAAACCAGGGGGCGCCCATGGGAATGCCCATGGCGCGGGCCTCGGCGCTGCGGGAGACGATGCAACCGTCGTTATTGGAGAGCACCACCAGGGGCTTGCCGATCACGGAGGGGTCGAGGGCCGCTTCGCAGGAGGCGTAGAAGTTGTTGCCGTCGACCAGCACGGTGGCCTGGCTCATCGCCCCCCCGGCAGCGAACGGATCACGTGCACGGCCACGCCCCAGAGGCGGTCGTCGTCGCGGCCACCGAGGGCGAGGGGCGGGTAGGCGGGGTTGGCCGGCTCCAGCCACCAGTGCGCCCCCCGGCGCACCAGGCGCTTGAGGGTGAATCCCCCCTCCAGCAGGGCTACCACGATGCGGCCCGATCGGGGCGTGGCCTCCCGGTCCACGACGAGCAGGTCGCCGTGGCGGATGCCGGCACCGAGCATCGAGTCGCCGCAGACGCGCAGCAGCAGGGTGCGGCCGGGGTGGAGGTTCAGCTGTTCGTTGAGGTCGACCCCCATCCCGGTCCCGGGCGACGGCCTTCAGCTTAGTACGAATGTACTGATCAGTCGTCGTCCTCCAGCAGCAGTTGCTGGAAGGCGGTGTAGAGGTCCTGGTCGGGGTCGCCGGCCGAGGGGCGGGAACTCCTGCCGGTCCGGGGGGTCTGGCTCCGGCGGCGGCCAGGGGAGGCGGGACGCTGGCCGTTGCCGCTCAGGTCGCTGCCGGTGCTGCCGCCGCTGGCGGTGGGGTTCATCGGAGCAGGCGCCTCCAGTTGCCGCAGCCGCTCCAGCAGGTGGGGCGGCACGCTGCCGTCAGCGCTGACGTCCATCAGGCCGCGGAACAGCTTCTGGGGGTCCTGCTCGGTTTCGACGGGATGGCGACGGTCGACCGCCCGGCTGCCGGGGGTCGCATCGCCAGCCACCGGGGTGGGCGGTGGCGGAGCCGGAAGCTTGCTGGGCAGCTGGCGGCCGAGGGCCTCCAGCCGTTCGCGGCTGCGGGCATCGAAGCTCATCGGGGCGGGCTCAGCTGCAGTTCAGTGTGTCGCGGGTGAGCCGACCGCTGACGGGATTGGTGCCGCTGGCGGCGGCGCAGAGGCTGGTGAGGGCATCGCCGCGCAGGGGCACGTTGGTGAAGTCGGCGCCGTCGATGAGCACCCCGCGGAATTTGGTGTTGAAGGCGAAGGCGTCGTCGAGGCGGGCGTTGCGCAGGTCGGTGCCCTCAAACACGGCCGAATCCAGGGTCGCGTCCCGCAGATCGCTGCCGCTCAGATCAGCGTCCTGGAGCTTGGCGCCGAACAGGCTGGCGCCGCGCAGGTCGGCCCCGGAGAGATCGGCGTCGCGCAGGTTGGTGAGGTTGAAGGTGACGCCGCGTAGATCGGCGCCATGGAAATCGGCTCCGATCAGCACCTGCTTGGCGTAATCCATCGCCGCCGCCACCGGCAGGGGGCCGGCCAGCAGCAGGAGGCCGCCCAGACACAGGGACAGCAGGAGGGTCAGGGGCCGGGGCAGGGAGAGCGGCAGGAAGAGCGGGCTCGCCATCGAGGATGGAGCGAAGGACTTCAGCCTAGGCAAGGGGGCCGCACCACTCCGTGGCCCGCGGAGCGATGCCGATGGGGACAGGGCGACTAGCGTGGCACGGGTCCGGTTGTCCGGCCCGTTCGATCTCCGAATCCGTGGATGGCCCAGGACCTCCAACCCAAGGACTTTCAACCCAAGGATGTCGAGCCAGGGGACGTCCGGCCAGGGGATGTCCAGCGATCAGGGACCGGAGCGATCGAGGGCCTGTTGGAGCGGATCGACAGGCCGGCGGCCCTGGCGGATGGCCAGGGGACGATCCTGGCAGCGAATCGGGCGTTCTGCCGGCGTTCGGGACTGGACGTGGAAGCGTTGCGCCAGCGGGGCCTGCAGGAGCTCTGCGCCGCTGACGTGGCACCGCTGCTGCGGGGTGCCGTGGCCACCCTGAGCAGCGAACTGGCCGGTTCCCCGGTGGCCGATGGGGTGATTCCCCTATCCCTTACCCGCCTGCCGGCCAGTAGCGCAACGGAGGGCATCTGGTGCCTGCTGGAGCTGCTCAACCAGCGGGTGACGCTGGCTGACCTCGATGACCTGGTCACGGCCCGCTACGCGGATGGCGCCGTGCTGCTGCACCTGCAGGTGCTGCAGCTCGACCTGGTGCGTGGCCGGCTGGGCATCGCCGCCTGCGAGGCCCTGATCGAGGAGATCGCCCACCGGCTGGAAGCGGCCCTTCCGGCCGATGGCTTCTTCTCCCGCCAGGGGGGTGACCGCCTGCTGGCCCTGCTGCCGGGAGCCATGGGCATCGACACGGTGCGGGACATGGCCGGCGCGCTGCTCGCCTGCCTGGAGGCACCCACCACGGTGCTGGAGCATGTCATCGAGCCCTCACTGAACGTGGGGATCAGCCGCGCCCCGGACGATGGCAAGGAGTTCGCCGTGCTGCTGGAGGCCGCCACGCGGGCGCTGGAGGAAACCCATCGCCAGCCGTTCCCCAGTTGCAGCATCGCCTCGCCGGTGGAACGGTCCGTCCAGCTGCAGGAACTGCTGGCCCGTCCCCTGGCCCTGGCGATCGAGCAGGAGCAGCTGGAGCTGGCCTATCAGCCGATCATCGAGCTGGAATCCGGCCGGGTGATCGCCGCCGAGGTGCTCTGTCGCTGGGATGATCCGGTGCTGGGCCGCCAGTCCCCCGCCGATTTCATCGACGTGGCCGAGGCCACGGCCCAGATCTCGTCCCTGGGGCGCTGGGTGATGGAGCGGGCGTTTGAGGCCCTGCACCGCTGGGATGGGGCCGGGCTGCAGCTGGGCAAGATCTGCGTCAACGTCTCGCCCCTCCAGGTGCAGGACCCCACTTGGAGCAGCGACCTGCTGATGGCCCTGGAACGTCACCACTTGACCCCCGGTCGCATCGTCCTGGAGCTCACCGAAGGCAGCATCCTGGAGATGTCGAGCCACGTCGTCAACCAGCTGCGGGACTTGCGGCGGCAGGGATTCGAGCTGGCCATGGATGATTTCGGCACCGGTTATTCCGGCTTGCAGCGGCTCACCGAACTGCCGTTCAGTGAGGTCAAGATCGACAGGAGCCTCATCTCCGCCATCGACTACGACCAGCTGCAGCAGGCCATGCTCAGTGCGGTGATCCGGCTCAGCGACGCCACCGGGATCATGGTGGTGGTGGAAGGGGTGGAACGCTCCCGCCAGCGGCAGATGTTGCTCAGCCTCGGTTGTCGCCACGGCCAGGGCTACCAGCTGTCGGCGCCCCTTTCGGATCTGGAGTTGGAGGCCCTGCTCCAGAGTCAGATCACCCCAGCGGCCTGAACGGTCCCGGCCGCATGCACTGGATTGTCCCGCTGCTGCTGTCCGTGGATGTGGGCGATGGGCGCTCCGTGGCCGGCCTCTCCAAGGCGATCCAGAGTGCCGTGGCGGCCCTGGACGTGACGGCCATCGTGGTGCCCCTGTTCGTGGCGGCCATGGGCACCATGATCGTCGGCCTGCTGTTGTTCCTGCTGGAGGTGCAGCTGGCCATCAGCCAGAACCCGCGCCGGTACTACTGAGACCCACGCCGGTTGCGGGAGTGCCGGTCGCGGGGAACCCTGGAGTAGATGAGCCCTCCCCATGCCCCCCAGCCCCGCCCAGCGTCAGGGAGCCTGGGCGGAGCAGCGGGTGCTGCGGCTGTTGCGGCTCCAGGGCTGGCAGTTGCTGGAGCGCAACTGGCGCTGCCCTTGGGGGGAACTCGACCTGGTGCTCCACAAGCCGGGGCGTCTGCTGCTGGTGGAAGTGAAGGGGCGCCGGCGCTCGGGTCTCGATGGCTCGGGCACCGCCGCGCTGCGCTGGCCGAAGCGGCAACGCCTGGAGCGGGCCTGGAACTGCTGGCTGGCGGCCCACCCCGACTGGGAGCGGACGCCGGTGGAGCAGGTGGCGGCCCTGGTGCCACTGCCGCCCTCGCGGGCGCCGGTGCGCTGGATCCGGCTGGGTGATTGAACGCTTCCGGGCCGGCGAGCCGGCTCAGGGCTGGCTGGAGGCCGGAGCGGCCGTGGCTGGGGCTGGGCTGGCCGGGGTTGTTGTGTAGAAGACCGTGCAGCGGTAACGGGTGTTGCCCATGCCCACTTCCAGGTCTTCGCAGACCGTGCGGGTCACCGTGGCGCCTTTGGGCACCTGGCTCTTGGCCTGCTGGCGGGTGGCCTCACGGTCGAAGATCGATTCGGCGGTGACGCTGCCGGCGTGGGCGGCGCCGGCCAGCAGGGCAAGACCGCCGGCCAGCAGGGCGACGGTCAGGCGGAAACCATGGGCCATGGCAGAGGGGGGATCACTCTTCCTGCTCTAGCCAGTCCTGACGGCCCTGCAATCTGGGGAGACCTGCCGGCGCCTCCATGACCTTCAGCGGCCACCGGGCCCGCAAGCGCTTCGGCCAGCACTGGCTCAGCGACCCCCAGATCCTTGATCGCATCGTGGCCGCCGCCGATCTGCACGGCGCCGACCATGTCCTGGAGGTGGGCCCGGGGCGGGGCGCCCTGACCGAACGGTTGCTGGCGTCCCCGGCGGCGTCCCTGCTGGCCGTGGAGCTGGACCGGGACCTGGTGGTGGGCCTGCGGCAGCGCTTCGGCGGCGACGGGCGCTTCAGCCTGATCGAGGGGGACGTGCTTGAACTGGCGCTGCCCTGCCCCGACCGGCCCCGTCCCACCAAGGTGGTCGCCAACATCCCGTACAACATCACGGGTCCGCTGTTGGAGGTGCTGGTGGGCCGCCTCGGCCGCCCGGCCCCCTGCCGCTTCGAGCGGTTGGTGCTGCTGGTGCAGCAGGAGGTGGGCCAGCGCATCCGGGCCCGGCCGGGCAGCAGCGCCTTCTCAGCCCTCAGCGTGCGGATGCAGGTACTGGCCCGCTGCAGCAGCGTCTGCACAGTGCCGCCCCGCTGCTTCTCGCCCCCGCCGAAGGTCACCTCGGAGGTGATCGTGATCGAACCTGTGGCGGCGGCGGACCTGCCACCGCTGGACCAGGCCCTGGCGGTGGAGAGCCTGCTGCGGCGCTGCTTCGCCGGACGGCGCAAGATGCTGCGCACCAGCCTGGCGGGCCTGCTGCCGGCGCCGGAGCTGCTGGAGCTGGCCGTCGGCGCCGGTGTGGACCTGCAGCAGCGGCCCCAGGAGCTGGCGCCCGCCCAGTGGCTCGCGCTCGCCACCGGCTTGAATCGGTCCTCCAGCGCCGACCCCGGCGGAGCGTGAGCCCGATGGCAGATGTGACGGTGCGGGCCCCCGCCAAGATCAACCTGCAGCTCGAGGTGCTGGGCCTGCGGCCCGACGGCTACCACGAGCTGGCGATGGTGATGCAGAGCATCGACCTGGCCGACACCCTGGTGCTGCGTGCCAGTGCCGATGCCACGATCCGGCTGCGCTGTGACGATGCGGACCTGCCCACCGACGGCAGCAACCTGATCGTCAAGGCGGCGGAGCTGTTGCGTTCCCGCGTGGGCCTGCCGGAGCTGGGGGTGGAGATCACATTGCACAAGCGCATCCCCATCGGCGCTGGCCTGGCGGGCGGCTCCAGCGATGGGGCCGCCGCCCTGGTGGGTCTTGATGCCCTCTGGGGTTTATCTCTGGGCAGCGAACGGCTGCATGGCCTGGCGGCCGAACTGGGATCCGACATGCCCTTCTGTCTGGAGGGGGGCACCCAGCTCTGCTTCGGCCGCGGGGAGCGGCTGGAGCCGGTGCCGCAGCAGCAGGTGGCGAAGCGGGCGGTGCTGCTGCTCAAGCACCCGCAGGCCAGCGTCTCCACGCCCTGGGCCTACGGCCGTTGCCGGGACCTGCGCAGCGACTTCTACCTGGAGAGCGAGGCGGACTTCGAACAGCGGCGCCAGGCCCTGCGCCACGGCCCCCTGCTGGCCGCCCTGGCCGACTCCGGCCCCCTGCCACCGCTGCGCAATGACCTCCAGTCGGTGGTGGCGCCGGAGGTGGAGAGCGTCCGCTCGGGCCTCGATCTGCTGCGCCGCGGCCCGCAGGCCCTGGCCGTGGCGATGAGCGGTTCCGGACCGAGCCTCTACGCGCTCTATCCCGACCTGCCGGCGGCCCAGGCGGCCCAGGCCGCCCTGGCGGAGGAGCTCGATGCCCTGGGTTTCGCCTCGTGGTGCTGCCGTTGCGGCGGGTCCGGTGTCAGCCTGGTGACGGATGGACCCCCACCATGACGGACGAACAACCCACACCGCCGCCGCGCAAGGGACCGCTGAGCTTCCTGTCCGGCGCCCTCACCAGTGGCCTGCTGGCCTGGCTGAGCCTGGGCGTCAGCCAGCGGGTGGTGGGCTGGTACGTGACCCATCCGCCCCACTTCGATTCGGCCTTCGCCCAGAGCATCGCCACGGCGATGAAGACCCTGATGGTGGGGATGTGCTTCCTGGCCACCTTCAGCTTCGCCTTCATCGGCCTGGGGCTGTTCCTGGTGTTCATCCGCAGCCTGTTGCCGGCCGAAGCGGAATCTCCTTCCTAAGCTGCCGCTGCCGCCGTCCTTCGCCCCGATGACTCCCCACGACCTGGGTCTGCTGGTGGTCCTGCTGCTGCCGGGGATGCTCCTGTCGGTCCTGCTGCTCAGCACCTTCGCCGCCGGCGGCTGAGATAGGTTGGCCGCGCAAAGGCCCCCGCTCCGTGGCTGAAACTCTCCTGTTCAACGCCCTGCGCGAAGCCATCGACGAGGAGATGGCGCGCGATCCCCATGTCTGTGTCATGGGCGAGGACGTGGGCCATTACGGCGGCTCCTACAAGGTCACCAAGGACCTCTGCGAGAAGTACGGCGAACTGCGGGTGCTGGATACCCCCATCGCCGAGAACAGCTTCACCGGCATGGCCGTCGGCGCCGCCATGACCGGCCTGAGGCCGATCGTGGAGGGGATGAACATGGGCTTCCTGCTGCTCGCCTTCAACCAGATCTCCAACAACATGGGGATGCTGCGTTACACCAGCGGCGGCAACTACACCATCCCGGCCGTGGTGCGCGGTCCCGGCGGCGTCGGTCGTCAGCTCGGTGCCGAGCACAGCCAGCGTCTCGAGGCCTACTTCCACGCCGTTCCAGGCATCAAGATCGTGGCGGTCAGCACCCCCACCAACGCCAAGGGCCTGATGAAGGCGGCGATTCGCGATAACAACCCCGTGCTCTTCTTCGAGCACGTTCTGCTTTACAACCTCAGCGAGGACATCCCCGAAGGGGATTACATCTGCGCCCTCGACCAGGCCGAAGTGGTGCGGGAAGGCAGCGACGTCACCATCCTCACCTACTCCCGCATGCGTCACCACTGCCTCAAGGCGGTGGAGCAGCTGGAGCAGGAGGGTGTCGATGTCGAGCTGATCGACCTGGTCAGCCTCAAGCCTTTCGACATGGAGACCATCGCCCGCTCGATCCGCAAGACCCACAAGGTGATCGTGGTGGAGGAGTGTATGAAGACCGGTGGCATCGGTGCCGAGCTGATCGCCCTGGTCACGGAGCACTGCTTCGACGATCTCGATGCCCGGCCCTTGCGCCTTTCCTCCCAGGACATTCCCACGCCCTACAACGGCAATCTCGAGAACCTCACCATCATTCAGCCGCACCAGATCGTCGCGGCGGCGCTCGACCTGAAAGCGGGCCGTCGCTGAGATGGGACGCCAACAGGGCTGGTTTGCCCTCATCCTTGCCCTCACCATCGCTTCCGCTGCCCTGCTGGCCAACTACGGCCTGCAGCTGGGTCTGGACCTCCGCGGCGGCAGCCAGCTCACCCTCCAGGTGATGCCCGCCGGTGCCATCACCCGGGTGGACACCGAACAGCTGGAGGCCGTCAAAGAGGTGCTCGAACGGCGCATCAACGGGCTCGGGGTGGCCGAATCCACCCTCCAGGCGGTGGGCAACGACCAGCTGGTGCTGCAGCTTCCCGGCGAGCAGGATCCCAGCCAGGCGGCCCGGGTGCTCGGCAGCACGGCCCTGCTCGACTTCCGCGCCCAGAAGCCCGGCACCGAGGAGGAGATGCGCGGTCTGCTCGGCCTCAAGCGCCAGGCCGAGTCCGTGCTGCGGGCCAAGCGCCCCCCCTCCCCCAGCGATGCCCCCACGGCACCCCCCCCGCCGGAAACACCGCCCCTTTCGTCTGAGGATCTCAGCAAGGCGCTCACCTCCCTTGGCATCCAGGTTCCCGCCGGCAGCCGTGAGGTGGATCAGATCGAACTGTTGCTGCGGGAGACCAACCGCCGCATCCTCGGCCTCTACGGGCCGCCGCTGATCACCGGCAAGGATCTCACCAGCGCCGGTCGCCAGCAGCAGGCCACCGGTACCGGCTGGGAGGTGACCCTCGGCTTCAACCGGGAAGGGGGCGAGAAGTTCGCCTCCCTGACCCAGTCGATCGCCGGCACAGGCCGGGTGCTGGGAATCGTCCTCGATGGCCGATCGATCAGCGAGGCCAGCGTCGGCGAGCAGTTCAAGGTGGCCGGCATCACCGGAGGATCCGCCTCGATCACGGGCAATTTCAGCCCCGAAGAGGCCCGCGACCTGGAGGTCCAGTTGCGCGGTGGCTCCCTGCCCCTGCCGGTGAAGATCGTCGAGGTGCGCACGGTCGGCCCCTCGCTCGGGGCCGAGAACATCCGCTCCAGCCTGGTGGCTGGTCTGTCGGGCCTGGTCCTGGTGGCCGTGTTCATGGTGGTGGTCTATCGCCTGCCGGGGATCGTGGCGGTGGTGGCCCTGAGTCTCTATGCCCTGTTCAACCTGGCGATCTACGCTCTCATTCCCGTCACCCTGACGCTTCCGGGCATCGCCGGCTTCATCCTCTCGGTGGGGATTGCCGTGGATGCCAACGTGCTGATCTTCGAGCGCATCAAGGAGGAGCTGCGAGGCGGCAACACCTTGATCCGCTCCATCGACACGGGCTTCTCCCTGGCCTTTTCTTCGATCTTCGATGGCCACGCCACCGGCCTGATCAGCTGCGCGGCCCTGTTTTTCCTCGGCACCGGCCTGGTGAAGGGCTTCGCCGTGACCCTGGCGATCGGGTTGCTGCTGAGCCTGTTCACGGCCCTTACCTGTACCCGTACTCTGCTGCGTCTGTTGATGAGCTATCCGGCCCTGCGGCGCCCCACCTATTTCCTGCCGGCCCGCCAGCTTCCCCCCGCCAAGCCCGCAGCCGCCCAGGCGGGTCCGGCCTGAATGACTGCCATGACTCCCGTCCCCTCCCCCCGCTTTCGCATCAGCCGCCACCGGCGCCTGGCCTGGCTGGGATCGGCCCTGGCCTGCGGCCTGAGCCTGCTGGGCCTGGCGCTCTGCTGGCTGAACCCGGCGATCCACGCTCCACTGAGGCCCGGCCTCGATTTCACCGGTGGCACCCAGGTGCAGGTGGAGCGCGACTGTGCCCCTTGCAAAGCGGTCAGCGCCACCGAGATCCGCCAGGGCCTCAGCAGCCTCAACCTGCCCTCAGTCGAAGGGGAGCGAGCCCCGAATCTGAGCAGTGCCTCCGTCCAGGTGCTCGATGGGGGCCGTTCCCTGCTGCTGCGCCTGCCGGCCCTGGGGGCCGACCAGAGCACGGCCCTGATCGACGACCTCGCCGCCAGATTCGGCCCGCTGATCAAGAGCGGCACTTCGGTGAACACGATCGGCCCCACCCTGGGCTCACGCCTCCTGCAGGGCAGCCTCCTCTCCCTGCTGGTCAGCTTCGTGGGGATCTCGGTGTATATCTCCTTCCGCTACAGCGGCATCTTCGCCGTCCTGGCCCTGCTGTGTCTGGCCCACGACATTCTGATCACCTGTGGCCTGTTCGCCTGGCTCGGACTGCTGCAGGGCATCGAAGTGGATTCCCTCTTCGCCGTCTCCCTGATCACCATCGCCGGCTATTCCGTCAACGACACGGTGGTGGTCTACGACCGGATCCGTGAGCAGCGCCGCACCCTGGGCGAACTTCCCCTGATCGACCAGGTGGATGTGGCCGTGGATGCCACCCTCACCAGGTCGCTTTACACCTCCTTCACCACCCTGTTGCCCCTGGTCGCCCTGATCTTCTTCGGGGGCAGCACCCTGTTCTGGTTCGCGGTGGCGCTCACCCTCGGCATTGCCGTCGGCAGCTGGTCAAGCATCGGCCTGGCCCCCACCCTTCTACCGGTGTTCTCGAAGCGATGAGCCGCTCCGATCGCGTCGAAGCGGTCAGGCGTGGCTGGCCGCTGCTCCCCTTGGTGCTGCTGGTGCTGGCCCTGATCGATCTGCGGGTGGAGTTGATCCTGCTCCGGGATCACTTCACCCTGACGGCCGTCACCGCCGCGGTGCGGTCCCATCTGCTGGCCGTGGTGGTGCTGCTCAGCCAGCCGTCCCTCTGGCACCACTACCGCCGCTCCCGCTGCTGAGGCGAACCACCCGCCGGGCCTGTCGCGGAATCAGACCTGATCCCAGCGGTCCATCACATCACGGACGAGCACCTCTTCGCAGATCACCTGCAGCACCACCACCAGGGGCAGGGCCAGCAGCAGTCCGGGCAATCCCAGCAGGGCCCCCAGACTCAGCTGGGCCATCAGGGCCACCGTGGGCAACAGGTTGACGGTGCGGCTCAGCAGCAGGGGGGTGAGTAGGAAGGCTTCGCCGTTCTGAAGCAGCAACCGCAGCACGAGCACCTGGATCACCTTCGCCGGGGAGATCAGCAGGGCGACGGCCAGGGGCAGCAGGGTGGCGGCGGTCGGACCGATGGTGGGCACGAAGGTGAGCAGACCGCAGACCAGGCCGCTCAGCAGGGCCAGGGGCACCTGCAGCACGGCCAGTCCCGCCCAGGTGGTGAGGAAGACCACCGTGCCGGAGATGGTCATGCCCGCCAACCAGCCACCCAGGGCCTCGCGGCATTCGCGCAGCAACTGTTCCATGCGCTGGCGGTAGAAGCGGGGCGTGGCGGCGATCACCAGGCGTTGATGGCTGACTGGATCAAGCGCCATCAGGATTGCCAGCAGCAGCAGCAGCAGCAGTTGAATCGTGCTGTTGGCGGCGCCACCGGCCACACCGAGCAGCTGCCCGCCCAAAGGCTGGAGCCGATCCAAGACGCTGCCATCGGCCAGCTGCCGCTCCAGATCGCGCAGCAGGGGGGTCTTGGGCACCACGTCGCCGAGCCGCTGGATCAGCTGGGGTACCAGCTGGCTGAACTGGCGGATCTGGTCGATCACTTCCGGCAGCAGCAGTTGGCCCAGGACCCAGCCGATCACGAGCAACGCCAGCAGCACCAGCGACAGGGCCGCCCCCCGATTCAAGCGAGTCAGGCGCCGCAGCAGGCTGGTGGGCACATCCAGCGCCACCGCCAACACCACCGCACCGAAGAGGATCAGCAGCACCAAGCGCAGTTCCCAGAGCAGCAGGAACAGCGCCACAAGGGCGAGGGCCCCGAGCAGGGTGCGTGCCTTCATGTCTGCCGCCGCTCCCGCTTCCAGGGGTCGAGAATGTCATGGATCAGCACGTCCCGCAGCAGCACCTGCAGACACACCGCCAGGGGCAGGGCCAGCAACAGACCGAGGGGGCCGAACAGCAGCGTGAACAGGAGCTGGGCCGTGAGGGTGAGGCCCGGCAGCAGTTGCAGCTGATGGTGCATCACCGAGGGGGTGATGACATAGCTCTCGAGATTCTGGATCAGGACGTAGACGAGCAACACGGCCAGGGCCTTCCAGGGAGCATCCAGAAGGGCCACCGACATCGGGAAGATTGTGCTCAGCGTCGGTCCCACGTTGGGGATGATGTTGAGCAGTCCGGCCAGCAGGGCGTTGGCCGCCACCAGCTTCACCCCCAGCAGGGATAGACCAATGGCCGCCAAAAGGCCGACGCAGAGGGAGCTGATCAGCACCCCGACCATCCAGCTGCTGAGAGCAGTGCCGCAGGCCACCAGCACCTGGCGCAGCCGCCGCCGGTAGAAGGAGGGCGCCAGCAGCAGCAGGGCCTCCCGGTAGCCGCTGGGCTGGGCGGCGACCATCAGGGAGACGACCACCACGAAGAGGGTCTGGAGCAGGCCAGCTCCGAGATTCCCGGCCACGCCCACCAGGCCGATCGCTCCACCGCCGAGCCTGCCTAAGAGATCGGGGGGCAGGGTGGTGGGAATCGAGAGGCTGGATTTCAGCCAGTCCAGGCTGGCCTCCCGGCGGCCGTAGAGCATCTGGGACGCGCCCTCAAGCGACTGGCGCAGCAGTGTCAACAACTCCGTCCAGGCCCGCGGCACCTGCTGCAGCAACACGCGGAACTCGGCGATGAACGGGGGGATCACCACCGTGGCGACGATCAGCACCAGCAGCGTCACCAGTAGCAGAGCCAGCAGCAGGGCCATGGGCCTGGAGACGCCGATGCGTTCGCGGATGGCGCCCACCAGGGTGCAGAGGGCCATGGCGAGCACCACGGCGGCGAACAGCAGAATCAGGGCGTCACGCAGGCTCCACAGCAGAAGGAGCGCCGCCAGCAGGGCGATCAGACCCAGCCACTGGCCGAATTTCAAGCCTCCTCCTGGCCCTCCTGGCCCTCCTCGGCCGGCTCCTCGCCCTGGCCGGCAAACCCGAGACCGTGGCCATCGGCGTAGCGCTGGGCGAAGCGCATGAAGCGCTCGAAATCGGTGGTGCTCTTCCAGGTGTAGGTGGCTTCCAGGGCGCTGGCCTTGCCGTTGACGAAACGGGCCTTCACCTCACGGGTCACCATCTCGCCCTCTTCATCGAGCATGAACATGCCGGTGATGTCGCCCACCGCCTGGGGGGCCAGGGCCTGGGGCTCCTCGAACACGAAGGTGGCCTGGCCGGTGCGGCCATCCCGTGAACGGGTCATTCGGATGTCGGGCACGACCGTCTCGTCTACCCCGCGGAAGAACTGAATGGCGGCGGCCATGGCATTCTCTGAAAATGGGACTTTAGGCAAGGCTTGAACCCCCTCTCCGCTCCCCATTCCGCCAGTGCCCATCGGCCCTGACATAGTGGATCCCACCATGCTGCCTTTTCGGCTGGTCGTCTGCCCATGCTCTCCGGTCCACCGGTTACCAGCACCGTCGATGCCGAACAGCTGCTGGAGCGTTTCCTCGCAGGGTCGGCCCGTCAGCGCCGGAGCCTTCTGGCCCCGCTCGAGCAGGCCGGCCCCGACCTCCTGGATCGAATCCCGGATCGGCTCGACCGACTGGATGCCACCGGCGACGATTGGGCCGCCGGCCATCTGATCCAACTGTTGCTGGCCTCCGCTGCCCCGGACCGGCAAGAGGCCTGGCTGGCCCGCCACCCCGAGGGATGGCTCGCCGTCGCCAGCGTCGCAGGCTTCGACTACGCGCCGCTGCAACAGCAGTTGATGCGGCAAGCCTTCGAAGCGGCCGATCGCCTCACCAGCGAGCACTTGCGCCAGCTGGCCGGCGAGGCGGCCGTCCGACGCGGCTATGTCTATTTCAGCGAAGTCGCGGCGATGCCCGACACCGACCTCACCAGTCTCGACCGTCTCTGGTGCTGCTATTCCCAGGGGCGCTTCGGCTTTTCGGTCCAGGCCCGGCTGCTGCAGGTGTGTCAGGGCCAGTGGGATCGGCTCTGGCCCCGGCTCGGCTGGAAGAGCGACGGCACCTGGACCCGCTATCCGGGCTCCTTCCAGTGGTCGCAGGAGGCGCCGGAAGGCCACATGCCCTTGATCAACCAGCTGCGCGGCGTGCGGTTGATGGACGCGCTTTTGCAACATCCCGCCATACAGGCTCGCCTGGGGGAGGCGCCGGTTGGTCGCGCACGTTAGGTTTCCGTGAGGCGAATGGGAATTCCTGCTTCATGCAGCTCCGCTGGGCCGACTACATCACCCCCTCCACCCTGCAGCTGGCCCCGCTGGTGGAGTTGCTTCTTGAACCCATCGGCTGCGCGCTCCGCCAGGCGGAGTTGCAGCTCGGTCTGCAGGAGGCCCTGGTCAATGCCGTGCGACATGGCAACGGCTGTGATCCCGGCAAGTGCCTGAGGGTCCGCCGGATCGTCACCCCCCGCTGGGTGGTCTGGCAGGTCCAGGACGAAGGCCCCGGGCTGCCGCCCCATGCCCGCCGGAGCGCTCTGCCCTGCGAGCCGGACGCCCTTTCCGGTCGTGGCCTGTTTCTGATCCATCACTGCTTCGATGACGTGCGCTGGAGCAGCCGGGGCAACCGGCTGCAGCTGGCGGCACGGCGGGCCGCGGTCAGCGTCCGTGGGCCGGACAGCCCGGATCGCTGATCTCGGCCCGCAGCCAGGCCTGGGCGTTCTCCAGCAGGGCGATGGCGTTGCACCGACCTTCGCTGCACGCGCTGGCGGCAGGCTCATCAGCGGCCAGGAGTTGCACCAGGGCGGCTGCCACCTGTTCAGCTGCCCGACGGGAGCGCTGGTGCTTGAGGGCGTGCCAGTCCCGGTCGCCGATACTGAGCTGGCGATGCAGGCGTTCGGCCAGGGGCAGGGCCTCAGGAGGCCACGACCGGTGGGACGGGACCGAGGCGCCGACGGAGGAAGAGGCTTCGGCTGGAGCGCTGGTGGCTTCCACTGGACGATCGGACCGCAGTGGACCCATCCTGTCGTTCCAGGCCTCGCCCTGTCGATCGCGCCGCCATGAGCCGACTCCAGCGCCCCCGTCGCCCGCCGTCACCCGGACTGCTGCACCATCTGGCGGCGGTGCTGAGCCTCGCCGGTCGCCCGGGGGCCGTGCCCCCCACGGGCGTGAGCCTGCGGCGGCGGCGCCAAAAGCTGGAGCTGGCCCAGCGGCTGCTGGATCCCCTCCCCACTGCCCTGCTGCCCAGCACCCGGCACGGTGATCGCTTCTGGACGGCACTGCGCTGGGGGGGCCTGGGGCTTCTGCTGGCCTGGCTGTTGCGGCCCTGAGTCAGGCGATCGGGTCGCTGGCGAACTCGTGGGGATGGGGCCTGTGCTCCAGCTCCTCCACCTCCCGGCGCTTCAGGGCCATCCAGTCCTCCAGCAGTTCCTGGCTGAAGACCCCACCGGCCAGGAGGTAGTCATGGTCGCCAGCCAGGGCGGCCAGGGCTCTGCCCAGGTCGGTGGGCAGGCTGGCGCCTGGAGGGGCATCCCCTGGGGTAGCGGCGGCGGCGGGCTCCCGATCGCTGGGGGGGCCGGGATCGCACTGGCGCCGAACGCCATCGAGCCCGGCCATCAGCATCGCCGCCAAGGCCAGATAGGGATTGGCCAGCCCGTCCGCCTGTCGCAGCAGCAGCCGCCGCTTGGCCGGATCGCTGCCGGTGTCGGGCACGCCGACCACGGTGGAAGGGTCGTTCCTGGCGTAGGTCAGCCGCGTCGGGGCCTCGGGGCCGCTCCTCAGCCGCCGATAGCTGTTGGTGCCGGGGTTGGTGAAGGCGGCCAGGGAGGGGCCGTGGTGCAGAAGCCCCCCCAGGTACCAGCGGGCGGTCTGGGACAGGTCGCCGTAGGTACCCTCACCGCAGAACAGGGGCTGGCCGGCCCTCCACAGGCTCTGGTGCACCTCCAGGCCGGCGCAGCTCTTCTCCAGGGTGGGCCTCGGCAGAACGGTGGCACTCCAGCCGTGGCGCCGGGCCACGTGGCCCAGCACGTAGCGGCTGACCATCAGGGCATCGGCAGCCCGCAGCGGATCGGCGCTGCCCAGGGTCAGCTGCTGCAGGGGGCCGGGCGCTGCCGGCTGGGACAGACGGGCCCGCAGGCCCAGGGCCGTCAGGGTGAGCAGCAGCTCACTGACGATCGCCTCCGGTCGCTCCGAGCCGATGGCGACCCGGCAGCCGCTGCCCAGGGCGTCGCAGTGGCTGACCAGCTCCTTGAACAGGAAGAACTGCTGCTTGACGCCGAAACGGGCGTCATCGGCCAGACCGCTGCCGGCCAGCAGGGCCAGGGCGCGGCTGGCCAGGGAGCGGGGGCAGTGGCGGAAGCTCACCGCCGCCGCCGCCGGCGCCTCGAACGCCGCCATCAGGCTGAGGCTCCTGGGGGAGAGGAAGGGGTCAATCCAGGCGGTGCTGGGGTCCGGATGCAGGATCAGTCCCCTGGGCTCGACGCCGAGGCTGTCGAGGGGAAGACCCCGTTGGAAGGCCCCGTCACCGAGCTGGCCGAACTGGTGGACCTCCAGGCCGATCGAATGCCAGCGTCCCTCCAGGTCACTCACCTTGAGGTCGATGCGCTCGATGCCGTCCTCCCCGAGGCGGCGCAGGACGTCCTGGGCGGAGGTGGCCATGGCGGGAGGGGGATCGGAAGGCTGCCGCCACGATGGTGCCCCCCCGGCGGGCCGGTGGCCGCGTAACCGTTTCTGTCAGATTCCCCAGAACCAGCCGCAGCACAGGAATCTGGCGGATTGCGAGTGCTACCTTCCGCTGCAGGTGCGTCGATCCGTTTCGTCCATGCGAGATGCCATCACCGGTCTGATCGGTCGCTACGACCAGCTGGGCCGCTACTTCGATCGCTCCGCGATCGATCGGATTGATGCCTACTACGGCCAGGCGGCGTTGCGGCTCGCCGCCGTCGAACTGATCAACCGGGAAGCGGCCGTCATTGTGCGCGAGGCGGCGCAACGCCTCTGGCTCGAAGACCCCGAGCTGCTCCTCCCCGGTGGCAACGCTTACACCACCAGGCGTCTGTCGGCCTGCCTGCGCGACATGGACTACTTCCTGCGCTACGCCAGCTATGCCCTGGTGGCCGACGACTTCACCATCCTCGACGAGCGCGTTCTCAACGGCCTGGATGACACCTACAAGAGCCTGGGCGTTCCCACCGGTCCCACCGTGCGCAGCATCGCCCTGCTCGGTGACGTGATCGCCGAGATGCTGGCTGATGCCGGCCTGGTGGACACCGGCCTTGTGCGGGCCCCCTTTGAGCACCTCTGCCGTGGCCTCTCCTCCAGCAACGTCCGCGCTCGCTGAGCGGCTATTCCCTAGTCTCAGATTACTTCTGCCGCTCCGCCAGGTCTTGCCTCTCCTCCCAGTGCCTCCCACCGTCAGCAGCACCCACAGGCTCGCTCTGGATCCCATCGCCACCCCGGAGCGACTGCTTCTGGGTCCTGGCCCCTCCAATGCCCATCCCACGGTGCTGCAGGCCCTGGCCCGGATGCCCATCGGCCACCTGGATCCCCTCTACATCGAGCTGATGGGTGAGGTGCAGGAACTGCTCCGCTACACCTGGCAGACCGACAACCGGCTGACCATCCCGATGAGCGGCACCGGCAGTGCCGCCATGGAAGCGACCCTGGCCAACACGATCGAGCCCGGCGACAAGGTGCTGGTGGCGGTGATGGGCTACTTCGGCCAGCGCTTGGTGGATATGGCCGGCCGCTACCGGGCCGACGTCGTCACGATTGAGCGGCCCTGGGGAGAGGCCTTTGACCTGGCCGAACTCGAAGCGGCCCTGATCGCCCACAAGCCCGCCATCCTGGCGATGGTGCATGCCGAAACCTCCACTGGCGTGTGCCAGCCGATGGAGGGGATCGGCGACCTCTGCCGCCAGCATGATTGCCTGCTGCTGCTCGATACGGTCACGTCCCTTGGGGCGGTGCCGCTGCACATCGATGCCTGGAAGGTGGATCTGGCCTACAGCTGCAGTCAGAAGGGTCTCAGCTGCCCCCCTGGCCTGGGCCCCTTCACCATGGGTCCGCGGGCCGAGGCCAAGCTGGCCGCCCGCTCCGGCAAGGTGCCCAACTGGTACCTCGATGTGTCCCTGCTCAACAAGTACTGGGGCAGCGACCGGGTGTATCACCACACCGCTCCGGTCAACATGAACTTCGGCATGCGCGAAGCCCTGCGGCTCCTGGCCGAAGAGGGACTGGAGGTCGCCTGGGCGCGCCACCGCAGCAACGCTGAACGGCTCTGGGCGGGCCTGGAGCGGTTAGGCCTGGAGCTGCATGTTAGCGAGCCCCTGCGTCTGGCCACCCTGACCACCGTCCGCATCCCCGAGGGGGTCGACGGCAAGGCCTTCAGCCGCCATCTTCTCGACCGTTTCGGCATCGAGGTGGGCGGTGGGCTTGGGGATCTCGCCGGCAAGGTGTGGCGTATCGGCCTGATGGGCTACAACAGCACCCCGGAAAATGTCGATCGCTTGCTCGACATCTTCGCCAGCGAGCTGCCCGCCTTCCGGCCCGCTGCGGCCGTGGCTGCCGCCATCGCCTGAGTCAGCCCGCCGCCGTTGCGCCGTTCCTCTGGGGGGCCAGGCGCCGTTGGCGGAACCACTGCTCCAGTTGCTGAGCGGCTCGCTCGCCGTGCACCCCGCCCCTCACGGCCATGTGGTGGTGGGCGCTGGGGTGGCTGGAGAGATCGAGGCTGCCGCCGAGGGCGCCGCGCTTGGGATCGCCGGCGGCGTAGATCACGGTGCCCACCCGCGCCTGGATCAGGGCACCGGCGCACATCGGACAAGGCTCGAGGGTGACCAGCAGCGTGCAGCCGTTGAAGCGCCAGTCGCCCCGGGCGGCGGCGGCCCGGCGCAGGGCCAGCAGTTCGGCGTGCCCCAGGGGATCCGCCCGCCGGTGGCGCCGGTTGCTGCCCCAGCCCACGCAGTGGCCTGACTCATCCAGCAACGCCGCCGCCACAGGGATCTCTCCCCGCGCCCCGGCCGCCTCGGAGAGCCGCAGGAGCCGGTCCATCCACAGCAGGCTGTCGGTGTCACTCAGCATCGCCTTCTTCTAGCCAGCTCTCCGCCAGGGCACCCGCCAGAATGCCGAGACCCCCACAGTCGCCGTTGGCCAGCGTCCCCCCCGCCCACCGGCCTTCGCCGCCCCCCCAGGAGTTCAGCTGCTTCGCCGATCCTTTTCAGCTGGACCCGGCCCTGGAGGACCTCCTGCAGCAGGCCTCCGGACTCCTCTGCCGTTGGCTGGGCCAGGCTGGCCATGGCACGCCCCTTCCCGGACTGAGCGTCCTGCCGGTGGTGGAACCTGAGGCGGCGGGGCTCGGCAGCGACCGGTTGCTGGCCGATCTGCAGCTGGTGATGGAAGGGGCCTACAACCCCAACCACCCGGGTGCCCTGGCCCATCTCGATCCGCCGCCCCTGTCAGCCTCGATCGTGGCGGACCTGATCTGCGCCGGTCTGAATAACAACCTGCTGGCCGAAGAGCTCTCCCCCAGCCTCAGCCGGCTGGAGCGGGCCCTGTGTGCCTGGATGGCCGGACGGCTTGGGCTGCCGGACGGCGCCGGGGGGGTGGCCGCCAGCGGCGGCAGCCTCAGCAACCTGATGGCCCTGGTCACAGCCCGCCATCATCGTGGTCTGGCCTGCCGGGGCGAGGCGGTGGTGCTGTGCAGCGAGGAGGCCCACGTCTCGCTGATCAAGGCCGCCGCCGTGATGGGCCTGCCGGCCGAGGCCCTGGTGCAGCTCCCCGTCACCGCTGCCGGTGGCCTGGAGCCGCAGGCCCTGGAGGAGCGGCTGGCGCGGCTCGACCGGGCCGGTACGCCGGTGATCGCCGTGGTGGCCACCTCCGGTACGACCGTGCGCGGAGCCCTTGATCCCCTCGAGCCCATCGCGTCCCTGTGCCGCCGTTATGGCCACTGGTTGCACGTGGATGGGGCCATCGGGGCGATCTTCGCCTTCAGCGAACGATTCCGTTCCCGGCTCGCCGGCCTGGCCTTGGCCGATTCGATCACGGTCAACCCCCAGAAGCTGCTCGGCATCACCAAGACCTCCTCCCTGCTGCTGTTGGCGGATCCGCGCCACCTGCAGCGGGCTTTCGGCACCGGACTGCCCTACATGGAGCCCAGCTGGGGCGGCGGCCACCAGGGAGAGGCGGGGTTGCAGGGCACCAGGCCCGGGGAGATCCTCAAGCTCTGGCTGGGTTTGCGCCAGCTCGGCCTCGATGGCGTGGCCGCCCTCATCGACGCGGCCGTTCAACGCCGCACGGACCTGGAGCAGCGGCTGCGGGGAATCGGCGGTCTGACCCTCTGCAGCGGCCCCCTCCATCTGCTCGCCTTCCGGCCCGAAGGCTGCGAAGGGCAGAAGGCGGAACGCTGGAGCGCCGATACCCGGGCCGCCCTGCTGGCAGAGCAGCTGATGCTTTCGCGGCCGGTGTACCGGGGCCACCACCATCTCAAGGCGGTGCTGGGCAACCCGCACACGCTCCCTGATCACCTGGAGCGGCTGAGCTTCGTTGTGCAGCAAAGCCTGACGGGGCCCAACCATGGTTGAACCGCTTCCGGATCTGATCCCGCCGAAGCCCCCCCAGAGCGATCGCCGCGGCAAGTGGGTGGCGATCCTCACCGGTGCCCTCTCGATCCTGATCGGGGTGGCCTACCTGGTGCTGATCACGGTGCTGGATTCCCGCGGTCCCCTTCTGCCGCCCCCCCCCGAGGCCCTGGGCGGGGCGGCAGCCGCCGTCTCTGGCGTTGCTGCGGAGGCTCCACCACCCGGTTGAGGGCGGTTTCCAGGAAGCTGCGCAGCATCCCCTCCCGTTTGTTGAGGTCATATTCGCGCTGCAGCACTTCCTGCAGGCCGCCATCCCCCCAGTCCTGGTTCTGGCGGAAGTAGGTGATGAAGCTGCGCCCCGCCACCCGGGTGAGCCAGGCCGCGCTGACCGCCTGAATCGCCCGGCTGACAACCAGGGCAGGGAGACTGAGGCTGAGGGCCGACGTGAGCAGACCCACGCCTCCCTTGACCAGCCCCAGCCCCGCCAGGGTCCGGCCCACGGAAAGGGCCAGATCCTGGGCGGTGTCGCGGCTGAGGCTGACGCCGTAAACGCGGCCGATCTCCACCACCATCTGGGCGTTGACCGCGGCGGTGGCGAGCAGGTCGATGCCCGGCAGCGGGGTCACCATCACCACCCCGGCGCCGATCCACATGTACCGATCGACGATGGTGCTGGCGTCGCTGTGCCGTTGCCGGTCCAGCAGGTCCTGGCTGGCCTGGCTGAGGCGGCGGCACTGCAGCAGCAGGTTGTCGGCGATCAGCTCCTCCCCATCGGCATGCAGAACGCTGGCGATCCGGCGCAGCAGGGCCTCCACCTCCGGCGCCGGCTGCAGCGGCCGGCCGCCCGGCATCGGCACGCTCTGGGGGGCCGCGCTGGCGGGGACCACATCGTCGGGGGCGAGACGGCCAGCGCAGCGTTGCCGCAGCAGGGCCAGCAGGCGCCGTTCCTCCTCTTCGCCGCGCAGGTCGCACTTGTTGAGCACCAGCAGCCGCCTCTTGCCCAGCCCCGCCAGGGCGTCGAACACCTCCAACTCACTGGCACGCAGGTCGCCATCCAGTACCAGCAACAGCAGGTCGGCGCGGGCGGCCAGTCCCCTGGCCAGCCGCTCCCGTTCCCGCCCCTGGCGGCCCGCTTCGAGAATGCCTGGGGTGTCCTCCAGGATCACGGCGCGGGGCAGATCCCGCAACCGCAGCCGGTAGCGGCTGGCGGTGGTGGTCGAGCCCATGGGTGCGCCCACTTCGCCCACGACCTGCTGCAGCAGGGCACGGATCAGCGAGGTTTTGCCAGCCGAACCGGTGCCGAACACGACGATCACCAGGTCGCCCCGTTCCAGTTCTGCCTCCATTCGCTGGCGTTCCTGATGCAGGGCCTCCCGCTCCACCGCATCGCGCACCTTTTCCAGGGTGCGGTCGATGGCGCCCAGGTTGCGCTGGGCCGCCTCGCGGCGGCTGGAGGGCACCGTCGCCGTGGGCGTTTTGCCGGCCCCCGATGGGCCAGGCCTGCGCAGCCTCTGCAGCCAGGGCCAGCCGACCTGGGCCAGGGCCAGCAGCAACGCCACCAGCACGATCAGCATCAGCGGCCCCACCATCCAGTAGGGAAGCCAGGTGCTCAGCGTCCACTGCAGCTGCTGGACCGCCTGCAGCACCATTCCCAGCACCACCAGCGCCAGCAGACCCAGGAGGATCCAGATCCAGAGGCGTTGGGGCAGCTTCATGACCCCGGCGGGGCGGAGCGCACGATCTCGCCGAACAACGAGGCCGCCAGGGCGCTGCTGGCGGCGGTGGGGCTGTTGTCATCGTTGCCCAGCCAGATGCCGATCACCCACTGGCGCCTGGGGGCATAGCCCACGAACAGCAGATCCCGGCCCTCGTTGGTGGTGCCGGTCTTGCCCCAGCTGCCTGCCCCCACGTCAGCGGCGCTGCCGGTGCCGCCACTGACCACCGCCTCCAGCAGGGTCCGCATCGCTTTGGCGGTGGCGGGGCTCATCACCCGGCGGCCGGGGCTGGTGACGGCCCTTGCGCTGCCGGCGGAGGCCCGGCAATCGGCTCCCCCCCGCTCCCCCGCCGCCTGGGAGGCGCCGCAGGCTTCGGCATCCGTGAGCCGACGGATCGTTGTCGGCGTCCGCCAGAGCCCATCGGCGGCGACGCTGGCATAGGCGGCCGTGAGCTCCAGCAGGGTCACCTCGCTCTGGCCCAGGGCCAGGCCCGGCACCGGGGCCAGGGGGCTGGTGAAACCGAGATCCCGGCCCTTGCTGACGACGGCGTCGAGGCCACCCTTGCGCGCCAGGCGCAGGGCGGCGGTGTTGCTGCTGATCGCCAGGGCCTGGCGCAGGCTGAGGCTGCCGCCACAGCCGCTGCTGAAGTGCTGGCCGCCCCAGTCCAGCGGTCCGCAGCTGATCCGGTCGCCGGGCCGGGCGCCCCGCTCGAGGGCCACCACGTAGGGCACGAGTTTGAACGTGCTGCCGGGCTGGCGCAGGGCCATCGAGGCCCGGTTGAACTGGCTCTGCAGGTAGTCCCGACCGCCGGCGATGGCGCGGATCCCCCCCGTGCGGCTGTCGATCACCACCACGGCCCCCTGGCTCACCCCCAGGGAGCGGCTGGCGTCGATGCGCTGCCGCAGCACCAGCTCCACCCGCTCCTGCAGCAGCGGATCGAGGTGGGTGTCGATCAGGAAGTTGCCTTCGGCGGCCACCTCCTTGCCCACCAGGTTTTCCAGATCGCGGCGCACCTGGTCGGTGTAGAAGGGGGCCCCCCGCTGCTGGGCGGAGCGGCAGGCGTCCGCGGCCAGCCGGATCGGTTGGCGCCGGGCCCGACGGGCCTGATCGGCGCTGATCCGGTTGGCGGCCGCCATCTTGTCGAGCACCTGGTTGCGGGAGGCCAGGGCTGCCGAGGGATCGACGCAGGGGTCGTAGCCGTTCGGGGAGGGCAGCAGGCCCACCAGCAGGGCGGCCTCCTCGAGCTTCAGGGCCGCTGCCGGCCGGCCGAAGAAGCGCCTGGAGGCATCCTCGAAGCCCCAGACGGCGCCGAGATAGGCCCGGTTGAGGTAGCTCAACAGCAGGTCCTGCTTGCTGAAGCGGGCCTCCAGCTGCAGGGCCACCAGCAGTTCCCGCCATTTGCGACCCAGCGTCTCGCCCTGTCCCACCTGCTGCGGGTAAAGGCTGCGGGCCATCTGCTGGGTCAGGGTGCTGCCGCCCTCCAGCACCCGGCCGCCGAGCAGGTTGGTCAGCAGGGCACGGGCGGTGCCGATCGGGTCCACGCCCGGGTGCCACCAGAAGCGATTGTCCTCACTGGCCAGCAGCGCATCGATCAGGACAGGGGGATAGGCGTCCAGGTCGGGGAGTTCGCGGCGCTTGCGATCGGCCACGGACGCCACCGGCCGGTTGCTGCGGTCGTAGAGGAGCAGCGGTCCCCGCACCGTCGCCAGGCTGCCCCGGGTAGGTACCTGCAGCAGGGACAGGGCCAGGAGCAGGGCGCCGGCGCCGGCCACGGCCAACGCACCCCGAGCCCCCCAGCGCCCCAGCCAGGCCCGGCGCAGGCCCCCTTCAGGCGCGAACAGCAGCGTGGGCAGATCGTCCTGATCGGCGGGTCCGAAACGCACCAGATCCCCCTGGCGAAGCACCAGCTGCCGCACCCGGCGGCCCTGCCACCAGAGTCCGTTGGTGGAGCCGGCGTCGCTCAGCAGCCAGTGGCCGCCGTGGTTTTCCAGCAGGGCGTGGTGGCGGCTCACGGCCGTGTGGTCGATGACGATGCTGTTGTCGCTCGCGCGCCCGATCCGGTAGGGGCTGCCGTGCAGCGGGTGGCTCTGCTCCGGCAGTCCGGGACGCAGCAGCTTGAGTTGGGGGCCTGTGGTGGGGGAGCGTGGCCGCAGCCGCCGCTCCAACCCCTCAAGGATGGCGGTCGGCATGGGGTCGCAGCAGATCGATGAAGAAGCACGCCACGGCCAGGTTGATGGCCACGTCGGCGAGATTGAAGATCGGGAAGTGAATCGGGAGGAACTCCAGGAAGTCCACCACCGCGCCGTAGCGCCAGCGGTCGATGCCGTTCCCCAGGGCGCCCCCGAGCAGCAGTCCCAGGGCCAGGCCGTTCCACAGGCCGACGGGAGGGCGCCAGAGGATCCAGACCAGCAGGCCGAGGCTCACCAGGGCGCTGATCACACCGAGCTGGATCGATGCTCCGCTGAACAGGCTGAAGGCGGCCCCGGTGTTGCTGACCCGCTGCAACTGCAGCAGACCAGGCAGCAGCGGCCGGATGTTGCCGCTGGCCAGGTGGTCGAGGGCCCAGGCCTTGCTGACCTGATCCAGCAGCAGGATGAGGGCCGCCAGCAGCAGCATTCCCAGCCGCCGGCGCAGCGGACGCGCCATCACGAAGGCACCAGCAGCAGCCGGCGCAGCAACCAGCCCAACACGCCGGCGGCGCAGCAGAGCAACAGCTGGGGCAGCAGGGCCAGGCTGTAGCCCACCACCAGGGTCAGGGTGTCACCCCCCCAGCGTCCGGCCAGGCTGCCCAGCAGCAGATTGGTGAGGCCGCAGAGATGCAGCACCAGCAGTCCGATGGCGGCGGCCCCGGCGAGGGTGAGGGGATCGTCCATGCCCGGCTGGCGCGCCAGCTTGCCGGTGATCCAGGCGGCTGGCAGGAAGCCCGCCAGGTAGCCGAAGCCCGGATCCAGCAGATAGCCGACCCCCCCACCCTCGTGGAAGACCGGCAACTGAAACAGACCGACGCTGAGATAGGCCACCGCCGCCAGGGTGGCACTGCGGGGGCCGCAGACCAGGGCGCACAGCAGCAGGGCGGGCACCTGCAGGGTGATGCCGAGCGGCCGCACCGCCCAGCCACCCGCCTCGTGGACCGGAAAGGCCGCCGGCACCAGACCGCCGACAAGGATGAGCAGGAGGCCGGCGATCGCTCCGCTCCAGGTGGCAAGGGCCCGCAATGAACCGTTCGTGGCTGGCACCCATCCTGCTCCAGCTAGGTTCGGCTGAGAAGGGCCCACAGCCCGCTGGAGCGCCGTACCAATGCCGGATCTCACCCCCGCCGATCCCGCGCTACCTCCGACAACACCGGCGGACTCGCCGCAGGTCGCGGAGGTGGCGATCCATCTGGGCGATGCCGTGCGCCTGCGCCAGCCCCCGCGCTATCTCAAGACCGCCGACCCGATGCCGATGCTGCGTCCCCCGGACCTGCTGGATCCAGGCGAAGTGGGCCGGGTGGTGGAGATCCGGGCCCTGGAGCTGAGGGCCATCCGTTTCCGCCGCGGCACCTTCCTGATCAACCTTTCCGATCTGGAACTGGCCGATTGAGCCCATGGTTCAGCCAGGCCTGGTGCGCCTGATCCAGGGCCGGGTCCGGGCCCACCAGGCTCAGGCTGGGGGACTGCAGCCAGCGGCGGGCCGCCGCGCACAGATCTTCGGCCCCCAGTCCGGGGGCGCGCTCCATCACCTGACGCACATGGTCGGCGGGCAGGCCATGGCTGAGCACCAGGGCCTGGCGCTCGGCGATCTGGGAGCAGGTCTGGCGTCCCATGGCGTCCTGCCCCTGGAATTTGGCCAGGGCCAGCAGGCGTGAGCCCTCGTCCAGGGGCTCCTCCAGGAGCCGCTGCCACTCGTCCAGCAGGCAGGCGGTGGCTTCCGCCGCCCGCTCGGCCGAGGTGGACAGGTGCATGACGAACGGAGGGGCACCGGCATGGGCCGGCAGGTGGACGCCGACGTCGTAGGCCAGCCCCCGCTCCTCCCGCATCGTGATGAACAGTCGACTGGACATGCCGAGGCCCAGGTGGGCCTGCAGCAACCGCAGGGCCAGGGCGTCGGGATGGGCCAGGGGAACAGTCGCGGCCCCCAGCATCAGCACGACCTGCTCGGTGTCCTGCACCTGCCGGCCAAAGTGACCCGTGGCCAGCGGTGGACCGGAGAAGGCCTGGGGCCGGGGGGCGTGGGTGCTCCAGGGGGACACAGCCAGTTCCCGATCCAGGGCTGCCTCCAGGGCCGAAGGGGCGTCGCCACAGAGCACCAGGACGGCCCCGTCAGCCCCGAGGCGCTCCACGAGTGGGCGCAGGTCCTCAGGTCCGAGACCGTCCAGCTCCGCCTCGATCCCGAGGGGGTCATGGCCGTAGGGGCCATCGCCGTAGAGCAGGCGGCGCAGCTGGTCGTGGGCCAGTTGGAAGGGGTCCTCCTTCTGGCGCTGCAGCATCTGCAGGTTGAGCTGCCGTTCGATCGCCACCTGCTCGGGCTCCAGCCGCGGCCGCCGGGCCATCGCCAGCAGCAGGGGCACCAGGGTGGGGGCGTCGTCGGCGGCACATTTGAGGGCCAGCACCAGGCCGTCCTCATGGGCCTCCGCCCGCAGGGCGGCGCCGGCCCCCTCGACGCAATCGGCCAGGGCCTCGGCATCCAGGTCGCCGCAGCCCCGGGTCATGCTGCCGGCCAGCAGCTGGTGGGCACCCCGGCGGCCGGCCGGGTCCCGGCCGCTGCCGCCTGGAATGGCCAGGCGGGCCGCCAGGATCGCCGGCCCGGGCCGGTGCAGGATCCGCAGGGGCAGGCCCCCGTCCAGGGTGCGGTGGTCTTCGGAGGTGGCAGGAGGGGCAGGGCTCATGCCGGCACCGCCTCGAGCAGGCAGGCCCGGGCCGGATCCAGCAGGGCCAGCGTCTGCTCCTGCAGTCGATCTGGCGACCACCGGTCCAGCAGCGCCAGGGGCTGGTCGAGGGGCTGACGCCGTCCCCAGAGGCGGCTGCTGCCGAGCAGGGAGGCCACGCCGCCGGGGGATTCCAGGGAAAAGCGATAGCCGTTGGCGACCAGGCGGCGGGCCCGCCACCATTCCTGCTCGCCGAGGCGCTCCTGGCGCAGTTCCTGCCACACCTGGCTGATGGCCCCACGCACCGCGGCCAGGTCCTCCTCGTCGCAGACGGCCTCCAGCAGGGCGAAGCTGCCACCCTCCATCGCATGCAGGTCCAGGTCGATGCTCTCGACGATCTGCAGCTGTTCGCGCAGGCGGTCGACCAGACGGCTGCGGCGTCCCTCCGCCAGCACGGTGGTGCCCAGATCCGCCCCCACCAGCCCCTCGACATCGCTGGCGGCCGGCAGCCACCACAGCATCAGCAGCCGGGCGGCCTCCAGCCGCGGCACGGCGAGCCGGTGCTCGCCCGGGATGACCTGCAGCGTCGCTGGGCCCATCGCCGCAGTGGTCGGTGCCAGGGCGGCGAGGGGACCCTCGGCCGCCCGCCGCATCAGATCGCCATCGGCTACGGCGCCGCTGAGGGCCAGCACACAGCGCCCGGCGGCGTACTGGCGCTGGTGGAAGGCAGCCATGGCGGCCGGGTCGTGGGCCACCAGGGCCTGGCGCCGTCCGAGGATCGGCAGGCCGTAGGGGTGATCGGGGCAAGCCAGGGAGAGCAGGTGCTGCAGGGCCACTTCCTCGGGTTGATCCTCGCTCTGGGCCAGTTCCTCCAGCACCACCTGCCGTTCCATGGCGAAGCTGTCGGCCTCGAGGCGGGGCTGCAGCACCAGATCCAGCAGCAGATCCAGGGCTTCGGCGGCCCCCTCCGGCGGCATCAGGGTGTGGAAGTGGACGTCATCGAAGCCGGTGGCGGCATTGCTGCTGCCGCCCAGCGCCTCGATGCGGCGATCGAACTCGCCGGCCGCCAGCCCGTCACTGCCCTTGAACACCATGTGTTCAAGGAAATGGGCCATGCCGCTTTCCGCTGGATGCTCGAAGGCGCTGCCGGCCCGGCACCAGAAGTCGAGGCAGACCAGGGGGGCGTCCTCCAGTTCGAGCTGGACCAGCTCGACGCCATTGGCGAGGGTGTGGCTGATGGGGGCGGCCAGCCCGGGCAGCAAGGACCCGCAACAACCCAGGGACACACTCACGCACGCATGGCAGGATCCGCATTCTGCTGTCACGACGTGTCGATGGGTGAGGTCGCTGGGACCGGAGACGGTGGCCTCCATCCGCTGGTGGATGCTCTGGCCGAGAGGATCCGGCTCTGTCGCAACGATCTGCCGGATCTGGCCCCCCTGGCGATCGACCCCGATCTGGAGGCGATCAGCGGCAGCCTCGATGGCGATGCGCTCTTCATCCGTAACGAGGTGCATCGCTGCCGCGGCCTGCGCAAACTGCACCTGGAGACAGCGCGCCTCGGCGCCGGACTGCAGATCCTCCACTGCGTCTTTTTCCCCGATCCCCGCCACGATCTGCCGGTGTTCGGCGCCGACATCGTGGCCGGCAAGGCTGGGGTGAGCGCCGCCATCGTCGACCTCTCGCCGGTCGGGGAGGCCCTGCCGGCGGCCATCAGCGAGGCCCTGGCCGCCTGCCCCCGCCCGGCTTTCGAGCAGGTGCGGGAGTTACCGCCCTGGGGCTCGATCTTCTCCCCCCATGTGTTGTTCGTTCGTCCGGTATCGGAGGCGGAGGAACAGGGGTTCGTCGAGGAGGTCGCCGCGTTCCTGGGCGTGCTCGCCGAAGCCGCCAAGGTGAGCCCTTCCCAAGCCCATGACGACCCGGCTACGGTTGCCCGATGGCAAGGGCAGCTGAGGTATTGCAAGCAACAGAAACAAAACGACAAGACCCGCAGGGTTCTGGAGAAGGCGTTCAACCCCCAGTGGGCGGATCGCTACATCGAAGACCTGCTCTTCGACGACCCACCGGCCCCTGGCGCAACGGCCTGATCGTCGCCGGTGTGGCAGGCCTGGTGGTGGGGGGTGTCGTTCTGTATCAGCGCCTGCAGCCCGCCAAGGCCCCGGTGGCCGCCGTGGCCCGCCCACCAGCCCCGGTGGAGGCGGTGGCGGCCCTGGGCCAGCTGGAGCCCGATGGTGATGTGCGCGTCCTGGCGGCTCCGATCACCGGCATCGGTGGCAGCCCCCGCATCACCGAACTGCTGGTGGCCGAGGGCGACAAGGTGCAGGCCGGACAGCTGCTGGCCCGCTTCGACAACCAGCCGCTGCAGAGGGCGGAGCTGGCACTGATCCGCACCCGCATCGCCAACCTCGGCCGCCGGCTCACGATCCAGAGCCGCGACCTGGCGCGCTACCGCAAACTGGCCAGCGACGGGGCCTATGCGGCCGCCGATCTCGATGGTCTTGAGCAGCGCACCCTGGAGCTCCAGGGCGAGCTGCAGGAAGCCAGGGCCGCATTGGTCAAGGCGAGCACGGATCTGGTCAATACCGAACTGAGGGCACCGATCGACGGCACGGTGCTGCGCATCCAGTCCCGCGTCGGCGAACGCCCTGGCGACAAGGGCATCCTCGAACTGGGGGCCAGTGACCGCATGGAAGCCTCCGTCGAGGTCTATGAGAGCGACATCGACCGGGTACGGCTCGGCCAGGCCGTCACCCTCACCAGCGAAAACGGTGGTTTCGATGGCAGCCTCAAGGGCACGGTGCGACGCATCAGTCCCCAGGTCCGCCAGCGGGAGGTGCTCTCCACCGATCCCACCGGTGATGCCGATGCCCGCGTGGTGGAAGTGCGGGTGCGCCTCGATCCCAGCGATGGGGCCCGGGTCGCCTCCCTCACCGGCCTCAAGGTGATCGCCCGCCTGCAGCCATGACGTTCTGGCAGGGACGCCGGATCCCCCTGGCCTGGCTGCTGCTGACCCGCCAGCCCATGCGCCTGGCCGTGGCCCTGGCCGGGATCACCTTCGCCGGGATCCTGATGTTCATGCAGCTGGGCTTCCGTGATGCCCTGTTCGATTCCAGCATCACGGTGCACAAGCTGTTCGACACCGATCTGGTGCTGCTAAGCCCGCGCACCAAGAGCTCGATCAGCATGACCGGCTTCCCCCAGCGACGGCTGGTGCAGGCCATGGCTGATCCGGATGTGGCCGGCATCACGCCGGTGCATTGGAACCTGCTGTTGTGGCGCAACCCCAAGACCAAGGGCACCCGTTCGATCCTGGCCCTCGGGTTCGAGCCCCGCGACCCCCTGTTCATTGATCCGGCCGTCACCGCCCTGGCACCCCGTCTCACCCAGAAGGGCAGGGTGCTCTTCGACGACCAGTCCCGCGATGAATTCGGACCGGTGGCCCAATGGTTCCGCCAGGGACGCACCGTGGAGAGCGAAGTGGCCGGCAAACGGCTGCGGGTGGCGGGCCTGTTCAGCGCCGGAGCCTCCTTCGGCGCCGACGGCAACCTCCTCACCAGCCGGGAAACCTTCCTCAGCCTGCTGCCCAACACCCCCCCCGGCAGCATCGAACTGGGCCTGATCCGGCTGCGCCCCGGGGCCGATGCCGCCCGGGTGGTGGAACGGCTGCAAGGCCTGCTGCCGCAGGACGTCAGCGTCCTCACCAAGCAGGGCTTCCTTGATCTGGAGATGGACTACTGGCGCAGCAGCACCGCCATCGGCTTCATCTTCACCCTGGGTGCCGCCATGGGTTTCGTGGTGGGATGCGTGATCGTGTATCAGATCCTCTATTCCGATGTCAGCGACCACCTGCCGGAGTACGCCACGCTCATGGCCATGGGCTACAGCCTGCTGACCCTGCTCGGCGTGGTGGCCCGCGAGGGCCTGCTGCTGGCGATCTTCGGCTACCTGCCCGCCTACGCCGCCGGCCAGGTGTTGTACGCCGTCATCCATGCCGCCACCAAGCTGCCGGTGGCCATGGCCAGTGATCGGGCCATCACCGTCTTTCTGATGATCCTGGTGATGTGCATGGGGTCGGCGGCGATGGCAATGCGCAAGCTGGGCGACGCCGATCCAGCGGACATCTTCTGAGTCGATCCTTCCGAGCCAATGACCACCCTCCACCCCGGTACCGCCCCCCCTGTCGCCAGCGCGGGCGATGGCCTCGCCACGGTGACGGTGAGGGGACTCAGCCACTGGTACGGCACCGGCTCCATGGAGCGCCAGGTGCTGCAGAGCATCGACCTGGAGATCCATCCCGGCGAGGTGGTGCTGCTCACGGGCCCCTCCGGCTGCGGCAAGACCACCCTGCTGACCCTGGTGGGGGCCCTGCGTCAGGTGATGGAGGGATCGGTGCGGGTGCTGGGTTGCGAGTTGAAGGATTCCAGCCGCCACGAGCGCCAGCTGCTGCGCCGCAGCGTCGGCATGATCTTCCAGGGCCACAACCTGCTGCGCTGCCTCACCGCCGAGCAGAACGTGCAGATGGGGGCCGACCTGCTGCCGGATCTGGGCTACCGCGCCCGCCGCGACCTTTCCCGGGAGTGGCTGCGGGCCGTGGGTCTGTCCGACCACCTCAGCAAGCTCCCCCACGACCTCTCCGGCGGCCAGAAGCAACGGGTGGCGATCGCCCGGGCCCTGGCCGCCCATCCCCGCCTGCTGCTGGCCGATGAACCCACCGCCGCCCTCGACAGCCGCACCGGCCGGGAGGTGGTGGACCTGCTCAAACGGCTGGCCCGGGATGAGGGCTGTGCGGTGCTGATGGTGACCCACGACCCGCGCATCCTTGATGTGGCCGACCGTTTGGTGCGGATGGAGGATGGCCGGCTCTGGGCCAGTGAGGCCAGCCTCGGTTGATAGGGGGCGGGTTGATCCGGGCCGGTTGAGTAGGGTGGAATCTCAAAGACTTTTCGAAGCGCTGAAGCCCTATGTCGAAACGCAGGAACCTCAAGAAGGAAAAGCAGGAGCGCAACAGGGCCTACGCCCGCAAGTTCAAGAAGCGCAAGCTGCGCAACGACGGCCGCGGTGAAGGCGCTGGCAACGGCGTGACCGGCACGGCCAACAACGGCGGCGCCGCTGACTGATGCCGCCAGTCCGGTCATGGCGGCACCGGGGGATTCGCTTGGGATCCCCCCTTTTTTATGGCCACCAATCTCCGTCTCTCCTGCCTGCGGCCCTGCCACGCCCAGAACCCCGATGTTCATCAGCGTCGTCATCCCCACCTACAACCGGCTGCCGATCCTGCGCCAGTGCCTGCAGGCGCTTGAGCGGCAGGAGTTGGGCGGTCCCCTCGAGGCCTATGAGGTGGTGCTGGTGGATGACGGCTCCACCGACGACACGGTGCGCTGGCTGGATGCCCATGCCACCGGCTTCCCCCATCTGCGCTTGATCCGCCAGGACCACGGCGGCCCGGCCGAAGGGCGCAACCGGGGTGTGGACGAGGCCCGCGGCGATGTGATCGTCTTCATCGACAGTGATCTGGTGGTGACGGAACCCTTCCTGCTGCACCACGCCACGGCCCTGCAGCGCGCCTGGACCGAGAGCGGCGACCGGCTCTGTTTCACCTACGGCGCGGTGATCAACACCCACAATTTCGAGGCGCCCACGGCGGAGCCCCACAAGCTCAGCGATCTGTCCTGGGCCTACTTCGCCACCGGCAACGTGGCGATCGATCGCCGGGTACTGGAGCAGTCGGGTCTGTTCGACACGGGCTTCCGTCTCTACGGCTGGGAGGACCTGGAGCTGGGGGAACGGCTGCGCCGCATGGGCGTGCGGCTGGTGCGCTGCCCTGAAGCCGTTGGCTACCACTGGCATCCGCCCCTGAGCCTGGAGCAGATCCCGGATCTGGTGCGGGTGGAACGGGAACGGGCCCGCATGGGCCTGGTTTTCTACCGCAAGCACCCCACCTGGCGGGTGCGATTCATCATCCAGTACACCTGGCTGCACCTGGCGCTGTGGGAGCTGCTCACCCTGGGCGGCCTGATCAATGAACGCAGCCTGCGGCCCTTACTGGCCTGGCTGATCCGCCACGGCCAGGCGGGTCTGGCGATGGAGCTGTTGCGGCTGCCCCTCAACCGCTTCGGGGTGCGGGCCCTCCATGCCGAAGCCCGCCAGCAGGGCCATTTGGTAGGTTGACCAGGTACCCCCAACACCGCACACCTGCACGTTTCGGGTGATCCGCTGCCTTCCCTACGGCGCGGCATCCCTGGCAGGTGGAGGCCAACCCGAAACCTCCCTACAACCCAAATGGCTGTCGTCACTCTCACCGAGATGATGGAAGCTGGTGCCCACTTCGGACACCAGACCCGTCGCTGGAATCCCAAGATGTCGCGCTACATCTATTGCGCGCGCAACGGAGTCCACATCATCGATCTCGTGCAGACCGCCGTCTGCATGAACAACGCCTACAAATGGACCCGCAGTGCCGCCCGCAGCGGCAAGCGCTTTCTGTTCGTCGGCACCAAGAAGCAGGCCTCCGAAGTGATCGCCCTGGAAGCCGCCCGCTGTGGAGCTTCTTACGTCAACCAGCGCTGGCTGGGCGGCATGCTCACCAACTGGAGCACGATGCGCGCCCGCATCGACCGCCTCAAGGACCTCGAGCGGATGGAGTCCTCCGGTGCCATCGCCATGCGGCCCAAGAAGGAAGCGGCCGTTCTGCGTCGCGAACTCGACCGTCTGCAGAAGTATCTCGGCGGTCTGAAGAACATGCGCCGTCTGCCCGATGTGGTGGTGCTGGTGGATCAGCGTCGCGAGACCAACGCCGTGCTCGAGTGCCGCAAACTCGACATCCCGCTCGTGTCGATGCTCGACACCAACTGCGATCCGGATCTCTGCGACGTCCCCATTCCCTGCAATGACGACGCCGTGCGTTCCGTGCAACTGGTGCTGGGCCGCCTCGCGGATGCCATCAATGAAGGCCGCCATGGAGCCCAGGATCAGCGCAGCGGCGACGACGACGCCTGAGCCCTTCTCTCCCTCCCGACCTCCCTCCCTCCCCAACCCATGGCTGAGATCACAGCGAAGCTCGTCAAGGAACTGCGCGACAAGACCGGCGCGGGCATGATGGACTGCAAGAAGGCCCTCACCGAGTCCGGTGGGGATGCCACCAAGGCCGCCGAATGGCTGCGCCAGAAGGGCATCGCCACCGCCGAGAAGAAGGCCGGCCGCACGGCGGCCGAAGGGGCCGTCGGCAGCTACATCCACACCGGTGCCCGTGTCGGGGTGCTGGTGGAGGTGAACTGCGAGACCGATTTCGTCGCCCGCGGTGAGCTCTTCCAGGAGCTGGTGCGTAACGTGGCCATGCAGATCGCCGCCTGCCCCAACGTGGAGTACGTCTCCACCGACGATATCCCTCCCGAAGTGGCGGAGCGCGAGAAGTCCATCGAGATGGGACGCGACGACCTCGCCGGCAAGAAGGAGGAGATGAAGGTCAAGATCGTGGCCGGGCGCATCGGCAAGCGCCTCAAGGAACTGGCCCTGATGGACCAGCCTTTCATCCGCGACAACACCCAGACGGTGGGTGAGATGGTCAAGTCGGCCGCCGGCAAGACCGGCGAAAACATCCGCGTGCGCCGCTTCACCCGTTACACCCTCGGCGAGGGCATCGAGGTCGAGCAGTCCGACTTCGCCGCGGAAGTGGCGGCGATGGGCTCGGCCGCCTGATCCTGAGTCGTTGAGCGAACCGTCCGACGCCATCGATCTGCCGGGTCAGCTGCGTCAGCTGATCCGGCAGCTGACGCAGTCGAACCCGGAGCTCTATCGCCATGTGGCCCTGTACCTCCAGGTGCTGCGTCAGGTGCTGCCCCAGCGGGTGCAGCAGGCCTGCTTCCATCTCGCCACCCAGGTTCACCCCCAGCGCTACGTCGCGCTGCCTGTCGAACGCCGTCGCCTGCTGCTTGACCAGATCGGGGAGCTTGTGAGTCGCTGCTCCAGTTTGCTGACGGTGGAGCAGCTGGTGATCCTCGCCGCCCAGATCTCCCGTGAGCAGGAGCGACGCGAGCGTCACGACCGGCAGCAGCTCCTGGAGGAGCTGTCCTGGAATGGAGAGACCAGCGATCGCTCCCCGGACCCAGGCTCTCTGCCGCCAGGGTCGGTTCAGATCGCCATGGCGCCACCCCTGACCGGAGCCTCCTTTCTGTTGGGGGCGTTGGGCCGTGGGGCTGACACCTCTTCCGAAGACGAGGATGCGGCCGACGAGGACGCCGATGGGGACGCACAGCCCGAGGACCAGGCGCTGGAGCAGGACGAGGACGACGATGACGATGACGAGCCTGCGTCGACAGACGATCGCTCCCTGTGGCAGGCCGGCCGGCTGCCGGAGGATCCCGAGCAGGTGCTCCGCTGGATGGACGGCATGGAACTGGCCCTGGGCCGGCGGCTCCGCAACCTGTCCCATGCCATCAATGTGGAGTTGCTGCGGTGCGGTGTCAGCAGCAGCCTGCTGCCGGTGAGCCTGCTGGATGCGTTCCTGGACGGCCAGCTGGAGACCATGGCCGCCCCCGCCAACCTGATGCGGCTGCCCCTGCCATTCGGCCCCAGCCGCTCCTCCCAGACCCAGACCATGGCGGTGTTGCTGCGGGCTGTGGAGCTGGAACTGGAGGAACCCCGCCTGCGGACGTGCCGGCGGCGTCTGCAGCAGCATCGCCAGGAGGTTCGCAGAATGGCCCAGCAGTTCCGCCGCCTTCAACGGAGGTCGCGGATCCATCAGGCCGAACAGCTTTGGCTGCAGGACATCCGCCCCCCATCGATCCCGAGCGACTGACCGGGCCCTCTGCCGGCCAGGGGGGGATGGCGTCCTCCCCTTCGGCGGTCGACGCCTGGTGCACGCCCTTGCAGCTCGCCTGTCGCCTCGAGGCCGATACCGGCTTTGGCGATCTCCAGGGACGGCGGGACCGCTTCAGCGGCTTTGTCGTCGCCAGCCTCGCCGCTCCGGTGGCGGGGCTGGAGGCCGCTGAGCGCCAGCGGCTGGCCGCCTTGGCCCGCGACTTCGGCGCCTATGGAGAGCTTGGCCTGGTGGCCCGCCAGTCACTGGTGCGACGGCTGCGGCAGGCCCTGCACGAGCTGCGTTGCCGCCGCCGGGAGGTGTTGCCGGTGGCACCCCCCCGCTTGCGGTTGGTGCCGCCCACCGCGGCGGAGCGGGCAGGCACGGGTAGAGCCGTCCGGCTCACAGCCCAGACCCCCCTTTCGGAGGTGGCCGGCATCGGGCCGAAGACCGCCACCCGGCTCGCCGCCCTGGGCCTGCTGGTGGTGCGCGACCTGGTGCACCACTACCCCCGCGACTATCTCGATTACGCCCATCTCGTGCGGATCACCGACCTCGAGCCGGGGCGGACCGCCACCATCGTGGCCACGGTGCGCCGCTGCCATGCCTTCGGCAGCCCCCGCAACCCCAATCTGGCGATCCTGGAGCTGCACCTCCAGGACGTCACGGGTCGCCTCAAGGTGACACGCTTCTTTGCGGGTCGCCGCTTCAGCAGCCCCGGCTGGTTGAAAGCCCAGCAGCGGCTCTACCCATTGGGGGCCACGGTGGCCGTAAGCGGCCTGGTGAAGGAGAGTCCCTACGGCCCCAGCTTTGCCGATCCCCTGCTGGAGGTGCTGGAGACCCCCGGGGCGCCGCTGCGATCGGAGCAGATCGGCCGCTTCGTACCCGTCTATGCCCTCACCGAGGGCCTCAGCGGCGAGCGCCTCGCCCGGGCCATCGCGGCGGTGCTGCCGGCGGCGAGCCGCTGGCCCGATCCCCTGCCGGAGCCCCTGCGCCAGGAGCTGGGCCTGGTGCGCCGTGGCGAAGCCCTGCTGGGCCTGCATCGCCCCGCCGACCGCGAGGAGCTGCAGCGCTGTCGCCGCCGCCTGGTGTTCGACGAGTTCCTGCTGCTGCAGCTGGCCCTGGGCCAGCGGCGTGAGCGCCTGTGTCGCTCACCGGCCTTGCCGCTGCTGCTGCCCAGTGGCGGCGAGGACCTGGTGAGCCGGTTCCTCGCCCTGCTGCCCTTTCCGCTCACCGGGGCCCAGAACCGGGTGCTGGCCGAGATCCGCGCCGACATGGAGCGGCCCCAGCCCATGGCCCGGCTGGTCCAGGGGGACGTGGGCAGTGGCAAGACGGTGGTGGCCCTGGCGGCCCTGCTGGGTGCCATCCAGGCGGGTTGCCAGGGGGTCCTGATGGCGCCCACCGAGGTGCTCGCGGCTCAGCACTTTCACAAGCTGGCCGGCTGGCTGCCCCAGCTCAACGTCAGCCTTGAGCTGCTCACCGGCTCCACCCCAGCCCGCCGTCGCCGCCAGCTGCTGCAGGACCTGGCCAACGGGCAGGTGAACCTGCTGGTGGGCACCCACGCCCTGCTCGAGGATCCGGTCCAGTTCGATCGCCTCGGCCTGGTGGTGGTGGACGAGCAGCACCGCTTCGGTGTGCGTCAGCGCAATCGGCTCCTGGCCAAGGGGCTGCAGCCCCACCTGCTCACCATGACCGCCACCCCGATCCCCCGCACCCTGGCCCTCTCGATCCACGGCGATCTGGACATCAGCCAGATCGATGAACTGCCGCCGGGTCGCACCCCGATCCGCACCCGCCTGCTGCGGGGTTCGGAGCGCCCCGGCGCCTGGGAGCTCGTGCGCCAGGAGGTGGCCAAGGGCCAGCGGGCCTACGTGGTGCTGCCCCTGGTGGAGGAATCCGAGAAGCTCGACCTGCGCTCCGCCGTGGAGGTGCACCGCCACCTCGACGAGGAGGTGTTTCCCATGCTCACGGTGGGCCTGCTGCACGGACGCATGACCGGCGAGGAGAAGCAGCGGGCCATCAGCGCCTTCCAGGAGGGGCGCTCCCAGGTGCTGGTGTCCACCACGGTGGTGGAAGTGGGGGTGGACGTGCCGGAGGCGAGTGTGATGGTGATCGAGCATGCTGAGCGCTTCGGTCTGGCCCAGCTGCACCAGCTGCGCGGCCGGGTCGGCCGGGGCGCCGCCGCCTCCCATTGCCTGCTGCTGCACGAAGGCGACAACGCCATGGCCCGCCAACGGCTGGAGTTGCTGGCCCGCAGTGGCGACGGCTTCGAGATCGCCGAGATGGACCTGCGGCTGCGTGGTCCCGGCCAGGTGCTCGGCACCCGCCAGTCGGGATTGCCGGACCTGGCCCTGGCCAGCCTCAGTGACGACGGTGCCGTGCTGGAGGAGGCCCGGTCGGCGGCGCAGCGGTTCCTGGCGGTGGATCCGGCCCTGGAACGCCACCCCCAGCTGCGCGAGGCCCTGGAAGCCCAGCGCCGCCGTTCAGTGGAGGCGGCCCAGTTGAATTGAGCCAGGACAGCGAACCGAGGCGGTCTCCCCAGCCATGCCCCCCCTGCGCCCCTGGAGTCCGATCCCCATCGACGACGCTGGCGAGCCCCTGGGCGACCTGCCGGCGGCGCTGTGGCGCCTGGAACCCCATCCCTATCAGGTGCTGGGGGCGCCCTATGGCGCTGGCGCCAGTCCGTTCCGGCTGCGCCGCGCGGTGATCACCCGGCTGGAGACGGCCCAGGCCCTGCTCCAGCAGCAACAACCCCAATGGCGGCTGGCCATCTTTGATGCCTGGCGCCCCATCGCGGTCCAGGCGTTCATGGTCCGCCACGCGTTCCGTGCGGCCTGCCGGGAGCGGGGCCTCGATCCCGATGCCGGCGGGGACGCCCAGGCGGCCGTAGCGGCAGAAGTGGATCGTTTCTGGGCACCGCCGAGCAGCGATCCGGCCACTCCTCCACCCCACAGCACCGGTGCTGCGGTGGATCTCACCCTGGCCGAGGCCGACGGCCGGCCCTTGGCGATGGGCGGGGAGATTGACGCGATCGGGATGATCTCCCATCCCGACCACTACGCCGCGGCCTCGCCGGGCAGCGAGGCCGCCGACTGGCACGCTCGCCGGCGCCTTTTGGCGGCGGTGATGGGAGCGGCGGGCTTTGCCCAGCACCCGAATGAATGGTGGCATTTCAGCCACGGCGACCAGCTCTGGGCCTGGCGAAGCCAGGAGCCGCTGGCTCTTTACGGCGCCGTCGCCGGGGAGGGTTGACGGGTGGGGGGTGCAGCGCCGCCGGCCACGGGGATGACCGTGCCAGGCAGGGTCAGGCCCAGTTCCCGGAACAGAACGCTGGCCTGGGGACGGGTCAGCAGACCTTTCTGAACGCAGCGTTTGAGGCTGGCCAGGGTCATGTCGTCCTGCACCCGGCGCAATTTGGCCAGCACTTCGGGGCTCTGGTCGGCGAAGGGCAGCAGCTGGCTCTTGTAGGAGGCGCTGATCGCCTCCGGATTGCAGGCCTGGGGGTCTGAATCGAAGTACCTGACAGGCGACTGCGGTGGGTTGGGTCGCTCTGCCGCCTCGTTGGCCCCGCCAGCCCCAGGCAGCAGACCAAGCAACACCCCGCAGAGGAGGGGGCGGAGCAGGGGCTGAAGGGCAGCGGCCACAGAGCTCCGCATGCGCGCAATTCTGAAAGACCTCACCGTAAGCGGTCTCCCGGGTCGGTCCGAAGAACCGATCGGCCGGGATCAGGCAGGGGAGAGCAGCTCGCTGACCCGTTGGTCACCGAGCCGGTCAGTGAAGTCGCCGAAGCGACTACGGGGGCCGCCCTCGTCGCGCCAGGCCGTCAGCAGGGGCTCCAGGGTCGCTTCCAGCTTCTCCAGGGGCATTTTCTCCAGGTAGGGCCTGGCCAGACGCGTGAGGCCATGGCTACCACCGAGCCATAGCTGGTAGGTGTCCACAGCGCTCCCGACCAAGCCGATCTCGGCCATGTAGGGGCGGGCGCAGCCGTTGGGACAGCCCGTCATGCGCACCAGGAGCGGCTTGCTGATCGCCAGGCGCTCCAGCAGGGCGTCGAGGCGGGCGAGCACATCGGGGAGGACCCGCTCGGCCTCGGTGACGGCCAGGCCGCAGAGGGGCAGGGCCGGGCAGGCCAGGGCGTGACGCGCCAGGGGGGGCGGGGCCTCAGGGCTGGTGAGGCCAAGCTCCGCCAGGGCCTGCCGCACCGACACCCGCTGGGCGCTGCCGATGTTGCAGAGCAGCAGGTCCTGGTTGGGGGTGAGCCGCACCTCCAGCTGGTAGGTCTCGATCAACCGGCGCAGGCCGGTCTTGAGGTCCCCCTGCAGGCGTCCGCAGAGCACGGGCAGACCCACGAACCACAGGCCCGGGGACTGGCGGTGCCAACCCAGGTAGTCGGTGAGGACGGCGGTCGGTTCGCGGCGCATCCCCTTGATCGGATGGGGAAAGTAACGACCCAGTTCGGTTTTGAACCAGTCCACACCACGGTCGTGGATCAGATACTTCATCCGGGCATGGCGGCGCTGTTCGCGGTCGCCGTGGTCGCGCTGCAGGGCCACGATCGCCTGCACCAGTTCCAGTGCATGGCCGGCGGCCACATAACCGAGGGGATCGGCCGTGCGGGCGAAGGTTTCCTCCTTGTTGTGGGTCCGCCCCATGCCCCCACCGACGTAGACGTTGCAACCCAGCGGCCGGCCGGAGGGATCACTGAACAGCACCAGGCCGATGTCCTGGGTCAGCAGATCGACGGAGTTGTCACCGGGAACGGTGACGGCGACCTTGAACTTGCGGGGCAGGTAGGTGGCGCCGTAGAGCGGTTCGGCCGCATCGCCACTGAACACAGCACCGCTCTCCTGCAGGCGTCGCGCCTTCTTCACGGGCCCTTTGGGCTTGATGCGGTAGCTCAGGTCACCGTCCACCCAGAGGTCCAGATAGGACCCCTCGGCCGCCTGGGGCGCCAGCAGGTCGGCGATCTGATCCGCCAGCAGACGGGCCTCCGGGTAGCCATCCCGCTCGAAGGGAGCGGCCGGGGCCATCACGTTGCGATTGATATCTCCACAGGCCGAAAGCGTCGAGCCAAGGGCCCGCACGATGCCGCCGATCACTTCCTTGAGGTCGGTCTTCTGAACGCCGTGCATCTGGAAGGCCTGGCGGGTGGTGATGCGCAGGGTGCCGTTGCCCAGCCGATCGGCGAGGCAATCAAGGGCCAGATACAGAGAGGTGGGAATGCGCCCGCCGGGATTCCGAAGCCGCAGCATCATCTGCCAGTCCTTCTCGACCCCCTTGCGACGGTTGTCCCGGTCGTCCTGCTGGTAACTGCCGTGGAACTTGAGGATCTGGACGGCGGGATCGGTGAAGCTGGGCAGCGCATTGCCAAGCTCGGCGGCCAGGGGATCATGCAGATGGCCACTGCCGGCTTTGAGCGCCTCCTGTTTGGTGGGGGGGGTAGCGGGGGAGGCCGATGGGAGCGACGTGCTGTCGGCGACCGTCGTCGAGGACATCGGCATGCAGAAGGGTTGGTCGAACGAAACTAGCGAACGGGATGGATCGGTTCGCTGGCGCTGATCGCCATCTCCCTCCTTTGCATACAGTCGCGTCCTGCCCGCCCCCCCGCATGGCCACCTTTCTTCTGGAGATCGGAACCGAGGAACTACCGGCCGATTTCGTTCGCCTGGCCCAGCCCCAGCTGGAGGCGATCGTGGCCAGGGATCTGCAGGAGGCCCGCCTGTCCTGGGACAGCCTCAGAGCCAGCGGCACCCCCCGTCGGTTGGCGGTGACCATCGCCGGTTTGCCCGACCGCCAGCAGGATCTGGTCGAGGACCGTAAGGGTCCGCCGGCCCAGCAGGCGTTCCGTGATGGCCAGCCCACCCAGGCCGCTCTGGGCTTCGCCCGCCGTTGCGGCTGCGGGCCGGAGCAGCTGGAGATCCGCGACACCGACAAGGGTCCCTTCGTGTTCGCCCGTACCACTGAGGCCGGCCGCTCCGCCGAGGCGGTGCTGGCCGGCTGCATCCCCGGCTGGATCCGCTCCCTGCAGGGACGGCGCTTCATGCGCTGGGGCGATGGCGACGGCCGCTTCAGCCGGCCCCTGCGCTGGCTGGTGGCGCTGCTGGATGGGGCGGTGGTTCCGCTGCAGCTCACTGATGTGGATCCGCCCCTGAGCAGCGGCCGCCTCAGCCGTGGCCATCGTCTGCATCAAGGAGCCGTGTCGATCCCCTCCGCCGGGGCCTACGCCGCCACCCTGGAGGCCGCCGACGTACAGGTCGACCGGGAGGCCAGGGGACAGAGGATTCGCCTTGAGCTGGAGGCGGCCGCCGAGCGGGTCGGGGCCGAACTGGATCTGCCCGAGGCGCTGTTCGACGAACTGGTCGACCTGGTGGAATCCCCCCGCTTGATCGAGGGCCGTATCGACAGCGCCTATCTGGCTCTGCCTCCGGAGGTGCTCAGCACGGTGATGCGTTCCCACCAGCGCTATGTGCCCCTGCGGTTCTCGGGGGCCACGGGCGATCCCCTCGCCCTGGTGGCGGAGTCGGTGCTGCTGCCGCGCTTCCTGTGCATCTCCAATGGTCTGGACGCCGCCGCCGAGACGATCCGCCGCGGCAACGAGCGGGTGCTGCGGGCGCGGCTGGCGGACGCGGCTTTCTTCCTGGCGGCGGATCGCCGTCAGAGCAGTGCCGAGCGGGTGGAAGCCCTCGACCGGGTCACCTTTGCCGAAGGGCTGGGAAGTCTGGCCGACCGCAGCCGGCGTCTCGCCTGGCTGGCCGGTCAGCTTGGCCGCCACCTGCCGATCGGCGAGGAGGCGGCCAGCGCCGCCCGCCGGGCCGCTCCCCTTTGCAAGCACGACCTGGTCAGCCAGATGGTGGGGGAATTCCCGGAGTTGCAGGGGATCATGGGGGCCAAATACCTGCTGGCGGAGGGGGAAACTCGCGCCGTGGCCCTGGCGGTGCTGGAGCACTACCAGCCCCGTGGGGCCGGCGATGCTCTGCCGAGTTCGGAGGCGGGCGCCCTGCTGGCCCTGGCCGAGCGACTGGAGCTGCTACTCAGCATCTTCGCCAGGGGGGAGAGGCCCAGCGGCTCCTCCGACCCCTATGCCCTGCGCCGTGCCGGTAACGGCGTGCTGCAGATCCTCTGGGAACGGTGCTGGTCGCTCGATCTGGTGGCTGTGATGGCCGAAGCGACGGCCCATTGGCAGGGCCTGCTGCCCGCCCTGGCGGTCGAGCCACTGGTCTTGGCGTCCGACCTGCTCGACTTCCTGCGTCAGCGCCTCGCCAGCCTGCTGGAGGAGGAGGGCTTCAGCGCCGATCTGGTGCAGGCCGTGGCCGGTGAGGGCGTTTCGCTTGAGCGGCTGTTGCGGGATCCGGCCGATGCCAGGGCCCGGGTGGACCTGTTGCGGCGCCTGCGCCTGGAGGAGCGCTTGCCCCTGGTGCAGGCGGTGGTGCAACGGGCCTCCCGCCTGGCCGAACACGCCGATCTGGCCGCTGACGTGCTCAGCCCGGCTGGCGTGGTGGACCCGAAGCTCTTCGGTTCCCCCAGTGAGGCGGCCGTGCTGGCGGTGCTGCAGCGATTGGCCCTGCATGCCGCCGCCACCGGAACCGCCCGCTACGAGCCCCTCGCCCGTTTGCTGGGGGAGAGCGGCGCCACCCTGGCCGCCTTCTTCGATGGCGACGACAGCGTCATGGTGATGTGTGAGGAACCGGAGGTGCGCCGCAACCGGTTGCGGCTCCTGGCCGTGCTGCGCAACCAGGCCGCCGTGCTCGCCGACTTCGCCCGCCTGGGGGCGTGATCACGCCAGCAGGGCCACTTCGATGCACAGGCCGGGGCCGAAGGCCATGGCCAGGCAGGGCCCTGGGGCACCGCTGCGCCGCAGCCGCTCAAGGATGAACAGCAGCGTCGGGGACGACATGTTGCCGTAATCCCGCAGCACCGACCGTGAGGGTTCGATCAGTCGGGGATCGAGCTCCAGGCCCTTCGTGACAGCCGAGAGGATGCGGGGCCCGCCTGGATGCACGGCCCAGGAGCCGATGGCGGCGAACGTCAGCTGGTGGGCGGCCAGCCACCGCTCCAGCCAGGGACGCAGATGCTCGCTGATCAGGTCAGGAACCTGCGGAGACAGGCCCATGGCGAAGCCGTGGTCACCGATCTCCCAGGACATGGCGTCGGCACTGGCTGGCACCAGCAGGGAGCCGCTGGCGATCAGCTGGGCCAGGCGCGCCGCTGCTGGGGCCCTCTCTGCCCCGGTCCTTCCGGTGGCCACCAGGGCGGCGGCCCCGTCGGCGAACAGGGCATTGGCCACGATGCGCTCAGCATCCCAGCCGTACTGGAGATGGAGGCTGCAGAGCTCGACGGCACAGAGCAGCACACAGGCCTCCGGCTCAACACCGGTGAATCCGGCGGCCACCCGCAGACCATTGAGGGCCCCGTGGCAGCCCATGAATCCCACATGGGTGCGCGCCAGACCAGCGTCCAGCGGCAGGGCGGCCATCAAAGCGAGATCGACGCCGGGGGCCGCGAAGCCGCTGCAGGAGACCGTGATCAGATGGGTGATCCGTTCCGGGGACAGCTGGGCCTGCGCGAGGGCTGCCTCGACGGCACGCAGGGCCAGGGGGGGGGCCTCCCGTGCATAGCGGCGCATCCGCTCCCCGGTGCCGGGGCTGGTGGCTCCAAAGAAGGTTTGTCGGGGGTCGCTGCCGGGGGGATCGAGCAGCACGCTGTGGCGCGTGGCGACGCCTGAGCGGCGATGCAGGGTATCCAGCAGCCGACGCTGGCCTGGAGAAGGGACCTGGTTGGGCAGGGCCACCTGGGCCGCGATGGCGGCGGCATCGCCTTGGGCGATGCGCTGAGGTGGCAGGGCCGTTCCCAGGCCCTGAATGGTCAGGGACATGGCCTGGAGGCAAGCGGGGTCAAGCTGGCGCCATCGATGGAATGCAGGAAGGGGGCAGCCAGGATCGGCCAGCGCTCCACCGCTGCCAGGAGAGCGCGGCTGAGGCCAGGACGCCGCAGGGCGAAGGCCAGTCCACGGCAGTGGCGTTGGCGAGATCCGATCAGCTGCCGGTGGCGGTGGCCCCATTGCCGTTCGAGCTCCCTGCTCCATTGGTGTTGGCCCTGCAGCACCAGCGGCACCGCCGCCAGAGCCCCCACCAGGGCCCAGCCCATGCCCTCTCCCGTGAAGGGTTCGACGTACCCGGCAGCGTCCCCCAGCAACAGCAGCCGCTCGGACGCCAACGGCCAACGGCGAACGGTCAGGGCCGGGGTGGCCAGCCAGCTGGCGGCGGACGCTTGGGGGACGGGATCGAATCCGGCCTCCGCCAGCACGCCGGCGGCGGCGAGCGCCGCTCCGCCCGCCTGGATCAGATGGGCACGGTCGAAGGCCGCCGCCAGGTTGAGATCACCGGCTTCGGTGCGCACCAGCCCGACGTAGCCGTGCCGTCCGATCGCCATATGGATCGTGCCCCGGCCATACCTGCTGGCGCTGGCGTCCACCCGGCAGCCGGCACCCACTCTGGAGTGGACCTGGACCCGAGTCCGGATCGGGCTGGCAGGGTTCAGCCCTGAGCTGCCCAGCCCGGTCGCCAGCAGCACCACACGGGCGCTGGTGGTTTCAGGCGTGGCTCCGCTGTTCAGCCGCACCTGCCGGCCGCCTGGGCAGGGGCCCGCCACCGTGGCCTCGGTGTTCATCCGCAACACCGTTCCTTCGGCCACCGCGGCATCGCAGAGGGCCAGGTCGAGGCTGCCCCGGGAGAGGGATCGGCCCAGGGGAAGCGCCAGATCCGCCTGATGCTCCTGCAGGCCGAGGCGTAGCCGCACGAGGGGCACACCGCCGAGCTGTTCCACCAGGCCCGGGAGGCCGGCCTGGGCCAGCGCCCCGAGGGCCACCCCGTTGAGGCAGGTGCCGCAGACCTTCCAGCGGGGAAAGGCCCGCTTCTCCACCAGCAGCACCCGCAGCCGCTGCCTGGAGAGCTGGTGGGCCGCCAGGGCGCCAGCGGGCCCTGCCCCGAGCACGATCACATCCCACTCCGGAGCGCTCATGGGGCCTGAAGGACCAGGGCGGGTCGTCGCCAGCTGAGCAGGAAGCGCTCGGGCCAGCTGCGCCGGACGCGGGCCCCCCCAAGGCCAGCCTGGACCGTCAGATCCAGGGCCTCGTCCATCCGGAAAGCCCCTTGCACCGAAACGGGACCATCAAAATGCACAATCGGGGAGCGACTCAGCAGGCGACAGCCCACCCACGCCAGCCCATACCCGAGGGGACTGCGGATCAGGTCGTTCACCAGTAGCAGCTGGCGGCAGCACTGGCCCATGCGGCGCAGCAGTTCGACGGCGCTGGTCTCATCGAGATGATGCAGAAACAGACTGCAGACCACGACGTCGTAATCCAGCGGCAGGGGATCCCTCAAGGCGTCGGCCTGGAAGAACGTGGCCTGCACATCCTTATCAGCGGCATGACGGCAGGCGATGGCCACCGCCTGCTGGCTCAGATCGCAGCCGTCGACCTGCACGGCCAGACCATGGCTTCGGCAGCGTTCCGCCAGGGCGATGCTGTTATCACCGCCGCCGCAGGCCACATCCAGAATTCGCAGGGGGCGGTTGTGCGCCTGTTCAGCGGTCAGGGCCTTGATCTCAGTGAACAGGGACCCCACAGCACCGCTCAAGGCATTGATCCGGCGCAGGCCTTGCAAGGCTTGGTCGTGCGCGGCGGCATCGATGCCGACCTGATCCATCCACTCTGGTTGCCGGTTCCGCTCGGCCAGTGGCTGCCAATGCATCGGGGAAGGTGGCTGGGGGTGGGGCGGCTGGTCAGACGGGAGTGCTCTGCGCGCAGGCTGACGTGATAGCTATGGGACGCTAATCCGTTCCAGGCAACGGCGTGGCAGCCTCCAGACATGGGGTTCATGGCCTGGAGCTACGTCATCGTCAATTAACTTGTGCTTGCCATCCGTTCGCAGGCGGATGGGCCATCACTGGATTTGCCGATGCTTTTCGACGGTTTACTGATTGTCGTGTTGATACTGATCAACGGCATCTTTTCGGGTTCGGAGTTGGCCATGATGTCGGCTCGGAGACTGCGCCTCGAACACCAGGCGGAGGCTGGGGACCCGAAGGCGGAAGTGGCTCTGAAACTAATCCGTTCCCCCAACGATTTCCTCTCGACGGTGCAGATCGGCATCACTTTGATCGGCATCCTCAGTGGCGCTCTGGGCGGCTCGCGGGCGGCCGAGTCGTTGCGGCTGCTGCTGCAGACGGTGCCCCCATTGCGCCCCTGGTCCGAACCCCTCGCCCTGGGCATCGTGGTGACGCTCATCACCTTTCTCTCCCTGGTGCTGGGCGAACTGGTGCCGAAGCGCATCGCCCTCAGTGATCCGGAGCGCTTCGCCTGCCTCGTGGCGCCCCCGATGCGGGCCCTGTCGCGCTGGATGGCCCCCGTGGCCCATCTGCTCGGCTCCTCCACCGATCGGCTGCTCAGCCTGATGGGCATTGGCGAGAGTGGTGAGCCTGAGATCACCGAAGACGAGATCAGGACTCTGCTGCGTAGGGGCACGGAATCAGGCTTGTTTGAAGTGGCGGAACACGCCATGGTGGAGCGGGTGTTTCGCCTGGCCGATCGACCTGTCAAGGCGATCATGACGCCCCGCACCGAAATCTGCTGGCTGGATCTCTCCGAATCCCCCCAGTCCCACCTCGAGCGGGTGATGCGGGTGAATCATTCCCTGTTTCCGGTGGCACGCGACAGCCTCGACGCCTGTGTCGGCGTGGTCCGCGGCCGCGCCATCCTGGCAGCCCAGCTCTCCGATGGCCCCCGGGAGATCGAGGCGTTGCTGCAACCGCCGCTGTACGTGGGCGAGAGCACCAGGGCCCTGAAGCTGATCGAACAATTCAGAACCAGCGGGGTTCACATTGCCCTGGTCACCGATGAATTCGGCGGTATCGAAGGACTGGTGACCCTCAACGACGTGATGGAGGCGATCGTGGGTGATCTTTCCTCCGCCAGAGACAAGGAGGATCCGATGATCATCGTTCGCCAGGATGGATCCTGGCTGCTCGATGGCATCCTCGACATTGCTGACTTCAAGGACCTGGTCCAGAAGGAAAACCTGCCGGAAGAAGTCCGTGGGGGTTACCAGACCCTGGGTGGATTCGTGATGCACCATCTCGAGCACATTCCCAGCGCCGGCGAAGCCTTCGAATGGGAAGACCTTCGCATCGAGGTGGTGGACATGGATGGCAATAGGGTCGACAAACTCCTGGTGAGCCGCTCCGCTAAGACCTCAGACGAGGCCGAGGGGCCGGTCTGAAGGCTTTCTCACTTGGCCACCAGCTCCGCTTCCTTGGTGGAATCGGTTCCGGCCTGGGGATCCACGGGCGGGGTGGCGGCGTGAACGCCCGCAGGCTTCATCGAGGAGCGGGGCTCGGCGGCCAGGAAGATCGCTTCCGCCTCCTCGGCCGAGCGCACGGCACTGGGTACCGGCTTGTAGCCAGCCGGGGCCAGGGCCTGACCCCGCAAAACCGCAGCCAGGGTGAGCACGGTCAGCTTGATCTGCTGCCAGGGGTTCATCGCAACCACCCGCTTGTAGAGGTAGCTGTCGAAGGTGAGGCGCTGCACGTCCTTGTCATCGCACATCTCCACAAACGCCTCACGGGCGGGATCGTTGCTGTAGAAGATGTTCTGCAGGAGCTCCAGCACCTTGTAGGTGGCGCCGTACTTGCGGTCCCACTTGCGGATGTAGACCTTGAGGTCTTTGTCGGTGGGAATGCGGCTGCCGGAGGCGCTGGAAGCCACAATCTCCTCGGCACACATGCGGCCACTCTTGGCGGCGAAGTAGATGCCTTCACCGGAGCTCTTGGTGACGTAACCGGCCGCGTCCCCCACCAGGGCCATGCGGCCCACCACCCGCCGGGGGCGGGGATGCTCGGGAATCGGGTGGGCTTCCACCTTGATCACCTCGCCGCGCAGCAGGCGCCGGCTGGCCCGGGCGCGGATGCCTTTCTGGAGCCCCTTGATCAGCGACTGGTTGGCCTGCATCGTGCCCGTGCCCACCGCCACATGGTCGTACTTGGGGAAGACCCAGGCGTAGAAATCAGGCGACACATCGGTGCCGACGTACATCTCCGCCAGATCCTCGTAGTAGGCCATCTCCTCGGCGGGCAGGCGAATCCGCTCCTGGAAGGCGATCGCCACGTTGTAGTCGCCCGCATCCATGGCCTTGGCCACGCGGCTGTTGGCGCCGTCGGCCCCGACGATCAGGTCCACCTCGAGGGTTTTCAGCTCGCCGGTGGGGCCGCCGGACGAGTAGTCGGCGTAGTGGAGGGTGTACGGGCCCTGACGCTGGTTGCCGGTGTCGATGCTCTGCACCAGCCCGTTGACCAGCTGGGCCCCCAGCTCGGCGGCCCGGTTGCGCAGGAAACCGTCGAGAACTTCCCGACGGCACATGCCGATGTATTCGTTGCTGTTCTCCAGGTGGATGTCCACTTCCCTGTTGGAGGGGGAGATCATCCGCATGTTCCGCACTTTGCGGTCGATGATGGAGTCCGGCAGGTCGAACTCTTCCACCATGCAGAGGGGGATCGCGCCGCCACAGGGCTTGGCGTTGTCCAGCTTGCGCTCGAACAGCCAGGTCTGGAGGCCTGCCTTGGCGAGAACTTCTGCAGCACAGGAACCGCTGGGGCCGCCGCCCACGACTGCCACTCGCAACATCTTGAAACCTGCTCCGCCATTGGGATGTGGCGTGAAGCTAACACCGCCGGGCAGGCATCCGTCCTGTAGAAAAACCACTGAAATGAGCCCCCACCTAAGATCAGCGTTGGCTTGCCGTTGAGGGAGTGTCCGCCCCAGGGTTCGGTGACGACATTCCGCTGGCCAGGCGCAGCACGCCCCGTCCCCGACGCCAGGCTTCCCTTCCCAGGCGCCTGATTCAGGTCCTGCTCACCAGTGCCCTGCTGGCCGGTGGTGCGGTGCTGCTGCTGATCGGCCCATTTCGCAGCCTGATCACCCCCACGCCGGTGCCGGGACTGGCGGCCCGTCTCGGGCCGGATGGGCGGTTGCTGGGTCATTTCCCCTACCCCGAGGCCAACCCGGAGGAGCTGGTGGCGATTGCCCCGGGCCTGCTGTTGCAGCCACAGGCCGCCGGGGCGTTGGAGGCGATGCGGGCCGCCGCTGAGGCTGACGGCATTGTTTTGACCGTTCTGAGTGCCTACCGCAGCCATGGTTTGCAGAAGCAGTTGTTCTTTGATGTCAAGGCCGAGCGCAACCAGACCTCCGCCGACCGGGCCCGGGTCAGCGCCCCACCCGGCTTCTCCGAGCACAGCACCGGCTACGCGGTCGACTTGGGCGATGGCCGCTTGCCCGCCACCAATCTGATGGAGAGCTTCGAAAACACCGACGCCTACCGCTGGTTGGATCGCCACGCCGCCCGCTTTCACTTCGTGCGCTCTTTCCCGAAGGGCAACCGCCAGGGGGTGATCTACGAACCCTGGCACTGGCGCTTCGAGGGATCCACCGACGCCCTGGAGATGTTCGAGCCGGCCCAGCGCCTGGGCCGATGATCCGGTGGGTGCGGAGACCCGCCGCCTGTGTTCCTGGAGGGGGTGGGAGTAGGATCAAGATTCGCTTCAACGTTCGCCACTTGTCCATTCGGGCCGGCGCGGCAGGGTTTCATCGAAAACCCTGACGAAGCGTCAGAGCGCCGGTTGGCCCCATCATCAGCGGCCCGTTTTCAGCGGCCCCTCTTTCAGGCTCGTTGGCAGCGACATGCCTTCTTCGTCTCGCCATCAACGTCTCGTTTCCCTGGAAACGACCAGCGTCGATTCGATTCCGTTGAATCCTTTCCCCTTACTTTTCAGGACGACATCCCCATGAGCGGCGAGATCAAAGGCGCCCCGATACGCAATATCGCGATCATTGCCCACGTCGACCACGGCAAGACCACCTTGGTGGATGCCCTGCTCGAGCAATCCGGCATCTTCCGCGAGGGCGAAGCGGTGCCCACGTGCGTGATGGATTCCAACGATCTGGAGCGGGAGAGGGGGATCACGATTCTCTCCAAGAACACGGCCGTGGATTACAACGGCATTCGCATCAATATTGTTGACACCCCCGGTCACTCTGATTTCGGTGGTGAAGTGGAGCGGGTGCTTGGCATGGTCGATGGCTGTCTGTTGATCGTGGACGCCAACGAAGGCCCCATGCCCCAGACCCGCTTCGTGCTCAAGAAGGCCCTGGAGAAGGGGTTGCGGCCGATTGTCTTCGTCAACAAGATTGACCGGGCCCGCGTTGATCCCGAGCAGGCCGTCGACAAGGTGCTGGATCTGTTCCTGGAACTCGGCGCTGACGACGACCAGTGCGATTTCACCTACCTCTTCGGCAGCGGCATGGCCGGGTATGCCAAGCCCGACATGGCGACCGAAAGCGACAATATGAAACCGCTGTTCGATGCCATTCTGCGGCATGTTCCGCCGCCGGTTGGTGATCCCGCCAAGCCCCTGCAGCTGCAGGTCACCACCCTCGATTATTCCGATTTCCTGGGCCGGATCATGATCGGTCGGGTGCACAACGGCACCATTGTCGGCGGCCAGAGTGTCGCCCTGATCCGCGACGACGGCAGCATCAAGCGGGGACGGATCAGCAAGCTGCTCGGCTTCCAGGGTCTGCAGCGGGTCGAGATTCCTGAGGCCCGAGCCGGAGATCTGGTGGCCGTGGCCGGTTTCGATGAGGTCAACATCGGCGAAACCATCGCTTGTCCCGACCATCCCGAGGCCCTGCCGTTGATCAAGGTGGATGAACCCACCCTGCAGATGACCTTCGTGGTCAACGACTCGCCGTTCGCCGGCAAGGAGGGCAAGTTCGTCACCAGCCGTCAGTTGCGGGATCGCCTGCAGCGTGAGCTGCTTACCAACGTGGCGCTGCGGGTGGAGGACACGGACTCCCCCGACCGTTTCTCCGTCTGCGGACGGGGCGAGCTTCACCTGGGCATCCTGATCGAGACGATGCGCCGCGAAGGCTTCGAGTTTCAGGTCTCCCAGCCCCAGGTGATCTTCCGCACCATCGATGGCACGCCCCACGAGCCCTTCGAAACCCTGGTGATGGATGTGCCCGAGGAAGCGGTGGGCAGCTGCATCGAGAAGCTGGGCATGCGCAAAGGCGAAATGCAGAACATGGAGGCCACCAGTGATGGGCGCACCCAGCTGGAGTTTGTGGTGCCCTCCCGGGGCCTGATCGGCTTCCGTGGTGAGTTCATCCGCGCCAGCCGCGGTGAAGGCATCATGAGCCACTCCTTCCTCGACTACCGGCCGATGCAGGGGGACTTCGACGCCCGCCGCAACGGCGTGCTGATTGCCTTTGAGGAAGGCACCGCCACCTTCTATGCCCTCAAGGGTGCCGAAGATCGCGGCCAGTTCTTCATCACCCCCGGTACCAAGGTGTACAAGGGGATGATTGTGGGGGAGCACAACCGCCCGCCTGATCTCGAACTCAATGTCTGCAAGGCCAAACAGGTCACCAACATCCGTTCCGCCGGCGCTGAGGTGCTCGATACCCTTCAGTCCCCCGTGCAGATGACCCTGGAGCGGGCCCTGGAGTACATCGGCCCCGACGAGATGCTGGAGGTCACGCCCGAGTCGATCCGGCTGCGCAAGATGCCGGTGAAAAAGCCCGCCAAGCGTTGAGCGACGGCTCCCCGCTCGCCGATGAGGAAACCCTGCTGCAGGCTGACCCACGCCTGCGGCAGGCGGTGGCGGATTTCAACAACGCCGACTGGTATGCCTGCCACGACGGCTTTGAGGCGCTGTGGCAGGAGACCCAGGGACCCATGCGTCCTGTCCTGCAGGGCCTGCTGCAGATCGCCGTGGCGGAACTTCATCTGGAGCGGGACAACCGTCACGGCGCCACGGTGCTGATGGGCGAGGGCCTGGGGCGGCTGCGCCGTTGCGACGATGAAGCCCTTGGCCTGGCGCTGGCCCCCCTGCGTCTGCTGGCCGCCGAGCGCCTCAACGCCCTGCAGCAACTGGGTGATCTCGACTCCCTGCCCCTGCCGTACCTGGAACTGGCGCGAGCTTCGGGCACGTCGCCGGTACATTGAGCACACTCAAGGCCTCAACGATTTCCACCTTGGCCCTGCCCCAACGCCCGCTGTTGTTCGTGCTTGCCGCCGGGCTCGCTGCCGCCGCCTTGCTGCTGCTGCCGTCCCGTCCCGTCGCTGCCCAGGCCCCCAGGGCGAAAGCTCCCGTCACGGGCATGGTCACGATCGAGTCCGATCGTCAGCAGGCCGACAATCAGAACGGCATCGTCACCGCCACGGGGAATGTGCGCATTGTCTACGCCGATCGCGGCATGACGGCGACGTCGCGCCAGGCCCAGTACTTCAGCAACGAAGGGCGTCTGGTGCTCACCGGCGACGTCGATGTGATCGACACGGATGGCCAACGCCTGCGGGCGGAGCGCCTGGTTTACCTGTTGGACAGTGAGCGCATGGTGGCGGAGCCACCGGCCGGCAAGCAGGTGTTCAGCAAGTTCCGCCTGCAGCAGCAGGGCAGCCCCAAGCCGTCCACCGCCAAGCCTGCGACCATCAAGCCGTGAGCCTGGTATTGGAGAGGGTGGCGATCACCCTCGCAGGCCGACCCCTGGTCACCGATGTGAGCCTGGATCTTCACCCGGGAGAAGTGGTGGGGCTCCTGGGGCCGAACGGGGCCGGCAAGACGACCACCTTCAACCTGATCACCGGGCTGCTCAGGCCCGACTGCGGCGAGGTGCTGCTGGATGGGGACTCCGTCGCCCATCTGCCGATGCCCAGCCGCGCCAGGCTGGGCATCGGCTACCTCCCCCAGGAGGCGAGCGTGTTCCGCCAGCTGAGTGTGCGAGACAACCTGCTGTTGGCCCTGCAGGAGAGCGGCTCGGACCCGGCTGGACGTCGCCAACGCCTCGAGCAGCTGATCAACGACTTCCATCTGGTCAGCTTTCAGCACCGCCGCGGCTACCAGCTCTCCGGCGGGGAACGGCGCCGTTGCGAAGTGGCCAGGGCCCTGGCGGTCGGAAACCACGGTCCCCGCTACCTGCTGCTTGATGAACCCTTCGCCGGAGTGGATCCCATGGCTGTGGCCGACCTCCAGACCCTGATCGACAGCCTGCGCCACCGTCAGATGGGAGTGCTGATCACTGACCACAACGTGCGGGAGACCCTGGCGATCACCGACCGGGCCTACATCTTGGCCGATGGCAGGATCCTCGCTTCTGGTTCTTCCCTCTCGGTGGCCAACGATCCCCTGGTGCGGCGTCACTACCTCGGTGAGGGCTTTCAGCTTTGAAGCCAGCCCTGCTGGAGAAGCGCCCCACCTGGCTGCAGTTACCTAGCCGTGAACGGCTGCGGGACTGGAAGCGAACCCCGCGCTGGCGCGATCTTCCCCTGCTGGATCGCTGGCTGCTGCAGGAGCAATTGGGCCCCCTGCTGTTCGGCATCGCCGCCTTCACGGCTGTGTCCCTTTCGGTGGGGGCCGTGTTCGAGCTGGTGCGACGGGTCGCTGAGTCCGGCCTGCCGGTGCTGGCGGCCGTCAAGGTGCTGCTGCTGCGGCTGCCCTCCTTTCTGGTGCTGTCCTTCCCGATGGCCACCCTGATGGCCACCCTGCTGGCCTACAGCCGCCTGTCAGGCAGCAGCGAACTGACCGCCCTGCGCAGTGTGGGGGTGAGCACCCGGCGCATGGTGCTGCCGGCCATGGCCCTGGCCCTGGTGATGTCCCTGCTCACGTTCGTCTTCAACGACGCGGTTGTGCCGCGGGCCAATCTTGAGGCCACCAACAGCCTGGAGCGGGCCCTTGGCAAGGCCATCGCCACCGAGCAGAGCGACAACGCCCTCTACTCCCGCTTCAGCGATGCCAAGTTGCCGAATGGCGACTCGGTCAAAGTTCTGAGCCACATCTTTTTCGCCCGGAAATTCATCAAGGGTGTGATGTTTGATGTGACGTTGCTGGACTTCAGTCGTGAAGGGTATCGCCAGATGCTGACGGCACTGATTGGCAAATGGAATGAAGACAAGGGGATGTGGGAGTTCACCAACGGCCGGATCACCAACATCGATGTCGCCACTGGCACCACCACCTCCGCCAGCTTCGACCGCTACCTCTATCCCTTCACCCGGGATCCGATTGAGGTGGCCCAGCTGCCCACCGATGCCAGCACCATGACCGTCGGCCAGGCGCTCACGGCGGAACGGCTCCTGTTGGAGGCCAATAACACCAAGGAGGCGCGACGCTTGCGCGTGCGCATCCAGGAGAAGTTCGCGTTCCCGGCCATCTGTCTTGTGTTCGGCTTGATCGGCAGCAGCCTGGGGGTCCGGCCCAACTCCCGCACGAGCCGCAGCCAGGGTTTCGGCATCAGCGTGCTGCTGATCTTCGGTTACTACCTGATGTCCTTCATCTTCAGCTCCCTGGGGGTCACAGGCACCTTGATGCCCTTCATGGCGGCCTGGCTGCCGGTGTTCATCGGGCTGGGCGGCGGTCTCTGGTTGCTGCGCCAGGCCAGCCGCTGAGGCCCCACCCGCCGGACGACACGGCAGAGTGGATCGGTTTCGAACAGCACCCTGGTGAACGATCCGGTCATCGGTCTTGGTCTGGCGGCCTTCGCCCTGCTGCTGCTGGTGTTGCCCATCGCCTTCTGGTCCGTCAGCGGCGGCCGCAGCAACCCGGTGGTGAGGATGCTGGTGGCCTCTGCCAACCTCTGCCTGACGGCCCAGTTGGTGCTGCGCTGGTGGGAGTCAGGCCACTTCCCGATCAGCAACCTCTACGAGTCGCTCTGTTTCCTGGCCTGGGCCTGCACCCTCACCCAGCTGTTGGTGGAACGCAGCTGGCCCAACCCCCTGGTGGCGGCGGCGGCGACCCCCATGGGACTGGGTTGCGTGGCCTTCGCCAGCTTCGCCCTCCCCGATCGCCTCCAGGAGGCCTCTCCCCTGGTGCCGGCGTTGCGCTCCAGCTGGCTGGTGATGCACGTCAGCGTGATCATGGTCAGCTATGCCGCCCTGCTGGTGGGTTCCCTGTTGTCGGTGGCTGTGTTGTTCGTTGACCGCAACCAGGATCTGGAGTTGCGCGGCAGCTCGATCGGCAGCGGCGGTTTCCGCCAGGCCCAGCTGGCCAGCGACGGACCTGGCGCGATGGCCCTGAGCAGCAGCAGCTTCCGCATCAGCGAACAGCTCGACAGCCTCAGCTACCGCACGATCACGGTGGGCTTCCTGCTGTTGTCGGTGGGTCTGGTCAGCGGTGCGGTCTGGGCGAACGAGGCCTGGGGCAGCTGGTGGAGCTGGGATCCCAAGGAGACCTGGGCCCTGATCTGCTGGCTGGTCTATGCGGCCTACCTGCACACCCGGCTGATCCGCGGCTGGCAGGGCCGGCGGCCAGCGATCGTGGCCTCCGCAGGCCTGGTGGTGATCGCCGTCTGCTACATCGGAGTCAACTTGCTCGGCATCGGCCTGCACAGTTACGGCTGGTTCCTCGGTGACTAGGACGCTGCCTGCCTGGTGTCGAGGGCTCCTTGCACCACGGTTGCGCATGCCCCTGGTTCTCCTGGCAGGGCTGGTGTTCAGGCTGGCACTCTCCGCCATCCTGCCGCCGGGCTACGACGAGGCCTACTACAGCTTTTATGGGCAGCATCCTGCCCTGAGCTACTTCGACCATCCCGCCGCTGTGGGGCTCTGGGCCTGGGCCGGCCAGCGGCTGGGGGGATCGATCCTCGCCCTGAGGGTGCCATCCCTGCTGAGCTATACCGTCGCGCTCGCCTTGCTGGCCGGGGCGACACAACGCTGGTTCGGCCAGCGCGCGGCTCTGCTGAGTGCCCTCCTGGGCAGTCTCTGTCCGGTGCTTCTGCTGTGTGGAGGCGTCCTGCTGCTGCCGGACAGCCCCTTGCTGCTGGCCCTGGCCGCACTCCTCTGGTGGCTGTCCCGACACCCGAAGGTGATTCCGGGCACAGCGGGCGAAGCCGTGGGGCTTGGGATCCTTCTGGGCCTCGTCACCCTGGGGAAGTACCACTCCTTTCTGGTGCTTCTGTCGCTGCTGGGCTGGTGTCTGGGCTCTCCCCATCGGCGCAGCTTCTACCGAAGTCCCTGGCCAGCACTGGGATGGCTGGTCTGGCTGATCGTGTCGGCGCCTCTGTGGCTCTGGAACGTGAATCAAGGCTGGGTTTCCTTTCTCTTCCAGGGCGGCCGGATCGATGCCGGGGTCGGTTATTCGCTGGCCTCTCCCCCCCTGTTCCTTCTGTCCCAGTTGGTGCTGCTCTTCCCCACACTCGGCGTCGTCCTGTTGCTGGCCCTGCTGCCCCGATCGGGCCGGGACGATGCCGCCGGTTCCAGGCAGCTGCTGCGCTGGCTGGTGCTGCCCCAATTGGTGGTGTTCGTGGCCCTGACCGGGCGGATGCATGTGCTCGCGAGCTGGCTGGTGCCCGCCTGGTGGCTGCTGCTGCCCCTCGCCGCTGACTGGCTCGCTGGGCTGAAACGGCCCAGGCTGCGGCCTTGGCTCATGGCGGGGGCCTGGGGCACGGCCCTGGTCCTGCCGCCGTTGCTGCTCACCCTGGCGACCCAGGTGCGCTGGGGGGTGTTCGACCACTGGCTGCCTGCCGGGCTGGACACGTCGACGCAGCTGATGCCGCCTGACAGCCTGCGGCAGGGTCTGAAACGCCACCCCGCCCTATGGAAGGCGCTCCAGGAGGCCCCGCTGATTGCCGCCAACCGCTACGACCTGCCGGGCTTCCTGTCCCTGGCCTTGGGCCGCGGGCACAGGGTGGCGTTCACCACCTTCAACCCCGATGCCCGAGGGTTTGCCTGGTGGCAGCCTGCCAACGGCTTCCAGGGAACCAGCGGCGTGGTCTTCGGGATTGAGGAGCCAGGTCAGCCTGTGGTTCCAACCTCCTGGGGGCCCTGGATGGGGCCCGTCAAGTCCCTGGGCATCGTTGAAATCCATCGCGCCGGACGACCGGCGCTGCGGCTGGCCTTCTCCCGCTTCGGACCCCTTCCCTACCCGTTGCCTCGCTTTTATGGACCGAGCGCCTTGGTGAGGCCCTCGCCCTGAGGCATGGGCCCCGTTGCCAAGCTGGCGACTTCAGACCAGGGCAGGTTCGGGACGGCGGCTGTTGCGGATGCCGGTGATGGCCTCGGCGTAGTCGGCGTGGCCGAAAACCCCCGAGCCGCTGACGATCGCGTTGGCGCCGGCCTCGATCACCTGCCAGGCGTTGCTGCCCTTGACTCCGCCGTCCACTTCGATCCAGGGATCGAGGCCGCGCTCGTCGCAGAGGCGACGCAGCTGGCGGATCTTCTCCACCTGGGAGGGAATGAAGCTCTGGCCACCGAAACCGGGGTTGACGCTCATGATCAGCACCAGATCACAGAGCTCCAGGCAGTACTCGAGGGTGTCGAGGGGGGTGCTGGGGTTGAGCACGGCACCGGCCATCTTGCCGAGGTCCTTGATCTGGCTCAGGTTGCGATGCAGGTGGGGGCAGGCCTCCACCTGGACACTGATGATGTCGGCGCCGGCCGTGGCGAAATCAGCCACATAGCGTTCGGGCTCGACGATCATCAGATGAACGTCCAGGGGCTTGGTGGTGACGGGCCGCAGCGCCTCGACAATCAGTGGGCCGATGGTGATGTTCGGCACGAAGCGGCCGTCCATCACGTCCACATGGATCCAGTCGGCACCGGCGGCGTCCACGGCGCGGACGTCGTCACCGAGGCGGGAGAAGTCGGCGGAGAGGATCGACGGGGAGATCACCAGGGGCTTGGTGCTCATGGACGGCCACCGCAGCGGAAGAATGGAGGGATTGTAAGGAGCGGCCCACCTGGGGCTTCCGAGGGGCTCCCGGGCGCGCTGATACGATGGCCCCGCTTCGACTCCGAGAGGCCTTGCAGCGGCTGGATCTTCCCCCGCTTTGCCTGCGGTCCGCCTCCGGCGTACCGGCCCCTCGTTGAGGCCCTCCCCCCCGCCGGACCGTTGTGGATCGCACTCTCATCCAGGAACTGCTCGAAGTCGTCGAGCAGGCCGCCATCGCCTCTGCCCGCCTGACAGGGCTCGGCAAGAAGGACGAAGCCGATGCCGCTGCCGTTGAGGCGATGCGCACCCGCATGGGCAGCATCGCCATGCAGGGCCGCATCGTCATCGGTGAGGGCGAGCGGGATGAAGCCCCGATGCTCTACATCGGCGAGGAAGTGGGCAGCGGCACCGGTCCCGGCGTCGATTTCGCCGTGGATCCCTGCGAAGGCACCAACCTCTGCGCCAACGCCCAGGACGGCTCGATGGCCGTGCTGGCCGCCAGCGACCGCGGTGGACTTTTCTATGCGCCCGACTTCTACATGAAGAAGCTGGCGGCGCCGCCGGCCGCCAAGGGCAAGGTGGACATCCGCAAAAGTGCCACCGAGAACATCGCCATCCTGAGCGAGTGCCTGGGCATGCCCGCCAGCGACCTGGTGATCGTGGTCATGGACCGCGCCCGCCACAAGGGCCTGATCGCCGAAATCCGCGCCACCGGCGCCCGGGTCAAGCCGATCAGTGACGGTGACGTGCAGGCCGCGATCGCCTGCGGCTTCGCCGGCACCGGCACCCATTGCCTGATGGGCATCGGCGCCGCCCCCGAGGGTGTGATCTCCGCCGCCGCCCTGCGTTGCCTTGGCGGCCACTTCCAGGGCCAGCTGGTGTATGACCCCGCCGTCGCCCAGACCAGCGAGTGGGCCGACTACACCAAGGAGGGCAACATCGCCCGCCTCAATGAGATGGGCATCACCGACGTCGACAAGGTCTATGAGGCCGAGGAGCTGGCTTCCGGCGAGAACGTCGTCTTCGCCGGCAGTGGCATCACCCCCGGCCTGCTGTTCAAAGGTGTCGAGTTCGAGCCTGACTGCACCCGCACCAGCAGCCTGATCATCAGCTCCCTCGACCGCAGCGCCCGCTTCACCGATACGGTGCACATCAAGGAGGGCGCCAAGAGCATCGCCCTGCGCTGAATCCCCCAGAGCCCGGACCTCGGAGCCCGCCTGCATGCACATCGCCGTCGTCGGTCTGAGCCATCGCACGGCTCCAGTGGAAATCCGCGAGCGCCTGAGCATCCCCGAGCAGACCATGGAGGATTCCCTCCAGCGGCTGCGGTCGGATGAGCAGGTGATCGAGGCCTCGATCCTGAGCACCTGCAACCGGCTGGAGATCTACACCCTCCTGCGCCATCCCGAACGGGGCATCAGCGCCGTCGGCGACTTCCTCAGCCAGCAGTCCGGGCTGGCGGTGGAGGAGCTGCGTCCCCATCTGTTCACGTACCACCACGAGGCGGCGGTGGGCCACCTGCTACGGGTGGCCGCCGGCCTCGACAGCCTGGTGCTCGGGGAGGGTCAGATCCTTTCCCAGGTGAAGAAGATGGTGCGCCTGGGCCAGGAGCACCGCTCCGTGGGGCCGATTCTCAACCGCCTGCTCAACCAGGCGGTGAGCACCGGTAAGCGGGTGCGCACCGAGACCAACCTGGGCACCGGGGCGGTCTCGATCAGCTCAGCGGCCGTGGAGCTGGCCCAGCTCAAGGTGGGCCAGGCCCGCGGGCGCGACGAACTGGTGCCCCTCGACCAGGAACAGGTGGCGGTGGTGGGGGCGGGCCGCATGGCCCGTCTGCTGCTGCAGCACCTCCAGGCCAAGGGCTGCCGGGGCGTGGTGGTGCTCAACCGCACCGTCGCCCGTGCCGAAGCCCTCGCGGCCGACTTCCCCACCCTCCCCGTCCAGTGCCGACCCCTGGACGACCTCGACCACTGCCTGAGCACCTGCTCGCTGGTGTTCACCAGCACCGGCGCCGAGGAGCCGATCATCACGGCCCGCCGGCTGGAGGGGCTGAACCGCCGTTCCAGCCTGATGCTCATCGATATCGGTGTGCCCCGCAACATCAGTGCGGATGCGGCCGAGCTGCCGGGTGTCGACAGTTTCGATGTCGACGATCTCCAGGAGGTGGTGGCCCGCAACCAGGAGGCCCGCCGGGAGATGGCCGCCGAGGCCGAGGGGCTGCTGGCCGAGGAATCGCGCCTGTTCCTGGAATGGTGGGACGGCCTCGAGGCGGTGCCCCTGGTCAACCGGTTGCGCCTGCAGCTGGAGGACATCCGGGAGCAGGAGCTCCAGAAGGCCCTGAGTCGCATGGGCCCCGACCTCTCCGCCCGGGAGCGGAAGGTGGTTGAAGCCCTGAGCAAGGGGATCATCAACAAGATCCTGCACACCCCGGTCACCAAGCTGCGGTCCCCCCAGCCCCGCCAGCAGCGACTGGCCTCCATGGGGGTCCTGCGCGACCTCTTCGAGCTTCACGACGACCCAACGGAGGCCTGAGCCCCCGTCCCCGGGATCACCCGGCCCCAGCCCCATCCACCACTGCAACGGAACATGAACCGAGTTGCCGCCGCGCCGCGCTCCGCGTCACCACGCTCCAGTACGGTCTGGCCAGCCAAGGACCGAGGACTGGGCTCATGAAACGCGTTCTGGCCATCATTCTGGGAGGCGGGGCGGGAACGCGCCTCTACCCCCTCACCAAGATGCGGGCCAAGCCCGCCGTGCCCCTCGCAGGCAAGTACCGCCTGATCGATATTCCCATCAGCAACTGCATCAACTCGGAGATCAACAAGATCTACGTGTTGACCCAGTTCAACAGCGCCTCGCTCAACCGTCACCTGACGATGAGCTACAACCTCTCCGCCGGTTTCGGCCAGGGGTTCGTGGAGGTGCTCGCCGCCCAGCAGACCCCCGACAGCCCCAGCTGGTTCGAGGGCACCGCTGATGCGGTGCGCAAGTACCAGTGGCTGTTCCAGGAGTGGGACGTCGACCACTACCTGATCCTCTCCGGTGACCAGCTCTACCGGATGGACTACAGCAAGTTCGTGCAGCACCACATTGATTGCGGCGCTGACCTCACCGTGGGTGCCCTGCCGGTGGATGGGGCCCAGGCCGAGGGCTTCGGCCTGATGCGCACCTCCTCCGACGGCCGCATCCTGGAGTTCAGCGAGAAGCCCAAGGGCGCCGCTCTTGAGGCGATGCGGGTCAACACCGAGAGCCTGGGCCTGTCCGCCGAAGAAGCGGTGAAGCGGCCCTTCCTGGCGTCGATGGGGATCTACGTCTTCAACCGCAACACCCTGTTCAACCTGCTGGCCAGCAATCCGGAGTCCACGGATTTCGGCAAGGAGATCATCCCCACCTCCCTGCGGGAAGGGGACCATCTCCAGACCTTCCTCTTCGACGACTACTGGGAAGACATCGGCACGATCGGGGCGTTCTACGAGGCCAACCTGGCCCTCACCGATCAGCCCAACCCGGCTTTCTCCTTCTACGACGAGAAGTTCCCGATTTACACCCGGCCCCGCTACCTCCCCCCCAGCAAGCTGCAGGACGCCCAGGTCACCCAGTCGATCATCGGTGAAGGCTCCCTGCTCAAGGCCTGCAGCATCCACCACTGCGTCCTGGGGGTTCGCTCCCGCGTCGAAGATGAGGTGGTGCTCCAGGACACCCTGGTGATGGGCGCCGACTTCTTTGAGTCGTCGGAGGAGCGGCTGGTGCTGCACGAGCGGGGCGGCACACCGATCGGCGTGGGCCGGGGCACCACGGTCAAGGGGGCCATCCTTGACAAGAACGTGCGCATCGGTCGCGACGTCACCATCGTCAACAAGGACCGGGTGGAGGAGGCCGACCGTCCGGAGCTCAACTTCTACATCCGCAACGGCATCGTGGTGGTGGTCAAAAACGGCACCATCGCCGACGGCACGGTCATCTAGACCGCGCTTTGGGGGGAGGCTTGGGCCAGCAGTTGCTGACATCCCTCCCCAGGACACCGACGAGGCGCCGACCGCTGGCCACACTGCCAACGAATCAAGGAGACCTCGGTCCTATGGGCAAGGCGCATTTCGGACTCATCGGCCTTGGCGTGATGGGTGAGAATCTGGTCCTCAACGCCGAGAGAAACGGGTTCTCGAGCGTCGTCTACAACCGGACCTACGCCAAGACCGAGGACTTCCTGGCCGGACGCGGTGCCGGCAAGGACATCGTGGGGGCAGCCACCCTGGAGGAGTTCGTGGGGGCGCTGGAGCGGCCCCGCCGCATCCTGATGATGGTCAAGGCGGGTGCTCCGGTGGATGCCACCATCGCCAGCATTTCCCCTTTGCTCGAAGAAGGCGATCTGCTGATCGATGGCGGCAACTCCCTCTTCACCGATACCGAGCGGCGCGTCAAGGAGCTGGAGAGCAAGAGCTTCGGCTACATCGGCATGGGGGTCTCCGGCGGCGCCAAGGGGGCCCTGGAGGGGCCAAGCATGATGCCCGGCGGCACCAAGGCCGCCTACGACGCCATTGAGAGCCTGGTGACCAAGATGGCCGCCCAGGTGGAGGACGGCCCCTGCGTCACCTACATCGGCCCCGGCGGCGCCGGACACTTCGTCAAGACCGTCCACAACGGCATTGAGTACGGCATCGAGCAGATCCTGGCCGAGGCCTACGACCTGATGAAGCGCATCGGCGGCCTCGATGGCGACGCCATGGCCGACGTGCTGGGGGGCTGGAACCAGACCGAAGAGCTCGCCTCCTTCCTGGTGGAGATCACCGAGGTGTGCCTGCGCACCAAGGATCCCGAAAGCGGTGGCGATCTGGTGGAGCTGATCGTCGATGCCGCCGGCCAGAAGGGCACCGGCCTCTGGACCGTGGTCAGCGCCCTGGAGATGGGGGTGCCCGTGCCCACCATCTATGCCGCCCTCAATGCCCGGGTGCTGAGCTCCCTGCGCAGCGAGCGGCTGGCGGCTGAATCGGTGCTGCTCGGCCCCGCCCCCCACAGCTTCCCCCTGGGCGAACCGGCCACCGGCATGGCACCGCTGCGGGACGCCTGCATCCTGGCCTGCATCGCCAGCTACGGCCAGGGCATGGCCCTGCTGCAGGAGGCCTCCAAACTTCACGACTACAACCTCGATTTTTCGGCCATCGGCCAGATCTGGAAGGGCGGCTGCATCATCCGGGCCCGACTGCTGCAACGTATCCAGGACGCCTATGGCGCCAACCCCTCCCTGCCCAACCTGATGCTGGATCCCTGGTTTGCTGCCCAGGTCAACCAGCGCCTGGGCGGCCTGCGTCAGGTGGTGGCGGGGGCGGCGCTGGCCGGCATTCCCGTGCCTTGCCTGAGCAGCACCCTGGATTACATCGACAGCTACCGCAGCGGCCGTCTGCCCCAGAACCTGGTGCAGGCGATGCGGGACTGCTTCGGCTCCCATACTTATGAACGCACGGATCGCCCCGGCGCGTTCCATACCGAATGGCTCGATTGACCGAACCCAGCACCCGCTATCACCTGATCGTCGCCGCCGGTCCCGAGGAGCTGGCCCGCCAGGCGGCCGAACAGATCGCCTCCGGCATCGATCTGGCCCTGGCCGAGCGAGACCGGGCCCAGATCGCCCTGGCGGGGGGCGAAACCCCCCGGGCGACCTACAGCCGTCTGGCCGGCGAGCACCTGCCCTGGGAGCGGGTTGATGTGCTCCTGGGCGATGAGCGCTGGGTGAGCGCCGACGACCCCTCCAGCAATGCCCGCCTGCTGCGGGAGACGCTGCTCGCCCAGCCTCCCGCCAGTGAGGCCCGCTTCCATCCGGTCCCCACCAACCGCCCCAGCGCCGAGGCCAGCGCCGAGGCCTATGCGGCAGAGCTGGCGGTGCTGTGTCCCGGCCTTGTGCCGCGCTTCGATGTGATGCTGCTGGGTCTTGGCGACGACGGGCACACCGCTTCGCTGTTCCCGGGCACGGCGGCCCCCGGGGTGCTCGACCGCACTGTCACCATCGGTGAAGGCAAGGGCCTGCCCCGCATCACCCTCACCGCCCCGGTGCTTTCGGCCGCCCGCCGGGTGATCTTTCTGGTCAGTGGCGCCGGCAAACGCCAGGCGCTCGCCCGCCTGCTCGATCCCAGCGAGCCGGCCGGCCGTACCCCCGCCCGGTTGGTGCGGCCGGCCTCTGAGGTGGTGATCCTTGCCGACGCCGCCGCCGCCGCCGACCTCCCCCCCCACTGAGGCAACCATGCAGGTGGTCAGTGGCGATGGTTTCAGCGGCTGGCATGCCCTCAACGACACCGTGATGGGGGGCCGCAGCACGGGCCGCTGCACGGTCAGCAGCCGCGGGCTGCGCCTGGAGGCGGAGGTGGTGGAGCGGGGCGGTGGTTTTGTCAGCTGCCGCTCACCGGTGTTTTCCCCGCCCCTGGATCTCTCTGGCCAGGCCGCCTTCGAGCTGGAGTTGCAGGGGGATGGCCGCCACTACAAACTGGCCGTCGCCTGCGCCGATGGGGTGGCGGGCCTCACCGAAATGATTCCCGGTGGTGTGCGCTGGGTGGCCAACTTCGCCACCGACGCCTCTGGCCCCAGCCGACTGCGGATTCCGTTCGATCAGTTGCGCCCCTCCATCCGGGCCAAGCCGATCGAGGCCCTGCCCCTGGGCCTGCCACTGCGTTTCGACTCAGGGCGCATCACCCGGCTGCAGATCCTGCACTCGAAGTTCGGCGACGATGGTTCCGACAATCCAGGCTTCCGGGCCGGCCCTCTCCTCCTGGAGCTGATGGCGATTGATGCCATCCCCTGAGACCTCGATCGGCAGCGACAACACCGACCTGAGCCGGTTGGTGGCGGCCGCTGCCGATCTCTGCCGCAAGCCCCTGCACCATGCTGTCGTGCCGGCAGCCCAGGACAACACCCCATCCGGGGCGGAGGAGCGACCGACGCAAAGCCTGGATCTCTGCCTGCGCCTGGAGGCCCGCACAGCCGAGGGGGAGCGGGTCCCGGCGGAGGATCTGGAGCTGGAGATTTACCGCAGCGGCGACGCGCTCAACCTCACCCTCGCCTGGTGCCACAGGGACGACCAACCGCTGCTGTGGCAGGGAAGCCATCCGGTCTGGATGGACGGGGCCACCGGCCTGCGCAGCAGCTGCCCGCCCCAGGGCGAGCCGCTGGAGGCCCTGGCACGCCGCCTCAGGGTCCTGCTGCGGCCCGATCAGGACTGAGGCGACGGCAGCACCACCAGCAAGACCCCGATCCCCACCGAGGCCGGCAGACGCCAGAGTTCGGCCACTGCCTCCAGCGCGCGTCCATCCCGGTGCCGCAGGGTGAGGGTTTCGCTGCGCAACAACGGCTCAGCGGCCGAGGTGTCGCTGCCCTGGGACGCCCACACCGCCTCCGGCAGCTTGCAGAAGAGCGACGCCGGCGAACCCACCAGGCTGGCCTGGTCGAAGCCGACGCGTTCGCAGAGGCTGCCGTTGACCATCACCACCCGCTGGTCGGCGTCGATCACCGCCAGGGCGAAGCTGGGGCTGTGGATCAGGGTCTCGAAGAGAGCGCTGAGGTCCTGGCCATGCTTGTCCACCTGGCGCTGCTCCGTCACATCGGCCAGGGTGCCGACCACGTAGCGATCGGTGGCTTCGGTGAGCACCCGGGCGTTCTCCTTCACCCAGCGGCGCTGGCCATCGCGGCGAAGGATCCGGTACTCCACCGACCAGCCCCCCTGCTTCAGGTTGCGGCTGGCCCAGACCCGTTCGCGATCGGCCGGATCGATGGCGTCATCGAGCAGTTCCGAATGGGCGAACAGCTCGGTCGGGGTCCAGCCCGTCAGGGGCAGGATGCGCTTGCTGGCGTAAAGAAGGCGATGCAGGGTGTCGTCCCGCTTCCAGACCGCCTCGTCAAGGGCATCGGTGAGGCTGGAGAAGGAATCCAGGGAGGCCTCGGCGGCCATGCGCAGGGCCAGCAGCTCCGACACGTCGGTGAGGGTGATGATGGCCCCGCGGCGCTGGCCTTCCTGTTCCTGGTAGGGCAACACCTGGGCCAGGTAGGCGACCTCCTCGTTCACCGCCTCGATGCTGCGCCGGGAGGCGCCGGCCAGCACCTCCCCCAGGGCCGCGCGCAGACCGGGCAGGGCCACCGTGGTGGGGATGCCGAGCAGGGGCTGGCCGATGTCCCCATCCACCAGGGCGAAGACGCGTACCGCCAGCGGGGTGTAGCGGGTGATCCGCAGGTCCCTGTCGACGATCACCATCCCCTGGTTCAAGGAGCGCTGGATGTTCTCCAGGTCGGAGCTGAGCAGCTGGAGATCCTCCGTCCTGGCCAGCAGCTGCTGGTTGAGGACGGCCAGTTCCTGGTTGGTGGCCTGCAGTTCCTCGTTGGAGGATTCCAACTCCTCATTGGACGACTGCAGTTCCTCGGAGGAGGCCTGCAGCTCCTCGGCGGAGGCTTCCAGTTCTTCGTTGGCCCCCTCCAGGTCGGCCATGGAGCGCCGCAGGGTGTCATGGCTGGTGAGCAGCTCCTGTTCCAGTCGGGCGATCTGCTGGTCGAAGTCCGCTGCCCGGGTGACCGGCGCGCCAGTGGTGGCGGGCTCCGGACCTTCGGCCGGCTCAGGCAGAAAGCTCAGCAGCGTGAGCAGCCGCTCGTTCACTGGCAGGGGCCGTGCCTCCAGGCGCAGGTTGAAGGCGGGCAGGTGCAGCACCTGACTGCGCACCGCTTGGCCATCGGAGCGGACGATCAGCAGCAGGGCGCGGGCTTCGGCCTGCAGATCCGGCAGCAGGAAGGTGGTGGCAGCACTGGAGATCCGGCCTTCCGGGAGCCGGCAATAGGGGCTGACATCGCCGATCACCTCCACCAGTTCGTGGGCTTCATCGAGGACCACACCGGCGGGACAGGTGCTGCGCACCAAGGCTTCGAGGGTGGCGACGTGCTCCTCGACCACGGATTCATTCAGGACCGAGATGCGGCCGACCGGACTGAACAATTGGGGGGGGCGCAGGGCGGGCTGGGGGAACGTGGAAAAGCGACTGGGCTGGTTCTCCGTGGTGCGATAGAAGATGCGGTGCTCGGCACTGGCCACCCCGAACCCCTGGGTCTTTCTACCGAGCGACTCGGTTCGTCCCAGGAAGAGCAGCCCGGAGGGCTGCAGGCCGAAGCGGAACAGCCCCAGCACCCGATCCTGTAGCGGTTGGGTGAAGTAGATGAGCGTATTGCGGCTGCAGATCAGGTCCAGGCGCGGGAAGGGGGGATCCACCCCCACGTTGTGTCGGGCGAACACGACGCAGTTGCGCAGGGCTTCGCTGATCTGCATCTCACCGTTGTGAGGGATAACAAAGCGCTCCCGCAGGGCTTCAGGGATCGCCATGACGGTCTCCGCCGGGTAGGTGGCCCGGCGCGCCAGCGCCAGGCTTCCCTCATCGAGATCGGTGCCGAAGATCTTGAGCTGATGGATCAGATCTTTGGGATGGTCGAGCACCTCGCTGATCAGCATGCCGATGGAATACACCTCTTCGCCGGTGGCACAGCCCGGCACCCACACCCGCAGGCGATCCCGGCGCGTGCGCTGGGATACATAGGTACGAAGCAGCTCCCCCAGGGCTGCGAAGGATTCGGGATCGCGGAAGAAGGACGTCACCGTGACCAGCAGGTTCTGGACCAGGGCGGACGACTCATTGCGGTCGGCCGACAGCAGCCGCAGGTACTCCTCCATCGTGTCCATCTGGCGCAGAGCCATCCGCCGCGACAGCTGCCGCTGCAGGGTGGAGTCCTTGTACTGGCTGAAGTCGATGCCGCTGTTGTGCTTCAGCAGCTCCAGGGCACTGCTGAGGCTCAAGGCTTCCGGCTCCGGCAGTTTGTGTTCCACCCAGTCATCGCCCGAATGCATCAGATCGCCGAGGTGCTGACCGATGGCGGCCGGATCGAGAATGAGGTCGGCCCCTCCCATGGCGATGGCGGCCCTGGGCATGCCATCAAAGCGGGCGCTCTCGGGGGCCTGGGCGATGGTGAGGCCACCGGCAGCCCGAACGGCCCTCAGACCGCGGGCCCCATCGGAACCTGTGCCGGAGAGGACCACGGCCGCGCCGCGCTCGGCCCAGTGCTCGGCAATCGACTCGAACAGGCGATCAATGCTGGGGCTGGGGCCGAGGCGCGGTTCGGGGTCCACCAAGGCCAGCTGGTTTCCCTGCACCCGAATGTCGTGATTGGGTGGACACACGGTGATCGTGTCGGGGAGTAACTCGGCCCCATCCACCGCCTTGAGCACCTGCAGCGGCGTGACACGGGCGAGCAGATCGACCATCAAGCTGCTGTGATCGGGGGCCAGGTGCTGGGCCACCACATAAGCCACATTGCCGCCGCAGCCGAGGCTGCCCAGAAGCGACTGCAGGGCCTCAAGCCCACCTGCGGAAGCGCCGATGCCGATCAAATGCATCAACGACTCTGTGACATTGGCTTCATTTTCCCCCTTCGAGCCCGAAGATGGAAAGACATCGGCAGACGACGCAGGGAATGGTGCGGGCAAGGACTCTGCATCACTGGATTCTTCCATCTGAAGAGAGGCGATGAAGAGAGGTTATCCACTTTAGACGCTGATCACTTTGGCTCTCCGAGACGAGGTTGCTCCAGCATCCGTTATCAAGCTGGCACCCATCCCATGCGATGGGTGCCTTTTGCATTGGCCCCGATTCGGCCCCGATGCCCTCAGGACTGAGTGAACGGGCCTTTGCAGAACGTTCGGCCTGGCCTCTTATCTGGCAATGAAACTGATGCCTGCCTGCCCCAACCAACATCGCTCAGATGGAATTAATCCTTGCGACTGTCCTGATCACGCGCCCACCAAACCTCCCTTCCGAATCTTAGGCTTTTATGATAGCATTATTAAAAGGCGAGAAGCGAGGTGGGTCGGCTGATGTGCAGCGAGGCCAGTGTTCCGGATCTATGGCATCAACAGGCTGCTCGCTTCTCGAATCCTCTGCTTCGCCAGTGGCACCTCAGTGAGGATCCACGAGCCTGTGCGTCGTTGTTGCAGGAGGCCTTGCCTCTGATGGAGTTGCAACCGCTCGAACCTGCCGCCACCTGGTGGTTCTACGGCGCCAATGTTCGTCTCGGCTCCACGGTGGCCACCGCCTGGACGGCCAAGGCCATGCGCGCCTCCTTCAGCGATCGCCGCGACCGCATCGCCGTGCTGGGCTACGGCGGCGAGCAGCGCCTGCGGCAGGCCTCCCGCACCTGGCGCTGCGGCATCGGTTGCTGTCTATTGATGGCCAAGGGACCTTGCAGCATGGAGAGTTCGCTCTCCTCGGCCGTGGCCTTCGCCCTGTGCGATGAGCAACTCCTGCAGACGGCGTTGAGCATGGGGGGCTACCACCAGCAACCATCGGGCTGGCAGGACATCCTGGACCAGGCCCATGGCTGGAGCCCCCCGGAGAATCCATCCGCCCCGTCGCTTCTGGCGGCCCTGCGGCAAACGATCGATATGGCCGGGCAGCTTTCCAGCTATGGACGGGGTCTGCTCGACTCCCTGCAGCTTGACGACCAGATTCACCGGCTGATGGCGGCGATGCTGCTGCCGGATCTGCGCGAAGAGAACTCCCTGGATCGCCTCAGACATCGCCAGCGGCAGGGCCGTGACGCCTTTGATGAGTTGATCGACTACATCAAGCAGAACCTCGGTAGTCCCTTGACATTGACCGTCCTGGAGTCAAGGAGTCATTATTCACGTCGGGCTTTGCAGTATGCCTTCGCTGAACGGATGGGCTGCAGTGCCACCCAGTGGATCAAGAATCAGCGCCTCGACCTGGCCAGAAGACGGCTGGAGAATCCACATCCGAGCGATTCGGTGGGGAGCATTGCCACGGAATGTGGCTACCGCTCCCTGGGATTATTCAGTGTGGATTTCCAGCAACGCTTTCACGTCAAACCGTCCCAACTGCTACGGGAATCCCGGCCGGACTAGACGCCAGGACTGCCGCTCTCAGGCGCGACGCTGGAAGCCGTCCATGACATCAGAACGGTTCTGGCCCTGCTCCACGGGATGGAGAGCTTGCAGCGACGTTTCGAGCAGGTAGGCGGCAAGATTGGAGAGCGAACGTCCCTGATGGTTGCTGCGCTCGATCAGGGCCTGGTAGGCGTTGTAAGGAATGGTGATCGTGACGCGCACAGGGCGTAGAAAGGGACCAGGTGTCGATTGGCTGAGCATGGGTTCATTGCTGCTACCCAACAGATATAAGCCAAATTCAGAAAAACACAAGGTGCCATTCATGTCAGCACTTGCTCACATATGAGGGAAAAGCGAGGGCGGCACAGCGATTCACCCTGCTGTGATCAACAGCGCGGCTACGGCAGCGGCAGTGCAGGTCTGCATCAGGTTGCGCGAGTTGCACGATTCTGAAACCGGGCTGAACACCGGCTTGATGGCTGCCGATCAGTCCGTCGATCAGTCGCTGGGTTGGTCGGTCACCGCACCGAGGCTACTGCTGCTGACCTGGCGGGCGTACTTGCCGAGCACCCCGGTCCGGTAGCGGGGTTCCGGCTTTATCCAGGCGCTGCGGCGCTGCGCCAGCTCGTCCTCGGCCACGTTGAGCTGGATCAGGCGTTGCTTGGCGTCCACCGTGATGCTGTCACCTTCCTGAACCAGGGCGATGGTGCCGCCCACGGCAGCCTCCGGCGCCACGTGTCCCACAACCATGCCGTAGGTGCCACCCGAGAAGCGTCCGTCGGTGATCAGAGCCACCGAATCGCCCAGCCCCTCGCCAATGATCGCAGCGGTGGGGGCCAGCATTTCACGCATGCCGGGACCGCCCACAGGCCCCTCGTAGCGGATCACCACCACATCGCCGGGGCTGATGCGTTTCTCGAGGATGGCCGCCAAGGCGGACTCTTCGCTCTCAAACACCCGGGCTGGACCGGTCATCACCGGATTCTTAACGCCGCTGATCTTGGCCACGCAGCCCTCTTGCGCCAGGTTTCCCCGCAGAATCGCCAGGTGGCCCTGGGCGTAAAGGGGATTGGAGAGGGGCCGGATCACCTCCTGGTCGGCAGGAGGCTCAGAAGGCACGTCGGCCAGCACCTCGTGCAGGCTGCGCCCTTCGATCGTGCGGCAGTCCCCGTGGAGGAGGCCGGCATCCAGTAGCAGCTTCATCACCTGGGGAATGCCACCGGCCCGGTGCAGATCCACGGTCACGAAGCGTCCGCTGGGCTTGAGATCGCAGATCACCGGAACCCGCTGGCGGATTGTCTCGAAATCGTCGATGCAGAGGGACACGCCGGCCGTACGGGCGATGGCCAGCAGATGCAGCACCGAATTGGTGGAGCCGCCCACCGCCATGATGACGCTGATGGCGTTCTCGAAGGCCTCCCGGGTGAGCAGATCCCGCGGCCGGATGTCGGCCGCGATCGCCTGTACCAGCACCTCGGCAGAACGGGCGGCGCTGTCCGCCTTCTCCGGATCCTCCGCGGCCATCGTGGAGCTGTAAGGCAGGCTGAGGCCGAAGGCTTCGAAGGCCGAGCTCATCGTGTTGGCGGTGAACATGCCGCCGCAACTGCCGGCGCCCGGACAGGCGTTCTTTTCGATCGCCAGCAGCTCCGCCTCACCAATCCGCCCACCGGAATACTGCCCCACCGCCTCAAAGGCGCTCACCACCGTGAGATCGCAGGGCCCCAATTTCCCCGGTTTGATCGTGCCCCCGTACACGAAGATGGCCGGGATGTTCATGCGGGCCATGGCAAGCATGGCGCCGGGCATGTTCTTGTCGCAGCCGCCGATGGCCAGCAGGCCATCCATGCTCTGGGCGTTGCAGGCGGTCTCGATCGAGTCGGCAATCACCTCGCGCGACACGAGTGAATACTTCATACCCTCCGTCCCCATCGAGATGCCGTCGCTGACGGTGATGGTGCCGAACATCTGGGGCATCGCTCCAGCGCCACGGAAGGACTGCTCAGCCCGCCGGGCCAGGTCGTTGAGGCCGATGTTGCAGGGCGTGATCGTGCTGTAGGCGTTGGCGATCGCCACGATCGGCTTACCGAAGTCATCATCCCCGAACCCCACGGCCCGGAGCATGGCCCGGTTGGGGGAGCGTTGGAGGCCCTTGGTGATGGCATCGGAGCGCAGCATGGCCGGGGAGGATCAGTTCTGCAGCAACTTACCGAGGGGCCTGCGCCCTCAGGGCTGGGGCTGCAGCTGCTCCAGCTGACGGCGCACCTCGTCAATCGCCTGGTTGAGCTTCTGGACGCGGTCGTGCAGCTGGTCACGGCCCACCGGCGGCTCGCCGCTGGCCTCCGCCAGCCGGGAGAGGCGCAGCATCCGCAGCTGGCGCTGCACGAGGTGCCGCCGTTCGGCGCGGCGCAGCAGCCAGACCGCCAGGCCTGCAGCTCCCACCACCGCACCGGCGGCCCCCGCCAGCAGCACGAGCCCACCGGCGGACGATTGCTCCCTGGAATCAGCCATGAACCTGCACCCGTCAGTGAGCTCGTAAGGGAGGCTCAGCCTAGGCAGTGGCGGAGGCGATCCCATACAACCGCTCACTCACCTCCCCGAAACCGGGCACGATGCGGTGCCGATCGTCCACCTCCGGGTCAATGCCGGCGCAGTAAATGGTGAGCTGGCCGTGGCGCTCCCCCACCACCTGGAGTCCAGGGTTGGCCGCCAGGGGAGTGATCACCCGCAGCCGCTGGCCTTCCACACCAAGACCCTGGAGCCGGTCCAGCAGCGCCAACAGGATGGAGCCGCTGGCCAGGCAGGGCAGGAACACCAGCACGCCGCTGCGGGGATCGATGCTGGCCGGCAAATCATCCAGGAACCAGTGGGGCCTGTGCTCCGGACCGCAGGGCTCCAGGCCCACATGGGCCAGCTGGGCTGAAGGCAGCACCGTCTGGCCCCCCTGCCACAGACCCAATCCTCCCCGCAGCACCGGAATCACCAGCAGGGGGACCTGCGGATCCACCACCTGTCCTTCGCTGCGGCCCAAGGGCGTTTCGACCGTCACCTGGCGATGGGGCAGCCAGTCGCGCAGGGATTCATAGGTGAGCCAGCGGCCCAGTTCCGCCATCGCCGTGGCAAACAGGGGCGAGGGGGTGGCGCCATCGCGCAGCAGGGTGAGCCAGTGGCCGATCAGGGGATGGGGGGGGACCACCACCCGCAGGGACATGCTCATGACGGGCTGCGTCTGCCATAGCTTGAACCGGCAGCGTACCGGTGTGGCATGGCCCCAAGCTTTCAGTCCTTTGCCGCGATCGCTTTTGCCGTGATTGCCCGCAGGGCCTGGGCCCTGCGGGGTGCCGTGCTGGTGCTGGTGATGCTCTGGGCCGCGCTGCCGGTGGGACCGGTGCTGGCGATCACCGCCCCGGAACTGCGCGCCCAGCGTTCCTTCCAGGATCTCGATCCGGATCTGCGGGGGCGCAATCTGCAGCAACAGGAATTCCTCAAGGCCTCCATGGAGGGCTTTGACCTGCGCGACGCCGATCTGCGTGGGGCCGTGTTCAATTCCACCAATCTGCGCCAGGCGGATCTGCGCGGCGCCGATCTTGAGGACGTCGTGGCTTACGCCACCCGCTTCGACGGTGCTGACCTGCGCGGGACCCAGTTCCGCAACGCCATGCTGATGCAGAGCCGCTTCCGGGATGCCCAGATCGAAGGGGCTGATTTCAGCGACGCGGTGCTCGATATGCCCGAGCAAAAAGCCCTCTGCGCCCGCGCCTCCGGCCGCCACCCCGTCACCGGTGTGGCCACCAGCGAAAGCCTCGGCTGCCGCTGACGTCCCGCTGGCCCTGCATGGAGTTGGCCGCAACTCCCTTAGGTTTCGGTTCTTGCCTTCGCGTCTGCTCTGATGACGGCCACCCTCTCCAGACGTCTGCCGGTCACGGTGGTGACCGGTTTTCTGGGGGCCGGTAAGACCACCCTGCTGCGCCACCTGTTGCTGGAGAGCGGTCTGCGCCTGGCCGTGCTGGTCAATGAGTTCGGCGAGGTAGGCATCGACGGCGACCTGCTCGCCGCCTGCGGCTTCTGCCCGGACGACGAGCTCGAGGGCCGCCTGGTGGAACTTGCCAACGGCTGTCTCTGCTGCACGGTGCAGGACGAGTTCCTGCCCACCATGACCCGCCTGTTGGAGCGCGCCGATCGCCTCGACGGCATCGTGGTGGAAACCAGTGGCCTGGCCCTGCCCGAACCCCTGGTGGCCGCCTTCGGCTGGCCGGAGATCCGCAGCCGCACGCGCGTGCATGGGGTGGTGACGGTGGTGGACGGCGAAGCCCTGGCTGCCGGCCATGTGGTCGGCGATGCCGCCGCGGTGGAGGCCCAGCGCCTGGCCGATCCCAGCCTCGACCACATCAGTGCCATCGAGGATCTGTTCGCCGACCAGCTCGGCGCCGCCGATCTCGTGCTGGTCAGCCGTGCCGACCGGCTGCAGCCTGAGGCCTTCGAGCGGGTGAAGGCCAGCCTGGCGGCGGGCCTGCGCCCCGGCACCGTGGTGCTGCCGATGGCCCGGGGCCAGCTCGATCCCTCCCTGGTGCTGGATGGGCCTGGGCGGGAGGAGGGCGAACACCTCCAGGACGCTCACGACCATGACCATGACCATGACCATGACCATGACCACCACGACCATGCCCACGTGGCGATGGAATCGCTGCTGCTGCGCCGTTCCGGCCGCTGGGAGCGGGCTGCCCTGGAGGCGAAGCTGCAACGGCTGCTGATCGAGCATCCGGTGGTGCGGCTCAAGGGCCGGCTGCGCCAGGGCGGCAAGCGGCTGCCGCTGCAGATCCAGGGGGTCGGCCGCCGCCTCGAGTGCTGGTACGAGGAGCGCGCGGCTTCCCCCCCCAACGATGAGGCCGCCGCTGAACCCGGCGAGCAGAACGCCGATGGACTGGAGCTGGTGGTCCTGGCCACCGCCGGAGCCGCCGGCCCCCTGCGCCTGGCCCTCGATCAGCTCTGAACAGCGACAGGCCAGCTCAGTCGAGGGGGATGTCCCCCCTGGCGCAGACCCCATCCCAGCAGAGATCCGTGGTTTCCACCCAGCGGCTGTGCACCGACTGCCAGCCGCCAGAGGGCTTCAGCATCGTCACCTTGCCGCGGCCATCGTGGCGGAATTCGATCCGCTCCCCCCCCACCAGCAGGAACCAGTGCAGGCCCAGCTCCTCCACCTGCATGTGGCAGTCCTGCCAGGGACCATTCGCCAGGCGGCACTGCAACGCGACCAGGCCCGGCAGGGAATGGGCTTGCAAGGCGGCGCAAGCCAGGGAGAGACCCATGAGCCAGGCCAGCAGATGGTGGCCCAGCGGATCCAGCAGAAACCTCCGCAGGGAAGGCACCACGGCCAGCGGAACATGGGACCAACCCCAGGCTGGTCAGTCGCCGGGAGGGTGGTGGGGCGTGCTGCCAAGATTTAACAAACGTCCGTGCCTCCGGTGCCGCTCTTCAACGCCCGCGTTCAGGTCTCCCTGCGACCCTCCGTGCTGGATCCCGCCGGGGAGGCCACCCGCGCCGCCGCCGCCCGGCTCGGCGTGGAGGGCGTGAAGCGGCTGCGGATCGGCAAGGCGATCGAACTGGATCTGGAGGCGCCGGATCGGGCCACCGCCCAGGCCCGTCTTGAACTGCTCAGTGACCGTCTGCTGGCCAATCCGGTGATCGAGGACTGGTCGCTGGATCTGGCGGAAGCGGGCTGAGGGGAGCAAACCGATGACCGTTGGCATTGTTGTGTTTCCCGGCTCCAACTGTGATCGGGACGTGGCCTGGGCCCTGGAAGGCTGTCTGGGCATTCCCGTGCGCTTCCTCTGGCACGAGGAGCGGGACCTGTCCGGCCTGGACGCCGTCGTGCTCCCGGGCGGCTTCAGCTACGGCGACTACCTGCGCTGCGGCGCCATCGCCCGTTTCGCCCCGGTGCTGGAGGAGGTGCGCACGTTCGCCGAGCGCGGCGGGCCGGTGCTCGGCATCTGCAACGGCTTCCAGGTGCTCACGGAAATGGGCTTGCTCCCCGGGGCCCTGACCCGCAACCGGGACCTGCACTTCCTCTGCCAGAGCAGCGAGCTGGAGGTACGGCCGGGAGCCTGCCGCTGGCTGGCTGCCTATGGCGCCGACGAGCGGATCAGCCTGCCGATCGCCCACGGGGAAGGGCGTTACCAGGTGGAGCCCCAGGAGCTGCAACGCCTCGAGGATCAGGGCTGTGTCGTGCTGCGCTACGTCGCCAACCCGAATGGCTCCCGGGGAGATGTGGCCGGCCTGACGGACCCGACGGGCCGCGTGCTCGGCCTGATGCCCCATCCGGAGCGGGCCTGCGATCCCATCACCGGTGGGCTCGATGGCCGCCGCCTGTTGGCGTCGCTGCTGGGCTGAGGCGTCACTCCAGCGCGGCGAAAAAGTTCCGGCTGCCCTTGGGGTCCGGAGCCAGGGTGTGCGCTCCCGGGGTCCAGTCGGCCGGGCAGACCTGGCCCGGGTCGTTGCGCACGAGCTGGAAGGCCTGCAGCACCCTCAGGGTTTCATCGACACTGCGGCCGACGGCCAGGTCGTTGATGGTGCTGTGCCGGATCACGCCATCGGGATCGATCAGGAACAGCCCCCTCAGGGCCGTTCCGGCCGCCTCATCCAGCACCTGGTACGCCCTCGAAATCTCCTTGTTGAGGTCCGAGACCAGGGGGTAGGCCACATCCCCCAGGCCACCGTTCTTGCGCTCGGTCTGCACCCAGGCCAGGTGGCTGAAGGGGCTGTCGACGGAGACGGCCAGGATGTCGGTGGCGAGGCGGGCGAAATCGGCGTGGCGATCGCTGAAGGCGGTGATCTCCGTGGGACAGACGAAGGTGAAATTGAGGGGATAGAAAAACAGCACCACATGCCTGCCGCGGTAATCGCGCAGTGACAGTTCGCGGAACTCCTGATCCACCACGGCGGTGGCGCGAAAGTCGGGGGCCTGGAGGCCAACGAGCCTGCCGGTGCTGGTCATGGTGGGTCGTGTTGGGGAGTGATCCAACCCCCATGCTGCCCCCAGCGAGCCTGGCCCTACGATGGTTGTCAAGCTAGAAATCTAAACGCCATGGGTTGGGATCCAACCGTTCTGCGTAAGTACAACACCACCGGCCATTTCCGCCTGATCAATCAGCTGCGCTCCGAACTCAAAGGCAACCCCCTGATCCGTCCCAAGGATGGCGAGACCGTAGGCGCCGCCAACCGCAGCAAGAGTCTCACCCGCGCCCTCGAGAACCGCTCCCAGTCAGGGGGTTACGGGCGCAGCCGTCGTCCGATTCAGACCCCCCAGGCCGCCGCCCCTGCCCCTTTGCCCGTGATCGCTCCGGTGCAGGTTCCCATCGAAACGGCAGAAAGTCAGGAGGCCGCCAATGCCCGCAGCTTCCGCGAACGGCTCAACGCCATTGAGATGCGCTGAAGCCGATAAAGGACCTTTGATGGGCTGAATCATCAAAGGCTCAGACGGAAGAAACTCTTGAGTCCGCATCCCCATGGATTGCAGCCCTCCAATGTTTCCATCACGTCGAATGACGTCTCCACAATGGCTCGGGGGAGACTTGAACTCCCGACCTTGGGGTTATGAATCCCACGCTCTAACCAGCTGAGCTACCGAGCCAATCGAAGTGATCCTAGACGATCACCTTCTCCGCCCCCGGGGCGGATCAGGCCCGGGGAGGGAGCATCTGCAGGGGGTTGACGGCTCCACGGCTGGGAGGGTGGATCTCAAAGTGCAGGTGGGGACCGGTGCTCCGGCCGGTGCTGCCCATCTGGCTGATCACTTGCCCCTGGGACACCATTTCACCTTTGGCCACCAGCAGGCGGCTGTTGTGGGCATACAAGCTGCGGCTGCCGTCGGGGTGGTGGATCTCCACGAGGTAGCCGTAGCCGCCCGCATGCCAGCCGGCGAAGGAGACCTGCCCTTCCTTGGCGGCCATGATCGGAGTTCCAACGTTGTTGGCCACGTCGATGCCTTTGTGCATCCGGCCCCAACGCCAGCCGAAGCCGGAGGTGAAGACCCCTTGGGTGGGCCAGATCCAGGTGGTGGAAGGTGCGTTGCTGCCGCCATTGAACGGAGGCTGGGGGTCGCCGAAATCCGGGATATCGGGCCAGCTGAGGCCGCCGCTCGCCGCCGGCTTCAGGCCCAGCAGCCTGCGGGAACGGCCGGGGGCCGACTGGACCAGGCGCACCTGACTGCCCACCACGAGGCGGGCGGTTTCCAGGCCTGGATTCAGCCGGACCAGCTCGGCCACGCTGAGGCCGTAGCGCTGAGCCAGTTTGAGCAGCGTGTCGCCGAGGCGGACGATCCCGTCGGCCTCCAGCGGCGGAGGGGTGGAGACAGGCGCGGACTGACGCTGGACGGACGTGTCCAGCGAGGCGATGCGCCCGAGGCGTTCCTTGCCGCGGGACGGCAGCACGAGCCAGTCGCCGTTGCTGAAGCGATGGTCCTCGTCGACGTCGTTCAGACGGGCCAGGCGGCTTTCATCGAGGTTGAGGGCCGTCGAGAGCTCCTCAATGGAGACGGGGCGGCGCACCTTGACCCAGACCCGGTCAGCGGACGTGGGCAGGGAGGCCAGGAGGGTTTCAGTGGACGCGGTGTTGGCGGCGTCGTTTGCAAGGACAGCCACGAGCGGCACGACGGCCGGTGTGGAGAGAAGAAAGGGAAGAATCAAGCGGAAAGGCTTCATGCATTTCACATCCATCGGACAAAACCCAGCAGAGAAGCCAACATCTGCGGGTCCGGCAGAGAGTAGCGCCATGAACCTCCTGCGGCAAGTTTCCTCAGGCACAACTCGGACGGGTCGGCAGGACAGAGCTGCTGGGATCTCAGCCGTCGGTTCGACCCTCGGGTCCCAGCTGGCGCAGGGCCTCGAACAGCACGATGCCAACGGACACCGAGAGATTCAGGCTGCGGACGCCCCCCTCGCCGTGGCGGGCAGCGCGGGCCATGGGGATGGTGAGACGCGCCTCGGCCGACGCCTGCAGGGCATTCGGTAATCCGTCCGTCTCGCGGCCGAACAGCAGCCAGTCGTCGGAACGGAAGCGGAACTCCGTGTAGGCCGTGTCCACCTGGCTGCTGAGGGCCACCAGCCGCCCCCCCCGCCGCTGCCGTTCCGCCTGGAAGCACCCCAGGTCGGCATGGCACTGCAGCGACACCCAGGGCCAGTAATCCAGGCCGGCCCGGCGCAGGTGGCGGTCGCTGATCGTGAAGCCGAGGGGCTCGATCAGATGGAGCTCCGAGCCGGTGGCGGCGCAGGTGCGCGCCACATTGCCCGTGTTCGGGGGAATCTGGGGTTGGTACAGAACGACGCGGGGCATGGGGAGCGGGCCTCAGCCGCAGGGGGGGACGGGCTGGCTGAGGGCCAGCAGGTCGATGGCACGACCCTGCAGGACAAGCCAGGCCGCCTCGCTGTGGCCTTGAAGCTCCTGCTGCATCGACCCCAGCCGGTCGCGGAAGCGGGATCCCGCCGCCGTGGCCGGGACCACCCCCCAACCCGTTTCCTCGCAGACGACCACCAGGGGCGCTTGGCAGCGGTGAACAGCCGCGATCAGCTCGTCGCAGCGTCTCGTCCAGGCCCCCGGCTCCAGGTCCAGGTGGGCGGCCACCCAGGTACCGAGCGAATCCACCAGGCCCAGCTGTCCGGGCTCCAGGCCGGCGAGGTGGGCGGCGAGTTCGCCGCCCACCTCGCGGCAGCCCCACTGGGGCGGGCGCCGCTGGCGATGGCGCTGCAGCCGCTCCTGCCAGGACGGGTCATCGGGAAGCGACGGCCCGGTGGCCAGGTACACAACCGCCTGGCCGCTCTGGGCGGCCAGATGCTCGGCCCAGCGGCTCTTGCCCCCCCGCGAGGGCCCGCTGACCAGGGTGAGCCGTGGCTGTCGCTGGCCCCCGGCCGGAGAATCAGCCGCCACCGTTCATGTTGCGCAGCGTGGCCACCGAGGAGGGCGAAACGCGGTTGAGGTAGCGGAAGATCCAGTACTTGAAGATCGTGGCCAGGACCACCGGGAAGGTGGCGATGAAGAGCATCACGAAGTTCTCCCGGGCCGGCAATCCGAGATGGTGGGCGACGCCATTGAGCAGCACGGTCCAGCCTTCCGGACTGTGGAATCCCACGAAGATGTCGGTGAACAGGATGATGGCGAAGGCCTTGGCACTGTCGCTCAAGCCATAGACCAGTTCATCGATGAAGCCCCGCAGCACCTGGAGATCGCGCCGGCCGGCGATGGCGATCACCACAAAACCGATGAAGCCGGAGATGTCCGCCAGGACGTTCTTGATGGCATGGGTGCTCTCCTGATCGGCCTCCTCCTTGAGCACATGGGCCCGCTTGGCCAGCTCCACCTGGAGCTCCTCGCGGCTCGGCAGCGGCTTGCCCTCCAGCAGGGCATCGAACTCGATCTCGGCCTGGTAGACGCGCAGCTTCTCGACCGCCCGTTCTTCCAGGTGGGGCTTGGGGTAGGTGAGGAAGGCGTTGTCGGGGGCGAAGCGATCCACCAGGGGCGAGACCACGTAGGTGCGGCTCACCTGTTGCACCAGCACCGGCACCAGAATCAACAGCAGCAGGATGCGCAGGGACACCAGGGTGGAGTCGCGGCGGCGGCGGAAGCCGGCCAGCACGCTCGCCTCCGCTTCCGGATCCAGCTGGCGACGCACCGTGTCGACCACGCTCACCAGGCTGCGGGGCAGCATCTCCGGCGAGCGGCTGAGAGCCGGCAACTCCTCCCGTTCAACGGCGTAACGGCCCGTGACCATGTCGATCAGCTGGAACTGGCGCAGTTCCTGGCCCGAGAGTTCCTGCCGGTAGGGGGTCAGCACGGTCCTGGCCTGCCGGCAGACCTGCAGGGCGGCACGGAAGCGGCGCAGCACCTGGGCCTGCATCGCCCGCGGAATCCTCAGCTCCAGCTCGGGACGCACCGGGCGGTCGTTGTAGTGCTCCATCTCGATGCTCTGGATGAGCAGGGCGGCTTCATAGCCGCGCTCGAGGTCAGAGCTCAGGTCGAGGGACTGGGCCCGCCCGAAGGTGCCCATCCAGTCAGTCAGTCCCATGGGGAGGCACGGCGCGGAGGGATCAACGGGAGAAGACCCACCAGGTCAGCATCGGCACCACGGTCCCCACCACCAGCAGGACGATCACCCAGGTGAAGGCGTTGCTGCTGGAGGTCTCTTCGCGGCTGGGAATGTTGCTGACGACGGCGGCGCTCTCCTCGACGACGGGTTCCCCCGGATCTTCACCGCCCTGGAGAACGGTGGCAAGCCGTTGCAGGGCATCGACAGCCGCCTGGCGGTAGCGATCACCGCTGCGCAGCGGTTGGGCCATGGTGGTGGCCGCCGTGCTCTGCAGCAGTTCGGTGGGCAGCTGCCGGTCGAGGGGGGCCTGGGCGGCAATGGCCGTGGCGCGGGTCTGGGTATCGATCAACAGCAACAGCAGCGGATCCGGGCTGCTGCCAGCCGGGGGATCGGCCGACCAACGCTCCAGCAACTGCTCGGCCAGGCTGTTGAGGTCAAGGCCGTAATCCAGACGGCTGAGCGTAATCAGGCGGGCGTCGACCCGTTCGGCGGAGAAGTCCTCCAGTTGGTGCTCAATTTCGGCTTTGCCGGCCCGGCTGAGCACCTTGGCGCCATCGAGCACATGCTCGACCGGTGGGCGGGTTGGCAGGTCGGCGGCGGACAGGGCCAGGGCGGCCGCGACCGGAGCGGCCAGCACCAGGACCAGGGCCAGCACCAGGGAAAGCAGGGACCGCCGCAAAGGGCTCACTGAAGCCAAGGCCATCGTGCAAGACGCCACCAGTCTGCCGTTGCCGCAGCGTTCCGGCATCCTGAAGTCACCTTCGGACCATGGAACTCCACGATGGCGATGCCCGCCGCCGCCCGCGTCGTTCTGGCCTGTGGTCTGACGGGACTGGTTCTGGTCGTGGTCAACCAGATGACCGCTCCCAGCCTCGACCCTTCGTTGGAGCGCGCCTCGGTGCTGGGCAGCATCTTGTCGGTGCTGTTGTTACTGGTGGCCCTGCTGTGGCAGCGGGTGGAGCCCTTGGCGCCGGAACGGGTGCCGCTGGAGGGCCGTGAGGGACTGCACCTGGCTCCGGATCTGGAGGGCCCGCTGGCCGAAGAGTTGGGCTGGGGCAGCACCATGCTCCTGACGGCGACGCCGGCGGCGGTGTTGCTGCTCCACTGGCGCGGCCGCGTCCTGCTGGAACGGGGTCTGCTTGGCAGCGGTGGGTTCCGTCCGGGCGCGATCTGCAGGCGTTCGATGGCCACAGGCAAGGCGATCTCCCTGGTGGATCTGAAGCTCTATCCGGGTCGGGATGAATTCGCCGCCCTGCCCACAGGCCTGCCGGCCGTCCTGGTCCAGCCCCTGGGTGAGGAGGGGGTCCTGGTCCTGGGCGGCTGGTCGCCCCGCTGTTTCAGCCGCAGTGATCTCGTCTGGGTGGAGGGCTGGGGCCGGCGCCTTACAGGCGAATTGGCTCGGGTTTCGGGCGGGGAGGAGCCGGCCGAGGAGGTGCCTTCGTCGTCGGCACCTGGAATTGGCTGAACACCCGCCCGCCCGGGGCGGTCACGACAACGGAACCCTTCGCGCCCAGCTGGCCCCGCAGCAAGCTGCCCCGGGTGAGCTGGCGACTGGCGGGCCGTTGCAGCAACACCGAGCCATCAGCCGCGATCGCCTGGGTCCGCCAGTTCCAGGCACAACTCTGGGCCTGGAGGCTGGCACCGGCCTGCTCGATCAGACAACCCATCGGAATCCGCACCAGCTGCTGGGCCGCATCCACCTGCATGGCCTGGCCCCGGGCCCTGACGCCGCCCGCCACCGCCGGATCCTTGAACAGCACCGGCGGTCCCAGATAGAACTGCTGCGTCTGGGTGTTTCCCTTCAGCGAGGTGGCCGTGAGGGTCTGGGGAGGAGCGCCAGTGGCCGAACCCGGTGGCCGCCGTTCCCCCAGCACCGGCCCCCCGGCGGTGAGGGCACCGCTGCCGGGTTGCCACAGCACCGACGCTACGGTCACCGCGATCTGGGGGGGGCCAACGGGATTGGCCTGGAAGGGATCGAAGGCCTGGGCCCAGCGCTTGAGCTGCGGCTTCCCTTGCAGCTCCAGGGTGTCCTTGTCGAGGCGGAAGGTGGCCCGCTCAGCAGAGAGCCGGGTGTGGGGATCGAAGCCCTCCGGGTGCCGGTCGATCTCCATCAGGTTGCGGCTGGGGAGCCAGCGCACCCGGGAACCCTGGATCATCACCGGTGCGCTGCCCAGGCGCTGCAGGCGGATCCGTCCCTCCAGCAGGATCACGGCCCCGTCGTTGATCACCGTTCCGGTGGAGGCTTCCACCCGATAGGCGGGCTTGCCGTCGCTGTAAATCACGCCCCGGGGCAGCAGGGCCCGGGCGACCCGCCGCCGCAGGTCGTAGCGGGCCTCCGGACTGGTGAGTTCCCAGTTCGGCCGCCCCAGCACGTCCTGCTGGCGCAGGTTCAAGGAGCGGAACACGAAGGGGGTGGGGGGCGTCTCGCGGGTGACCTCGCCGCCACCGCAGCCCGGGAGCAGCAGCAGCGCAGCCGCCAGGTGCCAGGGTCGGGCCAGGAGGGGAGGGGTCAAAGGGGGGAATCCAGTTCCAGACGGGCCAACACCGGCGTCGGCTCGGGCAGGGGATGGCCGCAGGCCAGCTTCCCCCAGTGTCGGGCCGCCGTCCAGCCGGTGTCGCCTGCCAGCTCCGGTTGACCCAGCTGGCCCAGCATGCGCCCCGAGAGATCGGGCAACAGGGGGGCCAGCAGCAGGGCCACCCAGCGGCTGGTCTCCAGCACGGCGTAGAGATCGGCGGCCACGCCGGCACGGCCGTCCTCGCTCTTGATCGCCTTCCAGGGGGCCCGGTCATTGAGAAAGCCGTTGGCCGCCTCCGCCAGCTCCAGGATCGCCACGGCCGCCGAGCGGAAATCCAGCGCCTCGAGGGCAGCGTCAACGGCAACGCCGCAGGCCGTCGCACGCAGGGCCAGGGGATGGTCGGCGCCAGCGGCGTCAGCGGCCGGCGGCACAGCCCCATCAAACCAGCGCCGCGCCATCGAAGAGGTGCGGTTGAGCAGGTTGCCGATGGTGTTGGCCAGGTCGTTGTTGACCAGGTCGGTGAAGCGCTGCTGCTGGAAATCGCCGTCATCGCCGAAGGGGATGTCCCGCAGCAGGTACCAGCGCACCGCATCGGCGCCGCAGCGCTCGAGCAGGACGTCCGGGTCGAGCACGTTGCCCAGCGACTTGCCCATCTTCTGGCCCTCCCGGGTGAGGAAGCCGTGGCCGAACACCTTCTCCGGCAGGGGCAGCCCGGCCGACAGCAGCATCGCCGGCCAGTAGACGGCGTGGAAGCGCAGGATGTCCTTGCCGATCACATGCAGCTGGGCGGGCCAGCCCCGCTCGGCCAGCAGGGTCAGGTCGGCGGGATCGTCGGGCTCCAGCAGGGCCGAGAGATAGCCCAGCAGGGCGTCGAACCACACATAGAAGGTATGGCCCTCGTAGCCGGGCACGGGGATGCCCCAGGGCAGGTCGAGCCGGGAGATGGAGAAGTCGCGCAGGCCTCCGGCAACAAAGTTTTCCACCTCCCGGCGGCGGGAGCGCGGTGTGATGAAGCTGTCACTGGCCACCAGCTGCTCAATCTGCTCCTGGTAGCGGGACAGTCGGAAGAACAGATTGAGCTCGTCGCGCCATTCCAGGGGACGCAGATGAATGGAGCAATGGGGCTCCTGGGCCGCCGGTGATTCCTCCTTGAACTCCTCACAGGCGACGCAATACCAGCCCTGCTGGCGGCCTTCGATCACATCGCCGCTGGCTTCCACCCGGGCGAAGAACTGCTGCACGATCGCCCGGTGGCGCGGATCGGTGGTGCGGATGAAACGGTCGTTGCTGATGCCCCAGCGCCGCCACAGGTCGCGGTACTCGCCGCTGATGGCATCGCAGTGGGCCTGGGGGGTGAGACCGGAGGCTTCCGCCGAACGCTGGATCTTGAGGCCGTGCTCGTCGCAACCGGTGATGAACGTGACCCGTTCCCCTTGCAGCCGCCGGAAGCGGGCGATGCTGTCGCAGGCCAGGGTGGTGTAGGTGCTGCCCAGGTGGGCACGGTCGTTGACGTAGTAGAGGGGGGTGGTGAGGGTATAGGTCATCGGCAGGCGACGTCGGCCGGATCCGCCGGCGGCAGGAAGGGTCCCCGTGACGCCGCTGGGACCTGGCCCGGGGTTCGGATCTTAACTGTGGCCCTGGGATGGGATGCTGACGTCCTGATCCCGGCCCCCTCGTCACAGATGCGTACGGGCTTTGATCGCCGGGCAGAGGTTCTCGTCTGGGGCGGTGGCAGCGGTGGTGTCGCCGCCGCCCTGCAGGCCGCCCGCTCCGGGGGCCACACCCTGCTGCTCACCCCCGGGCCCTGGCTGGGGGGGATGGTGAGCGCCGCTGGCGTCTGCGCCCCCGATGGCAATGAGCTGAGCCCCTGGCAGAGCGGCCTGTGGGGGGCGCTGCTGCGGGCCTTGCAGAGAAGCGAGCCGGAGGGTCTGGATCAGAACTGGGTGAGCTGTTTCGGCTACCGCCCCGCCAGCGCCGAGCGGATCCTGCGCCGCTGGGTGGCCGCTGAAGCCCGGCTCGAATGGTGGGCTGGGGCCCGGCTGGGGCCGATCGAGCGGGACGGCGATCGCATCAGCGCCGTGAGCGTGGGGCACGGCGGCCTCCAGCGGCGCCTGCTGCCCACGATCGTCATCGACGGCAGTGACCGCGGCGACCTGTTTCCCCTGGCCGGTGCCCCCTACCGCTTCGGCTGGGAAGCCAGAGAGTTGTGGCAGGAGCCCAGCGCCCCCACAGCCCAGCGCCTCGCGCGTGATCCCTTCTTCCAGCAGCAGCCGGTCCAGTCGCCCACCTGGGTGTGCCTGGGCCAGCTGGACGAACGGGGAGAAACGGCCGCCTCCGATCGGGAGGCCTGGCAGCACTCCCCCCCGTCCCTTGACGCCCCGTTTGCCAGAGCCACCGAAGCCTTCGGCCTGGAGCGCACCCTCACCTACGGCCGCCTGCCCGGAGGCCTGGTGATGCTGAATTGGCCCCTGCACGGCAACGACTGGCACCACGGCCTGGAGCGGGCCTTCACCGAGCAGGTTGCCTGTGGCGCCGCCGAAGCCGAGGCGGCCGAGCGGGATCTGAACGACGCGATGCGCGACCACAGCGAAGCCTTCGCCGCCACCCTGCGCCAGGCCAGCGGCGGCTGGCTGGGGCCGGCCGCCGTCTTCCCGAGCCAGGAAGAGGCCATGGCCGGCCGGTTGGACGGTGGTGAGTCCCTGGCGCTGATGCCCTACTGGCGTGAGGGCCGCCGACTGGTGGCCCAGGAGCTGGTGCTGGAGCAACACTTGCTGCCCCAGGCCAGCGGAGCCTGCATCGCCCCGCTCCGCTGCGATGCCGATGGGGCCTTGAGCAGCATCGCCGTGGGTAACTACGCCAACGACCACCACTACCCTGGCGGCGACTGGCCCCTGGCCCCCAAGAGCTGCCGCTGGGGCGGGCGCTGGAGCGGCACCCCGTTCACCATTCCCTACGGCGCCCTGGTGAGTGAGGGGGTGTCCAACCTGCTGGCCGCCGACAAGTGCTTCGGGGTCAGCCACATGGCGAATGGGGCTACCCGGCTGCAGCCCCTGGTGCTCAACATCGGCCAGGCCGCCGGGCTGGCGGCGGCGCTTTGCGTGCGCCACGGGCTGGAGCCGGCCTTTCTACCCGTGCGCCGCCTGCAGGAGGCCCTCATCAGTGATCCCTTCGCCCCTGCCGGGGTGTTGCCGTTATGGGACACCCCCTGGCATCACCCCCTCTGGCGCGAGCGGCAGCTTCGGGCGCTGGAGGCGCCCGAGCGACTGGATCGGCGCGGGCAGCTTGGGGCGAGCGCGGAGCTGGCAGGGCTGGCGCCTCCCCCGGAGCCTGGCGAGCGGCTGTGGCGCGGCGAACTGGTGCCGGATGGCCAAGGCGGCTACGTGCTCCATGGTGAGGCGGGGGCCTGGCCGCTGATCACCCTGGAGCCAGCGCTGCATCACTGGCTGCTGGGCCTCGAAGGCCCCACCTCTGTGGCCCTGATCGGCTGCCTCAACCCCTGGGGGCCCTGGCTGCGGGTCTCGCGGACCGTGCCGTGAAGGCGCTGTTCAGCGCGGCGGCCATCGCGCTGACCTTCGCGGCCTTCCTCCCCTACATCGTCTCGATCCGATCGGGTCGCACCCGCCCCCATGTCTTCTCCTGGCTGATCTGGGGCGTCACCACCCTGCTGGTGTTCCTGGCCCAACGCGCCGGCGGAGCCGGCGTGGGCGCCTGGCCCACCGGCGTGTCGGCCCTGATCACCTTCTTCATCGCCTGGCTGGCCCACGCCCATGGCGCCGACCGGGAGATCACCGCGAGTGACTGGCTGTTCCTGGTGGGGGCCAGCTCGGCCCTGCCCTTCTGGGTCCTCACCGCCGATCCTCTTTGGGCCGTGGTGATCCTCACCCTGGTGGATCTGCTGGGCTTCGGCCCCACCCTGCGGCGGGCCTATTCACACCCGGAGCAGGAACGGGCTGGCTTCTACGGCCTGTTCGTGCTGCGCAATCTGCTGGTGCTCCTGTCCCTGGAGCGCCTGACGCTCACCACGGCGTTGTTCCCGGCGGCGGTGGGTCTGGCCTGCGTGGGGCTGGTGCTGCTGCTGCTCTGGCGGCGGCGCTGCCTGCTGACCTGAGGTCGGCGAAAATGCTCCAACTCCGTGTCGTCACCCCATGGTCGTCACCACCACCGGATTCGCCGGTCGGCCCCTGCCCGCGCTGCTCTCCCTGGCGGGTTCGGCCCTGCTGCTGGCCTGCCTCCCTGCCCGGGCCCAGGGCCTCAACAACATGCGTGACCAGCTGATCATCCACTACTGCACGCAGGCGGTGAACGCCGACTTCGCCAAGGCGGGCAAGCCTGTGCCGGCGGGCCTGGCGAGGGACACCTGCACGTGCGTGGCCCAGCAGGTGAATGCCCGCGCCTCCATTGCCCAGGCCGAAACCATCTGCAAGCAGCAGGCGATGAGCCGGTACAACCTCAGTCCCTGAGTTGGGATGGCCTAGGGGGCAGCCGTGAAGCGCAGCAGGTCCCGCAGGGAGTCCACCTGCTGCAGCCGCACCAGCAGGGCCTCGCCGGGGCCGGGGTCGCCATGGCACTCGGCGGCCAGGTCCATGGCCAGATCGGGGAGGTGCACCAGGCCGAGCCGGTCCTGGGGCCGGAGCCAGCGCAGAAACAGCCCCGGCCACTGGTGCTGGTCCTGAGCCTCGAACCACACCTGCTGCCAATGGCGCTGGTCCTCCCGGGCGATCTGCAGGCCCTGACGGATCGCCCCCTCCAGCTCAGCCAGCAGCGCCCCCAACTCCGCCTCGTCCAGCACCGGCTGCCCCTGCTGGTGGGCCAGCAACTGGCGCTGCACCAGCAGGTCGTTGTAGCGGCGGATCGGTGAGGTGGCCTGCACGTAGCAGGGCAGGCCCAGGGAGAAGTGGGGGGCCGGACTGGTGCCGAGAAGGCCCCGGCTGAGGCAGCGCTTGATGGCCGCGTGGCGCACCGGGCCGGCCGGCAGGCCCTGCAGCTCCCCCTCAGGCGGCAGCTCCGCCGCCAGCTGGCTGCGGTAGGGCAGGGCCAGGCTCTGGTCCTGCCCGAGGTGGGCGATCACCGCCCCGGCCAGGATCATGGCCTCAGCCACCATCGTCCGTGAGGGCGAGGGTTCGGTGATCTCCAGCTGGGCCCCCTGGTCGTCACAGCGGATTCGCCCCTCGGGCTGATCCAGGTTGAGCGCCCCCCGGGCCAGACGCCAGCGGCGCCGCTGCTCCATCAGGCCGTGCATCTCCTCGATGGAGCGCTCCTGGGGCGGAGCCAGCTCGATCAGCTCATCGGCATCGTCATAACTGAGCCGATAGGCGGGTTGCACCCAGCTGGGCTCGAGCCCGTATCCGGCCACCGCGCCGTCGCCCGTCAGGTCCACCCAAAGGCTCAGGGCCGCGCTGCGCTGGCCCATGCGCAGGCTCATCGGGCCGGTGCTGAGCACTTGGGGGAACATCGGCAGGGGGCCCCGGGCCAGGTACAGGCTGCTGCCCCGGCGCCGGGCTTCTGCGTCGAGGGGGCTGTCCGCCGCCACCAGGCGGCCCGGGTCGGCGATGTGGATCCACAGCCGCGGTGTGCCATCAGCCCCGTGCTCCAGGGAGAGGCCGTCATCGATATCGCGGGTGTCCTCGTCATCGATCGTGACGGTGTGCAGGCCGGTGAGGTCGCGGCGGCGCTCGTCGCCGGGCAGCTCCGCTGTGGCCAGCTCCGCTAGCCGCCGGGCCTCACCCTCAAGTTCTTCGGAGAAGCCCGCTTGCCAGGTGGTGTTCTCCAGCGAAGGGAGGTGGTGCCGCTCCCACTGGCCCAGGTCCACCAGCAGGTGCCGGATCGGCGAGCCTTCCATCGGGCAGTGGGCCGCCTGCAGGCTTCGCTGCAGATCGTCCGGCAGAGGCCGGCTGGTGTCCCCGCCGGCCCACTCCCGCAACAGGGCCAACTGCTGGCGCTGATCAGGCTCGAGCTGCTGCGGGTCGATCGGCTGACGCTGACGCAGGACGTCCTGCCAGCGGCGACGGCGCTGCTCCGCCAGTTGCTGGCGGCGGGCATCCCGACGCAGCCGCCTGACATCCACCAAGGGGCGGGCTTCCACCTGCTGCTGGCGCCAGCGGAACAGCGTCTGGGGACTTTGCAACCAGAGCCAGCAGGCAGCCCTCTGAATGGGGTCGCCGCCGTCACCGATCAGGTCGACGAAGTCTTCCAGCGCCATAGGCACCGGATCTGCCAGCAGCAGCAGCCAGGCGGCCGCCAGCTCCTTCGGCTTGGGGGACGCTTGCTGCAACCTCTCCTGGCTCAGGCCCCAAGGGGGTTGGGACAGCCGGGACGGGGGCGGCTGATCACCAGGCAGGGAGGCCAGCAGATCAAGCTGACGCACACCCCGCTGGACGGCCTTGGCCTCGAAACCGACCCTCAGGTCGATTCGCGTGCCCTTTTCGGCTGCCACAACGGCCAGCAGACAACGGCTCTCATCCTGGAGGCCGACCAGGTCGCCCGCCGTGAACCGACGCGAGGCGGGGGGCAACTCAGCCTTCGGGATTCACGAAGGGCAGCAGGGCCACGATGCGCGCCCGCTTGACGGCATTGGTGAGATCACGCTGCTGCTTGGCCGTCAGGCCTGTGAGCCGACGGGGAAGGATCTTGCCGCGTTCGGTGATGAACTTCTTGAGCAGATCGACGTCTTTGTAGTCGATCGGATCACCGGGCTTGATCGGCGAAAGGCGCTTTTTGAAGAAGGAACTGGACATGGAAACGGAGTGAGGGAACGAAGAGGGGGAACTGCCGCTGCAGGGTCTGGAGGATGGTCAGGTGAGTGGTTTCCGTGAGGAAAGCAATCTCACTTGATCTCCTTGTGGACGGTGGAGGCGTTGCAGTGGGGGCAGAACTTCTTGAGTTCGATCCGTTCGGTGGTGTTGCGGCGGTTCTTCTGGGTCGTGTAACGGGACACGCCAGGGGACCGCTTGGCGGGGTTGGACCGGCATTCGGTGCACTCGAGGGTGATCACCAGCCGGACGCCCTTGTTTTTAGCCATGGAAGGACGTTGCGCCGCGTATGCGTTGCAGGGAGACGATTCAGCACCATACCTCCCGGTGGGACAGGCCTTGATCGCTTCCTAAGGTGGATGGCTGCTGTGCAATGGGCCCATGCTGGTTTCGCTCCAATGGCTCCGGGAGCTGGTCAGCGTTGAACCGGCCTGTCTTGAGCCTGGGCATCTGGCGGAACGCCTCTCGATTGCCGGCTTCGAAGTGGAAGGCATCGAGGATCTGGCGGCACGGGCGGCCGGTGTGGTGGTGGGTCACGTGGTGCAGCGGGACCCCCACCCGAATGCCGACAAACTCAGCGTCTGCACAGTGGATGTGGGGAATGGCGAGCCGCTGCAGATTGTCTGCGGCGCCCCGAATGTGCGTCAGGGTCTGCACGTGCCGGTGGCCCTGGTCGGCAGCACCCTGCCGGCCGTGGGGCTGACGATCAAACCGGCCGAACTGCGCGGGGTGGCCAGCAGCGGCATGATCTGCTCCCTGCGGGAGCTGGGCCTCGACGACGGCAGTGACGGCATCGCCGAACTCGACCAGTTGCTGGCTGCCGTGCCCCCCCTGGGGACGGCCGTGGGCCCCCTGCTGGGCCTGGATGACCAGGTGCTGGAACTGGCGATCACCGCCAACCGGCCCGATGGCTTGTCGATGCGGGGGATCGCCCGGGAAGTGGCGGCCCTCAGCGGCGGCAGCACCAGCTTCCCCGCGGCGGCGCCCGTGGTGGCAGCCGAGACCCTGTCCGCAGCGGCGGCCGACCGCCAGGCCATCGAGGCGGGCGGGCTGTTCAGCCTCACGGCCCTCAGCGGCCTGCGGGTGGGCCCCTCCCCCGATTGGCTGCGCCAGCGGCTGGAGCGGGCCGGTGTACGCCCCATCAACAACGTCGTGGACATCACCAACCTGGTGATGCTGGAAACGGGCCAGCCTCTGCACGCCTTCGACCGGGATCGCCTGGGGTCGCCCACGGGCGGCACGCCCGAGCCGGCCAGCATCGGCCTGCGCCAGGGCCGCCCTGGAGAAGCCTTCGTGGCCCTCGATGGCCAGGAGCGCACCTTGAGCGAAGAGGCCCTGGTGGTCACCTGTGCCGACCATCCCATCGCCCTGGCCGGGGTGATGGGGGGGCTGGGTGAGGCCGTCACCGAAGCCACCACCGCCATCTGGCTGGAGGCCGCGGTGTTCGCCCCCCAGGCCGTGCGGCGCTCGGCCCGCAGCGTTGGGTTGCGCACCGAAGCCAGTAGCCGATTTGAGAAGGGGGTGCCGCGGGAGATCACCCTGGCCGCCGCCGACCGGGCCGTGGTCCTGCTGCTGCAGCTGACCGGAGCCCAGCTGGAGGGCCGCTGGCTGCATCAGAAGCAAGCGATAGCCCAGAGGCCCCTGGGGCTGCGCCGCGACGCCCTCCACAACCTGCTGGGGCCAATCGTGGAGGAGGGCGAGGAGCGCGATCTCGACGACGGGCGCATCAGCGTCACCCTGGAAGCTCTCGGCTGCGTGCTGGAGGAGGACGAGGAGGGCTGGCAGGTGCGGGTGCCTCCGGAGCGGGCCATGGACCTCAAGCGCGAGGTGGACCTGATCGAGGAGGTGGCCCGGTTGGTGGGCTACGACCACTTCGCCGCCCACCTGCCTGATCCTCTCCTCCCCGGCGGCCTTGAACCGGCCCAGCAGCTGGAGCGGCGCCTGCGGCGGGCCCTCTGCGCAGCCGGCCTGCAGGAGGTCGTTTCGCTGTCTCTGGTTTCAGCAGCCACTGATCGGGTTCCCCTGGCCAACCCGCTCCTGGCCGACTACGGCCACCTGCGCGACAACCTGCATCAGGAGTTGCTCCAGGCCGCCCGGCGCAACCTTCAGGCTTCCCTGCCAGGGTTCTGGGGCTTCGAGATCGGCCGGGTGTTTCCTGGCGGAGCGGCCCGTGGTGAGGAGTGCCACGCTGAACGCACCCTGCTGGTGGGCGTGATCGCCGGGGAACGGCGCAGCGAACGCTGGCGCAGCTCCGGCAAGCCCACCCCCCCCGACTACTTCCAGGCCCGTGGGGTGCTGCAGGCCGGTCTTGAGCCCCTGCGGCTGCCTGTGGAGGATCGCCCCCTGAGCGACGCGCCTCTGCTGCACCCGGGGCGGGCGGCCCAGCTGGTGGTGGAAGGCAGGTCCGCGGGCTGGTTCGGCCAGCTCCACCCAGCCGAGGCCGAAGCCCTCGACCTGCCTTCGGCCACCTACGTGTTCCAGCTGGAGCTGGAGCCGCTGCTCAGCGCCGGCACCCGCCGCAACCGCTGGCAGCCGGCCTTCCGCCCCTTCGCCACCGTGCCGGCCTCCGAGCGCGATCTGGCCCTGGTGGTTCCCACCGACACCAGTGCCGCCGCCCTGCTGGCGGCGATCCGCAAGGCGGGCAAACCGTTACTGGAGCAGGCCGAACTCGTTGATCGCTACGAAGGCGCCCAGCTGGAGGCCGGCCGCTGCAGCCAGGCCTTTCGGTTGCGCTACCGCGACAGCGCCCGCACCCTCACCGACGAGGAGGTGGAGGCGGCCCATGGCCGGGTGCGCGAAGCCCTCGAGCGCCAGTTCGGCGCCCAGCAGCGCCGCTAGCGGCGTTCCAGGGCCGCCAGGGCTTCCACATGGCTGGTGTTGGGGAAGAAGTCGATGGGCTGCACCCAGTTCAGCCGGTAGACACCGGAGGCACACAGCTGGGCCAGGTCGCGGGCCAGCGCGGCGGGATCACAGCTCACGTAGGCGATGCGGCTGGGTGGCGCCGCCAGGATCGCCGCCGTGGCGGCCGGGCTCAGCCCCTTGCGGGGTGGATCCAGCACCAGGGCCTGCATGCCCTGCAGGCGCTCCTCCAGCACCAGGGGCACGTCGGCCTGCTCAAACTGCGCCCGAGCTTCCAGGTCATTGGCGGCGGCGTTGAGCCGGGCCATGGCCACGGCGCCGGGGTGCAGCTCCAGGCCGGTGACATGCCAGCCGGCGGCAGCCAGGGGCAGGCTGTAGGTGCCGATGCCGCAGTAGGCATCCAGCAGGGAGGCCTCGCCGGGGCCGGGGCCGAGGGCCTCGATCAGATGGGGCACCAGCCGCTCGGCCTGGCGGGTGTTGACCTGGAAAAAGGTGTCGGCGGCGATGCGGAAGCGCAGACCGTAGAACGTTTCATTCAGCCAGTCCCTGCCCCGGATCACCCGCGTCTCGTCCCCCATCAGGCGATTGGTCGGCCGGGGTTGGAGGTTGAGGCAAACGCCCACCAGCTCGGGCCAGCGTTGCCGCCAGGCGTCGGCCAGGGCCTCGAGGCCGGGCAGATCGTCATGGCTGCTGATCAGGGTGAGCAGCCGTTCGCCGGTGGCCGCCCCCACCCGCAGGCCCAGATGGCGCAGACCAGGGCCGTCCTCGGCCTCGGGGTCTCCGCCATGGCGATCGATCGGCCAATCGCTGGCTTCCAGATCGACCTTGAGCGGGGCGATCATGGCGTCGATGCGGGGGTCGAGCACCGGACAGCGGGCCATGTTGACGATCCGATGCGAGCCCCGCCGGTAATAGCCGGCCCGCAGGGTGCCGTCGGCACTGCGCTCCAGGGGAATCAACGCGCGGTTGCGATACCCCAGGGTGGGCTCGGCCGCCAGCAAGGGCCGTACCGGCGCGTTCAGGCCGCCGATGCGTTGCAGGGTCTGCTCCAGGCTGCGCTGCTTCCACGCGGCTTCGGCGGCGTCGTTGAGGGGCTGCAAGCTGCAGCCGCCGCAGTTGTCGGCAAGGATGCAGGGGGCACGCCGGCGCTCGGGGGAGGGCGTGAGCACGCGTTGCAGCTGGCCCACCAGATGGCGGCGGGCCACCACCTGCAGGCGCACCTCCACCGTGTCACCGGGCAGGGCGCCGCTGACGAACACCACCTGGCCGTCGTGGCGTCCCACCCCCTGGCCGTCGTGGCCCAGATCGGTGATCTCCATCTGCAGCTTTTCGCCCACCGAGGCCATGTGCGATCCGCACCACTGCTGCGACCCTATCGGGGGTCGTGCAAAGGGGCGTTACACCTTGCAGCCGAAGCCCGGGCTGGGGCTCTGCTCTCGATAGGATTCGCCGGACTGTGGTCGCTGCTATGAGCGTCGTTCGCGATCTGATCCTCCAGGCCGATGATCAGCTCCGCTATCCAACGGGCGGCGAGCTGCGCGCGATGGTGGAGTTCCTCAGTGGGGGAGCCCGCCGGCTGAGCGTTGTCCGTGTGCTGACCGACAACGAGAAGAAGATCGTCGCCGAGGCCTCCAAGCAACTGTTTCTGCGCAAGCCGGACTACGTGGCCCCCGGCGGCAACGCCTTCGGGCAGAAGCAGCGGGCCCAGTGCCTGCGTGACTACAGCTGGTATCTGCGGCTGGTCACCTACGGAATCCTGGCCGGCAGCACCGAGCTGATCCAGCAGATCGGCGTTGTGGGAGCCCGGGAGATGTACAACAGCCTGGGCGTGCCCCTGCCCGGCATGGTCGAAGCGATGCGCACCCTCAAAGAGGCAGCCCTGGTGCTGCTGGGCGGCGAGGAGGCCACCCTGGCCGGCCCTTATTTCGACTATCTGATCCAGGGGCTGCAGACGTCCACCTGAGCCGACCGAGCGTCTCAACCTGGTCTTGCCCCTGGTCTGCTAGTGGGTCCAGCCTGAGACGCACGATCAAGCTTTCGGATACGGCCTGGCCTCCTGCCCCGTCACAGCCGTGACGGGGATTTTTTTGGCGTCTGACGCTTTGCGATCGGGGCCCTGCAGGGTGCGTGCGCAACAACGTCTGAGGAGCGGCTGCAGCAGCCGCAGAGCTCTCCGATGGGACCACTCTCTGGTCCTGGGCTGAGACCAGAACCGGTCAGGCGCGACGGCCTGAGCGGCGGGAACGGTGCCCGGTCGCGGAAGAGCCCGTCGCAGCCCAGCGCGACAGAGCCGCTGCACCTCCGCAGTCTTCTCGGATGAGTCTTGAGCCGGGTCCTACGGCGGCTTCCAGCTGAGACAGTCGACACCTCTATTTCTTGGGATGCCCGCTCCGACGGGCGACCCATCCCGGAGATGGTTCTCCCCTTGGGGCCCTTCGAGCGGCTTCCGAGGCGATCGACGGCCTCAGGCCTGGTTGTCGTTCTGCGTATCTGTGTCAAAGACAGATACGCGGCGGTCTACATCTCAGTCTGCCACTAGGGTGCGAGGCGATGTCCAAGCCATGGACAGGGCCTGGGAGGCCTGGCCAGCCCCAGCCGGCCAGGACCAATCGGTGCCCAGGGGATGGAGAAGGACCCATCACCTTTGACAAGCCAGATCGAGGAAAAATCGCTGTATCTGAATAGGAGACTGTGTCTTGAAAATGGACCCATCGGTGGACCCAGGTCGGACCAGTGGGACTGGATGGCTGCACACGGCAGGGCTCGCGTTCTTGCGGGTCCAGCATGGGTCTCTACATAGGTCCAATAACGGGACCAGAACGAGAGAGCTGGCACGCCGACGCGTGTGGGTCGCCGGCACGCTCTGGGACCTCAGCGCTCCGCTGCCGCTCCCTGGCGGTACAGCTCCTTCAGCAGCTGGTAGGCCTCATTGAGCCGACGCATCGCTTCGAGGGATCCGCCGGCGTCGGGATGGTGGCTCTGGGCCATGTCCCGGTAGGCCTCCCGGATCTGGGCCAGGGTGAGCCGCTGGCCGGGGTCGGTGGGCAGCTGCAGCAGCCGCAGCGCGCCGTGAAGGGTCATGGTGTGCTCCAGGGTCTGGAAGGAGGTGCCGCGGCGACGGCGGCGGAAGCGGTGCACGAAGCGACGGATCAACGTCGGGATTCGCAGGGTGAGGGTCTGACCGCTGAAGGGGTCTTCCAGCACACCGGCGGTGACCATCACCCGCTCGAAGGTCGGTGGTCCGTCACTCCAGCCAGGGGCGAACGGCTGCATCACCTGGCAGGCGGCCGACCAGGTGAAGGTGCGGCCATCGCTCTGATCCGACTGGGGCCAGATGTCCTGGGCCAGCCACACCATCGCCGCCTCCAGCACCGCCTCATTGGCCGGCGACCCGTAGAGGGCGCGCCAATGGTTGCCGGATTCCTCCAGGGCCTGTTGCACCAGCTCGCCGCCAAGGGGGGGCAGGGGGGTCATGGGCAACGACGCGGAACGCGCCGGAGACGGCGACCGCAGGCTGCGCTTGATGACGTCGGAGCGGCGACGCACAAAGCCGGGCAGGTCGATGCCCCCGCCACCTGGCGCCGGACGGGGGGGATCCTGCCTCGGGGCCTCCCATTCAAATTCCGCCTGGAGGCTGTCCATGGCCCCGCGACCCACCAGCACCAGGGCTCCCTGCTCGTCGAAGTCGTGGTCGTCCTCCCGGTGACGCACGACCTCTCCGGGCTGCGGCGCGAGCCCATCACCGTCCTCCTCCTCGTCAGTGCCGAACAGATCGCCGAGAAGCCGTTCCAGCACATCGCCGCGGCTGCGGAGCCCCCACTCCCGTCGCAGACCATCGAGGTGGGTCACCAGTTCGCGGTTGAGGTCCAGGCTGATCCGCTGTCTGGCCTCGTTCGAATGTTCAGCCACGGCAGCCATCCATCGGCGCTGGGTTCGCTGGCATGGGGCTTCGGATCAGGGTCCCCGCTGGTCCCGCAGGAACTGTTGCTGGGCCTCCACCGCATCGCGATAGCGGTCCACCAGCGTCCCCCCCGTAGCGGCGGCTCCTGAGAGGCTGCGCATCGGGGACACCAGGGGGGAGGGGGCCAGAACGCTGCGGTTGGAGGAGGCTGGCGGCGGTGGCGGCGGGTTCAACCAACCCGGAGCCGGCGCCGGCCGCAGGATCTGGGGCGGCGGCACCAGGGGGCCGGTGCCCCCCATCGGCATCGGTGTGATCGGCCCGGGTTGGGGGGCAATGGTCAGGGCCGGAGGGGCAACGGGCGGCGGGGTTGGCCGGGTGGTGGCACCGGCCCGGGCCAGATCCAGCTGCCGTTCCCGCTGCTGGACGAGGGCCAGCTGGCTGGCACTCACCACACTCAGGAGGTGCCCGGGGGTGGCATCAGCCGGGTAGACCAGGCTGACCCGCACCGGGTTCACGACCCCCGGGACCAGATCGATCTGGCCCAGGGACAGGCTCTGGCCTGAGCGCAGCCCCACATGCACCTCACGCAGACCGGCGGATGTCTGGATCTGGATCGAGCCGCGGAAAGCCGTGAAGGGTTGTCCGCCGATCAGGGTGGGATGGCTCATCACCAGCTCGTAGGGCCCATTCCCCTTGAGGTTCATGTCGACATCGAACCGCACCCCGTAGGTGCCGACGTTGTCGAGGGAGGAATCGACCATGCGGCTGGCCAGGGCATTGACCTGCACATCACGGGTACCGAAATTGTGGCGGTCGGTGCTGGTGAAGGGCACATGCAGCGGTCCCTTCATGTCGAGGTCGTGGGAGATGGTGGCCTGGTAGGCATCACCGAGGGCCACACCACCGACCCGGGAGAAGATGCGCCGGTTGTGGATGTCATGGATGCGGCTCAGGTAGACCCGGCCAGGGGCCAGCCGACCCGCGTCCAACACCGCGAGCACATCACGGTCGGAGTCCGGTGTCTTGGCGGCCACCACCGCCATCTGGAAGGGCCCATCACTGCGGCCCCGCAGCAGGGCATTGGCGATGCCCAGGGCCGGCAGATCGGTCTGAAACAGCACGATGCGGCTGCGGGCCGGAATCGTGATCTCGTCGGCCAGTCGGGCATCCAGTCTGCCGCGCAGCATCTGGACCGCGGTGGCATCACCGGGACCGGTGTTCCAGGGCCTTGGCCCCAGGGGTTTCACCCCCATCAGATTGTTGGCGAGGTAGGGAGCCTCGAAGCTGTTGCGCACTGCCCCCTTGGAGAAGCGGATGTGCACCGGTCGTACGCCCGGATTGATCAGGATGGCCGCCAGGGTGAGCTCGGCCCGACGGTCGGAACGGGAGATCGAGCGGCGATTGGGCGGGAAGTATTTGTGGTGGAGATGCATGCCGAACTCACCGTTGAAGGTGTACTCGGCATAGCGAAGGGCCTGGCCCGTCTCACTGGCGTAGGCGTACCCAGGTGTCGTGCTGATCAGGATCCCCGGCCCCTCCACTTCCTCGGGCTGGTTGGAGTGCAGCACCGGCACGTTGTTGAAACTGCCGTTCAGGGGACGGGCCTTCTGGCCGGCCATCAGGGCCACGTAGGCGTGGGCCGGCTGGGCGTGCTGCAGGGGTGCCATGCCCAGACCGAGCGTCAGCCAGACACCGATGGGACCAAGGGGAGCGACCAATCTCAAATTGCGACAGGCTTGAGGGTGTGAGTGGCAAGGGGAGGGTAGGGCGGGAAGCGACCGGCCCAGTCACTGGGGGGTGCGCGCACCTGGGGAGCCCCGGATGGAACGGCGGGCTCGCTAGAACGGTCCCACTCTGCAGATTTTGTCATGATTCCTCCCTTCGGGACCTGCTCCGGCTCGGAGTCCGGAACCGGTGCCCTGCGGCGGTATCAGGAACGCAAGCTGCGCATGATGAGCTTCTGGCGCGATGGCGTTGAACGCCAGCTTGCTGCGTTGAACGCCGCCATCAGCACCCTCGAACAGCAGATGCACCGCGATCAGCCAGACCACCAGGGCTGAGCCCACCGGCCTCCAAGTGTTGCCGTAGCTGCTCAAGTCCCTTGTGCAGCAGTCGTTTCACTGTCATTGGGCTGACCTCCATCTGGCGGCCCAAGCGGCGGTAGCTCCAGCCCGCCAGCACCACTTGCCGCACCACCAGCCGCTGGCGAGGCTCCAGCAGGGCCAGCATTGTGGCCACCGAGAGCCCTGGTGAGGCATCGCCACAGGGCTCACCACACGTTTTGGCTGCCACCGCCTCGGCCAGGATCGGATCGTCCAGGTTGGCGGGTCTTGCCAACAGTCGCTGCACCTCCAGCCGCCGCCATTCCGTCGGGGTGATGCCGAGGGTCTGGCTCAGGGCCACGACTCCCAGGCTGGGATCTGCCTGGAGGATCGGATGGTGTTGCAAGCGGTTGAACCGCTCCTGCAGTTCCGCCTGTCGCCTGGGAAGCCGCACCACCGGTGCCTCGTCGCGCAGGTAATGGAGGATTGCCCCACGGATGTGTGGTCTGGCGAAGGCCTCGAACGGGGTGCGGCGTTCTTCGCTGTAGAGCTCGGCGGCCCGGATCAGTCCCATCAGGCCCACCTGGAGCAGATCTTCGAAGGATTCCCGGCAGCAGCGGGAGTAATGCAGGGCGAGGGGTCGGACCACGGCGCGATACTGCTCGACGCGGCGGTTGCGACTTGTGGTGGAGCCGCGATGGGTTGGGTGGCAGGAGGATGGGGTCATGGTCTGGAAAGCAAAGCCTGGGCTGGTTCGGTGGATCTGATCTGCCGCCGTGCCGTTAGGGCCGCGGTGATCTCCTTTCCAGGGAGGGACAGGCCTGCCGAAACACGCAACCGTGAAACCACGGAAGTTCTCGGTTCTGGGGCCGGAGCCGTGATCCGCTGGCTCAGGCGCGCAGGGCCGCCACGTGGGCCAGCAGGGACCAGGGACCGTGCCGCTCCAGCCACCCCCTGTCGGAGCCCACGGTGCAGAGCAGAAACCCTGCAAAGCCAAGGGCGTTGACACTGAAGCCGGCGCCGTGCTCCCGCACCCGGCGCACGGTCATGAACCACTGGTCGTCGAACAGGAGGTTGTAAGGGTGCAGCGGCTCGCTGTTGTTGCTGGGATCGCCGAGGTCGAGCGCGCGGGCATGGGCGCGGTAGAGATCCGCCAGGTCGGATCCGCCACAGGGATCGGTGCGCCGAGTGAGGCGATAAGCCCAGGTCCAGGAGGCCTCGGTCCCTGCCAGCTGCGCCAGAAACAGCGGAGCCAGCGGGCAGCTGAGCTCCCCCTGCCGGCGCGGCAGCAACTGCAGGTGCCGATGGGGCTGGCTGGCTCCGGATCGGGCACCGCTGTTGAAGAACCACAACCCGCCGGTGTCCTGGCTCACCTGCTGGACTGCCTGCCAGTCCGGGGACTCGATCCAGCCGCCCTGGGGCCGCCAGTCGCGGGTGATCACCAGCAGGTGAGCCTCCTGCACCGGGTACTTATTGAGCAGGAGCACGTGGGCGGGCCCCAGCAGGTCCACCTCCAGGGGGCTGTCCCAGGGGAGAAAGGGGTTGGGGCGCGGCCCCCCCTGGCGCAGGTGACGGGGCGTGGAGGAGAGGAGCTGGCGAACGACGAAGGGCTCAGTGCCAGGAATGTCCAGAAGACACGTCTCCAGGGGCACCAGGGCTCCCCCCAGGCGGGCCCGCTCCGACACCTCCCTGGCGCGCTGCCAATGGCGCTCAGCTCGCACCGGCCTGCAGACGGGCCAGGGAGGCGCCCTGGTAATAGCGCCCAAGGATCTCGTTGTAGCGCAGGCCCTGCTCGGCCAGATCCTGGGCGCCGTGCTGGCTCATGCTGGCGCCAAGGTGACCATGGGCCTCCTGGGTGATGCGCGTGGTGGCCGCGTAAAGGCTCTCGACGATCCCGCCCTGGTAGCTCAGGATCACCCCGGAGGTGCTGCTGGTGGCCTGGCGGGTGCGGGGATTGACACTGCCCAGGCCCCGGTAGGCCTGCCAGCGGGTGGTGTCGCCCAGATGCCAGTGGGCGCTGGCCGGGCGGGCCATGTGGGCCATGGCATAGGAGCGGGCCGCCACCGCCTGGGCCTTGAGGGCCTCCATCTGCCAGCTGCTGGGCATCTCGGCCCCCACCACGGAGCTGATGTAGCGCTCCAGGGAGACATGGTTCACCAGCTGGAGGCCCCTGGGACCACGCAGCACCCGGAGGCGGCCCTCATAGGGCCGTCCATCCACCGACAGGACATGACCAGAGCCGGTCTCCAGCCACACCTCGGCCCGGGCCGCCATGGCGGCGCCCAGGTCGGGCGAGGCGTCGGGGCCGCCATCCTGCACGGCGCGCCCATCGCGATCCACCAGTCGCCAATAGCCACTGGCGCCGAGCTGGGGGGAGGGGGAGGCTCCCAGCAGAGCCACCCGGATCTCCAGCGGCACCTCTGGGCCAGCCTCCGGCTCCACAAGGGACGGGTCGGGATGGTTCAGGCTGGTGCGTTGGGCCCGCAGTGACGTCGCGGCCAGGAGGTCCTTGTCTGGGGATTCCGCCGCGGTGGCGGACGATTGCGAGACCTCCCGGGGCTGGGCAATCAGGGCTTCGAGCAGATCCGGCTGCGCAGCAGACCGGGGGCCTGGGAGCAGGTCCTGGGCGGCAAAGCCCGCCCCTACCGCCACGACGGCCAGGGGAGCGGTCAGCAGGATGGGGTGGCGCCGGCAACCCTGAAGCAGGCGCCGGCCACTGGCACGGAGTGCGGCGAAGGCGGCCGCGTAGTGCCGACGCACAGCAGGATTCCACGAAGGGGTCGTCGGATCATGCCGGAAAACGCGACCCTGCACCCTCCTGGCGCAGGACGGTCGCCGCATTGCACCCGTGGTCCCGTGGGGGCCAAAGGCCGGGATCAGGTGGCGGCTTCAGCCTTCAGATCCCGCTGCATCAGCTCCTGCACCGCCTGGCGAGCCTCCACCTGACCCGCCAGCAGCCGCACGACCTGGTCGCAGATCGGCAGTTGCCAACCCTCCCGCTGAGCGAGGGCCAGGGTGGCCCGGGCGGTGCGGGGCCCCTCCACGGTGGCGCCGATCCGTCCGAGAGCCGTGCTCTCATCACACCCCTCCGCCAGCAGGGTGCCGAAGCGGTAATTGCGGCTCAGGCTGCTGTTGGCCGTGGCCAGCAGGTCGCCCAGGCCCGCCAGCCCGTAGAGGGTGGTGGGCTGGCCCCCGAGGGCCGTGAGAACCACGGCGATCTCCGACAGGCCCCGGCAGAGCAGGGAGGCCTTGGCATTGGCTCCCAGACCCAGCCCATCGCTGATGCCGGCCGCCAGGGCGATGACGTTCTTGAGCGCCCCGGCCGCCTCGGTGCCGATGGGATCGGCATTCGTGTAGAGGCGGAAGTGGGGGGCCCGCAGCTGCTCCTGCAGCTGAAGGGCCAGACCGTGATCCTGGCTGCTCAGCACGCTGGCCGCCGGCAAGCCCCGTTCCAGTTCACCGGCCAGATTCGGGCCGCTCAACACTGCCAGCGGCACGTCGGGGAGATGGCGGCGCCACAGCTGGCTGGCGGTGCAGAGGGTGTCCAGATCGATTCCCTTGCTGCAACTCAGCAGGGGGAGGTCCGCCGGCCAGTGCCCTTGCAGCTGGGCAGCCAGGGGGGCCACGCCCACCATCGACACGGCCACCACGACGAGATCGCAGTCCTGAAGCAGCGTGGTCGGCTGGCCCCCATCCCGCCGGGACCAGCTGCTGAGACGGTGGCCCTGACGCTCCCAGAGCCGCAGGAGCGTGGCGCCCCAGGCGCCCCGACCCAGCACCGTGATGCGCAGACTCATGGACCAACGCGGGGGTCGGTTCCCCTGATCGCCTTGCCATCATGCGCCATCCCCGAACGCACCATGGCGACCGCCCCCAATCCCTACTGGCAGGCCTGGGAGGGCCAGGCCCTCATCGTGGGTCCAGGGGGTCTGGGCCTGGCTCTGGCAGCCGAACTGACCCGGCGGGCGCCATCGCTGCGGGTGCGCACCGCCGGTCGCCGCGCTGCGGACCTGCCGCTCGACCTTGGCGATGACGTCAGCCTGGAGCGGTTCTCGGCCATGGCCGCCCACGACCTGAGCCCGTTGCGGGTCGTGATCAACACGGCCGGGCTGCTGCACGATGGCGCGCTGCAGCCGGAGAAGCGCCTCAGCCAGGTGCGTCGCCATGCCCTGGAGCGCAGCTTCGCCGTCAACGCCTTCGGCCCCCTGCTGCTGGCCCAGGCGATCGAGCCGGCCCTGGCGAGGGATTGTCCGGTGCACTTCGCCAGCCTCTCGGCCCGGGTGGGCAGCATCGGCGACAACCGGCTCGGGGGGTGGTACGCCTACCGGGCCGCCAAGGCGGCCCAGAACCAGCTGTTGCGCACCCTGGCGATCGAATGGCAGCGCCGCCTGCCCCAGGCCTGCGTGACCCTGCTCCACCCGGGCACCGCCGCCACCCCGCTCTCGGCCCCCTTCAGGGGCTCCCTGGCCGCCTCGGCCCTGTTCACGCCCGCCCGCTCCGCCTCCCACCTGCTTGATGTTCTGGAGGGACAGACGGCCACCAGCAGCGGCGCCTTCCTGGCCTGGGATGGTCAGCCGGTGCCCTGGTGAGGCTGCGGCCAGCGGTGAGGCTGGCTAGGCGGCGTGAGCGCGGAGCACCTCCAGCGGGATCACCTCCAGAGTGGCGATGGCGGAACTCTCCAGCCGCACCGGTGGGGCCATGCCGTCCTCGTAGGCCTCCAGCCAGCGGGCGGCACAGACGCACCAATGATCACCGGCCTGGAGGCCGGGGAACGAGTGGGCCGGCACCGGCGTGGAGAGGTCGTTGCCCTGGGCGCGGCTGTAGTTCAGAAACGACTCGTTCACAACGCAACAAACCGTGTGGCGGCCAAAATCGGCTGGATCGCCCTGGCAGTAGCCATCCCGGAACCAGCCGGTGAGGGGGGCACATCCACACTCCTGCAAGGGTTCTCCCAGCACATTGCGCTGGTCTTCTGGGGGCTGCAGAGAGGAAGCGGCCAAGGCCCGGGAGCAGGTGGAACGGGCTGAGTCTGCCGGAGGACTGGCACAAAAAGCGGCCAGGAGGTTGACGAAATCCGGGGGGGAGGCGTTAAAGGTCATTCAGCACGACCCCCTTCATGAGCTGGGATTTCACCGAGGATGCGGCCTTCCTGGCCCTCTGCGACGCCTACAAGGAAAGCGGTGAGCCCTCCGCCATGGAGTTTCTGGCCCATGGCGAAGGCGCCTTCCATTTCCAGGAACTCACCCAGAACGCGGCTGGGGAGGGCATCGATCTGAGCGATTCCGATGCCCTCGATGCCTTCCAGCAGGAGGTGATCGACAGTCTTGAAGAGCTGTGCAGCTGAAGGCGCCCCAAGGCCTCAGCCGTAAAAGAAGGCGATTTCCTTGTCCTTGAGCCCCTCCCAACCGGCCTCCCGCAGACGTTGGTCGAGGGTGAGCCGATCGAGGTGCTTGGCGCCGGTGCGCACGATGCGGTTACGCATCGACTTTTTGACTCCGCTGCGGGCCCGGCGAGCCTCCAGCTCCATCACTTCGCCGTAGAGGGCGAGCATGGCAGCCGGAATCGGCGTGCCGTCGAGGTCCACTCCGGCCGCAATGGCGTCATCGACGCCGCCGGGTCCTGCGATGGCCATGGCAAGGGAGGCAAAGGGTGCCCAAGCCTGCCACGTCCAGGACCCTGACCGGGGCTATCTCAGGCGCTGAAATAGCGGGCCTGGCTGTGCAGGGCCACCAGGGCCGTGGTGCTCTGCTCGGGCTCCAGCTGGTCGCTGTCGTCCATGGTGAGGCCAATGCGGTCAGTGCCCAGCCAGGCGAGCTGCTGGCGGGAGTCGGCCACGTTCGGACAGGCGGGGTAACCGAAGGAGTAGCGACTGCCCCGATAGCGCTGGGCCAGCACGTCCCGCAGGGCCGTAGGTTCCTCGGCGGCAAATCCCATCTCCCGCCGGACGCGGGCGTGGGTCCACTCTGCGAGTGATTCAGCCATCTGAACCGCCAGCCCATGGAAGTAGAGGTAGTCGGTGTAACGATCAGCCCGGAACAACTGCTGGGCAAAGCTGGTGGCGCCTTCGCCCATGGTGACAGCCTGCATCGGCAGCACATCCGTCGGCCGCAGGGTGCCGTCCGGGGCCGTCTCGAGGTCGCGGTAGAAGTCGGCGATGCAGTAGCGGTTGCCGCTGCGCTGGCGCGGCAGAACAAAGCGCCCCAGCTCAAGGGCAGCGGCCGCCGGTGGCGCCCCGGCCGCCATCCCCTCGGGGTCGAACACCACCAGGCCATTGCCGTCGCGGCCGCAGGGGAAGTAGCCGTAGGCCACCCGCGGGGTCAGCAGGCCTTCGCTGCGGCAGCGAGCGAGCCATTCCTGCAACACCGGCTCCGCCTTCTCGGCCAGCATCGCTTCATAGTCCTGCCGGCTCTGCTGCTGGGTCTTGCGCAGCTGCCACTGGCCGGCGAACAGGGCGTTGCGATCGAGGTAGGCGAAGACCTCGTCGAGGTCGATGGCCGCCTCGGTGAGCAGCCTCGATCCCCAGAAGGGGGGGATGATCGCTGCTTCGGCTGGCACGGCCGCGGAACGCTCCTCGCTGCCGGCGGCTGGAACGTCGGCTGGGGACCCCACCGCCAGCTCCATGACGGCCGTCGGCGTGGCCTCTACGGCGGCCGCTGGAGGGGCGGCGGGCTCGTTGAGGCCCAAGCCCTCGGGGGCAGCATCGAGGAAACCCTCGTGGTCGTCCCAGCGGCCAGCCGTTTTGGCCTCCATCAGGGCATCCATGAAGCGCAGGTCGGCGAAGGCATCACGGCCATAGATCACCTGGCCCCGGTAGGCCTGGCGGCAGTCGCCGTTGACGAACCGGGGCGTCAGGGCCGCACCGCCGAGGATCACAGGAACGGAAATTCCAACGTCGTTGAACGTTTCCAGGTTGTCCTTCATGAAGGCGGTGGATTTGACCAGCAGGCCGCTCATGGCGATGCAGTCGGCTGCGTGCTGCCGTTGGGCCTCGACGATGGCATCGACGCTTTGCTTGATGCCCAGGTTGATCACCTCATAGCCATTGTTGGTGAGGATGATGTCCACCAGGTTCTTGCCGATGTCGTGGACGTCGCCCTTGACAGTGGCGATCAGGAACTTGCCCTTGCTGCTCGATTCTCCCTCCTTGCGCTCCATGTGCGGCTCGAGAAAGGCCACGGCGGCCTTCATCGTTTCGGCGCTCTGCAACACGAAGGGCAACTGCATCTGGCCGGAGCCGAACAGTTCACCTACCACCTTCATGCCATCCAGCAGGTAGGTGTTGATGATCTTCAGGGGTGGATGCACCGTGAGGGCCGACTGCAGGGCGATATCCAGGCCAATGCGTTCACCATCGATGATGTGCTGCTTGAGACGCTCCTCAAGCGGCAGATCGGCCAGCGACGGTCCTGAGGCCCGGGCCTCTTTGGCGCTGACCCCCTCGAACTCGGTGGTCAGAAGGGTGAGCGGGTCATGGACGCAGATACCGTCTTCGAATCGGCGCCGGTCGTGGATCAGATCGCGACAGATCTGCTGGTGCTCTTCGCTGATCTTGGCCAGCGGCAAGATCTTCGCCGGGCTGATGATGGCGGCATCCATGCCGGCCTCGCAGCAGTCGTGCAGGAACACCGAATTGAGCACGATGCGGGCGGCCGGAGACAGCCCGAAGCTGACGTTGCTGACCCCCAGCACCACATGGACCCCGGGAAGTTCGCTGCGGATCCGGCGGATCGCCTCGATCGTGGCGGCCGCATTGGCCCGGTCCTCCTCGATGCCCGTGGAGATGGGCAGGGCGAGGGGGTCGTAAAAGATCTCGTGGGCTGGAAGGCCGAATTCGAGCGCATCCCGGTAGGCCCTCTGGGCGATGGCGAACTTACGCTCGGCGCTGCGGGCCATGCCCTCCTCGTCGATCGTGCCCACCACCACCCCGGCGCCGTAGTCACGGGCCAGTTCGAGCACTTTGAAGAAGCGCTCATCGCCATCTTCGTAGTTGGTGGAGTTGAGAATGCACTTGCCGCCGGCCACCTTGAGGCCAGCCTCCATCTTCTGCCACTCGGTGGAATCGAGCATCAGCGGCAGGTTGACGTTGGTGACCAGTCGGCTCACCAGGTCGTGCATGTCCTTGACCCCGTCGCGCCCCACGTAATCGACGTTGACGTCGAGCACATGGGCGTTTTCCTTCACCTGGCCCCGGGCCACCGCCACCAGGCCATCCCAGTCCTCGGCGTTGAGCAGCTCCCGCACCTTCTTCGAGCCGCTGGCATTGAGCCGTTCGCCGATGATCAGGAAGGAGTTGTCCTGAAAATAGGGGGTGACGCCATAGATCGAGGCCACCGCCGGTTCGTAGTGGAGCAGGGGCCGCTGCAGCCGTTGCTGGGGCCGCCGCACCTGCCGCTGGGCGGGTTGCAGACCGGCGGCGAGCTCCGCCAGCGCACCGATGTGGGCCGGGGTGGTGCCGCAGCAGCCACCGATCACCTGGACGCCGAGATCTTCGACGAAGTGCATCATCTGCATCCTCATCTCGGTGGGGGTGAGGCGATAGTGGGCCACCCCGCCAACGTTCTCCGGCAATCCCGCGTTGGGAATGCAGCTCACCACGAAGGGACTGTGCTGACTCAGGTAGCGGATGTGTTCCTTCATCTGCTCGGGCCCCGTGGCGCAGTTGAGGCCGAGCACGTCGATCGGGAAGGGCTCCAGGATCGCCACCACGGCGGCGATATCCGAGCCCACCAGCATGGTGCCGGTGGTTTCCATGGTGACGGAGACCATCAGGGCTCGCCGTTCCCCGGCGGCACTGAAGGCCTCCTCAATCCCCTGCAGCGCCGCCTTGATCTGCAGCACGTCCTGGCAGGTCTCGACGATGAACAGATCAACGTCGCCGGCGATCAGGCCAGCGGCCTGCTCCCGGAACGAGGCCTTCATCGTGTCGAAGTCGATGTGGCCCAGGGTGGGCAGCTTGGTGGTGGGACCGATCGATCCAGCCACGAAGCGGGGTTTTTCCGGGGTGCTGAAGGCGGCGGCCATCTCCCTGGCCAGTTCAGCCGCCCGGCGATTGATGGCGAAGGCCTGATCCTCCAGCCCGTACTCGGCCAGCACGATGGAGGCGGCCCCGAAGGTGTCCGTTTCGATCACATCGCAACCCGCCTCCAGGAACAGGCGATGCACCGCCTGGACCGCATCGGGCCTGGTGAAGACGAGGTTCTCGTTGCAGCCCTCCAGGGCTGCGCCACCGAAATCCTCCGCTGACAGGTCCATCTCCTGCAGGGAGGTGCCCGTGGCGCCGTCGAAGACGAGCACGGGACGACCTGGGCCATGCAACCAGTCGAGGAAGCCGATGCGATCGGTGGGGCAGTGGATGGCGGCGGAGACGACCATCAGGCGTCGAGGCGAATACGGGTGACCCAGTGGTCATAGGAAGGATCGCGGCCCTCCGTGATCGCGGTGAGGCGGTCGCGCAGACGCTCCATCACGGGCCGATGGCTGGGTAGGTCGGTGGATTCAATGCGACGCACCGGGGTGACCCTGGCGGCTGTGCCGCTGAGGAACACCTCGTCGGCGATCATCAGTTCGGTCTTGTCGACCGCCCGCTCGAGCACGGGGATATCCATCGATCGGGCCAGTTCCATGAGGCTGGCCCGGGTGATGCCCTCGAGGATGTCCTGATCGACGCCGGGGGTGATCAGCACACCGTCCCGGACGATGAACAGATTCATGCCGCTGGCCTCGCTCACTTTGCCGCGGCTGTTGAGCAGCAGGGCCTCATCGAAGCCGCTTTTGACCGCTTCGGTCTTGGCCAGCGAACTGGTGATGTAGGCCCCACTGATCTTGCCCCTCAGCGGCAGGGAGCGGTCCTCCTGGCGGCACCAGCTGCTGATCCGGCAGCTGACACCCTCAGGGGACAGATAGTCGCCCATCTCGATGCCGTAGATGAGGAAGTCGGTCTGGATGTTGTGCAGCCGCGGGGCGATGCCGAGATCACTGGTGTAGACGAAGGGACGCAGGTAGATCGGGCAGGTGGGCCTGTTGGCCTGCAGAAACGCCTGGATGGCCGTGTGGATCGTCTCCTCGGCAAGCTCGGTCAGCAGCAACCGGGCGCTCTGGCTGAGGCGGCGAGCATGGCGATCGGCGCGGAACAGCAGGATTTCGTTGTTGTCGGCGGGATTGGGCAGGGCCCGCATGCCGCCGAAGGCACCCGTGCCGTAATGCAGTGCATGGGTGGCCACCGACAGGGTGGCCTCGGCAAAGGGGACGCATTGTCCGCCGAACCAGGCATAGGGCAGGAACTGGTGCATGAAAGGCGGTGGCGATGCTGCGATCTTCTCATCGCGTTCGGCAGGATGGGGTGATGCATCGACTCGCGTCCATACCCGGTGACAGGACGGAGGACGGCGGGACCCTCTTCGTGGAACAGCCACCGGCGCCGGTGGTGCTGCTCAGCAGCGCCGACACGGATCTGCTGGCGGTCTCCCAGCTGCTGGAGGCCGAGCCGGCGCTGCTGCCGGCCGAACTGAGGGCTCTCAACCTTTCGGCGCTGATGCACCCGGCGGTGATCGACCACTACGTGGCCACCACCCTGGCGACCAGCCGGCTGGTGGTGGTGCGCCTGCTGGGGGGACGCGGCCATTGGAGCTACGGGCTGGAGTGCCTGCGTCACTGGGTCGCCACTGGTGAGGGCCGCCAGTTGCTGGTGCTGGCCGGCACCGCCGAGGAGGAGCAGGCCCTGGCCTGCCTCGGCAGCCTCGATGGCCCCCTGGCCATGGCCTGTGCGGCCTGCCTGCGGGAGGGGGGAGCCGCCAATCTGCGCCTGTTGCTCCAGACCCTGGCGGCCCTGCTGGCCGGCGAACGCCCCGCGCCACCCTGCCCCAGCCCCGCCGCCGATCCCCTGCCCCACGACTGGCGCGACGAGCCTGGCGCCCGGGTGGGGGTGATTCTTTACCGCGCCCTGTGGCAGGCGGGGGATCTGGCCCTGATGGAGGCGCTGCTGGCGGCCCTGCGCGGCCAGGGGCTGGCACCGCGGGGCCTTTGGGTCAGCAGCCTGCGGGACGGGGCCGTGCAGCGGGGGGTGGCGGATCTGCTGGGGCGGGAACAGGTGGAGGCGGTCCTCTGCGGCACGGGCTTCGCGTCGGTGTCGTTTGAGGAGGCGGGTCTGGGGGCTCCCCTGTGGGACCAGTTGGGGGTGCCGGTGTTGCAGGTGCTGTGCAGCGGCCGCAGCCGCGGGGCCTGGCGCCAGAGCAGCATCGGCCTGGGACCCCTCGACCTGAGCCTGCAGGTGGCCCTGCCGGAACTGGATGGGCGCCTCACCACCCGGGTGGGGGCCTTCAAGGAGCGGAGCTGCACCAGCGACAGCCTGGCCACGGCCCTGCACCGCTACGAACCGGACCGGGAGAGACTCGACTGGATCGCCCAGCTCACCGGCGCCTGGACCCACCTGCGGCTGACGCCGGCCCCCGAGCGGCGGCTGGCCCTGGTGCTGGCCAACTACCCCAACCGCAACAGCCGCCTGGCCAATGGCGTCGGTCTGGACACCCCGGCGAGCGCCGCCCTGATGCTGGGCTGGCTGGCGGAGGCCGGCTACGACCTGGGGGCGGCTGCTGAGCAGCCCGCCGATGGCGATAGCCTGATCCACCGGCTCCTGGAGGGCCGCAGCAACGACCCGGAGAGCGGCCATCGCCCTCCCCTGGCCCACCTGCCCCTGGCCGCTTACGCGGCTTGGTACGCCACCCTGCCGCTGGAGGGCCGCCAGCGGCTGGAGGCGGTCTGGGGGCCGCCCGAAACCGATGCGGGCCTGGAACGCGTGGGTGGGGGCCCGGCCTTTCCGGTGCGGGGGCTGCGTTTCGGCCGGGTGCTGCTGCTGATCCAGCCCGAACGCGGCTACGACCGCGATCCGAGCCTCAGCTACCACAGCCCCGATCTGCCCCCCACCCACGCCTACCTGGCCCAGTACCTGTGGCTGCGCCAGAGCTTCGGCGCCCAGGTGGTGGTGCACGTGGGCAAGCACGGCAACCTCGAATGGCTGCCCGGGAAGGGGCTGGGGCTGTCGCAGGACTGCTTCCCCGAATGGGCCCTGGGGCCCCTGCCGCACCTCTACCCCTTCATCGTCAACGACCCGGGCGAGGGCAGCCAGGCCAAACGCCGTGCCCAGGCGGTGATCCTCGACCACCTGACCCCGCCCCTGGGCCGGGCCGGCCTGCACGGTGACCTGCAGGGCCTCGAGGCCCTGCTCGATGAGTACTGGGAGGCGCGGCAGCTGGGCAGCGCCCGGGCCCCCCTGCTGCGGGAGCGCCTGGGCTCCCTGCTGGAGCAACTGCAACTTCCCGCCATGGCCCAGGCGGACCTGGAAGCGCGCCTGGAGGCGGCCGACGGCTACCTGTGTGAACTCAAGGAGGCCCAGATCCGCCTCGGCCTGCACACGTTCGGCACCCTGCCGGCGCCGGCGAAGCTGGCCGAACTGCTGCTGTGCCTGGCCCGGGCGCCCCAGGCGGGACAGCCGGGCCTCACCCAGGCCCTGGCCCTCGACCTGGGCCTGGATCTCGACCCCTGGGCCGACCCGGAGGAGGCCCCCCTCACCGCCGCCGACCGCGCCCGGCTGGCTGGCCATGCCCAGCCAGGCAGCCTGCTGCGCCATGCCGGCGACGGGGTCGCGGTGCTGGAGGCCCGTGCCCTTGTCCTGGTGGAGGAGCAGCTGGCCGCAGCCGCCGGGGCGCCGGAGGAGACACCGGGGCCCGCCACCGAACGGGCCCTGCAGCACCTGCGCCAGGCCCTGCTGCCGCCCCTGCTGGCCTGTGGCGAGGCGGAGCGCCAGGCCCTGCTCACGGGGCTGGCCGGCGGCCGCATCGCCGCTGGTCCCTCGGGGGCCCCCACCCGCGGGCGGCCCGACCTGCTGCCCACCGGCCGCAACTTCTACAGCGTCGATCTGCGCGGCCTGCCGACGGAGGCCGCCTGGGACCTGGGACGGCGCAGCGCCGCGTTGCTGTTGCAGCTCCACCTGCAGGAGCAGGGCGACGACCTGCGCACCCTGGCCCTCTCGGTGTGGGGAACCGCCACCATGCGCAACGGCGGCGAGGACATCGGCCAGGCCCTGGCCTTGATGGGCGTGCGGCCCGTCTGGGATGGCCCGACGCGACGGCTGGTGGATGTGGAGGTGATTCCCCTGCGTCTGCTCGGGCGGCCCCGGGTGGATGTGACCCTGCGCATTTCCGGCCTGTTCCGCGATGCCTTCCCCCAGCTGGTGGGCTGGTTCAACCGTGCCACCCGCCTGGTGGCGTCCCTGGCCGAAGACCCCGAAGACAACCCCCTGGCCGCTTCAGTCCGGCAGGAGGGCCATGGGGGGCGTATCTACGGATCGGCGCCCGGGGCCTATGGGGCCGGGCTGCAGGGCCTGATCGACAGCGGCCACTGGGAGGAGCGCGGCGATCTGGGCGAGGCGTTCCTCAACTGGAGCGCCTGGCGTTACGACGGCGATCCCAGCGATGGAGCCAGCGGCGGGGCCATCGCCGCCACCGCAGACCGGAGCGGACTCGAACGGCGTCTAGCCCAGGTGCAGGTGGTGCTGCACAACCAGGACAACAGGGAGCACGATCTGCTGGATTCCGATGACTACTACCAGTTTCAGGGCGGCCTCAGCGCCGCCGCCGAGCGGCTCCAGGGCCAGGCCCCGGCCCTCTGGTTCGGCGACCATTCCCGCAGCGAGCGTCCCCGGCTGCACCGCGTCGAGCGCGAATTTGACAAGGTGCTGCGCTCCCGCCTGCTCAATCCCCGCTGGATTGAGGCCATGCAGGGCCATGGCTACAAGGGCGGCTTCGAAATGGCCGCCAGCCTGGATTATCTGTTTGCCTACGACGCCAGCACCGGGCGGGTGCCGGACTGGGGCTACGGCGCCATCAGCGCCGCCTGGCTCGAAGACGGGGCCGTGCGGGAGTTTCTGGGCCGCTCCAACCCCTGGGCCCTGCGGGACATGGCCGAACGGCTCCTCGAAGCCCACCATCGGGGCCTGTGGGAAGGGGCCGACCCGCAGCGGCTGGAGCGGCTGCGGGCCCTGGTGCTGGAGAGCGAGGGCTTGGTGGAGCAGCGCTGAACCAGGCCCTCACTCCTTTGAGGGGATCAGAGGTCGAGATCCCGCGCCATCGAGCGGAAGGGGTCGGTGTTACCGGGTTTGGCGGGCTGCTGGCTGATCTTCGGCTGGCTCTGGGCCTCAATTTCCTTCTGTTGCTTGGCTGCCGCCGCTGCGCCGGGCACGTTGGTGGGAGTCACGGCGGACCCCTTCATGCGCTGACCCAGCTCGGCGACGCTCATCGTCTGGGCGAAGGTCTTCTTGACGGGCTTGGGGATGCCACCGGTGAGGTTCACGGAACCTTTTTCCGTGGGCTGGATCCCAGCCAGACCAGGGGTCATCTTCTCGACCCGGGCCTGCATCGAGGCCACCTCCGCCACCATCTCCTTGTCCCCGGGGCTGTCGGCATTGCCAGGGAAGGTGCGGCGGATGGTGTTCGACCGCTTCATGAACTGGACATCGCCCAGGCTGGTGGAAGCCTCGGGATCAAGGAAAAAGGATTCGGCCTTGGGTTTGGCCTTGGCCGCAGCCTCAGGCTTGGTCACCGAGGCGGCACGGGAACCGAACAGACGATCGAACAGGCCCATCGACGCATGCAGAAACGTGTCAGCAAACCCTAGCGGCCACGGAGCACCAGCCCATGGGTATCTGTACCACAACTCATCAGAAGGCCCCGCCGCTCCAGGTCCGTCGCGATCGCCTCGCAGACCAGTTCGGTGGGTTGCCAGCGGGGCTGCATGGCGTAGTCATACCAGACTTCGGCCCCGTCGAAGCCCAGAGCATCCGCCGCCGCAATCAGGCGCTGGTGGGGCAGGCGGTAGCGGGCGGGATGGGCCAGCAGGGCCAGGCCCCCGGCGGCCCGGATCGCCGCCAGCACCGCTTCGGCCAGCAGGCCCGGCCCCACCACGGAGGTGCCCTGCAGGTAGGGATCGAGGGAGGGGTGCTCCTCGGCGAAACCCAGCCCCAGCACGTGCACCAGGCACCCCTCAAGCAGGCAGCTGATTTCCACCCCGCGCCAGAGGGTGGGCGTCGCCGCTCCCCGCTGGCGGTGGTCAGCAAGGGACGCGGCAATGGCCCCATGGGCAGCCAGGGCGTGGTGATCGGTCACCGCCAGGTGCTCCAGGCCAATGGCCACGGCCTCAGCCGCAAGGTCTTCCGGGTGGAGGCTGCCGTCGCTGCAGATGGTGTGGCAATGGAAGTTGAGCCGATCCGGGCAGCTGTCGGCCTGCACCTGCCGCAGCACCGGCGTCAGGGGATGGGCGAGAGCTTCAGGCCGCAGCACCACCACTCTCCTGCTGGGCCAGCCGTTCGCTGCGCAAGCGCCGCCAGCGGGCATAGAACTGGATCGAGGCGGCCATGGCCACCACCAGGGCCACCAGGAACCATGTGGCGGCCCCTAGGGGGAACTGGTTCTTGAACACCACCAGCATCACCACCAGCACCAGCAGCAAGGTAGGCAGTTCATTGAGGGCCCGCAGCTGGCGGCCACTCCAGCGGCACTGACCCCGCTGCAGCTGGCCCATCAGCCGGTAACAGAACCAGTGGTAGACGAGCAGGGCCGCCACGAAGGCCAGCTTGGCGTGCATCCAGGCCTGTTTCAGCCAGGCCGGCTCCACCAGCAGCAGACCCACGGCCATGGCCACCGCCACCACCATGCCAGGGGTGGTGATGATGTTGGCCAGGCGCCGCTCCATCAGGGCGTACTGGTCCTCGAAAGCCTGACGCAGGGGGGGATCCAGCTCGGCCGCCTCCCGGTGGTAGATGAACAGCCGCACCAGGTAGAACAGCCCGGCGAACCACACCACCACCCCGACGATGTGGAGTGTCTTGAACCAGAGGTAGGCCTCGGGGGGCCAGCTCACGGCCAGCGGCAGCGGCAGCGTCATGTCAGGACCTGGGGGAACCGGGACTCGCTTCGGATTGCCAAGTTAGTCGGCAGTAGCGGCGGGCCACGGCGGCGGCGTAGGCCCGGTCCACAGGACCGACCCTTGGGCTGATGACGCCGTCGCGGCAATCCACCACGATCCGCTCCCGGTGGTTCTCCTGGTCGCTGACCCGCAGCTTCAGCTGCCAGTGGCGCTGAGCACTGCGGCTGAATTCGTCGCCGCAGACCGGGCCGACGCAGAGGCCCGGTGCCGCCCAGGCCCCCCGGGGAAACCACAGGAGCAGCAGCAGGGCCAGCAGCCATCCGGCCCAAAGCCCAACCGAACACCGACGCGCGGCCTGCAACCTTGAGCCTGACGTCATCCCGCCAGCTCCATCGGGGCGTCCTCCCCTTCGCCGGGCCCTTCGGGTCCATCCATGGGGGGATGGAAGTGCTCCCACACCTGCCGCGCCATGGCCGGTCCGATCCCGGAGACGGCGGCGATCTGCTCGGGAGTGGCCAGCTGGATGGCGTCGATGGAGCGGAAGTGGGCCAGCAGATCCTTGACCCGCTTCGGACCCAGCCCAGCGATGTCGCTGAGACGGGAGCGCTTCATCCGTTCGCCCCGCTGCTGGCGGTGGTAGCTCACGGCGAAGCGGTGGGCCTCGTCCCGCAGCCGCCGCAACAGCACCACCCCCAGCTGGTCGGCCTCGGTGTCGAGGGGCTGGCTGGCGCCGGGCAGGAACACCTCCTCCCGTTGCTTGGCCAGGGAACACACCGTCAGGTCCTCGTGCAGATCCAGCTCTCGCAGCGCCTCCATCACTGCCGACAACTGGCCCTTGCCGCCATCGATCATCACCACATCCGGCCAGTCGCTGAGGCCATCGGTGTGCAGGGCCGAAGCACCGTCCCGGCGCAGGGCGGCCAGGTCGGCCCCTTCCGCCTTGGCCTGGGACCAGCGGCGGAAACGCCGCCGCATGATCTCGGCCATGGCCATGAAGTCGTCGGAATGGCCGGCGCGGATGCTGCTGCTGCGGATCCGGTATTTGCGGTAGTGCTGCTTGGCCGGCAGGCCGTCGATGAAGACCACCTGGGAGGCCACGGCGTCGCTGCCCTGGATGTGGCTGATGTCGTAGCCCTCGATCCGCCGGGGCGGCACCGGCAGCTCCAGCAGCTGGGCCAGGTCTTCGGTGGCCAGTTGCTGCTGCTCCGCCCCCCTTTGGGCCCGGGCCAGTTCGAAGCCGGCGTTGCGCTCCACCAGTTCAATCAGGTCGGCCTTCTGGCGCCGTTGCGGCACGGCCAGTCGCACCTTGCGGCCCCGCCGCTCCGCCAGCCACTCGCCGATCAACTCCTGGGCCGGCAGCGCGTGCTGCAACACCAGTTCCGGAGGAATCTCCACGGGCTCCACCTGGCTGTAGTGCTCCTCGACCACCCGCTGCAGCACCTCGGCCGGTGTGGCGATGGCCGCATCGGCAGTGTAGCCCAACCGGCCCACCAGCTTGCCGGCACGCATCTGGAAGATCTGCACCGCCGCCACCCGATCGTCCGCCGCCAGGGCGATCACATCGCGGCTGACGGAGCTGTCCCCCAGGCTCATCTTCTGGTCGGCGGTGAGCAGGTCGAGACCCTGCAGCTGATCCCGCACCCGGGCGGCGGACTCGAAATCGAGCCGCTCGGCATAGCGGTCCATCTGCTGCCGCAGCAGATCCAGCAGTTCGTCATTGCGGCCCTGGAACACCATCGCCACCTTGCGCAGGATGTGGTGGTAGTCGTCGGAGCCGATCTTTTCCTGGCAGACCCCCGGACAGCGGCCGATGTCGAAGTTGAGGCAGGTGCGGTCGCGGTAGAGGGGCTGGGGACGCTGGCGCAGGGGAAAGACCCGCTTGACCACCGCCAGGGTGCGGCGCAGCAGCCCCACATCCACATAGGGCCCGTAGAAGCGATCCAGGGGGCTGCTTAGACGGCGGCGGCGCGTGATGAAGAGGCGCGGGTAGGCCTCGCTCCAGGTGATGCAGAGGTAGGGGTACTTCTTGTCGTCCTTCAGCAGGACATTGAAATGGGGCTGGTGGTTCTTGATCAGGTTCGACTCCAGCGCCAGCGCCTCCGCCTCGCTGTCGGTGACGATGAACTCGATCTCACAGACCTGCCGCACCATCAGGGCGATGCGGGGGCTGATGTCGTGGGAGTTGCGGAAATAGCTGCGCACCCGCGCCCGCAGACTCTTCGACTTGCCGATGTAGAGGATGCGGTCGCTCGCATCCCGCATCAGATAGCAGCCCGGCTCCGCCGGCAGCTCCCGCAACCGGGCCGACAGCCGCTCACGCTGCAGCAGCAGCGGTCCGACGACGTCCCCAACCGGAGTGCCGCCCGGCTCAGCCATGGCGGCGCCTCAACCGCCGTACTGCCAGCCCGTGGCGGACAGTTCCAGGGCGGGGGCATCGCGGTGCAGGGTCGCCGATTTCACTTCCCCCACGAACACGGTGTGGTCGCCATGGGCCACCTGGCCCACCACGGTGCACTCCACGGCGCCAAGGGCATCGTCCAGAACGGGCAGACCCAGGGGCCCCAGACTGAACGGGGCCGCGTCAAAACGTCCGCCCATCCCCTTCTGGGGCTTGAAGAACACGGCCGCCAGGTCCTTCTGATCGGCGGCCAGCACGTTGAGGCAGAAACGCCCGCTGCGCTCGATCATGCCGTTGCTGGTCGAGTCGGCCCGCACCGCCATCACCACCAGGGGTGGCTCAAAGGAGCCCTGGGTGACCCAGCTGGCGGTGAAGCCGTTCACCTCCGCGCCTTCGGCCACGCCGCAGATGAACACGCCGTGGGGAATCTTGCGCAGCAGCGTCTTCTTGGCGGCCGCGTCCAGAACAACGTCGGTCATGGGGGTGGGCGGCAGGGATCCAGCGACTCTAGGAACCCGACCGGGTCCGTCTCCATAGGCTGGGCGCATGCGAGCCCTCTATCCCGGCAGTTTCGACCCCCTCACCCTCGGCCACCTCGACCTGATCGAGCGGGCGGCGCACCTCTTCGATGGCGTCGTGGTGGCGGTGCTGATGAACCCCTCCAAGCAGCCCAGTTTTCCGCTCGAGCAACGGCTGCAGCAGATCCGCACGGCCACCGAAGGGCTGGCCGGCGTCGAGGTGGGTCATTTCGACGGTCTCACCGTGACCTACGCCCACACCTGTGGCGCCCAGGTGATCCTGCGGGGGCTGCGGGCCATGAGCGACTTCGAATTTGAGTTGCAGATCGCACACACCAACCGGACCCTGGCCCCCCGCGTCGAGACCCTGTTCATGGCCACCTCAGCGCACCACAGCTTTCTGAGCAGCTCGGTGGTGAAGGAGGTGGCCCGCTTCGGTGGGGATGTCGCCCACATGGTCCCGCCGGGAGTGGCGATCGACCTGGAGAGGCTCTTTAATCGACTGGCAGCGTCAGAATCCTGATATGTCTGAAGTCCGTTTCTCCGTTCTCGACCAGCTGGACCAGCTGGAGGACATCGTCCTCGAAGGCAGCAGGATCCCGTTCAGCGGCGGACGGCTGGTCAACGAGCAGGACGCCATCGAAATGATGGATGCCCTGCGTGAGGCCCTGCCCGGGCAGATCTCCCAGGCCGACGACCTCATCCGCCAGCGGGAGGGCTTCATCGAGAAGGCCAGGCTGCAGGCCGAGGAGATCGTCACCCAGGCCCGCCGCGAGCGGGAGCAGCTGATCAACGCCGCCGCCATCCGCCAGGAGGCCGAACGCCAGGTGACGGAACAGCGGGAACTGGCCCGTCAGCAATGTGAGCAGATGGTGCTGCAGGCGCGCCAGCAGGTGGCCCAGACCGAGCAGGAGCACCAGGCCCGGATGGCCCAGTTCGAGCAGCAGTTCGCCGGCCGCCGTCAGCAGCTGGAGCAGGAAGCCCAGCAGCGCCGCCAGCAGCTGGAGCAGGAGGCGGCGGACCGCAACCGCCAACTGCTGGAGCAGCACGAACGCGGCCGGGCCCAGGCCCTGCAGGATCTCGAAGGCATCCGCCAGGAGGGGCTGCGCCTGCAGCGTGAAAGCCAGACCGAAGCCGAGCGCCTCCACGCCGACGCCCTGCAGTTCCGCCAGCAGACCCAGCAGCAGTGCGATGCCCTGATCGCCCGCAGCCGCCAGGAGGCTGCAGCGATCCAGGAGGGCTCCAACCGCTACGCCGAGCAGGTGCTGGGGGAACTGGAGGTGCGCCTCAAGGAACTCAGCCAGGTGGTCCTGGGGGGTCGGCGCGAACTGGTGCGGCTCCAGAGCCAGGAGACGGCGATTGCCAGCCGCCCCCCCGAAGCTCCGATCCCCCTGGAGAACGCCACGGTCGACAGGGCCCGCCGTGTCGCCGGCCGCCTCAAGCGGGCCGCCGGCCGGGGCCTGGCCAGCTGAGGCTGGAGCGCCCGGAGTCCTGGGGCGCTCCGAAAGCTCAGAACGCCGGTTGACAGGCCCCTGCGGACTGGACCTGGCGCAGGACACGGCCGATGGTGGTGTTCGGAGCCCCCGCCCCGGCGGACACGGCACTCACATAGCGGGGGCCGTCTGCCGTCTGCAGGACGCCGCTGATCGAGCGCACGCCCGTCAGGGTGCCAGTCTTGGCGAAGAACTGACCATCCAGGCTGGTGCCTTTGTAGAGATTGCGCAGCGTGCCCCGCCGACCGGCGATGGCCATGGAACTGAGGTAATCCCTGGAGTAGGGATGGTGATCCATGCGCAGCAGCAGGGCCACCAGGAAACGGCTGGTGAGCCGGTTGGCGCGATCCAGGCCGCTGCCGTCGGCGATCCGGACACCCTCCATCGGCAAGCCCTGGGCATTCAGCCAGAGAGCCGTGCGCCGGCTGGCTTCGGGCAGGTCCCAGGTGCCGGCGGCCTGACGCAGCAGCACCTCGGCGGTGAAGTTATGGCTTTCGGTGTTGGCCAGGCTGAGCAGGCCATGCATCGAGGTGGAGGGCTGCTCATGCAGCAGGACGGCGTCGCTGGGGAGCGGCTGCCGCGCCGAGACCAGGGCCAGCTGCACCGGCTGGCCGCCGCTCTGGGCCATGGAGCGGCGTAGCAGGGTCTGCAAGCGCGAGGCGGGATTGCTCACCGCGTCGTCGATCGCGTTGCTGGTGATGGCCAGCCGGGTGATCGGCGCGCCGTAGGCATAGACCCGATCCCCCGGATGCCAGCCACTGGGCCACCAGTTCTGGGGCGCTTCCTCCGCCAGCTCCAGCCGCACGGGGCTGCCAGCCGCCATGGCCAGCTGGGCAAAGCGCTGCAGCTGGGGCAGGGCCAGATCGGGATCCCCCTGGCCGACCATGCGCAGGGTGCCGTCCTGGAGACGCCACAACTGGGTGGTGAGTCGGTAGTCGGGGCCGAGCCGGTCGAGGGCGAAGGCGGTGCTGATCAGTTTCTGGTTGGAGGCCGGCACCCTGGGCAGGCGCCCGTTGACATCGGCCAGCAGCCGTCCACTGCCATCGGCGACGCTGACGCTCCAGCGGGACTGTTCCGACCCCAGGGCCTGGGCAAGCTGCCGTTGCAGCAACGGACAGCTGACCTCCCCGGCCAGCCGCGGCATCCCCACCGGGGGCGGCGCCTCCGGTAAGGCGGCCATCGGCAGGGGGCGCAGGGCCCGGGGTGAGGGCAGCGCCGGGGCGTTCTGGGCCCAGGCCGCCGTGCCCAGGGGACTGGTGCTCCCGGCCATCAGCAGGATGGCCACCGCCCGCAGCGGGCTGTAGGGGCAACGGAACCCAGGGGACAGGCGGACGGGCGCGGTCATCTCAGGAGGCTCCGAGTTTCAGATCCGTGACAGTGCCGTTGAAGCGGAAGTTGGTCCCCTCCAGCTCCACCGGGGCACCGATCTTGATCGTTTGGTTGCCGAAGACAACCCCGCCGCTGGTGCGACGGCCCTGGCCCTCCAGGACGAAACGTCCATCAAAGGTGCTGAAGGTCTTCTGGTTGGGATCGGGGGCACTCACCACCTTTCCGTCGGGGGTGAGGGTGGAGATGATCCGATCAAAGGGAATGATCTGCTTCACCGCCACGCTGCCGTGGGGCTGGTTGCGAATCACGATCGCCACCTTGCCCTCCTGGCGGATCTGTTGCAGCAGCTCCAGGGGGGTGGCGGCTGGGGCACCACGCACATCCACCATCACGGTGACGGGCTCAAGGGCCCCGGTGGCCTGGGCCACGGCCCCGCTCAGACGGGGGCTCCAGATCACGCCCCCGATCGCCAGCAGCGCCGCAGCGGCAGCACCGAGGTCGATGGGGCTCCAGGAACGGGACCGGGGCGAATCGCTGGGCATGGGCACCTGAAAGCCAGGCAAGTGTACGCAGCCTTTCCGGGATGCACCAGCCGGGCCGGCGGGTCAGTTCCGCAGGTCTTCGATCATCTGGCCAAGGGCCCGCAGGTTGCTCCCCAGACCAGGCTCCTGCCCGCCGCTGAGGACCAGCTCCTGCTGCTCGGCATCGGGTTTCTGCTCGAAGCGCCCGGCCAGCCGATAACCGTCGGGGTCGAGTCGGTAGAGCTCCCACTCACCCGGGTAGGCGCAGCGCAGGGCGCGGTCGGACTGGGGCAACAGGGCATAGGCGGCCCGCCAGCCGGCCAGGAAACCCTTGCGGCGCTGGCGCGCCACGCTGCCGATGCCGATGGCGGCATCTTCCAGAGAGGAATTGATCAGCACCACGCTGTCGCCGTGGCCGCCGCACACCGCTTCCACCAGCTCGTAGTCCGCCTGGCTGGCCCCCACCAGCAGCAGCACCCCCCGGGAGGGTTCCTGCTGCTGGAGCCGGCGCTGGTCGGAGAAGCTGCCAATGCGATCGGCGAGGGCAGGGGCATCGCGGCGGGCCAGGGCCGTGGCACCGGCATCCGGGAACAACAGCCGCAACGCGGGCCGCTCTGCCAGCAGCCCTTCCAGCAGGCGCAGCACCACCGGCAGCAGCCGCAAGCCTTCAAAACGGAACTCCACGGTCCAGCGACCTCCGGATCCGGACGCCAGGGCCGCCTGCAGGGCCTCGCGGGCTTCGGCCTCGGCGGTGCGCAGATCAGCAGGCAGCATCGGCGTGCGACAAGGCTGGGCGGACCCTACCCAGGCGCTGCGGCGACACGGCGGCGTGCCTCCTCCAGGGCCGCCGGCAGCCCGGCCAGATCGGCCGGGGTGAGCCAGGGGCCCAGGCTGAGTCGCAGGCCGCTGGCGGCCTCCTCGGGGTTGTAGCCCATGGCGAGCAGCACGGCACTGGCCCCCGCGGCCCCGCCACTGGTGCAGGCCGATCCACTGCTGACGGCGTAACCCCGCCGGGCCAGCTCCCGCACCAGCCGGCGTCCGCTCAGTGATCGTCCCGCCGGGCCAGCCACCAGCAGGCTGATGTGATGGGGCAGGCGCCCGCAGGGGTCGTCCGGGGCCGGCCCGCTGAGGCGCACCCCCTCGAGCGGCAACAATGCCTCCAGAAGCCGATCCCGCAGGGGGCCCATGGGGTCCACTCCGCCGTGGGTCGCCAGTCGCTGCTCGGCCAGCGCCAGGGCCGCCGCAAACCCCGCCACCAGGGCCACGGGCTCGGTACCGCCGCGGCGGCCCGCTTCCTGAACTCCGCCGATCAGGGGGTCCAGTCGGAGCCCGCGCCGCACCAGCAGGGCGCCGACACCGCGGGGGCCCTGCAGCTTGTGGGCCGCGCAGCTGAGCAGGTCCACCGGCAGCTGGCTGAAGTCGAGGCTTTGGTGACCCACCACCTGCACGGCGTCGACATGCAGCAACACGCCGGCCTGGCGGCAGAGCTTGCCGATGCGGGTGATCGGCTGGAGCGTGCCCACCTCGCTCTGGCCCCAGAGGATCGAGACCAGACGGGTCGGCGGCTGCAGCAGCGCCTCGAGGGCCTCCAGGTCCACCACACCGCGGCGATCCACCGGCAGCAGCTGCCGCTGCCAGCCCCGCCTCTCCATGGCGTCGGCAGCGGCGTAGCTGGCGGGATGCTCCACCGCCGAGAGCAGCACCCGGCCGGGCTCCAGGCAGCCGGCGCAACCGATCAGGGCGGTGTGGATCGCTTCGCTGCCACCCGAGACCAACACCAGCTCGTCGCTGCCGCAGCCCAGGCATGACGCCAGGGCCTGGCGGTCGCGCTCCAGTCGGTCGGCTGCCGCCAGGCCGAAGCCGTGCAGGCTGGAGGGATTGGCCCAGGCCTCCCGATGGGCACGGTCCATGGCGTCGAGCACCTCCGGCGCCGGGGGGCTGGTGGCGCAGGCGTCGAGGTAAACCCCTGGGCGGAGACCTGCCGACCCAGGGGGCTCAGGGGGCGGCGGGTTCATCACGGCAGAGGCGGTCCCGGGTGCGGGATTCCAGGGACTCGCCGGCCAGGGTGACCAGATCATCGAGGGAGCGGCCCTCCAGCAGGGCCGTGACGCGGGCGCGGGCTTCAGCGCTGGCGCAGGCCTCGGGGCGGAGGCAGCCGTTGACGCACAGCGTCGCGCAATCGATGGCGGGACGTGCGTCCAGGGCAACCCCGAACATCGAGGGGGCCACCACACCGTCGAACACCGCCTCGGCCGGACCGGTCATGAAGACATGGCCGCTGGCCCCATCCCAGTCGATCTCCAGGGGCCCGCCGGGCAGATCGAGCCGGGCCTGGCGGTCGGCCAGACCCAGCAGGTGGCAGGCCACCAGGGTGGCGCAGGCACCGGTGCCACAGGCCAGGGTGGGCCCGGCTCCCCGCTCCCAGACGCGCATCACCAGATGGTCGGGGGCGATCACCTCAACGAAATGGACGTTGGTGCGGGCCGGGAAGGCCTCGTGCACCTCCAGGGCGGCACCCAGGGTCTCCAGATCGATGGCTGCCACGTCATCCACCGGCACCACGGCGTGGGGATTGCCCATGCCGGCGGCCGCCACGGCCATGGGCTGGCCCAGCACCTCCAGCATCCCAACCGGCAGCCCCTCCACCCCCATGGCCAGACCTGTGGGAATCGTCTCCGGCGTCAGGAACGGGGCACCCATATCAACGCGGATGCGCCCGTCCTCGGCCAGGGCCGGCACGATGCGGCCGGCCAGGGTCTCGACCTCCCAGCGGCGAGGGGCGACGTCGCCATCGCTGTCGGCCAGGAAGCGGGCCAGACAGCGGATGCCGTTGCCGCACATCTCCGGCTCGGTGCCATCGGCGTTGAAGATCCGCATCCGCAGTTCGCCGCCCTCCCGGGGCGGCAGGGCCAGGATGACGCCATCGGCGCCGACCCCGAAGCGCCGGTCACAGAGCCGTTGCACCCGTTCGGGAGTCAATCCGAACGGGTCGTCCAGATCCCCTAAGCTGCGGCCGTCAAGCAGCAAGAAGTCATTCCCAAGGCCCTGATATTTGCTGAATGGGAGCACCTGACGCACCGTTCCGTAAGTCCTGGAGGTTGGGATGGATCCTATGCAGAGTTTCTTTGAACGGCGGGGGCCCAGGCTCGACACGACCCTGCCCAGTGTGCGCCATGTTCAGGAGCTGATCCGCATCCGCACCCCCGTCAACGTCGTGCTGCTCTCCGGTCAGGAGTGTGATGGCATCATCCGCTGGCAGGACTGCCATTTCCTGGCCATGAGCACCGAACCCGGCACCCCGTTGCTGCTGATCAGCCTGACGGCGATCGCTTCGTTGCGCGCGCTCAGCTGAGCCACCCATGGGCTGTGACACGATCACCCCCACCCCATACGGCCCGTGACAGACCCCTCCCGCTACGAGCCCGAGTTGATCGAGCAGCGCTGGCAGCTGCAGTGGGAGCAGTTGGGACTGCACGCCACACCTGACCTCGCCGGCGACGCTGGCGACACCTACTACGCCCTGTCGATGTTCCCCTATCCCTCGGGGAGCCTCCACATGGGCCATGTGCGCAACTATGTGATCACCGATGTGATCGCCCGGGCGGCCCGGCTGCGGGGGCGTCAGGTGCTGCACCCCATGGGCTGGGATGCCTTCGGACTGCCGGCAGAGAATGCCGCTATTGAACGGGGCGTCGACCCGGGGGACTGGACCGACCGCAACATCGCCCAGATGCGCGAGCAGCTCAAGCGCCTGGGTCTGTCGATCGACTGGGACCGGGAGGTGGCCACCTGCCACAGCGATTACTACCGCTGGACCCAGTGGCTGTTCCTCCAGTTTCTCGACGCCGGCCTGGCCTACCGCAAGGAGGCGACGGTCAACTGGGACCCGATCGACCAGACGGTGCTGGCCAATGAACAGGTGGATGCCGAGGGGCGTTCCTGGCGCTCCGGCGCCCAGGTGGAGAAGCGCCGGCTGCGGCAGTGGTTTCTGAAGATCACCGCCTACGCCGATGCCCTGCTCGACGATCTCCCCTCCCTGCAGGGCTGGCCGGAGCGGGTGCGCACGATGCAGGCCAACTGGATCGGCCGCTCCCTCGGGGCCGAGCTGACCTTCACGGCCGAAACCGGTGCCGCCATCACCGTCTTCACCACCAGGCCCGACACCATTTTCGGAGCCACCTATGTCGTGCTGGCTCCGGAGCACCCCCTGGTGGCCGCGCTGACCACCGACGACTGCCGCCTTTCGGTGGCCGCCTTCTGCGATCTGGTCAGCCGCCAGAGCGAGCAGGAGCGCACGGCCGAGGACCGGCCCAAGCGGGGCGTGCCGATCGGCGCCTGGGTGCGCAACCCCGCCAGCGGCGAGCAGATTCCCGTCTGGATCGGCGACTACGTGCTGGCCGACTACGGCACCGGTGCGGTGATGGGGGTGCCGGCCCACGACCAGCGCGACTTCAGCTTTGCCCGCCAGTACGAACTTCCCGTCAGGCGGGTGGTGATCCCCGAGGGGTCCGACCCCCACGCCTACGAGGGCCAGGCCTGGACCGAAACCGGTGTGCTGATCGGCTCCGGACCCTTCGATGGCCTGACCACCGCCGAGGCCAAAACGAGCATCGTCGCCAGCGCCGAAGCCCAGGGCTGGGGCCAGGGACGGGTGCAGTACCGCCTGCGCGACTGGCTGATTTCCCGCCAGCGCTACTGGGGTTGCCCCATCCCCGTGATCCACTGCGACAGCTGCGGCGTGGTGCCCGTCCCCGACGACCAGCTGCCGGTGGAACTGCCCCGGGACATCCCCCTGAGCGGCAAGGGGGGCACCCCCCTGGCCAAGCTGGAGTCCTGGGTGAACGTGCCCTGCCCCCGCTGCGGCGCCCCCGCCCAGCGGGAGACCGACACCATGGACACCTTCATGTGTTCGTCCTGGTACTACCTGCGCTACAGCGACCCCCACAACGACCAGCGGCCGTTCGGGCGCGACGCCGTCGACCGCTGGCTGCCCGTGGATCAGTACGTGGGTGGCATCGAGCACGCCATCCTGCACCTGCTCTATTCCCGCTTCTTCACCAAGGTGCTGCGGGACCGGGGCCTGCTGGGCTTCTCCGAACCCTTCGCCCGCCTGCTCACCCAGGGCATGGTGCAGGGCATCACCTACCGCAATCCCCACACCAGCCAGTACGTGGCGCCGGCCGAGGTGGCCGACCCCAACGACCCCCGCGATCCGATCAGCGGCGAGGTGCTGGAGGTGTTCTACGAAAAGATGTCCAAGTCGAAGCACAACGGCGTCGATCCGGCGGTGGTGATCGACCGCTACGGCGCCGACACGGCCCGCATGTTCATCCTGTTCAAGGCGCCGCCGGAGAAGGATCTGGAGTGGGACGACGCCGATGTGGAAGGCCAGTACCGCTTCCTGCAGCGCCTCTGGCGCCTGGTGGACGCGGCCCATGGCCGGGGCCTGCGCCTTTCAGGGCCAGGAGCGCCGCCCATGCAGGAGCCCGATGCCGCCTGCTTCAGCGACGGCGACAGGGAGCTGCGGCGGGCCGTGCACACGGCCATCGCCGCGATCAGTGAAGACCTGGAAGGCGAGCTCCAGCTGAACACCGCCGTCTCGGAGCTGATGAAGCTCAGCAATGCCCTGGCCGCCCAGCTGGAGGCCGCCAGCCCGGCCGTTGCTACGGAGGCGCTGTCCACCCTGCTGATCCTGCTGGCCCCCTTCGCGCCCCACCTGGCCGAGGAGCTCTGGCAGAAGCTCAACGGCGGCGGCAATGGGGCGCCCGTCGCGGCGGAGGCCAGTGTCCATCGCCAGCGCTGGCCCGTCGTGGATCCAACCGCCCTGGTGCGCGACACCATCCCCCTGGTGATCCAGGTGAAGGGCAAGATGCGCGGCAGCCTGGAGGTGCCCGCCGACGCCGATGCGGCGACCCTGGAGCGCCTGGCGCTGGAGAGCGAGGTGGCCCAGCGCTGGCTGGAGGGTCAGCCGCCCCGGCGGGTGATCGTGGTGCCCGGCAAGTTGGTCAACCTGGTGCCCTGAGGGCGGCGGCGTGGTGGCGCAGGTGGTCGTCGATGAAGCTGGCGATGAAGAAGTAGCTGTGGTCGTAGCCCTCCTGGTAGCGCAACTCCAGGGGATGGCCGGCCGCTGCCGCCGCCGCCGCCAGGTCGGCGGGCCGCAGTTGGCTGTCGAGGAACGGATCGGCGAGGCCCTGGTCCACCAGCAGGGGCAGGCGCTGCGCCGCTGAGGCGAGCAGGCGCGTGGCATCCCAGGCAGCCCAGGCCCGTTGATCGGTGCCCAGGTAGGCCCCGAAGGCCTTCTGGCCCCACGGACAGGCCGAAGGGTGGCAGAGCGGCGCGAAGGCGGACACCGAGCGGTAGCGGCCCGGGTGCCGCAGGGCCGCCACCAGGGCGCCGTGGCCCCCCATCGAATGGCCGCTGATGCTGCGCGCCTGGCTCAGGGGCAGCTGGGCCTCCAGCAGGGCGGGCAGCTCCTCCACCACGTAACTGTGCATGCGGTAGTGCCGGTCCCAGGGGGAGGCGGTGGCATCCACGTAGAAGCCCGCCCCAGGGCCCAGGTCCCAGCCACCCTGCGGATCGGTGGGCACCTCGGGGCCCCTGGGGCTCGTGTCCGGCGCCACCAGGGCCAGGCCGAGCTCGGCGGCGAGGCGATGGGCCCCGCCCTTCTGCATGACGTTCTCGTCGGTGCAGGTGAGGCCGGAAAGCCAGTAGAGGGCCGGCACCCGGGCCCCGGCGAGGGCCTGGGGGGGCAGGAACACCGCCAGGGTCGCCGGGCTGTTCAGCTCGGACGACGGGTGCCGGTAGCGGCGGTGCAGACCGCCGAAGCTGCGGTTTTCGCTGAGCAGCTCGATCATGGTGACGCCGATCTCCGCGGTCTCAGGGGGTTCAGAAGTGGATCACCGAGCGGATGCTCTCGCCGGCGTGCATCAGATCGAAGGCCCGGTTGATGTCCTCCAGCCCCATCGTGTGGGTGATGAAGCGCTCGAGGGGGATCTCCCCCTGCTGGAAGCGCTCGACATAGCCGGGCAGCTCCGTGCGGCCCCGCACCCCACCGAAGGCGGAGCCGCGCCACACCCGCCCGGTGACGAGCTGGAACGGTCGGGTGGCGATCTCCTGGCCCGCTCCGGCCACACCGATGATCGTGGATTCGCCCCAGCCCTTGTGGCAGCACTCCAGGGCGGCGCGCATCACCTGGACGTTGCCGATGCACTCGAACGAGTAGTCGACGCCGCCGTCGGTGCGATCGATCACCACCTCCTGGATCGGGGCATCGAAGGCCCTGGGATCGAGGCACTCGGTGGCGCCGAGCTGGCCGGCGATGGCGAACTTGTCGGGGTTGGTGTCGATGCCGATGATCCGCTCGGCCCCGGCCATCACCGCCCCGATGATCACCGCCAGGCCGATGCCGCCGAGGCCGAAGACGGCCACGCTGCTGCCCGCTTCCACCTTGGCGGTGTTGAGCACGGCGCCGATGCCGGTGGTGACGCCGCAGCCCAGCAGGCACACCGTCTCCAGCGGCGCCTCCGGGGCGATCTTCGCCACGGCGATCTCAGGCACCACCGTGTATTCGGAGAAGGTGGAGGTGCCCATGTAGTGGAAGATCCGCTCGCCGTTCCTGGAGAAGCGGCTGCTGCCATCGGGCATCAGGCCCTTGCCCTGGGTGGCGCGAATCGCCTGGCAGAGGTTGGTCTTGCCGGAGAGGCAGAAGCGGCAGGCGCGGCATTCGGGCGTGTAGAGCGGAATCACGTGATCCCCCACCGCCAGGGACGTCACGCCTGGCCCCACCTCTTCCACCACCGCACCGCCCTCATGGCCGAGCACCGCCGGGAAGATCCCCTCGGGGTCGGCACCGGAGAGGGTGAAGGCATCGGTGTGGCACACCCCCGTGGCCACCACCCGCAGCAGCACTTCGCCGGGCCGAGGGCCCTCCACGTCGATCTCGGTGACCTCCAGCGGCTGGCCGGCGGCCCAGGCGACCGCGGCGCGGGAGCGGACCATGGCAAAGATCCGAAACCTATCAGGTGTGGTGGAAGGTCAGGCTGTCGGGCCGGGCCCAGTCGCCAACGGCGCCATAACCGCGATCGTTGGCGCAGAGGTGGCGCAGCAGCCAGAACACCGGCTCCACCGCCTGCAGCTCCAGTTGCGCCTGAATGGTGGCCAGGCTGCGGGGCTGGCCATCGGCCAACAGACCCTCCACCTGACTCTGCAACGCCAGGATCCCCGCGGCCGCCAGCTTGCCGGCTTCCACCCCGGGCTGGTGGTAGGCGTTGACGTTGACCAGCTCTCCGTAGAGCCCGACGGCCCGCTCGAACAGGCCGATCAGGGCCCCGAGGCCCCGGGCGTCGAAGCGGCGCAGGGTGATGGTGATGCTCTGGCGGTCCTGTTCGGCCAGGGCCGCCCGGGTGCCCTGCAGGAACCCCTCGAGGAAATCGGCGGGGCATTCGCCAGCGATCGTGGCGATCTCCGCCGGGTCCTCCAGCACCTCGATGAAGGTCACGAAGAAGTTGTCGAGCCCATCGCGCAGTTGCTGGACGTAGGCGTGCTGATCGGTGGAGCCCTTGTTGCCGTAGACCGCCAGGCCCTGGTGCACCACCTCACCGTCCCGGTCGAGCCGCTTGCCCAGGGACTCCATCACCAGCTGCTGCAGGTAGCGGCTGAACACCTCCAGCCGGTCGCGGTAGGGCAAGACCACCATGTCGCGGCGACCGCGGCCGCCACCGGCCACGTGCCAGGAGGCGGCCAGCAGGGCCGCCGGATTGGCCCGCAGGCTGGGCACCCGTGTGAGGCGATCCATGGCGGCGGCCCCCTCCAGGAAGCCACGCAGGTCGGCGCCGATCAGGGCGGCGGGCAGCAGGCCCACCGCACTGGTGATGCTGGTGCGGCCCCCCACCCAATCGAACATGTCGAAACGCCGCAGCCAGCCGGCCGCCTTGGCCTCCTGATCCAGGTGGCTACCGCCCATGGTGATGGCCACGGCCTGGGCACTCCAGTCGCCCCCGGCTGCCACCACCCGGGCCCGGGCCTGCACCATGCCCAGGTGCGGTTCGGGGGTGCCCCCCGACTTGCTCACCACGATCACCAGCGTGGTGGTGAGCCGCTCGCCCAGTCCGGCCAGGGTGCGGGCCATGCCGTCGGGGTCGACGTTATCGAAGAAGTGGAACGGCAGACCCGTGCCATGGCGCTGCAGGGCCCTGAGCATCAGCAGGGGCCCGAGCCCGGAGCCGCCGATGCCGATCCAGAGAACGTCAGTGAAGGGTCCGCCGCCGGGCGCCGTGATCGTGCCCGCCAGCACCTCCCGCCCGAAGGCTTCGAGCCGATCCACTTCGGCAGCGATGGCCACCGCCACAGCCGGATCGGGAGCCAGCTCCGGGGCCCGCAACCAGTAATGACCCACCTGACGCCCTTCGTCGGCGTTGGCGATGGCCCCGGCCTCCAGGGCCTCCATGGCGGCGAAGGCGCGGGCGAAGGGGGCCTGGAAGGACGCCAGATCCTCCTCCCCAAGAGCCATCCGGCTCACATCCAGCCAGAGGCAGAGATCGGGATCGTGCCAGAGAAGCTGGCGGAAACGCTCCCAGAGGGCAGCGGAATCGTGGCCGTTCAACGGCGGCAGCGGGGACATGGCTCCTGGGACGCCGTGACGGGCCCCCGAACCGTATCCAGCCGCCTCCATATTCGGCAAGCGGATCGGCGGATGCGGGGCTTCCCCCACAGGGTCCAGCGGCGAGAGCGCCCCACTGGCGGGGCAAATCCGGAAGTGTTCGTTACGATTGATGGAAAGAGCACGTTTTTGCTTGCTGTCCCGCTTCGCAAGAACTAGGCCTTCCAGCCTCACCCGCCAGCCTGGGGCTTATGGCCTTGTGCTGCGAGCGACCCTGCTGCTTGGGGCGATCGGACTGTGTGTCGTTCCCTTCAGCCGGGAACCCCAGCGCCAAGGCCGCAGCCCCTTCCTGCTCACCGAAGCGGAGCGCGGCCTTGAGGCCTTTCCCCTGATCAGCCCCTCCACCAGCGAAGGCCTGCGTCCGGACCCGGTCGATTTCAGCCCTGAGGAGCTACGCGAACTGAACCGCCGCTTCGGCGTCCACGGCCCCCAGCCTCGCCTCGCCCAGCTGTTCACCGAGGGCATCGACCAGCTCCAACCCCTGCGCACCCATACCCTCGGTCGGCTTGAGGAGCTCAGGCCGGTGATCCTCAGCGAGAGCCGCCGTCACGGCATCAACCCGATGCTGGTGACCGCCGTGCTGTTCGATGAACTGCAACATGCCAAGCCCGGCGAGGATCACCCTCTGGCCGCCCGCAGCGGCCTGTTCAGCACCCTTGGGCCCGCCCAGCTCAGCCTCGGTGAGCTCGTCAAGCAGGGCCTGCTGCCGGCCGATGCCACCCCGGAGCAGATTGATGAGGCCCGCATGCAGCTGCTCGATCCTGACCGCAACGTGCGGTTGCTGGTCGGCAAGTTCGTGCGTCTCAAGCAGGCCCTGGGCCTCTCCGGCCAGACCCTGATGAACGCCAGCACCAACCCGGCCGACGCCAAGGCCATGGCCACCCTGGCCTACCTGCACAACGGCAAGCTCGATTACCCGGCGCGGGTGCTCCGCTACATGCAGGATCCAGAACTGCACGCCTTCCTGTACGGCAGCCGCAAGCCGATCACCAGCCCGCTCCTCTGAGCCCGATCAGCAGAGGACGCCGATGGCGGCCAGCCGAAGCTGCAGCTCGCGCCACTCAAAACTGCGGGGATCCATCCGTTCTCCACCCAGATCCACGTGCTGGTGGGTGGTGATGTTGCTGGCCGGAATGCCGTAGCGGCGCATCCAGCGGCCCAGGACGATCGCCAGCGCGTCGTACTGGGCGGCGGTGTAACCGCTGTGGGCCCTGTCCTGGTTCTCCCCATCCAGGGGAGTTTCCAGGCTCAGGTGCAGGGAGAAGTTGTTGATCGAGCCTCCCACCTCCGGGTTGGTCACCACCCAGCGGCCGTTGAAGGCGGAATTGCCCGACCCGAAGGCCCGTTTGGAGGGATCAAGCACTTCCACCACCCGGCCGTCGAGACCGATCAGGGTGTGGTAACTCACCTGGTCTTCGTCGCGGGGATGGGGCGTCATGAAGGTGTTGATCGCCGAGTTGATGCCGTAGACGGTCTCATGCAGCACGACGACCTGGGGCGTGGGATCCAGCGGCTGGCCGAAGACATCCTGGCGAAAGCGCTCGCCGTAGTTGCTCGGATCGATGCGCAGCCGGGTGGTCTCGTAACGGAGGCGTTCCGCCAGGGCGAGCAGGCGGCTGCGCAGCAGCGGGTCGGCCTGACAGGCGCCCCCCAGCGGAGCGCGCCAGGCCGCCTGGGGTGGCGGCAGGACCTGGGCCGCCGGGGGCGGCTGCAGCTGTCCGCCGGCGCCCGGGGACTGGCGCACCTCGTCCAGCAGGTCGAGCAGGGAGGCACGGCCGCCGGCATTGCCCGGGGCGCCGAACAGGTCGCGGCCCAGCCAGGTGAGACCACCGAGGCTCAGCACACCCGCGCCGGCCACCGCCAGGACCAGGGGACGCAGGGACGAACTCATGGCTCGAGGGACAGCCAACGCCGCCGGTTCAGACCCGTACGGTCGTTGGTCAGCAGGGGGTCGATCAGCAGCTGCCAGCTGGCCACGGCCGGGGGGTCGGGCCACAGCCCGGTGCTGCGCACCAGGCCATCACGGCAGTAGAGCAACACCCGTTCCGCCGGCGGCGCGGCGGGGCCGATGGCCAGGCTGAGGTCGTCCGGCCGGCGCAGCCGCACACCGTCGAGGGCCAGCAGCTCATCGCCGCTCTGCAGGTGCGACCGTTCCGCCGGGCCGTCCCTGTGCACCCGTTTCAGCTGCATCGGCCTGTCGGCGGCGTCCTCGAGCTGCCAGCCGAAGAACGGCTCCGTCGCGGGCTTCGGCACCAGGGCCAGGCCCACGTCAGCCAGGTAGCTGGCCAGGTCGGGGTCGTCGCTGCTCTCCAGCCAGTGGGGCAGCAGCTCGGCCAGGTCGGCGGCCTGGTCGGCGAAGGCGGCGATCAGGTCGTCGTTCCGGTAACCCCGGCCCCAGGCCCCATGACGGCGCCAGAGGGCCCGCAGCACCACGGCCAGGCACGACCCCTGCCGCCGCAGGTGCAGGTCGAGCACCAGGGCGACCACGGCCCCCTTGAGGTAGTAGCTGATCTGGCTGTCGGCGGAGGAGGCGTCCTGGCGGTAGAGCTTTACCCAGGCCTCTTCGGCGCTTTGCCGCAACCCCTGCACCCGGCGACCGGGGGTGAGCAGGTAACGGCTGAGGTCGGCCCCCAGGTCTTCGAGCAGTTCGGCCTCCGTGCCCAGGCCGGCCGCCAGGGGCAGCAGCAGGTCGAGGTAGGAGGTGACGCCTTCGGCAAACCACAGACCAGGCACGATCGCGGCCCGGTCGTAGTCGATGGGGGTGAGCTCGGCGGGCCTGAGGCGGCGCACATTCCATTGGTGGAGATACTCATGGGCCACCAGTTGCAGCAGCTTGCGACGACCGCCTGGCGCCGCCAGGGCCCGGCGCCCGAACTGGAGCACGCAGCTGTGGTCGTGTTCGAGGCCGCCGTAGGCCTCGGCCAACAGATGCAGCACGAACAGGTAGTTGTCGCTCGCGGGCGCCGGCTCCCCGACCAGGCGGCAGCAGGCCAGGGCGACCCGCTCCACATCGGCGAGCCAGAGGGGATCGTCGGCGGGCAGGTCGGCGCCCCAGGTGACCCAACGGTGGGGCACGTCAGCGACGCTGAACCGGTGGCAGGGATGGGGGCCGGCCTCGATGGGACTGTCGATGAGGCGGTCGAAGTCTGGGGCGATCCAGGCGTTGGCGCCGGCGCTGGGCAGGGGAACGAAGGCCTGCCAGCCCTCGGGCAGTTGCAACGCGAGCCGGTGCGGGTGCCAGCGTTCGCCGCTCACCTGCAGGACCACCCCGGCCAGGGCCAGAAAGCCATGGTCGGCGCTGAGGTGGCAGGTGCGCACGCTCAGCTCGGTGGCCTGGAGGCGGTAGCGAACCACGAGCGGCGCCAGGCTGCTGAGATCCAGACACCAGCAGGCCTGCGCCGTTCGCGTGCTGGCCACGGGGACGCCCCCCTGGTGCACCTCCAGGGCCTCCAGGTTCCGGACGTAGTCACGGATCAGGTACGAGCCCGGGGTCCAGGCGGGCAGGCGCAGCTCCGGCTGCAGGCAACGGGGTGTGAGCTGGAGCGTGACCCTGACCAGGTGGCGGTGGGGTTCACGCAGATCGAGCTGGACGATCGGCCCGGCGGCCGGATCACGAAGGGGTGGGTCGTCAGACACGGAGCTCGATCGACGCCGTGGGAAGAGCCAGGCTGGCCTCCTGGAGGGCCGCTCTGGCGGCGTAGGCGCGGGTGATCCGGCCCAGCAGGCTCTGCAGCGCGGTGCTGCGACTGAGGCGCTGGAGATCGCCCACCAGGGCCAGCGAGCCATCCGCCTGGCGGGTCCATCCCAGGGACTGACCGTCCTGCAACTGCACCTGCAGCGTCACCGCCAGGCGCTCGTCACCGAAACCGGCGAGTTCACCGCCGTGGCGCCAGGGAAGCTTGAGGGTGGAAAGTGTGGCCCCCAGCAGATCCTCATCCCGCAGCACGGTGGGCAGGATGGAGAGATGGGACATGGACGCAATGCCCGATTCAGCCGACCATAGCGATCCCAGCGGATCTCTCCAGTGGCCATGGCCACAGCGGCTCCCGGCCGGTGGGGCCCCGCTGCGACTGGCGGTGATGGCGTCCGGCGAAGGAAGCAACTTCGAAGCCCTGGTGGAGGCCTGCGCGCAGGGGCGACTGCAGGGCCAGGTGGTCGTTCTGGCGGTGAACCGGGAGGGTTGCGGAGCCCTGGGCCGGGCCGAACGGCTCGGCATCCCCTGCCAGGTGATCGACCACCGCCGCCAGCCGTCGCGGCAGGCCCTCGACGCGGCCCTGATCACCCTGTTCCGGGAGCACCGGGTCGATCTGGTGGTGATGGCGGGCTGGATGCGCATCGTCACCGCCGTGCTGATCGAAGCCTTCCCGGATCGGCTGGTGAACATCCACCCCTCCCTGCTGCCCAGCTTCCGCGGCGCCGATGGGGTGGCGGAAGCCCTGGCCGCCGGGGTCACCCTGGCGGGCTGCACCGCCCACCTGGTGACGGCCGACGTGGATGCCGGACCGATTCTGGTGCAGGCGGCCGTGCCGGTGCTGGCGGGGGATGACCGGCAGCGGCTGCACGCCCGCATCCAGGTTCAGGAGCATCGGATCCTGCCGTTGGCTGTGAGCCTGGCCGCCCAGCGGCTGGCTCAGGGGTAGAAGGGCAGCAGCGGCAGGCCGGTTCCCGCCTCCAGGCCGCTGAGCAGGTTGAGGCACTGCACCCCCTGGCCGGCCTGGCCCTTGAGCAGGTTGTCGATGGCGCTCATCACGATCAGCTGGCCGGTGCGCAGGTCGACCTGCACCGAGAGCAGGCAGCGGTTGGTGTTGCGCACCCACTTGGTGGAGGGGTACACCCCCACCGGCAGCACCTGCACGCTGGGGCTGTGGCGGTAGGAGGCCTTCAGCAGGGTCGTGCAGTCCTCGGCCGTCAGGCCGGGGTCCCGCAGGCGGCCGTAGACCGTGGCCAGCAGGCCGCGCACCATCGGCATCAGGTGGGGGGTGAACTGCAGCTGGATCGGCTGGCCCGCCGCCTGGGCCGCCAGTTGCTCGATCTCACTGGTGTGGCGATGGCCCACCACCCCGTAGGGGGCCACCGCTTCGGCGGCTTCGGCCAGCAGCAGGTTTTCCTTGGCCGCCCGGCCACCGCCGGAGGTGCCGGTCTTGGCATCGATGACAATGCCGCCCGTCTCGATCAGGCCCTGCTCGAGGAACGGCAGCAGGGCCAGCAGGCTGGCCGTGGGGAAACACCCGGGGGCCGCCACCAGGCGGGCCTCGCGGATACGGGCCTCGGCCACCTCCACCAGCCCATACACCGCCTCCTGGCAGAGCTCGCCGTCCTGGCGGGTCACCTGGCGGGCTTCGGCGGCGTAGACCTCCTGCCAGCGGGCCAGGGAGCGGTAGCGGTAGTCGGCCGAGAGGTCCACCACCTTGACGCCGCGCTGCAGCAGGTCGGGCACCAGAGTGGCCGCCAGGCCGTTCGGCAGGCTCAGCACGGCCAGATCGGCGGCGGCGGCGATCGCGTCCGGGTCCGGCGCGCGCACCACCAGGTCGTCGGCCAGGGGCAGGAAGGGCACCAGTTCGCTCCAGCGCTTGCCCGTGCTGCGCTCCCCGCCCAGAAAGCTCACCGAGAGATGGGGGTGGTCCTGCAGCAGCCTGAGGGTCTGCAGTCCCCCGTAGCCGCTGGCACCGATCACCGCAACGCGCTGTCCAGCCATGCGGAACGCCGAAGAACGCTGGATCGTACCGGCACCCTATAAATGAGCTTCGATCCTTTCAGGGATCGGCCACGTCCAGCGCCCCTGCGGGCGCCGGCCTTCCCCTTCCTTTGCATCCCTTGACCGTCCTGTCCGGCCCACGCCAGTCCACGGGAATTCACTTCGATGCCATCGCCGATGCCCTGGCGGCGATCCGCAACGGCGAATCGATCGTGGTGGTGGATGACGAGAACCGGGAGAACGAAGGCGATCTGATCTGTGCGGCCCAGTTCGCCACACCCCAGCAGATCAATTTCATGGCCACCGAGGCCCGGGGCCTGATCTGCCTGGCCATGGAAGGGGAGCGGCTCGATGCCCTCGATCTGCCCCTGATGGTGGATCGCAACACCGACAGCAACCAGACCGCCTTCACGGTGAGCGTCGACGCTGGACCGGAGCGGGGGGTGAGCACGGGCATCTCGGCGGAGGACCGGGCCCGCACGATCCAGGTGGCGATTCACCCGGAGACCCGCCCCGGCGATCTGCGCCGGCCGGGCCACATCTTCCCCCTGCGGGCCCGGGAAGGGGGCGTGCTCAAGCGGGCCGGCCACACCGAGGCGGCGATCGACCTGGCCCGCCTGGCGGGCCTGTATCCGGCCGGGGTGATCTGCGAGATCCAGAACGCCGATGGCTCGATGGCGCGCCTGCCCCAACTGGTGGACTACGCCCACCGCCATGGCCTGCGGCTGATTTCGATCGCCGATCTGATCCGCTACCGGCTCGACACCGAACGCTTCGTGCGCCGCCAGGCGGAGGCGACGCTGCCGAGCGCCTTCGGCTCCTTCCGGGCGATCGGCTACCGCAACGAACTCGACGGCAGCGAGCATGTGGCGATCGTCAAGGGCCATCCGGAGCGGGCGACGGCACCGGTGCTGGTGCGGGTGCATTCGGAATGCCTCACCGGCGATGCCTTCGGTTCGCTGCGCTGCGACTGCCGCCCCCAGCTGGAGGCGGCGCTGCGCATGATCGAGGCCGCCGGCGAGGGGGTGGTGGTCTACCTGCGCCAGGAAGGCCGCGGCATCGGCCTGATCAACAAGCTCAAGGCCTACAGCCTCCAGGATGGCGGCCTCGACACGGTGGAAGCCAATGAACGGCTCGGCTTCGCCGCCGACCTGCGCAACTACGGCGTCGGGGCCCAGATCCTCAGTGATCTCGGTGTGCGTCGGCTGCGGCTGATCACCAACAACCCGCGCAAGATCGCCGGCCTCGGTGGCTACGGGCTGCAGGTGGAGGATCGGGTGCCGCTGGTGATGGATCCGGGCCTGCACAACGCCGCCTACCTCCAAACCAAGCGAATCAAGCTTGGCCACCTGATGGAAGAGGAGTACCACGGACTGACAGCATTACTTGGCTGGGATGGCGGGGATGGGCGGGACCCCCTTTATCTGAGTGAGGCCTTCGATAGGTTGCGTGGGTGGACCAGGGAGCAAGGTCTGCTGCTTGAACGCGAGAGCGATCCCCGCCTGCTAGCCCTGCTTGATCAGCCGCAGCTGGCGCTCTTGCTGGGCTGCCCAGACGGCCGCCTGCTCAGCGCCGCCGACCTAGCCGCCAGCCTGCAGCAGTTGACGCAGCAGGGAGGGAGCCAGCGCCTTTCGCTGCTGCTGGCCCCCGATGCCCAGCGCCTGACCCACCCCAACGCAACACTGGAGGCCGAGTTTCGCGATCTGAAGGACCTCAGTCCTGGCGAAAACGAAAGCTGCCCGCGACTTAGCCTGCAACCGGGGGCATTCGTTGTGTGGCGCTGAATTGAGCCGGAGCTTCCACTCAAACTGCCAGGCCGATCGGACTTGGAATTTAGCGGAGTGGCAGTGAAGCAAATACAAGCCCAAAGGCCTTGGAGCAATTGCCATCTAAAAGTCAGGCACTATTACAGAGACGAAAGCATAGCGACTGAGGATTTCAAGATGATCACCAGAATGCAGAACTGAATTCAAGTCAACCCATCTCGACCCATGTCGAGACTGGCCAATGCTGGCATGCAACGCACGCAGTCCGCCCAGGGGGCTCGAACAAGCATGTGACTCATGAAATACCAAGAAAAGCCAGGCCGGACACGCTGATACTACTTCTTGATTTTCGGCAAGATCAGGGCTTAGATTTGAATTCTGAGTTTCAGCTGCCAAGCCGCCATGTCGAAGATACTTTTTCTGCACCAAAACTTCCCAGGCCAGTATTTTCACTTGGCTCAGGCATTGAGGGATCGAGGCGATACTGTCATTGCCATCGGCTTGGAGACGGCAAGTGAGCTAACGGGCATCCCCCTTCACCGCTACGATCCTGCGCCCAGTGGCATCATTCCCGAATGCCATCCATTGCTATCTGATAGTCAAACCAAAGTGCTCAGGGGGGCTGCAGTTGCACAGACCATCCTGAAATTGATGGGAGAAGGCTTTGAGCCTGACCTAGTGATCGGTCACTCTGGGTGGGGAGAGATGCTGGCATTGGCAGACATCCTCCCCGGCGTACCCGTAATTCACCATCAGGAATTTGTTTATAATGTTAAAGGGGCAGACTATGGATTCGACAAAGAATTTCATCATCCAACCTGGATGGATGTAACAGGTGTTCGCATACGCAGAAACTTTCAATTACTCGCGCTTGATAGTTTTACATGTGCGACTACCTCAACATGGTGGCAATGGAGCTCAATACCAACTGCCTATCGAGATCGCGCTGTTGTTGTCCATGAAGGCATAGATACGACCAAGATCACGCCAGAGGAACCACCTGGAGAAACAGGTGAGATTACTTTGTCCAGGGATGGAGTCGTGCTTCGCCCAGGAGATGAAGTGGTGACATTTGTCAGTCGCAACCTGGAGCCTTGCCGTGGCTTTCATATCTTTATGCGGATGCTCGCACTATTGCAACAGCTCCGTCCAAACATGAGAGCAATCATCGTCGGTAGAGATGGAAAAGGATATGGCAGCCCTCCACCAGACGGTGGGGACTGGCGAACGTTCATGATGAGGGAGTTGTCGAGTCGAATTGATTCAAAACGAGTACATTTTGTGGGTCAGGTTCCCCATTCCGTCCTGCATCGTGTTTTTCGCCTGAGCGCTTGTCATGTATACCTGACAGTACCATTTATTCTAAGTTGGAGCATGCTTGAGGCGATGGCCTGCGGATGCGTGGTCGTGGGGTCAGCCACGCCACCAGTCCAAGAGATGATTAGACATGCCGAAAATGGATTACTAGTTGACTTCCTTGATCACGAAGCTTTAGCTAAGACTGTAGCGAAGGTGCTGGCTAATCCCAAAGACTACATGCATCTCCGGCGATCAGCTCGCCAGACAGTTGTCGATCGCTACGACCTTCATAGCGTATGCCTGCCGAAGCAGATTGAGATGATAGATCGGCTTCTCAGAGGAGATATCTACCCTGCTGAGCCGTTGCGCCCGCCTGCTGAACTGGAATCGATTTTAATGAATGGAGCTTAAACAGCCAGGCATCCTGTACCGAGAATACAGACCTATTGAATAGACTGTGCGCTGCTAGCGATCAGGTAATTTCGAACAGCGGGTCAGCAAAATGATGTTGGACATAATTGGGCCAGCATTACCCAACATGAAGTCATTCCCTACGCCTTGACCGCGCGCAATGTCGCAGTCCAAGTGCGCACAACACCCCAGTGCAAGGATGCTGCCTCGCGAAGCTGATCACGGCTGATCTCCCCAGCCTGAAGCTTGCGCCACCAAATAGGATCATAAGTTTGAACAATAGAAATCAATTCAAAATTAATACCAAAAAGCTCAGCGAGTGAAGTATGGGCGACTCCTTGTTCACGCAGGGAACCACAATATTGACTGGATAAAAGCTGTAATGTCTCCGGACAATACGGTCGGACATGTGTTGGGTCTGACCAAAAAGAATCGTGCCTAATCCAGGGCAAGTTGAGAATAACAGTTGCATCAGCAGCACTGACACGGAAGAGTTCACCAAGAATCGATTTCTGCTGGTATATTTCCCTGCCAACTCGTGAAAGATGGTTAACCACAATCTCAGAAAACCGATCAGAATCAAACGGCCACGGGGTTTGCTCAATCGCATGCACAATATCTGGATTGCTGGAAGCGAAGGCATCCACATGCAGGTAGCCATCTCGGCGCTCATCGCCACAGGCCATAAAAAGCTTTTGAGACTGATTCATAACCGGAGCGGGTCCCGTAAACCAGGAAAGAAAGGGGGTCATACAACGATAACTCGGATAAGCCAATGGAAAGCTGGGTGAAACTCAGCTTTGGCCGGGCTGTGGTGACACACTGACGGGGCGAATCACTTGGCAAGGATTACCATAGGCAATCATACCAGCTGGAATATCACGTGAAACCACGCTACCTGCGCCAATTATTGAATTGTCGGCAATCGTAATCCCTGGCAGAATTGTAGAGTTCATGCCAATCCAAACATTTTGACCTATACGGACAGGGCGATTGTCTGACGCTTGAAATCTATAAGGACCGGCAGTAGGATCCATGCCATGGTTCACCCCTGATACACAGACACCTGCAGCGATCATTGAGTAGTCGCCGATGAATAGTCCTGCCCTGAGTTCATAAAAAGCACAATTTGGACCGAAAGAGACCTCATTGCCGATATCAAAATGGCCATATTTACTTCGAAAAGTACACCCCGAATAGATTGTGACATTAGTTCCGATGCTGAACGATGCATGGGGGCCCATGACAAAGCTGCAGAAGGGTTCAATGATGGTGGTCTGTGGAAATTCAATGGTCGCGCCACCAGTCACAACAGTGCTGGGATGGATGCCACGGTAAAGGAGACCGGCTGCTGATCCAGGAGGAAGGGTCGCCGGATGCGGCGGATCCATGGGTCCGTCAGCTATATCAAGGCCAGAACAGACTGGGTTGGGCTGAATCACGATGCCTGGGGATGGATCAATGTCTGCGCAGCGCAGTGGTGCTTCATCCTATGATTACACTAGGACAGCAATGGCATGGTCTCGGTCTTTGGACGCTGTCAAAGCATCCCATTAGCCGCCCGTTGAACCGCCCCTCAAGGCCCTGGCCTCTCATCATGTCTTCACCCATTTCAAGACCAAGCAAGCTTGCCGAAAACCCCTCCCCCAGTATAGGGAGCGGTGCAGACACCCCCTATCTGATCAGTAATTATCTGGTTCGCGATCTGCGGCACGTCATGCTGAAGGTGGCGGCTAACGAAGGTTGGTTTCGCAATCACTGGCTGGGTGTACCGATCTGGCAACTCCCGGATGATCTAATGGGCCTGCAGCAGGCCGTTACAGCTATTCGGCCAGGGCTAATCATCGAGACGGGGACAAAGTACGGCGGCTGTGCCCTTTTCTTTGCCTCCATGCTTTCATTGCTCGGGCTTGAGCAGTCACGCGTCATTACAATTGACATCAGACCGACTGCTGAGGCCGAGGCAGTGCGCCGCGAGCAGGGCCTGGCTCGCTTTGTATCAGAATGGCTTGTTGGCAGCAGCCTTGAACCAGGTGTGCTTGAAACTGTTGCTGCAAATGTTGCAAAAACCAGCGGCCCCGTGCTGGTTTTTCTCGATGACTGGCATGATGGTGATCATGTTTTGGCGGAGATTCGGGCCTACCAGAAGTTTGTCGATAGAGATGGTCTGTTGATTGTTGCCGATACAAGCTTTGCAGATTTGGCTGGTACACCCGTGGCACCTTACCGTTCCCTCGTTGATTCCAATCCACGCACAGCAATCGCCAGTTTCCTTGCTGAGTCTGATGCCTTTGAGCGGTGTGAAACTTACTTGAGTGCCTCTGGTTTGTCTAACTTCGCTGATGGCTACTTACGTCGCAAACCTAATGCCGAGGAGTAAGCTCTCTCGCTTGCCTCAGTCATTGCATTCCAATTGAATTCAGCCAGGATCCTCCGTTGTAACCGCCGCACTCGAGGGTCATTGCGGCCTGCGTCGATGGCGCCTACCACAGCATTGCGCACGGAGCAGGGATCTGCCGGATCGCAATACCAGGCATCAGACCCCACGTAGGCGGACTCGTGGCCAGCAATGCTCACCACAACAGGGGCACCAGCGAGGGCTGCCTCGAGGGTGACGAGGCCACAGGTCTCGCACCAGCTAGGCAGCACGTGGACCGCCGCGGCTGCATAGGCCGAAGCCAGTAGATCAGGTGATAAATGGCCATGGAGATGCAGCCGGCTTCCACCAATCGTCCTGCACAGTTCGGTGTAACCAGGATCCAGATCGTGTCGTCCCGCGAGCACAACCGGCAGATCGGTGTGGCGAAGTGCCTGCAGCAGCATGGCGGAATTCTTCGGTGGTTCAACCCGCCCTGCCTGAAGCACAAACGGACCCCTCAAACCGCTGAGTTTGCGAAAGGGCTCAGGATCTGGATCGCTGAATAACCTCGGATCCACACCGTATGGTGCAATCTGCACCTGGGTGCCTCGCCAGCAAAGGTCACGGCGCACGGCAGCTAGCTCCAGCCAACTGTTGGGGAGGAGTGCATCAACATCCTCAAGCAACCTGGCGATGCGGTTCAACTGTGCTGTTGCCGTTGGACCTGCCTGATCGAAATGGAGGACGTCCCCAGCAAAGTTCACTGCGAGCGTGCGAGCGATGAGCTGCTTCAACAGGCGTTCTCCAATGGTTGGATCCTGCTGGAGCTTCTCCAGCACACCGCGTGCTGCCAATGATCCCCAGCGCGCCTGGGTGAGCGAAATCCAGATCGGGCTGACTACCACAGGCAGGTCAGCCTCGCGGGCGGCCGCCAACTGACCAGCCAGAGCCTGGTCGGTACGTGCGTTGAAGATGTGGACAAGGTCGACCCCGGTGGTATCAGGCTGGTTTGAGCAGGCCACGCGCACCTGATGGTTGCGGCGTCGCAAACCTGCTGCGGTGGCCTCAATCTGCACACCGTCGCCCCCCAACATCTCGCCAGCGAGTCCATGGTTCACCAAAAGAATACGCAGAGACTCTGTCATCGGGTGCCAAAAGTTGGCGCCGGTAGATCATGAACCAGGCGCAAGTCCTGGAACAGAAGAAGATGGTCTCGGCAGCGTTCCATGAGCTGTTGGAGATAGGGCAAAGCCCCCTGAGCGCGCATGATATGCAGGTCAATGCGGTCAATAGGTTCAGGTATTGAAACGATGCTGTCAGCTCCTTGCGTTTCCTTCAAATGCCTGCCGATGTCCATCAGGCATTGCTCCAGTGCCAGCTTTAACATGAATCGACTGTCGAGCCATTCCAGGCTGCGCAGGTTGTAGGTCTGCCTGTACTCATCCAGCCTGAACGGTTCGAAGTGGATATCCCTGACCAGCAGCTGCGGACTGTCCGGCAGGCACGCATAGGCGGTGGCCCAGGTCGAAGGCACCACGTGACCCTGGGCCACCGTGGCAATCAGAACCATTCCGCCGCCGTTGAGGCGCAGTCGGTGGAAGCAATGCACATGGCCAGCCTTGACAAGGCGCCGTCGTGATTTGCTGGTGATGGGAGGGAGGCCGCTGCTACTGGAGGCCGTGTTGTTGAGCATCACCGCTGCGTGGCATCGTCCCATCATCAACCCAACGGGCCGACATGTCACCGATCGCGATCGGGGACCGTTCAGCCGGCTGCTCAGCCTAGGCTCTGTAGACAGGCTGCTTTGGACGATCATCGAGGTCATGCTCACGCTTGTCTGTGCCAGCCAGCAGTATCCGAGTCATTTCTCACGGTCCACCCTGCTGGGCAGAAGTCTGCGCCAGTTTCCACCAGCCCTGCGCCCGCGGTTGTTCCTGGTGGCTGGCAACCGAGGCGAGCACTGCCAAGGTCTCTCTGAGATCTACAACAAAGCCATCGCTGAGTTGCCCCCTGAGGGGATTGTGGCGTTTGTGCATGACGATCTGTTCGTGCACGACTGGTTTCTCCAGTTCCGCTTAGAGCGGGCCCTGCGCCACTTTGATCTGGTGGGACTGGCCGGTGAGGGGGAAGCGGGTGCACAGCAGGGCAACTGGTACTTCGAACGAGGTGAGAATGGCGGCTGGAAGTGGTCCCAGCGGCGGCCCAGCGGGTATCTGAATCACTGGGATCCCAGCCTGGTGGAACCCAGTGCCTATGGACCCACACCGCGACGCTGCATGGTGCTGGATGGGGTGCTTCTAGCCGCCAAAGTTGAGGTTCTACAACGCAGTGGGCTGCGATTTGATCCCCAGTTTCGCTTCCACGCCTACGACATTGACTTCTGCAGGTCGGCCCTGGCGCTCGGCATGCGCCTCGGCACCTGGCCGATCGCCTGCACCCACGGCAGTGCTGGATCCCACGAGGGTGCCTGGGAGGAGGCTGTATCACGCTTTCATGGCAAATGGTCTGGCAAACCCTGGCCCGCTGCACCAGCCGATCACATGTCAATCGGACTGGAGTAGAGTCGTGCCAATAGTTTTGAGCCCGACAGATCGAACTGCAGCGGCTGACTGATGAGCTGACCCTTAAGCGGGATGGCAGACGGGTGAGCCTGGAGGGTGTGCTCACAGGTGGCGCCCTTGGCCTGGTGCTGCTGTATCTGTTTCAGGAGGCAGCACAGGCAGCTGGAGAAAGACTGCCGCGTGGACCGGTGTTCTTGAAGGGCCCTGTTGAATTCGGCCCATTCAGCGGCGGGGGCGGAAGCATCAACATCCGTCCGCTGGAACAGGGTGAACCGGACCTGCCCAGTCGTCGGATCGATGGCAGCATCGGCCAGGGGTCACAACAACAGGGTGGCGGCCTGAGAGGCCAGGGTGGACAGGGTGGGCTCCAGAGCGAAAGCCGCCGCGATGAACAGGACAGCGACACAGGAGTCCCCGAGTCCCAGGTACCTCAACCGTCATCATCGTCATCATCATCATCATCACCGTCGCCATCGCCTTCGCCATCGCCATCGCCTGAACCACCGCCTGAACCACCCCCAGAACCACCCCCAGAACCACCGCCTGGACCCGACCCCTCTCCACTGCCCCAGCTGGTGCTGGTGATCGTTCAGGGGGAATCGGGAAGCACTGCCCGCTCTATTGCTGGCGACGCCAGATCAATCACAGCGGCACGGCAAGTGGGCATTGAGAGATCACTTCTGAATTACACCGGGAAGGTTCAGACATCCCAGGAAGTGATTACTAATCGGTTCGTGCCTAGCTCAGCCACTTCGCTGTTTAACGACGCATCTCTCGAGCTAGATCTTGATCATATTGCACTCTTAAACGTTCAAATCCTTTCTGGGGATAGGACTGATTTGTTGGTGTTCCGCGTTGATGAGCTGCTGCCACTGGCCCTTATGGCGGCCGGCAAGACGGACGCCAATGTACGGTCGCGCAGCGCGGCGGCCGATAACTCAAGCATTCATACAGCCGCTGGCGATGACCTGTTGGCGCTTGAGGCACTCACAAATCTACGTTTTTATGGCGTGGGAGAAAGCACAGATACCGACCTTGTCTTCAATCTATTGACTCAGGGAATGAAGGATAGCTTTGCCATGCTAGGCCCTGGAATTAATACGGTAACAATTAATTCCGGTTTTTACAAAAGCAATCAGGGGGCAACACTCGGAGACGCCTGGGACATTGGCCTTGACTTTGATTTCAGCAAGTCAGCAGTACTCCAGAACGATGCCGACTGGTCATTTGAACTGAATGCACGAGCAGTGGGCATCGAAGCCAGTGAGCTTGTATTCGGTGATGGTAGTGATGACCTAACGATCTTTACCCGTATCGACGAGAATCTTGCTAATCAACTTGGCAGTCGCTATCTAAGCAAAACAACAAAGATACAGCTTGAGCGCATTGGGATGCTCGACTCAAGCATCTCAATGGGATCAGGAAACGACCGGGTCCGCATTAATGGATCTATTCTGAATTCAGCGATTGATCTCGGTGAAGGTAACAACACCTTGTACCTGGAGGAATCACTTGGAGAGGGCAGCAGCATCTCTATGGGCAATGGCGCGAACAACATCATCATCAACAGCATGCTTGGTGGGGTGGTCAATGGTGGCAGCGGTGATGAAGTGTTTAAGTTTGAAGATCAGGTGCTTGCGGGGGAATTAGATGGTGGGGCTGGTTTTGATGTGCTTGAAGGTGGAGTATTACCGGTAGGCCAACGAGATGTGGTAACACTGAATGGCAAGGATCAGGGATTCTTTAACGGATTGCGCTTTTATAACATCGAAGAACTGAGCACTGGTTCCGGAGATGATGTTGTGATTATGAATTTTAATGCTTCCATCACGGGTCGATTGTTGGGCGGAGACGGCCTGGATCGACTGGAGTTCCTGAGCTGGGAGTTGCCGGTTTTCGTAGATCTGGACCTGGGCAAGGCCTCATCCATTTATGGCGGCCTATCGGGTGGCATATCTGGCTTTGAGGCGGCGACAGGCGGGCAGGGAGATGATGTATTGGCAGCATCTGGTTATTTTCGAAGTCTCTTTGGTGGTGGTGGCTCGGATACCTTCTTTTTGAGGTGGAGTCCATGGGAATCGGAGGCGTCCACGGGTCTGCAGGTGGGCTTGAATCCCCTGAGCGATCGCGTGGTGTTGTCCGGCATTGAGGCCCAAGTGCCAGGGGGTTGGGATGGGCGTTACGGATTGCCCGTGATTGAGGGGCTGGATCTGGCAGACGCCCGCGGGGTATCTGACCAGTTGTTGTGGGAGAGGCAGTCAGGTGTACTGCGTCTGACACCCACTGGGGCCGAGGGTATCGGTGATGCCAAGCTCTTACCCATTGCCCCACTGGAGCAGTTGCTGAGTGGTATGAGCAGCCATCCCGGATCGTCGCAACTGGCGGTGAATACCTCTCCGCTGCTGACGTCGGGGCAGAATTCTGCCGAGTTGATTTTGCTTGGCGCATCGGGCCAGGACGCGTTCCGCGTTATCGCCCAGTTACCAGGCGCAACGCTCGGGATTCATACGCCCAGTAGAGCTTGAATCAGCGAATTGTGCGACTGGATTCAAAGAAGCGGTTGAAGCGATCGGTGATGAGCGAAAGGGCGGGCCGCGAATTGAGATTGATTAAACCGGTGATACTCATGCCCGGTCGCAGGCTGTAGTTGACACCCCTGCGGCTCAGTTGCTGCTTGTTGAGCTTTACACTAACACTGAAGTGCTCAGTTGGATTCTTTTCATCCGGCGGCAAGGCGTCATCGCTGATACTGGTAATAAATCCTGTGATGGATCCATATTCAGTGGAGGGGAAAGAGTCGATACGAATATCAACTTTCATGCCCTTGCGTAAGAAACCAACATCGCGATTACTGACATCCAGATGGGCTTCCAGAGGAGAGTTGGGAAGAATTCGGAGGACAGGTTCTGCAGGGCTGGAGAGTTCTCCGACCTTAGCTTTAACATCTATAACCTTGCCAGAAATTGGAGCCCGCAACAGTTGGAAGCTGGCGCGTTGCTGCTGGTCGCTGAGCTTGCTGTTCACCTCAATGAGCTGCTGCCTGGCATTGTTGAACCGCGTGAAGACCTGGCGGCGTTCAGCGGCGGGAATCTGCAATGATTTAAGCCTGGCTTCCTCAACGCGCTGTACCGAAGATTTCCATTCGTTCTCCGTGCGTTTCATCGAGGTGATGATCTGTTGCTGACGTTCGAGCTGGCGATCCAGATCAAGCTGAGCCATCGCCCCTTGGGACACGAGCGAGCGCATACGAGCACTGATGTTTTCGTTCGTGCTGAGCTGGGCGCGCAACCCCTGCAGATCAATCCATTGCTGGCCGGACTGGAACTTGGTGCGAGCAAGTTCCCGTTGGGAAGCCTCTACGCGAAGCTGTAATTCCAGTTCATCAGCCATAAGCTGGGCGAGAGCATCCGGCTCGGTGGGCAGAGGTCCGATATTGAGTTGGCGAGCCAGCACCCGCACTTCCGAAGTCCAGAACGCCTGGATGCGTTTGAGATTGTTGAGGATGGTCGGACCTGAATCATCGCGCAGGCGCACGAGGACCTGTCCGCGTTGCACTTGCTGGCCGTTCTTCACCAGCACCTGCTGAACAAGTCCATTCAAAGGTGGTGCCAATTCAGACACACCACCAATGGGTCGCAGCGTTCCCGGTGAGGCGACAGACGATTCGATCTGAGCCACCAGGCCATAGATGGTGCCGCCGGTGGTAATGAAAATCAAGCTCCAGACGATGGCACGACTCCAGACGCGGGTGGAGCGCGGCAGGGTGACGCGTCGCCGCCCGAGTGGATTAGGCGGCGGCGTTTCATCGCCAGGGACATCGCCACCGGGGACATCGCCACCGGGGGGGCCGCCACCGGGGGGCTGACCAAGCTCAGGTAACGGCGAGTTCGGTTCCGGAATGAAATCAACCGGATTCCGCCCTGCAGCAAGTGTCTCTGCCGCCAGCGGCGGCGGCGGGGGAGTCTGGCCACCCCGCCGGAAGGGGTTACGGGGCCGTGAAGAACTGCGGAAGCGGGGCATGGGGTGGGGGCTCTCGCTCAGGCGGTGCCGATACCGCGATTCGGCGATCGCATGACAGGGGTGCTGCTGCGCGAGCCGGAAGAGGACGACGAAGATCCGGAACCGGAGGACGATGAGGAGCTGCCGCCAGAGCGGCCTTGCTGGCGAAAGAGCACGGAATAGGGCCCATTGGAAGCCATCAATTCACGATGGCTCCCGGTTTCAAGCACGGTTCCCTGTCCCATGCAGATGATCAGGTCGGCATTGGTGATCGAGCTGAGCCGGTGGGTAATGAACAGCACGGTGGAGCCTCGCAGCGATTCCATGAGGTTTTCACTGACAACACGTTCTGTTTGGTAATCGAGCGCCGAGGTGGCCTCATCCATGATCAGCATGTTGGGGCGCTGCAGGATGGTGCGGGCGATAGCAATCCGCTGGCGTTGGCCGCCGGAAAGGCCTGAACCCCTCTCCCCAACCTGGGTGGCGTAGCCAGCAGGCAGATCCATGATGAAATCATGGGCAGCGGCAACGGTGGCGGCCTGGATGATCTCTTCTGTGGTGGCGTCTGGATTGGTGAGGGCGATGTTTTCTTCAACCGAGCCATCAAACAACACAGTGTCTTGAGGCACAATCCCTAATTGCCTGCGAAGCGAATAAAGCTCCACCTTGGAAATATCAATGCCATCGACAAGCACGCGCCCGGTTTCCGGGGGATAGAGACGGGCCACAAGTTTTGTGAGCGTGCTTTTACCAGACCCGCTCGTTCCGACAAGGGCAACGAAACTACCTACTGGAATGTGAAGATTGACGCCACGCAGCTGCAGAGGAGAGGAAGGCTTATAACGGAATTCAATATTCTGGAAATCAATCTCCCCCTTGATGGCTGGCATCACCATGCGCTTATAGTTATCTTCGTCGGCCTCCTGAGGGGTATCGATCACATCACTGAGCCGCTCAAGAGAAAGGGAAACCTCTTGAACACTCTGCCAGATTGAAGTCATACGCAGGAGCGGACCAGTAACGTTTCCCGAGATGATACGGAAAGCGATTAATTCACCCAGGGTCAGCTGGTTAGCCAAAACCAGATAAGCACCACCCCAGATCACAAGCAAACTCGAGAGTGTATTGAGAAAGTTGCTAATATTGCCCGCTATTGTACTTGTTAGGGTATTGTCAAAACCTTCAGCTACAAAATCAGTATAAAGCTCCTGCCAGCGCCAGCGCGTCCGCAGCTCGATATTCTGCGCTTTAACAGTCATCATGCTATTCAGCACTTCGACAAGGTGCGATTGTGTGCGGGCATTGGCTATGGCCCTTTGCTGGATCTGCTGACGGATGATCGGAGAGACAAACAGTACCAGCACCACCAAAATGGGGATGACGGCCAGAGTGAGCAAGGTGAGCTGCCAGCTGTAGATCACCATCACCACGAGATAGAGCATCGCGAAGCTCGCATCAAGAATGGTGGTGAGTGCCGTTCCGGTCAGGAAACCGCGAACTTTTTCAAGTTCAGCAATGCGGCTGCTGACTTCGCCCACCGGTCTTCGATCGAAGTAGCTGATCGGTAGGCGCAGAAGATGGTCGATGACCGCTGTACCCAGCGACAGATCGATACGATTGGTGGTGTCGACAAACAGAAAGGTGCGCAGGGTGAGCAACAGGCCTTCGAACAGCGCGAAAAGCACCAGCATCGTGCCGAGCAAACCGAGGGCGTCTGGGCTGGAGTTGATGATCGCCTTGTCGATCACCTGCTGAATCAGCAGTGGGTTGACGAGGCCGAACAACTGGGCGAAGAAGCTGGCCAGCAGCACCTCAATCAGCACCGTACGATGACGGCGGATTGCGGGGAGGAACCAGCTGAAGCCAAACTTGCGGGTGGGTGTGAGGCTGTTAGCGGCAAGCGTGAGCACCTCACCTTCATCACCCCAGAGTTCACGGAAGTTTTCGAAGGAGATTTCGCGGTTGCCGGCGCCACCCGACGGCACACCGAGCACCAGCGCGGTGGCACTGACGCGATAAATCACAGCCAGGCCCTGACCCCAACGCACCAGCAAAGGTGTCTCCAGCCGGAGGATGGAGTCGACCTGGATATTGAGCAGCTGGGTCTGCAGGCCGATCGATTCGGCGACGGCGCCCGAGAGTGCCAAGGAGATGCCTTCCTTGCGACTGGCATGGTCGGTGAACACCCGGCGGAACAGTTCGCGGCGGAAGGGCAGGTTGAGGTGATCGCAGATCATGCGGAACGCGGCAATCGCCGAATCCACCGGCTTGTCACCGCGGAAGTAGGGAAAGGCTGCGGGTGGGCGGTCGTCAGACGCTTCGTCAGGGATCTCCACCTCGACCAGGGCCTGGCCGGGAGGGATGGCATCTGGATCAAAGCTTTCCTGTTGCAGCTGCCAGGTCTGGAGCAGCTGGTGCTGCCAGTCGGACGCGGGCGCGCCGGAAGCTGGAGCAGTGGCGTCTGATGCAGGCGCGGGCGGGCTGAGGATGGCCTGGAGCGCCAGGTTGTCGACCGCCAGCAAGCGCACCGGAGCGTTGGCATCACCCTCAACGAGTTCGTTGCCGCGGATCGCTCTGCCCAGAGCCAGCGGGCCAGCCGCCACCAGCCAGAGTCGGTTGGGATCGCGGGGCAGGTCGCCGAGGCTGGCCTGGGTCACCGTGACGGCTGGGGTGTTGTCGGCCAGTTCAACAGCGGCGCGGATCAGTTCATCGGTCAACAGGCGGGGGTAGTCGTTGAGGTAGCGGTCGAGGACGGCGAACAGCTCGGCTGGGTTGACACTGCCGCGCACGCGGGTGGCCAGAGCCGGGAAGCGCTGCAGCCCTTCATTGAAGGTGTCGTAGGGAACGGCCAGGAGCACCGTGTTGGTGGAGGCGAGCAGCGTTTCCCAGTTGCGATCGCAGCTGAGGGCGCTCCAGGCGAGCACAGCTCCCACCTCATGGCGTTGGAGAGTGGCAACACGACGGGCAAAACGATCGGCCATGACAACGGAGCGCACCGTGCCCTGGAGCAGGAAGAACACCTGACCGGTGGTGCGATCGGGCCGAGCGATCGGCTGGCCGAAGGCATAACGAATGAGCTGCGCCCGGGAGGCCAGCAGGGCGATCAGTTCGTCGGGCTGGTCGGATAGGAAGGGAAAGGAGCGCAGCAGCGCCTGGAGTTGGGCAGCATCAGCCATGGATGATCAACCCGACTGGCCAGCTGGCAGGGCAGCTGGCTCGCCCACTTCCGTGTGGCTGATGTCAACGGTCTGACCGATGCCGGCACTGTTGCCAGGGTCAGGGACCTGTGCCGAAGCGTGAGTGTCGAGGGCCGCGATGAGGTCCTGCTCGGCGAGAAAAGCGGCCAGGTCGGCCTCGAACAACTCCGTGGTGAGCTGCTGGCGTGTGGCTTCGTTGAGGCACGCGGGTTCGCGGTGTTCCATGCGCAGGATCAAGACCCAGTCGTCAATACGCAGCGGGGGAGCGATATCACCAACCGCCAGAGGGATGAGAGCCTGTCGTATGGAGGGGTGGGGCTGGCCAATCGGCATCGGGCCGACGAGCCCATGGGTGTAGCGCTCATCCCCAAGGGAGTAGGCGCAGGCCAATTGGGTGAAATCGGCGGAGTCGTCAATGAGGCGCAGATAAAGCTCTTCGGCGGCTCCCTGATTACGCACGCGAATCATGCCGTACACGACCCGTTCCAACTCGGCGCGACGTTCAAGGAAGTAGGCGTCGATGCGATGGCTGTAGGTGAGATCCATGTATTTCTGCAGGCGCAGCTCCTGCCAGCGCTGCAGCAGTACCGCTTGCTGCGGGGCAGGCACCAGGGAGAGCCAATCGCCATGCAGATTCAAAGGCGGATCAACCTCGAGCCCCTCCCAGAGCCGCCCAATCACGGCAGGGTGTTCATCGTCGGAGAAGGCGACCCCGCTCACGGTGGCGGCAAGGGCCGCTTCCCTGGCCATGCGCTGAAGAAGGCCCTCCTGCTGCAAAAAGAGAGGGAAAGGAAGACCCGCCGCCGAGCCTACGGATTCTGTGAGCCGGGAGTGAAACACTGCCCCATCGGCGCGGAATGCGGGATCGATGAGATCGTGCATGAAAAGTTACAAGCGAACGCTGGCGCTGGCACTGGAGTCTTCCGAGCGAGCATTAGCGAGCTGCTGAGAGGTGGCGCTGCCGCCGATCTGAAGCGTACCAGCGGCAAGGATGGACTGGGACTCAATGCCGACGACCTGGTCCACCAGGTTGGCGATGCTGACACCGTTGACGCTGACCGCCTGGGCAAAGGAGCGTTGACTGGCGGCAATGGCGATGCGACCGGACTGGTCGAAGTCGATCGAGACGGGGGTAGCTGAATTGGAGCCGAACAGGCCAATGCCGCTGGTTACCGCACCGGCGCTGGCGTTGGCAGCGGTGCTGGTGGCAGTGAGGTTGACCACACCGGTGGTGCTGACGGTGAGGGTGTTGGTGCCGGCACCGAAGGCGAGGGCGGTGTCCTGGATACCAATGAGCAGGGCGGGGGCGGTGCGGTCTGCGCCGTCGGCCAGGAAGGCCTCGGCAGCACCGGCGACACCGAAGGCGCTGATACGGGCGCTGGTGACGGCGGTGGCGGTGAGGTCGCCGCCGGCTGCACCGGGCTGGAGGAGGGGGTAATCGCTGCCGTTTGCCGTGCCGAAGATGCCAATGGCGTCTCCAGCGAGGTTGGCACGGGCGATGCCGTTGGCAGCACTGGTGGCGGATACGAGGATCGGCGCCGCCAGGCTGCCGAGGTCGGCGCTAGCAGAAATCGACCCAACGCCGCCGATGGTGGTGGAGGCGCCGGCGTTGGCCAGGGAGATGGCGGTGGCGTTGAGGATCGCCAGGGCATCGCTGTTGCCCACCACGGTGCTGGCGGTGGTGCCACTGCCGATACGGGCGGCGGCGGTGATGGTTCCGTCAGCGGCGATGGTGGTGGTGTCGGCCGCTCCGCGACTGCGGATACCGATCACATCCACCAGGGTGTTGGCGAGGGCGAAGTCGCTGTTGGCGGAGCTGCCGGTGGTGGTGGCGGCCACCTGAGCATCGGCGGCAGCGGTGGCGCGCACGCTGCCGTCGGCGGCAGCGGCGATCATCACCCCATCAATACCGGTGACGTTGGCGGCGGCACCGGCGCTGGCGGGGGAGGCCACATTGATGGCCCGGCTGTCGAGATTGGCGGCGGCAGCTGCGATCACCGTGGCATCGGCGCCAGAACTGATGCTGTGCCCGGCACTGTGGTTGCCGCTGATGCCAAGCACCTGGGCCCGCTCGAGGCTGGGATCGAGCCGGGCAGCTGAGCCGATATTGGTGGTACTGGGCCGGCCACCGGCGAAGGCGGAGGCCGTGGCGATCTGGCTGAAGCTGATGTTGGCCGTGGCCCCGTCAGCGAGGTTAACGACAGGGGCAAAGGGATCGGCGGCGGAGCTGAGCTGGAAGCGCTCGCCGTCGATCAGGCCGCTGGGCAGGCTGTTGCTGCTGGTGAGCGGCACCGCCGTGCCACCGGCGGTTTCCGCAATCTGGAAGGTGCCACCTGATGCGCCAGTGACGAAATAGGTGCGGCCAAGGGTGATGCCGTTAACGCTGAGGGTGACGCTCTCGTCAACGAGGTTGGCGGCGGCGGCGTCATTGAGGCGGAACACCACCGTCATGCCGTTGGTGTAGCTGACACCGTTAGGCATGGTGATGGTGTTGCCGCTGCCGATGGCCCCGAAGGCCAGATCGCGCACCCAGTAGTTGGTGTCGGGGATGAGGTCGGCCGTCTGGGGAGTGGCACCGGAGAGCTGCACCAGATCGCCCTGGACCAGACCGCTGTTGGGTGCGAAGAAGGTTTCCTGGCCAGAATCACCGTTGGCCTGGATGAAATCGAGGCGGCGACTGCCGTCCACCGTGCGGGCCAGGGCCGTGAGCTCGAGATCAGCACTGGCGTTGAGATTGAGATCCGCACCGGCCGACTGGTTGGCCTGGCGCAGGCCGATCACCTGGGAGGTGGTATCGGCCAGGGTGGCAGCGCTGGCGTTGGTGGAGGTGGCAGCGCCGGCACCAGCACCGCTGAGGGCGCGGGCACTGCCAGCGGTGCTCAGGGCTTGGCCATTGAGGCTGAGGGTGGCACTGGTAATGGCGTTGAGGTTGTCGCCGGCAGTTACGGGGGAACTGCTGATGCCGAGCACACGGGCACTGGCCTCAGTGAGACTGGAGCCATTGGTAGTGCTGGCCACCAGGCTGGCGCTTTCACTGGCACTGGCACGCAAGTCGGTGTTGCTGGCAGCGGTGATGACAGAGGCGTCAATCGCCGTCACCTGGCTCCAGGCGGGGGAGTCGCTGCCGATGGCACCGCGTTGCCCGCCAAGACGGTTGAGGCCGGCAACGGCCTCGCCTGTGACGCTGGTGGCACGAACATCGAGCAGCTGGCTGGCAGAGGCGTCAAGGCTGAGCTCAGCGCCGCTGCTGACGCCGGCTCCGGCAAGCAGGCTGCGGTTGAGATCCACCGCTGTGGCCATGGCGGAGGCATCGGCCATGGCCGCACCGGGCCTGAAGGCATCGGCAGCCGGGATGGTGATCGTGGAGCCGGCGGCACCGAAGAAGGTGACGCGATCAGAAACGGTGGAGGCGTAATCGCGCAGGCGCAGGGTGCGCAGGCCGGGGTTGACGTCGGAGACGTAGTAGCGACGTCCTGCCACCACACCACCTTCGCCACTGCTGTTCTGGCCCGAGGAGGTGTTGAACACCACCAGGTCGCCATCAAGGAAGGGGAAGGGGGCGCCGGCAGCACCAGCCACCACCACGTCCTTGCTTTCGGCGGGGGTTGCCGGAATCGAGACGGACAGGCGCGGCAGGCTCTGGCCGCCGACGCTGGTTGCTAGCACACTGTTGGTGCCGCTGGCGCTGGCGGTGATGCGGGCATCGTCGCCGGCGCTCACGAAGTTGGCGCTGCCGCCGAGCGCTGTGTCGGCGAGGCCGGCGACGCTGGAGCGCAGGTTGGCAACGCTCAGGCCGGACACATTGCGGGCAATGCTGAACTGATTGCTGTCGGCGGCAGCATCGAGGCTGAGGGAGGCGGCTGCGCTCACATTGGCGTCGATGCCACCGGCCACATCCATGGCGGAGTCGGCCTGCACCACGGTGGCGGCACTGCCAGCATTGGCGCCACCGGCGACGCGGCCAGTGAGCTGCAGGGAGACGCTGCCGGCGGCACTGAAGTCGCTGCGATCGGCGCCGAAACCGAAGGCACCGGTGACAGCTTCAGCGCGCTCGGCAACGCTGGTGGCGAGGGTACCGGCCTGCTGGTTGGCGGAAGCGACACCACTGAGATCGGCGCCGGCCGTGAAGCGGCTCTGCAGAGCACCGGCTACCTGGGTGCCATCGGCCAGGGCGCTGGACTGGAAGGGGGTGGAGGTGGCGATCGCCTCGGTGCGGGCGTTGGCGCCGGAGTCGATGCTGAGGTCGCCACCACTGAGCACCGTGCCGCCGCTGGTACCGATCACCCGGTTCTGGGTGGTGGCGGTGGGATCCACCAGCAGCAGGTTGAAGGCTGCGGGGGAGATGAAGCCCACACTGGCGGACTGGAAGTTAGTGGCGTTGATGTTCAGCAGATCGCTGCTGAACGTGGCGCTGCCGGGGGCATCGGTGTAGCTGAGGATGTCGCTGCCGAAACGACCAGCCTGGGTGAGCAGGGCAAACTGGCCGAAGGTGAGATTGAGCTCAATCTCGTTGGTGCCAGCTCCACCGTTGTAGGTGACATTGAAGGGAGTGCCCTTGTTGACGGTGGCAGTGGAGACGTAATCGTTTCCATTGCCCAAGTCGACATAACCGATATTGCTCAGGGCAGTGCCAGAAAGAGTCCAGGTGTCATCGCCATTAGAAGCTTCAAGGGTGCGGTAGTCGCTGCCATTGGCATCTCCACCGGAGAGCACGTTGATGCCCTGAGCACCAGGGTCCCAATCGCCAGCTGGCCCAGTAGTAGTGGCGCCAGCATCGATCAGCTTGAATTCGTTGCGGGCAGCTGCATTAGGGAGATATTCATTTCCTGGCGTGAGGTTCTGCGCATTGACGTAGAAAATGTTATAACCAGAACCAGCATCAACTTTGTTATCGCCATTCGCGCCGGGAATGATGATGTCATTGCCTTCACCACCGAAGATGGTGTTTGAACCACCCACACCAGCGATGGTGTCATCACCGCCGTTGCCCACCAGGAAGTTGTTGGCGCTGGAGCCCACGATCGTGTCGCTGCCGTTGCCACCGATGACACCTTCGAAGTTCTGAACAAACCCATCCTTGCCAGCATCGGCGGCAGAGGACAAACCACTACCGATTCCTTGGGCGTTCTGGAATTGCGAAACCGTGAAGGTGATGCTGGGAGTGAGTGCAACTGAATAGCCACTGCTGTTGCTAGTGAGGCTGACCAGTACTGGGTTGGCTTCGCCGAAGCCGGAATAATCGAGGATGTCGAGGCCACCACCAGCGGCGTTGATCGTGGTGCCGAAGCTTGAGTTGCTGGGGCCAGCAAACACCACTCGGTCGTCGCCTTCGCTGAGGCGCAGGCCGTCGTTGATCTCGCTGAACTGATCGGTGAACAGCAGGGTTCCCGTGCTGGTGGTCAGGCGCTGGTCAAAGTCACCATCGGCGGTGGAAGCCTCTGAAATGGAGTTGTAGCTTTGAACGGTGCCGGCCTCAGTACCGGAGAACTGAACCAGCAGCTGGGCATTCAGCCTTTCGTAGGTGAGGTAGTCACTGCCGCCGCCGCCGATAATTGTGTCGTCACCGGTGCTGCCAAAGATCGTGTCGTCGCCGGTGCCAGCAAGCACAGAATCGTTGCCCGTGCCGGTGAAGATCAGATCGTTTCCAATGCCGGAACTGATGGTGTTGTTGCCTGCGTAGACATCGATCGTGTCGTTGCCACCACCGGAGACGATGGAATCGTTACCGCTGCTGGTGGATACGATCGAATCATTGCCAGTGTTGCCACTTGCAGCGCTCGTTTGGATTGTGTTATTACCAAATCCTGCTACGGAGATTGTGTTATTGCCGCCCTGAACCTCAATGAAGTTATTGCCATCGCTACTAACAATTGAATCGTTACCGAGGCCGCTGTAGACAGTGTCATCACCCGTGCCTGCATCTACAACATAGCTGTAAGTTGCCGAAGCAGAAATCGACACCAAATCAGAACCAGCTCCGGCCAGAACCAGGCTGACTGGAGCGCTGTTCTGGATCGAAATCGTGTCATTACCAGCACCGGCATCGATGGTGTTGGTAGTGCCGCCGGTGACACTGAACGAATCATCACCATCCTCGCCCTGAGCCAGGGAGACATTGCCGCCACTAATGCTGATCGTGTCGCTTTCAGTGCCGGCTGAAATGGTGCCGATGCTGCCACCAGAAATGACGATCGAGTCAGCTTCTGTACCGGCGTTGATCGAATCAATCGTGCCGCCTGAGACGACGATTGAATCGTTATCAGCACCAGCATCAATCGTGTCGATGTTGGCTGTGTTGCTAATGCTGATGAAGTCAGTGCCGGCCTCGCCCTGAGCCAGGGAGACATTGCCGCCACTAATGCTGATCGTGTCGTTTTCAGTGCCAGCTGAAATGGTGCCGATGCTGCCACCAGAAATGACGATCGAGTCAGCTTCTGTACCAGCGTTGATCGAATCAATCGTTCCACCAGAGACGACGATTGAATCGTTATCGGCGCCAGCATCGATCGTGTCGATGTTGGCTGTGTTGCTAATGCTGATGAAGTCAGTGCCGGCCTCGCCCTGAGCCAGGGAGACATTGCCGCCACTAATGCTGATCGTGTCGTTTTCAGTGCCAGCTGAAATGGTGCCGA
>NZ_JAGQCD010000049.1 GCF_024345975.1 Cyanobium sp. Cruz-8D1 | reverse complement strand
CAGGATCCATGGGTCATACCTCTGGAAGAAAAGATGAAGGAACGCTGCACATCGGTGGATGCGCATTCCTCAGTGTCTTTCTCTTCTGGCTGATCGGCATTGAGGCCCAGCCAACCGCCGCACTCAGCCGCAGTGGCCTGGTCGTATCGGCGACGCAATGGAAGGCCCTGACAGGAACTGGGCTATAATTGGCTGTTGGAATCTGCCGCGTAGCGGCTTAGTTCAACACCCGCTTCTCCAGTTCCGGGAAACCACGCAACTCCGGGGGCCCTTGCAGGGCCTCGACGGCACGGGCGGTCTGGCGCAGCAGGGGTGGGGCCCCCGTCGCACCCAGCTCGGCCGCCAGGGTCCGGGCCCGGCCGCCATCGAGGCAGGCCGTCAGGAACAGGGCGGCGGCCGCCAGTTTCGGACTGGGATCGGCCGCCAGGCTGGCCAGGAAGCTGAGGGTTTCGTCGACGGGCATCTCCAGGGAACAGGAGGGGGCCTCACCGCCGGGGTGGGAAAGGGTGCCTGCGACGGCCGCCGGCAGGCGGCGCTCCCAGCCCTCCTGACGCAGCAACTCCGGCAGCCCCAGGGGCGCGATGGCCTGGAGGCGCTGCACCAGGCCCGGCACCGCCGGATCCTCCTGGAGGGTGGCCAGGCCGTCGAGGATCGCCCGCAGCGTCAGCTCCTTGCGCAGCTGCAGTCGGTCGTCGAGCAGGGCCAGCACGGCGGACTGGTGGCGCAGGGCGCTCTGGTGCAGGGCCCGGTAGCCGTCGGTGAGGGCCGGAAGCCGCTCCAGCAGCCGCTCCACCTTGTGGATCGCCGCCGCGGCGGGGGTGAGGTCGTCGAGCACCCGCTCCTCCTCGCGGGAGGAGATGCCGTACTCGCGCCGCAGGGCCTGCAGGGAAGCGCCATCGGGGCCGCCCGCCACCGGGCCGCTGCCGAGGCGCTGCACCAGCATCAGCCGCTCCAGCGACTTGCGGTAGCCACTGAGACGGATCTGATCCTCCAGGCTGCGGCGGCTGTCGGGATCGAGCAGGCCGGGATCCTCGACGCCGAGTTCTTCGAGCAGCGTGCGGTGCTCGCCGTCGCTGATGCCGAGGGAGAGGCGCATCTGCTTGAGCACCTCCAGGCTGCTGGCGGCATTGACGAAGCCCTCCTCCAGGGCCTCCCGCACCACACCCTTGTAGGCCTCAAGCCGCTTCTGGCCGGTGAAGCCGGGCAGCACCTTGGCCAGCACGTACACCTCCTCGGTGCCCAGGTCGGCGAGGGAGCGGCCGTCGAGGTAGCGGCCCACGTCCAGGTCCATGCGGGTGAGCTGCTTGCGGAAGCGCTCGGCCAGGTTCTCGCGGCCGTAGAGATCGGGGGAACGGTTCCAGGCCCGGTAGAGCCAGAGGGTGCTGACGGCCACCAGGGTCACATCGAACAGGTACTGGAGCCAGTAGGGAGCCAGCAGCAGCAGCGGGCGGCCGGCGAACAGGAAGAAGAAGTTGAAGACCAGGAAAGTGGCCACCACGAACACCCGATGGCGGATCCGCTCGCGGTCGGGCTCGGCGCCACCGCGCCGCACCCGGGTGCGCAGGGCCGATTCGATCGCCCGGCCGGCGAGGGTGCCGAGCCAGGTGCACAGCCCCAGGAACAGGGGGACCGCCACCAGCTTGGGCACATCGATCGACTGGCCGAACAGGAACAAGCCCGGCCGCAGCAGCTGGGCCAGCTGGTCCTCCTGGCGCAGCCAGATTCCGGAGAAGTAGTACTCCCAGTTGCCGGCGTAGACGTAGTAATAGACGAAGTAGCCGAACACCAGGCCCACGTAGCCGTAACGATCAAAAGTGAAGGCGGGGCTGGGCAACTTGGCCCAGTAGAGGCGCTCGGCATCGATGTCGATGCAGGGCTGCTGGCAGGCCACGCAGGCGCTCTGCTCACTGCCGTCGGGCTGGACGGTGCGGCACATCGACTGGGTGATCGGCGTGCTGGCCATGTGGGCCTTGCTGCCCAGCAGGCCGGTGGGGGTGGAGAAGACGCTCTGCACCGGTGCCATCGGGCAGAAGTACTGGCACCAGCTCTTGCCGCCATAGAGCCTGCCCACGGCGATGGCACAGACGATGGTGAAGCTGAGCCAGGCGAACAGCACCAGGCGGTCGGCATTGAAGAAGAGAATGCGGCCGCAAAGGCCCACGAACAGCCAGCCGAACTGCAGCCGGGAGTAGTGCTGGCCCAGCCAGGAATCGGCCGGCACCTTGGCCAGCTGCAGGCGCTTCTCGCCCGTTTTGGGATTCACCTTGGTGATCTGCCGCTGCAGACCCAGGGCGCGGGGGATCTGGGAGAGGAAGGAGAGCGGGCAGATCCGCCGCCACAGCTCATGGCCGAACACCAGCAGGATGAAGATCCCCGACGGCACCACCAGGCCCCAGAACACCGTGGTGCCCAGGGGATAGGGGGCTTCCGTCAGGCAGGCTCCCTGCACCGGCACGCAGGCTTCCGGCAGGCGCAGGGGGCTCCAGGGGTGTCCCGGCTCGGTGAACTGGGGCGTGAACGGGTCGTAAAGCAGGGAAAGGATGATCAGCAACCAGCCGGTGGTGAGCCCCCAGCGCACCAGATGCAACCGCCGTTCCGTCACTGATGGCCCTCGCCGCTGTGCCCAGGTGGCGCCGACCTTAGCGATGGCCTCCAGAAGCTGACTGGCGGGCGGTTTCGCGGGCTCGGGCTGCCATCCTCACGGTGGAGGTACACGCCCGCACACCCCCGGATGGACTTCTTCGATCGCCAGTGGTCCACCTACCGCGCCGTGGTGGACCACGACCTGATGCAGCACCGGGCCCTGACGGCGGCCCTGGGCCAGGCGGTGGGGGCCTGGCTGGCCGCCCGGCCAGCAGGATCACCGCTGGCCCGGATGGTGGATCTCGGCTGCGGCGACCTGGCCGTGATGGCGCCGCTGCTGCGAGGCCTGCCGCTGGGCTCCTACCTGGGCGTGGATCTCTCCGCCCCGGTGCTGCCCCGGGCGGCGGCCGCCCTGGGCCCGGTGCCCTATCCCTGCCAGTGGCGGCAGCAGGATCTGCTGGCCTGGGCCGAAGCCGATCCGGGGCCCGAACCGGTCGACCTGCTCCATTCCGCCTTCGCCATTCACCATCTCAGCGACGACGACAAGGCCCGCTTCCTGCGGCTCAGCCGGCGCCAGCTGGCCCCGCAGGGCCTGTTCCTCTGGGCCGACGTGTTCCGCCCACCCGGAGAAGACCGCCAGAGCTACGTGGCGCGCTACGTGGGCCGAATCCGCAGCAGCTGGGGCGTGCTGACGCCCGAGCTGCAGCAGCCAGTGATCGACGATCTCAGCCAGTTCGATTTCCCGCCGGATCGCGACGCCATCCGCCATACCGCCGAGGCCTGCGGCTGGCGGTGGCAATGGCTCTGGCAGGGCGACCACCGGGCCGAAGCCCTGGCGCTGCTCACTCCGGCTTAGCGAGCATCATTCACACCCATCAAGGTTGCGGACGAGAAGAACCAAAGCAACAAGCTGACTTGCCCATCCTGCAGCCGAACCAAAGACGAAAACCAGAAAGTCCATAGCGTCCAAAGCCGCTACCGAAAAGCAGAGATCCGTTCAGGACGACGTAGAGGCCTGCGCCAGGGAAGAGTACAGATGGCACGGCACGTCCCGGTCCAGTGCGTACGCGACCGAAGCAAGCAGGGAGAAGGTTGCGAAGCCCAGTGCCCAAAGAGCTAAAAGCGCTTAAAATAGAAGGGGCTTGTTATCCGTTCCTCTTGCAGTGACACTTCTCTGGAGTGCTTCTTGAGCGAGCGTATTGAGGCTTTCCCTGCGCCTCCGCAATCATCGCCAATTTCTCGTGCAGTTCAGGCGTAATCCGTAGATTGAATTTACCAGAAAAGTGCCTGCGGGGCTCGATTCCTTGCTCCTTGCTGACTTCAAGGAAAACGTCCAATGACTTTTTGAACTCTCGACGAAGCTCGTCCGGACTCGATCCATAGAAGTCCGCTCCCCCAGAAAGCCCAAGAGCTTCACCACGAAATTAATCCGTTTCCTCGTCGAAATCGATTTTCGCATAGTAGCCATCCACATTCATGAGATTCATGGTGTCACCCCGTGTTCTTCAAGCCATTTGCAGATTGAAGCGATCGCACCCTTGTCTGCATCGAGAGATGGGTGGGGCCTGTGGAAGACCCTGACTTCGCCGAACAGAACGACCGCGACTCGGCTGCCCCCCCTCTCACTGACATCCCCACCAAGCTCCTGAAACAGAGCTTCAATGTCTCTCCACGGCAAGCTGCCGCATACGGGACGGGAGAAGATCAGCCCAAGGGTGCGCTGGCGCCTCCGCTTCATTGCACAATGGCACGGCCTCTCCGTACCAGATGCGGCTTCCGGTCAACGGCTTGCTGGACGCGGATACCGCGTATTGGACTGCCGTGAATGACCCTGGGTCATCAGGCTGGCTTGCAGCAAAACCATTGCGGGAACGCACGTTTCCACTTCGGGGGCGCCAACGATGGCCGTGGTTGCACGCTGCAATGGGCTGCCGCTCAGCCTCCCAGCCGCGCCCGGATGTCGCGGAGCCGGGCGACGTTGTTCACCAACGCCGGAGCGCTGTCGAGGCCATCCAGATAATCGAACACATAGGCGAGCACGGCATAGATGGCGCCGGCACTGAAGGCCGGCGAACGGGTGAAGTCGAGCAGCAGGATCACGAGCGCAACGATCGTGGCGAGTTCCGTCACGGTCCAGGTCCACGATTCGCTGTCGGAGAGCTGCACATGCCAGCGCCGCACGCGGCCGAAGTGGCGGCGCAGGCGCAGCGGGCGCGCCGCCTCGATGTCCTCGATCTCGCGCTCGATCTGGTCGTTGAGGCCGCGGTGCAGGCGCAGGGCGCGCCGCCAGTACCAGGCGTTGACGAGCCCCATCGGCAGCAGCACCGCCATCGCGATGAATCCCGCCTCGAGGTCGTAGGTGAACAGCATCACCAGCGAGCCGACCACGGTCACCACCTGGGAGAACATCGCCGGCACATCGGCCTCGAAGAAGCCGACCATGTCACGCATCATCGCGACCCGCGCCGAGACAATGCTGGTGCCGTGGCCGAGGCGCTTCTGCTCGGCGACGGTGAGCACGGCGAAGCGGGCATAGAGGCCCATGAAGACGCGGGTATCGAAGCGCTGGCGCACGAAGGCCATGACCAGGTGCACGAGCCACACGGCGATCAGCGCCGAAAGGCCCCGGTAGCTGCCCTTCAGCAGCCCGTCGACCGCCCAGCCGGTGATGGCCGGATAGGCGAGCATGCACAGGTTCTCCAGCAGGGTGAGGGAGTAAGTGCCGGCGATCGACAGCCGTTCAGCGCGGGACAGGCTCGAAAGGATCGTCTGCGTCATCAGCTGGCCCTGATGGCACCAGCCTGGCTTCTTCAGAGGCTCAGAGTCGCGACCAGCGCACCAGGCTGACGGCCCCCAGGACGATCAGCAGCAGTCCCGTCACCACGACGACAGGTGCCGTCGTCTGGCGCAGCCAGCAGAGCCGCCTTGCCCTGGAGCAGCACCAGGGCGCCACCCAAAACCGCCAACAGGCCAGCCACCACGATCCAACGCTGACGTCTCTAAGGCCGGGGCCTGTTCATGAAAAGGCCTGAAGTCCCAAACCCAGTTGGAGCACGACCAACGCGTAGTGCAACACCAAAGGGCCGAAAAAGGAGCGGAAGGTCATCCTCGAATGACATAGCTGCGATGATGGGTCAGGCCATGATGTAGCGCCTTAATCGATCGCCTGTATGCCGGCTTCGAACTTGTGGGGCAGATCAGCCCAGGTGCTGTGATCCAGGTACACATCGCGGATCATCTCGCCATCCCCAGGAACGGGGGCATCGCCTCCAGCAGCGCTTCATGGGCACAGAGGAAGCCCATGCCCCTCGGGCCGCACAATTTGTGGGACGAACCCACCAGGGAATCGGCCCCCAGGGCAGCCACCGCCTCGATCGGATTGAGGCAGCCCAGGGTGTTGCTGACGCGCACCAGGCTCACCAGCTTGGTGCGCTCATTGAGATTGGCCTTCAGATCCTCCAGATCCAAGCTCGCCGCTCTCGGTAACGCCCGCATGGCGCAACACGCAGCCCGTACGGGCCACCAAGTTGATCGCCTCGGTGGCATGGCGGGTGAACACGATCTCCCGGGCGCTAGCGACACCGATGAAGGCGTCCAACTTGCCCCGGGCCGCTTCGATGACGATGAAGTGGATGGCGAATCGCCGCTATGACAGCCGCCATTTACATCGGCAAGCTGGCAACATGCAATGCCATTTCTGCAGCAGGTTGACACCAAAGCCGCGGCAGTATTTACACGGGCTCATCGATCAGAAGAGATGAATATTTGTGGCTCAGTCCGGCATCACAAAAAGACTTCATATAGGGTTCCAGCGGGACCAGGGCTAGCAGCGTTCCCTCAATTAAATCAAGCTGAATTGCATCCCATCAAAGCCCAGCCCTAGCAACCCGCCGCTTCTTCCTCTCGGAGAATTGAACATGCCTGCCGCATCCAAAGCCATGCGCTTCTGGGTCAATGTTTCACTCGAATGCAGTCGAAGAGATCACACACCCGCCTTCGGAAGCGGTGATCAAACAGGACCTTTCATGACATCAAGGGCACTGGGCATGGCCCTTGGGGCTCTATACGACGGGTATATCACTACACTCGGCGGACAATCACTTCTGCTCAAAACACCTCCACCTCTTCCTGCATTGCCTGGCTCACAATGCATGGAAAGCTGTGCGAATCTCTCTGCGGCGGCTGCCTGCCACGAAGTACTGATCCATCGCTATCCCAAACAGGCCAGTAGCCTGAATGAAGCATGGGCTTTCTGGACAAGACTTTTCATCAGTATATTGCCGCCAGACCAGGAGCCCTGGGAACTGTATGGGCGCATGGTGGGTGACGCCATTCATCATCTTGGAATCAAGGACCGCAATGCACGGGGACCAGGCAATTTCGTACCTGGCGGACCATATACACATAATGTTCCACCTGAAGAGCCTGATCAGAAGTTTGCAGGCAGCATCTGGGGAACTGCCAAGTATCTCCTCATCGATGAAATCACTGACTTTGCCGAGCCTCCCGGCAGAATCAGCGCTACTTCTGTACAACCTGATGCTCACTTCGCTGCCGATTTTAAAAAGGTTCAGGTCAAGGGAGCTCTGCAAGATCGGCAACGCACCCAGGATGAGGAGGTAATCGGAATTTACTGGGGTTACGATGGCCCACCAGAATTAGGCACGCCACCGCGGTTGTACATGCAGGTGGTCTTAGCGGTGCTTGATGAAATCCAATCACGACATCCTGACGGACTCAGCGAACAGGATGAACTGCTGATCATCGCCGCCACGGCTCTGGCCATGGCAGATGCCGCCATTGAAGCCTGGCGCTACAAATACAGCGAAGACCACATGATGTGGCGACCAGTCCTTGGGATCCGGCACGGCTTGGGAAATCTTGCACCACCTGAGCCTGGCTGGCGTCCGCTCGGTCGACCGGATACCAACCGGTCAGGCGTTGGCCTGACTCCGGATTTTCCTGCTTACCCCTCTGGCCATGCAACGTTCGGAGCTGCAGCCTTTCAGCTACTTCGAACATTCTTGGTACACAAGTTGGATCAAGCTAGTTTCACCCCCGAAGGTCTCGATAATCTGGCTTTCTGCTTCCTTTCAGATGAATACAATGGCAGGAACAGAGATCCCCGCGGTGACAAGGAGCCAAGGCCAAAGCTGCCTAGGAGTTATTCCAGCCTTTGGGATGCGATTATAGATAATTCCGTGAGTCGCGTTTACATTGGAGTGCACTGGCAGTTTGATGGGGTAACCATAAAGGGGAATGACCCCAAAGGCGATTTCGGCATCCCATCTGTCCCTATTGAGCTCGGTCGCCGCGGTGGAGTTTGGCTGGGATGCCAGGTTGCCAATCAAGTAGCCTTGAAAATCAACATCCCTCAGGCAGTAATCAACGACTCAAAGGTTGCAGATCCAGCATAATATCCGCACTGCAAGTCTTTAATCTAATCCAGAGAGGCCATTCTCCATCCATGCCGCCGCTCCCAACCGGCGGCATTTTCATGCAGACAGATCATTATCCATCAACGCAATGAGTATTCGCAAGCTCCAATAGCATAAGCCCAACATCTGGCCATGCTCCAAAACATGCCTTAAGAAAACAATCAACTGTATGGCGATTAGGCAAGCCGTCGCCACCAAAACTTCTGAACAAGACCAGCAGTCCCAGTCACTCTCAGTGCTTACTCATGCTGTTCGACGCAACCGAACAAGCCAAGGCTGATCACACACATCTCCCTGACCAACTCTTGACGGACTTGGGCAGCCACTCTGGTAGCGATGAACGCATCCACCCAACGACTTCTTCGACAGTTCAGCGAACCAGAAAAGGGGGCGATCCCCCTTCGACTCGACACCAGCTTCGCCCGCTCCGACACCAAGGCAGAGACCTACCCCCCCCCCTTAGCTGTGCTCCCTCAAAAACCCGATCGTGCCCTCCAGCTCCTCGGCGAAGCGGTCGATCTCTTCGGGCTTGGTGGTGAAGCCCAGGCTGGCGCGGGCGGAACTGGCCAGGCCATAGTGGCGGTGCAGGGGCTGGGTGCAGTGGTGGCCGCTGCGAATGCACACTCCCGCCGAATCCAGCAGGGCGGCGATGTCGTTGGCGTGCAGGCCCTCCACGCTGAACGCTGCTAACGCGGCCCGATCGGGCTGTTGCTCTGGCGTGGGGCCGAGGATGCGCACGCCGTCGATGGCCTGCAGCCGCTCGAACAGGTGCCGGGTGAGCTGCTGCTCCCAGGCGTGGATGCGCTCCATGCCCAGGTTCTGCAGGTAATCGAGGGCGGCGCCCATGCCGATCGCCTCACCGATCGCCGGGGTGCCGGCTTCGAACTTGTGGGGCAGATCGGCCCAGGTGCTGTGGTCCAGGTACACGTCGTGGATCATCTCGCCGCCCCCAAGAAACGGGGGCATCGACTCCAGCAGCGCCTCGTGGGCCCACAGGAAGCCCATGCCCGTCGGCCCGCAGAGCTTGTGGGAGGAACCCACCAGGAAATCGGCCCCCAGGGCGGCCACGTCCACCGGCTTGTGGGGCAGGCTCTGGCAGGCATCCACCAGCAGCAGGGCGCCGGCCCCGTGGGCCAGGGCGGCCACCGCCTCGATCGGGTTGAGGCAGCCCAGGGTGTTGCTCACATGCACCAGGCTCACCAGCTTGGTGCGATCGCTGATCTTGGCCTTCAGGTCCTCCAGATCCAGCTCGCCGCTCTCGGTCACGCCCGCATGGCGCAGCACGCACCCCGTCCGGGCCACCAGCAGCTGCCAGGGCACCAGGTTGCTGTGGTGTTCCATCACCGACAGCAGCACCTCATCGCCCTCACCCAGGTTGGCGTCACCCCAGGTGCGGGCCACCAGGTTGATCGCCTCGGTGGCGTTGCGGGTGAACACGATCTCCCGGGCGCTGGCGGCACCGATGAAGGCGGCCACCTTGCCCCGGGCCGCCTCGAAATGGTCGGTGGCGCGGGCGCTCAGCTGGTGGGCGCCGCGGTGCACATTGGCGTTATCAAGGCTGTAGTACTGCTGCAGCGCCTCCAGCACCTGGCGCGGCTTCTGGCTGGTGGCAGCGTAATCCAGGTAGATCAGCGGCTGCCCCAGGCAGGCCGTCTGGCTCAGCAGCGGGAAATCGGGCCGCGTCTGCACCGCCAGGTCGGCCACCAGCGGCGCACCGCCCATCGGTGGGGCCGTGATCATCGGGGAGTTGGTGGAGGTCGCCGTCATCGGCCCTGCTCCCCCAGCAGGCTGGCCAGGGGCTGCCAGGCCGCAGCGGCAGCGGGCAGCGCCTGCAGCACCTCCTCACAGAAGCCACGCAGCAGCAGCCGGGCCGCCTGGTCGGCGGCGATGCCGCGGCTCTGCAAGTAGAAGAGTTCGTCCTGCTGCAGCCGGCTCACGGTGGCTCCATGGGCGCAGCGCACGTCGTCGGCAACGATCTCCAGCTCGGGCTTGGTGTCGATGCGGGCCCGATCCGACAGCAGCAGGTTGCGGCTCAGCTGGGCCGCATTGGTGCGCTGGGCTGCACGGGGCACCTGCACCGCCCCGTTGAACACGCTGCGGCCCTGGCCGTCAGCCACCGCCTTGTGCAATTGCTCCAGCCGCCCGTCCGGACCTTCGAACACCATCTGGCTGTGGGTGTCGCTGATCTGGCGGCCATCGGCCAGCTGCAGCGCCTTGAGGGCACTGTGGGCCGCCCCCTCGCGCTGCACCAGCCGCGGCTCCAGCCGCCCCAGGGCCCAGCCACCGTGGGCGCTCACGCCGCTGTAGCGGCTGCCCGTGGCCTGCTCCACCGCCACGGTGGCCAGCAGGCAGGCCGCTTCGGCGCCGGGGGCCAGCAGACCGTGGCGCAGCTCGGCGCCCTCACCCAGGCGGGCCTCCAGCACCACGCTGGTGAGGTTGGGGCCACCGCTGCGGTGCACCTGCAGCACCTCCAAAGAAGCATCCGGCTCAAGAATCAGCAGCAGCCGCAGGGGCAGGATCCCCTCGTCGGCGCCAGCGTCACTCACCAGCTCCAGGGTGGTGGCAACTGTGCCTCGCACCCGCAGGGCCAGCACATTTTGCGCCGTGGCGCCGTTGAGCAGCACCGGCCACAGCCCAGCACTGCCGGTGGCGGCCAGCACCTGGCCCAGGCTCTCGCTGAGCCCGTCGCCGCTGATGGGCTCGAGGCCCGCCGGCAGGTTGATCCCAGCGAGGGGATCGCTGTGGCCATTAAGGGTCAGCCGCAAGCTTCCGCCCGCCGGCTCCGGTTGAGCCGTCGGGGCCGGGCTGAGCAGCGAAGGCTTCAGGCCGGTGAGCGGCGCCAGGTCAGTGAAGCGCCAGGCCTCATCACGCCGCGTTGGCAGCGGAGTCTGCGCCAGGGCCTGGGCGGCCCGCTCGCGGCTGGCCGCCAGGGCATCGGCGCCACTGGCGGCTTCCGCCAGCAGGGCGGTGACCCAGCCGCCCGGACCGGCGCCGGCGGCGGCCGTGGGGGTGGAGAGCGAAGCGGCCACCATCTCAGCCCACCTCCGCCGGTGTGCGCTCCAGGGCCGCCAGCTCAGCGTCGACCCAGTCGTAGCCGCGCTCCTCCAGCTCCAGGGCCAGCTCCTTGCCGCCGGTGCGCAGGATCCGGCCCACCGCCATCACGTGCACGTAATCAGGGGTGATCACGTCCAGCAGACGCTGATAGTGGGTGATCAGCAGGGTGGCGTTGTCGGGGCCGGCCAGGTGGTTCACGCCACCGGCCACGATGCGCAGGGCATCGATGTCGAGGCCGGAGTCGGTCTCGTCGAGCACCGCCACCAGGGGGTCGAGCAGGGCCATCTGCAGGATCTCGTTGCGCTTCTTCTCGCCGCCGGAGAAGCCCTCGTTGACGCTGCGCTCCAGGAAGGCCGGATCCATCTGCACCACCTGTAGCCGTTCGCGCACCAGATCCTCAAAAGCGAAGGTGTCGAGCTCCTCCTCCCCCTTGCCGGCGCGGCGGGCGTTGGTGGCCACCCGCAGGAACTCCAGGTTGCTCACCCCGGGAATCTCCACCGGGTACTGGAAGCCGAGGAACAGGCCGGCCCTGGCCCGCAGCTCGGGCTCCAGGCTCAGCAGGTCGTCGCCCACGTAGCGCACCGTGCCGCCGGTGACGGTGTAGGCCGGGTGGCCCGCCAGCACCTTGGAGAGGGTGCTCTTGCCGCTGCCGTTGCGGCCCATCACCGCGTGGATCTCGCCGGCGCGGATCGTCAGGGACACCCCCTTGAGGATGGGCTGGTCCTCCACGCGGGCCTGGAGATCACGGATCTCGAGGAGGACGGGAGCGTCGGGGCGGATCACGGCGGGGGGGAAAAGGGCAGGGAAGGGACGGGGAAAAAAGCGTTGGGGCGGCCGGGGTGGCCATGGGCCGGGATCAGCCGACCGAACCCTCGAGCTTGAGGGCCAGCAGCTTGTCGGCCTCGGCGGCGAACTCCATCGGCAGCTGGTTGAACACGTCGCGGCAGAAGCCGCTCACCATCATCGACACCGCCTCCTCGAAGGCGATCCCCCGGCTCTGCAGGTAGAAGAGCTGGTCGGCGGAGATGCGGCAGGTGCTGGCCTCGTGTTCGATGCTGGCGTCCGGCTGCTGGGAGCGGATGTAGGGGTAGGTGTTGGCGGCGGCCTGGTCGCCGATCAGCATCGAATCGCACTGGCTGTAGTTGCGGGCGCCCACGGCCTTGGGCCCCAGCTGCACCAGCCCCCGGTAACTGTTAGAGGAGTGGCCGGCGCTGATCCCCTTGCTCACGATCGTGGAGCGGGTGCGGGGGCCCACGTGGATCATCTTGGTGCCGGTGTCGGCCTGCTGGCGGTTGTTGGTGAGGGCCACCGAGTAGAACTCGCCCACCGAATCGGCCCCCTGCAGCACGCAGCTGGGGTACTTCCAGGTGATCGCCGAGCCCGTTTCCACCTGGGTCCAGCTGATGTGGCTGCGGTCGCCGCGGCACTGGCCCCGCTTGGTGACGAAGTTGTAGATGCCCCCCTTGCCGTTTTCATCGCCCGCATACCAGTTCTGGACCGTGGAGTACTTGATCGAGGCGTCATCGAGGGCCACCAGCTCCACCACCGCCGCATGCAGCTGGTTGGTGTCGAACATCGGCGCCGTGCAACCCTCCAGATAGCTCACCGAAGCCCCTTCCTCGGCCACGATCAAGGTGCGCTCGAACTGGCCGGTGTCGCCGGAATTGATGCGGAAATAGGTGGAAAGCTCCATCGGGCATTCCACCCGCTTCGGGATGAACACGAAGGAGCCGTCGCTGAACACCGCCGAATTCAGGGCAGCGAAGTAGTTGTCGTTGCCGGGCACCACCGTGCCGAGGTATTTCTCGATCAGGTCGGCGTGGTCCTTCACCGCCTCGCTGATCGAGCAGAAGATCACGCCGTGCTCGGCCAGCTTCTCCCGGTAGGTGGTGGCAATCGAGACGCTATCGAACACCGCATCCACCGCCACGTTGGAGAGGCGCTTCTGCTCGCTCAGAGGGATGCCGAGCTTCTCGAAGGTTTCCAGCAGCTTGGGGTCCACCTCATCGAGGCTGGCCTTCTTCTCCTGCTGCTTGGGCGCCGCGTAATAGATGATCTCCTGGTAGTCGATCGGCGGATGGCCCAGGGTGGCCCAGTCGGGCTCCTCCATCTGCAGCCACTGACGGAACGAGCGCAGACGGAAATCGAGCAGGAAGGCGGGCTCGTTCTTCTTGGCGGAGATCAGCCGCACCACGTCTTCACTGAGCCCCTTGGCGATCTTCTCGGTTTCGATGTCGGTGACGAAGCCGTACTTGTACGGCTGGCTCACCAGATCGCCGACGGTTGCGCTGCTCGCCATGGGGGAAAGGGGCCGGTTCAGCCGGCGGTGAGGGTCTGGATGTCTTCGAGGCTGATGGTCTGCTCCTCGCCGCGGAAGGGGTTGTCTTCGGTGAGGAAGAGCATGCAGTGGCATTCCTTACGCTCCCGCATCGGCACGCAGGGGCAGTTCCAGAAGGCCTGGGCCACCTCGGCCTCCTTGTCTTCGTAGTGGCGGCAGGGGCAGAGAGCACCACCCAGCTCGTCCTTGTGGCGGGCCAGACCCTCAAGCACCACGGCGGTGACCCCCGGATCGCTGCAGAAGTAGGTGCCGGTGCGCTGGGCGTAGGTTTCCGCGAAACGGCGGATCACCTCCAGGCTTTCGGCACCGGCGGCGGGGGTCGTGGTGGTGGAGGCGTCGGTCATGGGCAGAGCGTCGGTTGCGCGCACCGGTGGATCGAATAACGAAACATTTTGGTTTCGTTACTACGGGAGCCTAAGGCACAGGCGCAGTCCATTGGCGGTATGGAGGGGCCATTGTGACGCCCCGGCGGGCACCACGGCCGGGCCCCCGTTCCCCTTGAGTGCGTGGCATGGTGTTTTGGTCAGATGCCCGTCATGAGCGCCCCCGCCCAGTCACCCGCCCCCGCGGCCGGCCCTGTCGAAGGGGCCCATCCCACCCGGGAGGCAGCCCTGTCGGTGCTGCTCCGGGAAGGGGAAGCCACGGCGGCCCAGCTGGCGGGATCCCTGGGGGTGTCGGTGCAGGCGATGCGCCGTCACCTGCGCAGCCTCGAGGACGACGGCCTGGTGGAAGCCAGCCCCTCCCATGAAGGTCCCGGCCGGCCCAGCAACCGCTGGCGGCTCACCGCCCAGGGCCAGGGCCGCTTCCCCGACGGCAGCGAGAACTTCGCCCTCGGCCTGCTCCATACCCTCACCGAAAACCTGCCCGCCGACACCCTGGAGCTGGTGCTGCGCCAGCAGGCCGAACAGAAGGCCGCCGACTACCGCCGCCTGATCGGCAGCGGCCCCCTGGGCCAGCGGCTAGAGCGGCTGGTGGAACTGCGGCGCAAGGAGGGCTACGTGGCCGAATGCCGCCGCGACGACGACCCCAACTCCAGCGGCGCCACACCTGCCTGGGTCATCAGCGAGTTCCACTGCTCCGTGGTGCGCATCGCCGAAAAATACCCGGTGGTCTGCGACCAGGAACTGCGCCTGATCCGCCACACCTTCCCGGACTGCGCCGTGGATCGCGTCCACTGGCGCCTCGAGGGCGGCCACAGCTGCGGCTTCCGCATCGCCCCCTTGGCTGCCAGCCCCGCCCCGGCCACCTGAGCCGTGCTCAGCCCTGACGAGCTGCAAGAGCTGGAGGCCAGCCTGCTCCCCACCCTGGAACGCCACCACCTGCGGCTGCTGGCCCATGGCCTGCGCACCCTGCAGGCCATCGCCGGCCACCCCAGCGGCGGGCTGCCTGCGGCCGGGGCGATCGAAGCCTGGGCCCTGCAGCAGCCGGTGATCCGTGAAGACGCCCGCTTCGCCCAGGCCTTCCTGGGCCAGATGGAGCGGGTGGGGCAGCAGCTCGAGGCCATCGCCGCCGCCGCCGGGCGGGAGCCCCTGGCCCTCGACCTTCCCGACCTGATCCATTGGGCCTCCCAAGAGGCCGACCGGCGCGTCAGGCCCCCGGCAGCCCCACCAGTCCCGCCACCAGGCTGACCCCGGCCAGGGCGGCGGCTGCCGCCACCACCCCGCGCCAGCCGGGCCTGTCCCCCTCCAGGGCCGCCAGCGGCAGGGCCATCACCGGCGCCGTCGACAGCAGGGCCACGGCGAGCCCCCCCGGCAGACCCGCCAGGGCGGTCTGCTGCAGGGCGATCCCGGCGCTGGTGCCCAGCAGCGTGGCCGCCAGGGCCAGGGGCCAGCGGCGGCCGGCCGGCCGGGGGCCATGGGCGGCCCGCGGCAACCCCACCAGCAACGGCAGCATCACCAGCGCCGCCGCCCCCAGCCGCAGGGTGGCGGCCTGCAGCGGTTCCGGCCCCCCGGCCAGCAGCCCCGCCCGCGCCAGCAGCGCTCCGCCGCTGCCGCAGGCCAGGGCCCCAAGGGCCAGGGCCACCCCGGCCGCTTCGGAGCCCTCCGGTTGGTCCTGCCGGGGGGCGCGTTGATGCACCACCAGCAGCACCGCCAGGCTGATCAGCCCGATCCCCAGCCACTGGGCCGGCCGGGGCACCTCCCCCAGCAGCGCCACCCCCGCCAGGCTGGTCACCGCCGGACCGCCGGCATCGATGGTGAGGGTGCGCCGGGTGCCCAGCCGCCGCAGGGCCGCGAAGAACAGCGTGTCCCCCAGGGCGATCCCCAGCACCCCGCTGAGGGCCAGCAGCAGCAGCGAGCGCGGCGCCAGCTGCCAGGGCAGCGCCAGGGCCAGCGGCAGCAGCAGGGCCACCGCCAGCAGGTTCTTGAGCAGATTCAGCCGGGCCGCCGAGAGGGAGGTGGGCAGCCGGCGCCACAGCAGGCTGGCGAAGGCCCAGCAGAACGCGGCCGCCAGGCCGGCGGCGACGGGAGCGGCGGACAAGGGGCCGCAGGAGGGTGGGAGAGTTGCGATCATCGCCTGATCGCGCCCCTTCGCCTGAGGCCCCGTGAGCGGATCCATCGCCGACGCCATCAGTTTCTTCCGGCTCAGCTGCGGCCGCTGGCGCTCCCAGCGCAGCAGCCACCACCTGCTGCACCGGCGCGCCGAAGCGGGCGGCTCCTTCATTGAAGTGGTGGAGCTGGAGGCGGCCGATCCGCGCCTGGAGGCGATCGCCGTCCTGCACGGCCAGGATCCGGGCGGCCTGGTGGGCGGCTGCCGGGTGCGCTGGAGCGGCTCGATGGCCTGGGACAAGGCCGGCGAAGCCCACGAAGGCGAAAGCGTCTTCGGCCTGATCCCCAACGATCCACGCGGCCGCCAGGGCCTGCTGCTGCGCGACCGCGGCTACGCCGAAACGGCGCCGGTGGCCGGTCACTTCGCCATGGACGACCGGGACGGCCTGCTGCTCACCACCAGCTACGAGACGATGAACAGCCTGGAGCGGTTCAGCTTCGCCGGGCCCGATGTGCGCCTGCGCACCAGCACGGTCGAGGGGCTCTCCAACACCGCCTCCTTCTGCGTCGAGACCCGGATCCCCAGCGAGACGGCAGGCGATTCGGCGCCCCCAGCCAGCGCCACAACCAGCCCCGAAACCGCCTGCCTGTCAGCCCTGGGCTGGTGAGATCGGCGTCGCTGGGGGTGTGCCCAACGTTACGGACTGTGAGCCCTCCCCTTCCGCGCCCGGGGGCGCCGCGGCCCTACTTCTACGATCCCCATCGACGGATGCCGGACCACGCGTGGCTCTTCCACTCCTCAAGTACGCCCCCACAACCCAGAACTCGCGTGTGACGCCGTTCCGGGTGGGTTCCGACGAGGACCCCAAGGCTGCCTCCATGGACAAGGCCATGGACCGGGAAGATCAGAACTTTGTGATCGAAGCGGCTTACCGCCAGATTTTCTTCCATGCCTTCAAGGTCGACCGCGACCGCACCCTTGAGTCCCAGCTGCGGGACGGCCAGATCAACGTGCGGGAGTTCATCCGCTCGCTGTGTCTGTCGGACACCTTCAACCGCAGCTTCTACAACCTCAACAGCAACTACCGGGTGGCCCGCCACCTGGTCGAGAAGCTCCTGGGCCGCCAGGTCTACGGCAAGTCCGAGGAGATTGCCTGGTCCGCCGTGCTGATGACCCGCGGGGTCCGCGGCATGGTCGACGACATCCTCGACTCCCAGGAGTACCTCGACGCCTTCGGCTACGACACCGTGCCCTTCCACCGCAACCGGGTGGTGGGCTCCCGTCAGGTCGGTGAGACCCCCTTCAACCTCACCTCTCCCCGCTACGAGTCGTACTACCGCGGCATCCTGGGCTTCCCCCAGATCGTCTACACCGGCAAGACCCGCAGCTTCCCGGAGCGTGCCCAGCAGCGCCGCGGTGGCTTCCCGCAGGATTACCTGCCCTGGGTCCGCACCCTGCCCGCCCTGCGTGGCGTCGGCGGCGCCGCTGCCGGCAACACCGGCATGGACTACCTCGCCAAGGTTCCCTACCGCAGCATCGGTCGCTGAGCTCGGGCCGATTCCACCAGAGCTTCCACCTGGGCCCTGCAGCGTCACCGCTGCGGGGCCTTTTCAGTCGTGGACTCGTCCATGGGCAGCCAGGCACGCTTCAAGCCGTCAGTGGATCCTGACCACCGGGAACCGGTCCCGCCCAAAGAGGAGAAAGCTCCTTCAAACTGATCCCAAACGAATTCTGATGTTGTGAGCCAGAAGACGCTGACCTCCCTGGCGATGATGACGCTGCGCCAGCTGCGGCAGATTGCCAGTGACCTCGGCGTTTCTTTGTACAGCCGCAAGTCCAAGGAGGAACTGGTGGAGGCCATCAGCACCCGCCAGGTGGAGGAGGGGGAAGGGCGGAGCCTTGAGCGCATCGAGGCCGACATGGCCCCGGCCCCCCGGCCCGCCGCCGAGACCCGCGTCGTCTTCCTGCCCCGTGATCCCCAGTGGGCCTACGTCTTCTGGGACATCTCCGAGGACGACCGCACAGGCGCCCTCCA